>MPMJ01000080.1 GCA_002238425.1 SAR202 cluster bacterium bin16 | reverse complement strand
GAAGCGGAGCCCTCCCGCACTCATTCCGTCTCGAAAGCACACAGTGCAACACACGTAGCAGACCACACGACCAAGGAGTGCCCCACGGCGCTCCGCAGGGCACCCGTGCCCGGCACTCCCTAACCACCCTCTGGGGGGAGGGCGTGCCCCTGTGTCCATGCCGCCCGTGGGGCGGCTGGCGCGGGGCGCGGGCTCCTGGGGTCCGTGGGGGACACCTCTACCGAAAGGAGAAGAACCCCATGGACCTCGCGAGCTTCATAGACACCTTCAGAGACTCCATCGCCCAGCGGGTGGTGGAGTCATACCCGCCCCTCTACCGCCCGTCCGAGCAGGCCGTCCGACTCCCCCCGCTCCTGCGCAACCCGCTCGGCGCGCAGGCGGACGCCATACGCGGCGCGGCCCTCTCCCTCAAGGCCAGCCAGGGCACCACCGTCGTCGGCGAGATGGGCACCGGCAAGACGTACATTGCGGCGAGCGCAGCGCACGCGGCGGGCTTCCGGCGCGTGCTGGTGCTCTGCCCGCCGCACCTGGTTCCCAAGTGGAAGCGCGAGGTGGAGGAGACGGTCCCCGGCGCCCGCGCCGCCATCGTCGGCTCCATCACCGACCTCGAACGGCTCCGCCTCCTCCCCGGCTCCGCTCCCCTCTTCGCCGTCATGTCGCGCGAGAAGGCGAAGCTCTCCTACCGCTGGCAGCCCGCCGTCAACGAGCGGTGGGCCGTGTCCAACGGAAGGCTGATACGGGACGAGGAGACAGGCGACCCCTTCTGCATCCCCTGCTGCCCGGCCTGCGGCGAGCAGGTCCTCGACAAAGAGGGAGTGCCGCTCTCCCTGAAGGACCTCTCCCGGAGGCGGCGTGTCTGCGACGCGTGCAACTCCCCGCTCTGGCAGGCGGACAACAGCGGCCCTCGCCGCTACCCGCTCGCCGACTACGTCAAGCATCGGATGAAGGGCTTCTTCGACCTCTTTGTAGGTGACGAGGTCCACGAGTTCAAGGCCCGGGGTTCCGCTCAGGGCATCGCCGCGGGCGTGCTCGCGGAGTCGTGCGGCCGCTCGCTCACGCTCTCCGGCACGCTGATGGGCGGCTATGCCAGCACCCTCTTCCACCTCCTCTACCGGTTCTCCCCGGAGATCCGCACCGAGTTCAAGCACTCGGAGGAGGGGCGCTGGATCGACCGTTACGGCTTCACCGAGGAGACCGTCTACAAGCAGGGCGAGGACGCCCCGGTCGAGGACGGGCGCAACAGCCGCAGGCGCCGCTACCGCAGGGTGGTGCGCGAGCGTCCCGGCCTCGCTCCCTCGGCGCTCTTCCACCTGATCGGCAACTCGATCTTCCTGCGGCTCTCGGACGTGGCGTCCGGGCTGCCCCCCTACGAGGAGCGGGTGCTGCTCTCGACCATGGACTCCGGTCCGGATTACACGGGGTTCTCCCAGCGCTCGGCCTACGACACGCTCTACGGGGCGCTGAAGCAGGCCCTGGGCGCGGCGCTGGCCACCGGCTCCAAGCGGCTGCTGGGCACCTACCTGCAGACGCTGCTCGCCTACCCGGACGGCTGCACGCGGGGCGAGACTGTCTTCGACCCCGCGACGGGCGAGCCCATCGCGGCGGTGCCCCCGCTCTCCGAGGAGAGGTCGTATCCGAAGGAGAAGGCGCTGGTCGACCTCGTGGCCGCCGAGCGTCTGGAGGGGCGCCGGGTGCTGGTGTACGCGACGCACACCGGCACGCGCGACATCACCGGACGGATGGAGGACATGCTCACCCGGCACGGCTTCCGGGTGGCGGTGATGAAGGCCGACGCGGTCGCGCCCGAGCGGCGCGAGGCGTGGGTCGCCGAGCAAGTGGAGAAGGGACTCGACGTGCTCATCTGTCATCCCAGGCTGGTGCAGACCGGCCTCGACCTGATCGACTTTCCGACGCTGGTCTGGTACGAGACCGACTACAGCGTCTACGTCATGAGACAGGCGTCCCGCCGCTCGTGGCGCATCGGCCAGACGCAGCCGGTGCGGATCGTCTTCATGGCCTACAGGAACAGCCTGCAGGCCGACGCCCTGAAGCTGGTGGCGAAGAAGCTCCAATCTTCGCTGGCGGTGGAGGGCGAGCTGCCGGAGGACGGCCTCGCCGCCTACGGCGACGACGGGGACGACCTCATGCTCGCGCTGGCGCGGAAGATTGTGAACGGCGACGAGGATGAGGCTGAGACGGTGGAGGCGGTCTTTGCGGCCACGCGGGACGCCGAGTCCACCGCCGAGGAGTATCTCGTGGACGACGGCTGGAAGGTCCCGGAACCTGCGCCCGTCGTCTTCGATGCGAGTCCCAGCGGGACGGCGTCTGAGGAGATGGTGACTGGGTCGACCGGTACGGACGACGAGGCGCAGCGAACGCTGTTCTCCTGGGTCGAGTTCATGGCCGAGGGGCCGGTCAAGCCCAAGAGCCGGAGCCGCAAGACCCAGCACGCGAGCCTCTCCATGTTCGAGTGGGCGCTCGGTATGGAGTTGGAGCGGGAGGCCGAGCCGGTCGGCGCGGGACGCTAGATTAGAGCGAAAGGGGGAGGGCGCAGTCAACGCCCTCCCCCTGGCTGCTCATGTATGTGGTTTTTTTGCGTTTAAGGCGGGCAACTCGTCCCAGGGCAGTCTGTCGCAACGTACTGCCGGAGATTCGGGTCGTCGTACCAATCACACTGTAGGGGTTGTAGTCGTCGGTGCACTCCACAAGACTGTCGCGGTGGACAACAGACCTCTTGACCTTGATGTTGGAGCCGGTCTGCCATGCCGATGGGCTCCAGCCGACATCGATGATGGGCTGCCGTGCACCACCATCGCGGAGTGCGAGAACATTGCGTCGCACCTGGACCTCATCAACTTGAAGCACTGCTCCGTCCGCCTGCCGACATCTGGTAGTATCACCGACCGCACCAGCCAGGTCGCCCAGCGCGGCCTTGCACGCACCCCGGCTGCAGTGGGCCATGGCCCTTCCGGGCTCCAGGCGTATGGCGGCGCTGTAGTCCTCCACCGCCGGACCATGCTCACCCAGCTCGGCATACGCGCTGGCCCTGGCGAAGTAGGCGTCCACATTGCCGGGTTCGAGGGCGATGATGCGCCCGTTGTCCTCCGCCGCGCGGCGATGGTCTCCCAGTTCGCTGTGCGCCAGCGCCCTGGCTGTCAGTGCCTCGGTGTCGTCAGGGTGCGCCCTGAGCAAGCCTGTGACGTGCTCGAGGATCCGGCGAAGCCCCTCCTGCCCGATTCCGTCAATCATCCTGCGGAACTCTCGGTGGCCTTCCGATGGGTTCCCTTGCTCATTCCCTTCATCTTGCCCTGTCATGACGCTCCTGCTTGCATGTCCCTATCGGCGTTCCCCGGTTCTTCGTTGGGGAACCGGTTGCCCTGGACAAGGCGAACCGACCGCTTGGCTCGGACGCGGTCCGTTCCTTCGATGGAGAGACCAGCCCGGCGCCGCGCCGGACAGGTTCCCCTCCACCTTTCCCCCTACACGGACCGGTGTCTCCATGATGGGTGGTCATCGCCGCAGGTGCAATGGCCGTGTGTCATCAGCTGCCCAGGAGTTGCATGAGGCCTTGCCGTGACTCGGCCGTTCCTCCGGCGCGCTGTCCTGTCAGCCTCTGAACAGGTGGCCGAGACCCAGGGCTTCCGCCAGTCTCAGGAGCGCTGCGTAGTGCCGCGTGCTGGGATGCACGCCCTTGTCCCTCCAGCGGCGCACCGTTTCGGGGTCGGCACCGAGACGGCGGCTCAACTCCGCCCACGAGAGGCCGGACTCCCTCTGGAAGCGCCTCAGCCGCTCCGGGAAATCCTCGGGGAAGACGTACACGCTTCCGCCGTGATGTATTCGCTGTCGCGGCATCGGCGATAGTCCCTCGAAACCTGAACGGGCAGGCTCCGGGAGTTCTGGAGCCTGCCCGTTCGATGCCTCCGGTTGGGTGGACTCTCCCCCCTACCCTCAGCCGGCCTCGATCTCCCGCAGCGCCTCGACCACGGGGTTCCAGCGGGATGCCTTGGTACTTCTCAGCCATCTGCTCGGCCGCCGCCGCCGTCACCGGCGTCAGCGACGTGTCCGCCACCGTCTCCCCCAAGGCCAGCAGCGTTAGGTGATCCTATGGGAGGGGGTCCCTTACGGTGGACCCCCTCCCCTCTGCTTGACTGGGTCCCCGAATCAGCCGTACAGGTAGAGGTTGATGACCTCTACCATGTCTGCCTCGGTGATGGCGTCGGTTCCCACGCCGAACAGGTAGTCGTTGATCGCAGCGATCATCTCGGCCTTCTCGATGGCGCCGCTGTTGTCGGCGTCGTACCGCTCCAGCAACGTCTGCCCTGCCCCCGTCTCGTCGGTGTCGGTCACGGTAACGGTAACCTCGAGGGAGTCACTCAGCCCGGACGGGTCGGCCGCGGTCACGGTGACCACGTAGACGTTGTCCGAGTTGGTGTCCGCCGGGTTCTCGTAGTCGGGGGAGGTCGCGAATGCGAGCACCCCGCCGGTGAGGGTGAACAGGCCGGCATCGTCCCCCGTCAGGCTCCAGGTGATAGCCCCGCCCTGCGGGTCCGTCGCGGCGTACGTCGCCACCGGGCCAGTGCCGTTCTCGGGGTAGCTCACCGTGGCCTTCCCGTTCAGGACCGGATCCTCGTCCACGTCCGTGACGGTGATGGTCACGTCTTCGGAGGCGCTGAGGCCGTCCGGGTCCGTGGCCGTCACCGTGACCGAGTACCGAGCCTTGGACTCGTAGTCCAGCGCGGCATGGGTCTGGAGCTGGCCGGTGCCGGGGACGACGCCGAACGACGCCATGTCGGTTCCGCTCAGGCTGTAGGTCAGGGTGTCCCTGTCGGGGTCCTCTGCCCGCACCGGAGCGCCGATGGCTGTATTGGCTACCGTAAGCTCCGGCACGCTTCGCGCGCCGGGCTCGCTGGCCGGGAAGGCCGGTGGCCGGTTCTCGTCGGTGTCGGTCACGGTAACGGTAACCTCGAGGGAGTCACTCAGCCCGGACGGGTCGGCCGCGGTCACGGTGACCACGTAGACGTTGTCCGAGTTGGTGTCCGCCGGGTTCTCGTAGTCGGG
>MPMJ01000079.1 GCA_002238425.1 SAR202 cluster bacterium bin16 | reverse complement strand
GCGGTGCGTCATCCGCTCCGGACTCCGTTCCCCGCGCTCCGCACCCGTCTTGGCTGCAACTTCCGCCTCCATCACCGCTTGCACCAACACCGACAGCCCCTCTCGCAGAAAGTCAATGTCTGCCTCCTCTGCCTCCTTGCGCAACAGCTCCAACACATCCATCCTGTTCTTGGCCATCGAGGTCGCCTCCTTCATCGTCGTTGTTGATGAGGATGACCCGATGGCCACTTTCTTGCATAGCCCTCGTCTGCTCTTACACCACTTCCAGGGACACTACTAGCCTGGGCCTCCCTCGGGTGATCCGGCGTGCCCTGACGGCGGCGCTGGTGCGGCATTGCCAGCGCCGCCGTCGCATGTCCAAGAGGGACTCCGGCCACTTCCACCTCGCCACACCATCTTCCATCGCTGACCGCAACCGGCTCCCCACCGAAGGGTTCCGGTCGGTTCCGCATGTCTCCCGCCACGGCCGCTCCGCGTTCGAACTGCCGGACGAGGCCGGGCATACCCATCCCACAACGTTCGTCTCCGCGTCGCCATCCACACCGGGGCGACGTCTGTCCATTTCACAACGCCATCGAACACGCCCACCGCCGCGGATGCGGCGCGGGGCAACACATCGTGAAGGAGGTGCGCGAGCACTGACCGGAACACAGGAAGTCAGGGATAGCGAGAGGCCGGGGAGCTAGTACCTCCCCGGCCTCTCTTGCTCCTGCGCGGCAGAGGCGAGAAGGCCCGGCGCAACAGGAGGTACGACCCATGCTAGCAGGACACGACGACCGGCACACCGTCCCCGTCTGGGGACAGCTGCGCGTGCTGAACGAGGCCGCCCACCGGCGCTACCTCGCTCGCAAGTTCGCGCCCGGAAACCCCGGTGGACCCGGGGCCGGACCCGCACGCTGGCGGCTGAACACCGCAGCGTTCTTCGAGCTCTGCGGCGCCCACGGCCTCAACCAGGTCGACGTCGCGGACGCCACCGCCAGCAGCCGCGGCATGCTCTCGAAGCTCATCTGCGGGCACCGCAGGGCGGGCGACCGCTTCGCCCGCAAGCTCTGCGACTTCTTCCAGGCATCGCTGCTCGATCTGTTCGAGGAGGTGCCGGCATGAGGCAGGGGCCATACGTCCCATTCACACCCGATGACAATCAGCCGCTGCGCCACCCGACGCGGCTGGTGGTCGAGCTCGGCTGGCACCCGACCCGGCGCGCCTGGGTCTGGAACTACGCCAGCCGCGCGTCGAACGAAGAGCATCGCATGCTCCGCGAGGAGCGGGCTCCCTACGGACCCAGCGAGCGCACGCTGCGCAGGCGGCGGGCGCGTACGGGCGCGCTCCTGCGCAGGCTCGGCGACCTGCGGGACGACCCCACCTTCGAGGGGCTCGAAGTGGGCTCCAGGGCGTGGGTGAGCAGGGCGGAGCGGCTGCTCAGGGAGCACGGGTCGTGATCGTCTACGCATCGCTCGGTCTCGTCGTCCAACACGACGGCGAGGCCGACGACGAACGTTGCCTGTGCGGCGCGCCCCACGGTCATCCGACCGCCCGGTGGGCGTGCACCGCCCGCTCGAGCGTGACGGCGCGCATCATCGCTCAGAGGAGAGCGTCACGGCCGGAACCGCCCACGTCGCCCTGGCGCGCGTGGCGGGACCGGCAGGAGGACGCAGGCCGCAGCCGTTCCCCACAGGGAGATGCCGCACCGGCGAGCGTCCAACTGCGCCTCGCGCTCGGCGCTTCGCCGGGCTGACGCGGGCATCAACGCCCGCACCAGCAGGCGAGGACCCGGCCATCCAGGAGGAGAGACAACCCGACGTGCGGGAGCACTCCTGAGTGGAGTGCTCCCGCACTCACCACTGAGGAGACCAATCCCATGACCGAACAGAGCATGACAGAGCAGGTGATCGCGGCGGCCTCAGCGGGCCAGCCCATCATCGACCGGATGCGCGGCAGCATCGCCAACCTCCCCGGCCTCCAGACGCGGCAGAGCACCGTCAAGGAGACCATCCCGCTGGTGAACCGGGTCACGACGTTCGTCGTCGAGACGTGCCGCACCGACGAGGGCTACCACGGCTTCCTCGAAGCCTTCACGCCCGAGGGCATGGTGCGCCTCTACGTCCCGCCGCGCGTCATGGCCCGCATCTACGCCCAGCACGCCGGCATGGTCAAGAAGGCCAAGAGCGACCGGGCGAAGACCGCAGCCGACACCCGGCGCGGCAAGGGCATCGTCCCGTTCCAACCCAAGACTCTTGCTGACGAGGAGGACGACGCCTTCGAGGACGAGACGGGCTGAGCGTCCGCATCGCACTCAGCCAACTACACGACGAGAGGGTGCCCCACGGGCGCTCCCAGGAACTGCCTCCGGGCGCACCCTCTTCCTCCGTGCTGCGCATGGAGGGGTAGTGGGTCCGTGCGCCATCTCCCCTATCGGACACCGGCGCAGGCGGCCTCTCCTGAAGTCCGTGGGACACCCCACGAACACAAGGAGTAGAACCCCATGAACCTTGCAGGATTCATCGACACGTTCAGGGACTCCATCGCCCAGCGGGTGGTGGAGTCGTATCCGCCCCTCTATCGGCCCTCCGAGCAGGCCGTCCGGCTCCCCGCGCTCCTGCGCAACCCGCTCGGTGCGCAGGCGGACGCCATCCGCGGCGCCGCCCTCTCTCTCAGCGCCAACCAGGGCACGACCGTCGTCGGCGAGATGGGAACCGGAAAAACGTTCATCGCCGCGAGTGCCGCCCACGCCGCTGGCTTCCGGCGTGTGCTGGTGCTCTGCCCCCCGCACCTCGTGCCCAAGTGGAAGCGCGAGGTCGAGGAGACGGTCCCCGGCGCCCGCGGCGCCATCGTCGGCTCCATCACCGACCTCGAGCGCCTCCGCCTCCTCCCCGGCTCCGCTCCCCTCTTCGCGGTCATGTCCCGCGAGAAGGCGAAGCTCTCCTACCGGTGGCAGCCCGCCGTCAACGAGCGGTGGGCCGGGGCCAACCGCAGGGCGGTCCGTCAACGGGCGGTGGGCCGTGTCCAGCGGCAGGCTGATCCGTAACGAGGAGACGGGCGAGCCGTTCCGCATCCCCTGCTGCCCGGCCTGTGGGGAGCAGGTCCTCGACAAGGAAGGCGTGCCGCTCTCCCTGGGGGATCTCTCTCGGAAGCGGCGTGTCTGCGACGTGTGCAACTCCCCGCTCTGGCAGGCGGACAACAGCGGCCCCCGCCGCTACCCGCTGGCCGACTACGTCAAGCACCGGATGCGGGGCTTCTTCGACCTCTTTGTAGGCGACGAAGTCCATGAGTATAAGTCTCGCGGTTCCGCGCAGGGCATCGCCGCGGGCGTGCTCGCGGAGTCCTGCGGGCGCTCGCTCACGCTCTCCGGCACGCTGATGGGCGGCTACGCCAGCACCCTCTTCCACCTCCTCTACCGGTTCTCCCCCGAGATCCGCACCGAGTTCAAGCACTCGGAGGAGGGGCGCTGGATCGACCGCTACGGCTTCACCGAGGAGACCGTCTACAAGCAGGGCGAGGACGCCCCGGTCGAGGACGGGCGCAACAGCCGGAGGCGGCGCTACCGCAAGGTGGTGCGCGAGCGTCCCGGCCTCGCTCCCTCCGCGCTCTTCCACCTGATCGGGAACTCCATCTTCCTGCGGCTCTCGGACGTGGCGTCCGGGCTTCCCCCGTACGAGGAACGGGTGCTGCTCTCGACCATGGACTCCGATCCGGATTACACGGGGTTCTCCCAGCGCTCGGCCTACGACACGCTCTACGGGGCGCTGAAGCAGGCGCTGGGCGCGGCGCTGGCGACCGGCTCCAAGCGGCTGCTGGCCACCTACCTGCAGACGCTGCTCGCCTATCCGGACGGCTGCACGCGGGGCGAGACCGTCTTCGACCCCGCGACGGGCGAGCCCATCGCGGCGGTGCCCCCGCTCTCCGAGGAGCGGTTGTATCCCAAAGAGAAGGCGCTGGTCGACCTCGTGGCGGCCGAGCGCCTGGAGGGACGCCGGGTGCTGGTCTACGCCACGCACACCGGCACGCGGGACATCACCGGACGGATGGAAGACATGCTCACCCGGCACGGCTTCCGGGTGGCGGTGATGAAGGCGGACGCGGTCGCGCCGGAGCGGCGCGAGGCGTGGGTCGCCGAGCAGGTTCAGAAGGGCATCGACGTGCTCATCTGCCACCCCAGGCTGGTGCAGACCGGCCTCGATCTGATCGACTTTCCCACCATCTGCTGGTACGAGACGGACTACTCGGTCTACACGATGCGGCAGGCGTCGCGCCGCTCGTGGCGCATCGGCCAGAGCCGGCCGGTGCGGATCGTGTTCATGGCCTACAGGAACAGCCTGCAGGCCGACGCCCTGAAGCTGGTGGCGAAGAAGCTCCAATCTTCGCTGGCGGTGGAGGGGGAACTGCCGGAGGACGGCCTTGCCGCCTACGGCGACGACGGCGACGACCTCATGCTCGCGCTGGCGCGCAAGATCGTGAACGGCGACGAGGATGAGGCGGAGACGGTAGAGTCGGTCTTCGCGGCCGCGCGGAACGCCGAGTCCGACGCCGAGGAGTATCTCGTCGACGACGGCTGGCACGTCCCGGAACTCGAGCCCGTCGTCTTCGATACGAGTTGCAGTGGGGCGGCTTCTGAGGAACTGGTGACTGTGTCCAGCGGCATAGACGACGAGGCGCAGCAGACGCTGTTCTCGTGGGCGGAGTTCATGGCAGAGGCCCCGGTCAAACCCAGGAGCCGGAGCCGCAAGCCCCAGCCCGCGAGCCTCTCCATGTTCGAGTGGGCGCTCGGCATGGAGTTGGAGCAGGAAGCCGAGCCGGTCGGCGCGGGGCGCTAGACCGAAACGTCAGGGGGAGGGCGCAGTCGCTGCCTTCCCCCTGACTGCTCATGTGTGTCGCCCTTTTGCATTTAAGGCGGGCAGCAGCCAGCCGCTGACGCCGGGTGTTGGCTGTGGCAGTGCCTGCGGGTGAGCATCATCGGGGAGCGTCTGCCACGATCGTCTCGGCGCAGCTGATAGGCGCACTTTGGTCCTGCCTCGTACGGGCCGGGTTAGCGCGGCGGCCCTCAGTCCGCAGCCCTGTGCGGTAATCGACTTGCCTGTTCATGCTGGCTCGCCCTACCGCAAGAAGGCTGCTAGGCTGCTTGCCCAATGAAGGATGTGCTGACATTCAAGGGCAGAGTGGATAGGCCGCAGTTCTGTGCGTGGAGTATCGCACTGGCAGCGAAGTACAGCACAGCAAAAAGGAGAGTTCCTATTGCTCCGGCTCACGTCACTTCTGATTGCCCTGCTAATCGTTGCCTGTTCTTCGGCTAACCCGACGCCCACAGCCACGCCTACACCAAC
>MPMJ01000019.1 GCA_002238425.1 SAR202 cluster bacterium bin16 | reverse complement strand
GACCTCGCCGACGTTCTCCGGGGTGATACCTCCGATCGCGAGCAGCGGAGGACCGTCGGGCGGCGTGGCGGCGCGCACGGCCCGGAGCGTCTCCGGCCCCCCGGGGCGGGGGGCGGCCTTCGGGCCGCGGGGGGACACGGGCGCCCCCGGCGCCCGCCTGCACCGACACGTCGGCCTCGGCCGTGAGCGCATTGGACGTGCCCGCTATCTGCCACGGGCGAAGCGTGGCGCGGGCAGCCGCGACGGGCATGTCGTTCTGGCCGAGGTGGACGCCGTCCGCGTCCACGGCAACGGCAACGTCCGGGTGATCGTTGATGATGAGCGCAGCGCCGCCATCGCTGCAGACGCCGCGCAGCGCCTCGGCGAGCGGCAGCCAGCGGCCCTTGTCGGTCTCCTTCACCCGCAGCTGGATGGCCGTCGCGCCTCCGGCGATGGCTTCCTGCGCGACCCAGACGGGCTCGCGGTCGAGGGTGAGCGACGGGTCGACGATGACGTACAGGCCGTGCAGTCGCTCTGCTCTGCGCCCGCGGACGAGGCTCGCTGCGGCAATCTCGGCGCGCGCCATCGTCTCGGCGAGGTAGGTCAGGTGCGGGCGCTCCGGCGTGTGGTCGTTGAAGGCGCTGCTCGCCTGCGCGAGCGTCCTCAGCGCACCGAGGAACGCCGTATAGCGCACCTCCAGTCCGCCGGGCCATTCGAGGCGCGCAGCCTCCTCGACGGCGCGGTCTATCGCGGCCATAGCCTCCTCGGCGAGCGCGTCCAGCCCCATGCGGCGCGCCGTCTCCATGCGCGAGCGGGCGCGGGCGTCATCGGCTGCGACGCCGGAGACGGCGGCCTCCCCGGAGGCGGCAGCCTCGAAGTCGCGCCGGACGTAGCGCAGCGCGTCGATAAGCCACTCGCGCGTGAAGTGCGGGGCCTCGGCTGTGGGGTTGGAATCGTTCGATGTCATAGGCGTGTCCTCCGGCGTTGCTACGCTACAATAGCCGCATGCCCGCCGCACGGCCAGCAAGCAGCCCGTCTCCCTCCACCGACCCCACGACCGCAGACCCCGGCGCAACGAAGTTCGGGGAAGTCGTCGAGGCGTCGGTGGACAGTGTCGTAGGGCAGTGTCACACGCTGTACGATGCGCCGCCGCTGGGGACGCTCGTGCGGGTGGGAGGGTCGCTGTTCGCTGTCGTGGACGGCGTGAACACGGCGGCGCTCGACCCGGGCAGGCGCGTCATCGCCCGCGGCGCGGAACTGGCGTCGGAGTCGGACGTGTACGCGGAGAACCCGCAACTGGAGCGGCTGCTGCGCACCGACGTGACGCTTACGGTCGTCGGCCACGAGGACGGCGGACGCTACTTCCAGCACCTGCCGCCGCTGCCGCCGCGCATCCACACGTTCCTCTACGCCTGCTCCGGCTCGGAGGTCCGCGGGTTCATGGAGCGGAGCGACTGGACGGCGCTCGTGCTTTCGAGCGCGCTGCCGACCGCCCACGACGTGCTCGCCGCGGCGCGGCGGGGGGGCCCGCGGCGCTGCGGGGGGCCGCGCCGCACTTCGACGACTCCCGCGCGTTCCTGATGCAGGCGTGCCGGGCGATAGCGTCGCAACTGCCCACGGACGCGGCGCGGCTCGCCGCGATCATGCGGCGGCTCCCCCTGAGCGAGGACGCGTGACCACGAACGGCACGGAACCTCAAGCCCCTGTCCGCATCGGCGCGGTCGTGGGGGGCTCGCTCTCTCGCGGGCTCGACGTGCGGCTGGAGTCAGCACGCGCGGTGGAGGACGTGAAAGTCGGCACCTTCGTCACCGTGCAGGGGCGGTTCAACCGTTTCTTCGGCATCGTGACCGACCTGCTGCTGGAGAGCAGCGACCCGCGCATGGCGTCGGCGGTCACCGGAGGCGGCACGGCGCTCGCGGAGGCGCTCTCAGGTACGACGGCCTACTCGACTGCGTCGGTGACGCCGATGCTCACGATGACCGCGGGCGACGAGGGACCCCAGCCGGCGCGCTCCATGCCGCCACACTTCGCGAACGCCTACCGGGCCTCCAACGACGACGTGGCCGCCGTCTTCGGCAGCGAGGACGCGCGCCACATCTGGATAGGCAGCCCGCTGGACATGGAGGACACGCGCGTCTGCCTGAACCTCGAGGAGTTCGTGAAGCGCTCCAACGGCGTGTTCGGGAAGAGCGGCTCCGGCAAGAGCTTCCTCACGCGCATCCTGCTGGCGGGCATCCTGCAGCGCAACGCGGCCATCAACCTCGTGTTCGACATGCACAGCGAGTACGGCTGGCAGTCCACGTCCGAGTCCGGCTACGCGGCCAAGGGGCTGAAGCAGCTGTTCGGGAGCCGCGTCTCCGTCTTCACGCTCGACCCTGCATCGTCGCGGCGCCGGGGCGCCTCAACGGACTACGACGTGGTCATCGGGTTCGACGAGATCGAGCCGGACGACGTCGCGGTGCTCGCCTCCACGCTCCACGTGACCGACCTGGGCGTGCAGTCGTGTTATGCGCTGGAGCGCCGCTTCGGGCGGAACTGGCTGCTGGATTTCCTGAACCATTCGCAGGAAGACCTGGCGTCGCTCGCCGATTCGATGGGTGAGAACTCGGGGACGCTCGGCGCGCTGCGGCGCAGGCTCTCCCAACTGCAGCGGTTCGGTTTCATGTCCGAGCATTCAACGGGCGGCAGCGCCGTTCGCCAGGTGCTGGAGCACCTGCAGGACAACCGCCACGTCGTGCTGGAGTTCGGGAGCTACGGCGACAACATCACGGCGTACCTGCTGGTGGCGAACCTCATCACGCGGCGCATCCACGGTGAGTACCGCGAGCGCACGGAGAAGGCGCTCGCCGAGGGCAAGCCCCAGCCCACGCCGCTCCTCATCACCATCGAGGAGGCGCACCGCTTCCTCGACCCCGGCGTGGCGGGGCAGACGATATTCGGCACCATCGCGCGGGAGATGCGGAAGTACCGCGTCACGCTGCTCGTGGTGGACCAGCGTCCGTCCGGCATCGACGGCGAAGTGCTGAGCCAGGTGGGCACGCGCATCGTCTGCCAGCTGGACAACGACCGCGACGTCGACGCGGTGCTGACCGGCGCACCGGGCGCTCGTGAACTGCGCACCGTGCTGTCGCGGCTGGAGTCGCAGCAGCAGTCGCTCATGTTCGGGCACGCGCTGCCGATGCCGGTGGTCGTGCGGACGCGGGCCTACGACGAGGCGTTCTACGCGGACATGAGCGTGCCGGGCCACGGCGCGGCGCCGGGTACGGCCTCCACTCCATCGAGGAGCGACCTGTTCGGCTGAGGCCGCGCTCATGGCTTTCCTCTCCGCGCTCTTCTCCATCATCAGGAGCCCACGCTTCCTCGTCCCGTTCGGGTTCGCGCTTGGCGGGTTCTTCCTCTACCTCACGATACGTGGCATCGACTGGGGAGAGGTGGGGGAGCAACTGGCGACGACGTCGCTCCTGGCGGTAGCGGCCTCCGTCGCGATCATGCTCTTCTCCAGCTTCCTGCGCGCCTACCGGTGGCGGTTGATGTGGACATCCGAGCGCGTCACCTCCTGGCGGCTCTTCACCGTGGAGATGGCGGCGCTGGGCCTGAACAACTTCGCGCCGGTGCGCCTGCTGGACGAGCCCGCCGTGCTGACGATGCTGACCCTGCGGGACAAGCACCCCGCGGCGACCGTAGTAGCGACCATCGTCATGACGCGCGTGCAGGACATCATGTTCACGATGGCATTCGCGTTCACGGCGATCGTATCCGAACCGCGGATAGCGGACTTCGCAGGCCCCGCGATCTACCTGAGCGCGATACTCATCGTCTTCTTCGTGCTGTTGCTGAATCTGGGGCGGGTGGCGCGCCGCATCGCCTTCGTCGGAAAGATACCGGGGATCCTCACCTACGAACAGACGATAAGCGATGCGATGCGGCGGAAGCGGGAGCTGGCGACCACGGGGTCGCTGACCATCATCTACTCGCTCCTGCTGGGGCCGTGCGCGTGGGTGCTGGCGCAGGGCATGGGGATCGAGATCTCGATCTTCCAGGCGACCATTGTCGCGCTTGGCGCGATCTTCTTCGCGACGTCCTTACCGGGGCTGCCGGGCGCCGTCGGCACGTTCGAACTCGCGGTGGTAGAGATACTGGCGCTATGGGACGTGCCGCGCGAGCTGGGGATCGGGTTCGGGCTCATCCTGCACCTCGTGCTGCTGGGACCAACGACCCTATTCGCCATCGTGGTGCTGCCCCGCGAGGGCATCGGCCTCATGCAGGGCTGGCAGGGGATCCTGCACGAGAAACCACACGATGAGTGAGACGCCTTACGAGTGCACGTATCCGCCGAGAGTGCTACGATTAACATAGCACCGGAGGGGGTGCAATCCATGGAATTCATCGAATACATGCAGGCGAGCGGGCACGAAGAACTGGCCGTCTGGACAGACCCCACTAACGGTGTGAAGGCGTTCATCGCCATCCACGACCGCACGCTGGGCCCCGCGCTCGGCGGCACGCGCATCTGGCCGCATCCCACGGACGAGGACGCCATCATGGATGTCCTGCGCCTCTCCCGCGCGATGACCTACAAGTCCGCGGCGGCGGGCCTCAACCTCGGCGGGGGCAAGGGCCTCATCGTCGCCGACTCCCGTACCGACAAGACGGAGGCGATGTTCCGCTCCTACGGGCGCTTCGTGGAATCGCTCGGCGGGCGCTACGTCACGACGGAGGACGTGGGCGCGAATGCGCAGAACATGGCGTGGATAGCCGAGGAGACGCAGCACGTCGTGGGTCTGCCGGAGGAGTTGGGGGGCAGCGGCAATCCCGCGGGAATGACCGGGTTCGGCGTGTTCCAGGCGATGCGCGCCTGCGCCGAGGCGGCGTGGGGCAGCGACTCGCTGGAAGGACGGCGTGTCGCCGTGCAGGGCTTCGGCAACGCCGCGTCGTCGCTGGCGTTGCACCTCGTGGAGGCGGGCGCGGAGCTCATCGTGACCGACATCCACGACGACGCACTGCAACGCGCCGCGGACCTTCCGCGCACGTCGCTCGTCTCGCCGGACGCCATCTACGACGCAGACTGCGACGTGTTCGCCCCCTGCGCACTCGGCGGCACGCTGAACGAGGCGACCCTGCCCCGGTTGCGGTGCCAGGTGATCTGCGGCGCGGCGAACAATCAGCTCGCCACGCCGGAGGACGCGCACCGGCTCGTGCAGCGCGGCATCGTCTACGCGCCGGACTTCATCGCGAACGCGGGCGGCGTGACGAACGTCTACTTCGAGATAGGGCAGCCCTACGACCGCGAAGGCGCGCGCGCCCACACCGCCACCATCTACGACACGATGCAGCGGGTGCTCGCCATCGCCGACGCCGAGGGCATCACGACGGCTGAGGCGGCGAACCACCTCGCCGAGGAGCGGCTCTCAGCAGCACGCGCTGCTCATGTTCGATAGCGGCGCGCCTACGCCACGCCCCAGGCTTCGAGTTCCACGTCCGTGATGCTGAAGTGGTGCGCGACCTCGTGCACGAGGGTCTTGCGCACTTCCTCCATCACCTCTTCTTCCGTTTCGCACATCTCTTCAATGGGGATCTGGAAGATGGTGATGACGTCGGGCAGGACCATGTTGTAGCCGTCGCGGTCGGTGAGCGGTACGCCCTCGTAGAGGCCGAGTAACGTCTCGTCCGGCTTGAGTCCCAGCGACCTGCGTTGCCGTTTCGTCGGCTGGCGGCGCACCTGGATGTCGACGTTGTTGCTCAGGAGGTTCTCCACGAAGACGGGCCACCCTTCCTTCTTCTCGTTCGGCCAGTCGTCCGCCACCTCCTCGATCGCGCGCCTGACCAATTCCTCGAACTGCCGCTTGCGCATCGCGGGTCAGCCCGCGTCCGGCGCGGCCCGTTCCCGCACCGACTTCATGGTGGTCACGTTCGGCTCGTCCGGCCCCTTGCCCTCGTAGCCCGGCACCTCCAGGTAGAAGGGCACGTTGGCGAATGCGGAGTGGCCGAGTATCGACTCGAATGCGCCGATGCCCATCTGCCCTTCGCCGATGTTCTCATGCCGGTCGAGTGCGCCGCCCAGTGGAGGCTTGGAGTCGTTGCAGTGCACGGCGACGAGGTGCTCGACGCCGATGTCGCGGTCGAATTCGTCCATCACGGCATCGACGCCATCAGGGGTACGGAGGTCGTAGCCTGCGGCGAAGGAGTGCTGCGTGTCGAGGCAGACCTGCACCCGCGGGTCATCCAGCTCGCGTATGAACGCTCCGATCTCAGCGAATTTGGAGCCGATGTGGTTGCCCATCCCCGCACTGTTCTCCAGGATGAGTTGCACGTCCGGCGGCGATTGCGCCAGCACCTCGCGGAGACCCTCGATGACCTGCCCGAACACGCCGTCGAAGCCGCGCCCCTTGTGACTGTTCAGGTGGAAGATGACGCCCTGCACGCCCATGTCGCCGGCGACGTTCATGTACTTGACGAGCGACGCCTTGCCGCGCTGTACGAGCGCGGGGTCATCGGCTCCGAGGCTCACGAGGTAGATGCCGTGGAAGACGTTGGGGCCGATACCCTGCTCGAACGCCTTGCGCTTGAAGTCGGCAACGATCTTCTCGTCAGGGATCTTGAATCCCCACCCCTGCGGGGCGGACGGGAAGAGCTGGATGCACTCCGCACCGATGTCCAGCGCCCTGTCTATGGCCTTGTCGAGCGAGCCTGATCCGGAAACGTGAGCCCCGATGCGCAACGCACCCTCCTGCGGTAGCGGCCTGTACCTGATCCACCCACACCGGATGCGAGATTCCCGCCTTCGCGGGAATGAGGTGTATCCAGGCAGACCGCCGGTAGCGATAGCCCATTATCCCGAACCGGGGCATGGGGCGCTACTGGGTGTCGATGTCGTAGCAGAGACGGGCGCGGCTGTGCCGCGCCCGTCAGGATGCGTGAACCCTGCGTCCGCCGGGGCTAGTACCCAGGGAACGGGAGTATGTCGCGGTACTTCTCGATCACGCTCTGGCGCAGGTCAGCCGGGGTGCGGCTGACCAAGGGGAACTCGTCCTTCCAGTGGAAGGGACGCTCCGCGTAGAAGATGGCCCTGCTGTTCGTGTGGTCGCCGTTCGCTCGCTTCTCCGGTGGCATCCGGGGATCGAGCGGCGTGCTCCACGTCCCGTCTATCGTCTCGATGTCAGTGTAGGGGTCGACTCGCGTCTGCATCGCCCAGATGACCTCCTTGAGGTCCGTGACGTCGATGTCCTCGTCAACGATGACGACGTACCGCCCGTTGCGTGCGCCCGAGGCCGCAGAAATGGCTGCATGGGCAGTCTGCTTCGCGTGTCCGGCGTAGCGCTGCTTGATGGAGATGGCGACGAGGTAGCCGGTGTAGGAGAAGACGCCTGTGATGTCCTGTATCCCCGCTGCTTCCAGCTGGTCCCACAGGAGACCCGCGCCGATCGGTATGGCGAACTTCGCCGCGCCCGGCCACATGGGCGCCTGGTTGTGAATGATGGGCGAGTTGCGGTGGTAGAGCGCCTTGATGCGGATGACGGGCTGGGCTTCGCCGGTGCCGCGCGTACCGCCGGAGTAGTAGCCCGGCCACTCGCCGAACGGCCCTTCTTCCTCAGCCTGCTCCCAGGGGGGCGGCACCTCGCCCTCGATCGCTATCTCCGCTCCGGCCGGTATCGGCAGGCCGGTGATCGGGCCCGGAATGACGTCCACGGGACGCCCGCGCAGGCCGCCGGCAAGGTCCAGTTCGCTCTTCCCCCACGGGAGCTTCATGTGTCCGGAAGAGAACGTCAGCGGGTCCAGCCCGTAGGCGGCAACGACCGGCGCGGCCTTGCCCTGGTCCCAGTAGCGCTGGCATATCTGCCTGCCTTGCTGGCCGGGGCTCATCCACAGGCCGAGCAGGTCTTTCTCGTGCGCCTGCATCCGGTAGGTGCCGACGTTGACGAAGTCAGACTCCGGGTCCTTGTTGATGAGTACGCCGCCAGTGCCAAGGTAGCGGCCTCCATCCGCGGCGTGGTAGCGGGGGATGGGCAACTGCCAGACATCGACGTGCTCGCCCTCGAACACGTTCTCCATCACCGGGCCACTCGTCACCTCGTTGGGGCCTATGAGGTTGTCGTGCGCGGCCTTCAGCTTCCGGGCCGCCATCCGCAACAGTTCCAGTTTCGGGCGGTCCAGCGGCAGGCCAAGCGCGATGCAGGCGCGTTTCCAAGACGACTCGGTGAGGCTGACGACGCGGTAGCCCTCCGGGTAGCCCTTGATGTTGTCGAACAGGAGCATGGGCGGCTCCGGTATGCGGTCGGCCGCCGCCTCGGTCAGCGCCCCAATCTCCGCGTCCCAGTCCGCGCCCTCGATGAGCCGCCAGTCGTCCATAGCCTGGCAGGCTTCGATATAGGAACGCAGGTCGTCGTACGCGACCCCCATCTCCGCTTCGGTCGTCATGGCTGTTGTCCTTTCGTATTGTGCGCGTGCCTCTAGTCGAGCCCCAGCTCTTTCCAGCGTCCGTCAACGCGGGACTTCAGGTCTTTGCTCAACGCGTTGATGGGACGGTCGAACCCGCGCTTCGTCTTGAACGTCGCGTCGACGAACACGCACGAGCCTGCGTCGAACTCCACTTCCAGCGGTTCGTGCCATATCGTGTTGTTCCGTTCGCTGATGCTCAGGTGCGCGTCCGGCATGACGCCGAGCGCGACCCGCCACATCACCTCCGCCCAGTCGCGAACGTCGCAGTCGTCGTCAACGACGATGGTCCAGCGGGGTCTGCGAACGAGGTAGCGCTCTTCCTTGAGATTGGTTATCGCTTCCTTGATGCGCGCCACGTCGGCGGGTGTCTTCGCCTTCGCGGCGATGATGGCCACGACACCGAAGCCACCGCCCGTGCTGTCCGGGCACCAGACGTCCTCCAGCAAGTCTGCGATGCCCATCTGATCGAGACGGGTGCGCATGCCGGCGGAGTACATGAACTTGGGGTAGTCCTCCTGCTGGCGGCATATCAGTCCGTAGTGGATAGCGTCCTTGCGGTGCGAGATCGACTTAACGTGCACGACGAAAACATTGTCCACCGCCGTGTAGAAGCCCTGGTGTTCGCCGTGCGGTCCCTCGTTGATGCGTTCGTAAGGGAGTATCTCGCCCTCGATGATCATCTCGGAGTAGGCAGGGACGAGCAGGTCGCTATTGAGGCACTTCACGATCTCGATGGGCTCGCCCTTGAGTGCGCCCGCGAAGGCGTACTCCGCGTGTTCTATCTCGTCCGAATGCACGAACGCGCCCGCGGCGTAGGTGAGCGCCGGGTCCATGCCGATGGCCAGCGCGACGGACGTCGGTTTCCCCTTCGCCTCGTTCATGAGGATGTGGGACTGCCCGCCGTAGCCGGTCTTCGTGGGATTCTCGCCGATCTCGTGGCCGCCGCGCGCCTGCAGGGAGAACGTCTTGTCGTCGAGGATCATGCAGCGATAGAGCCCCTGGTTGATGTAGCCGGTCTCGGGGTCCATCGTCGTCACGCCCGCGGTCGTGCCGATGTAGCGCCCGGCATCTCCCTCGTGCCACCACGGGATGGGCAGGTCGCGCAGGTTCACGTCCTCCTCCGTGATGACCTCTTCCTGGCAGACCGCTTCCGACACCTGCACCGGAGCGATGGGACTCTGCCGCGCTTCCCCGATGCGTTCGTAGAGCGTCATGTCGTCCGGCTCGGCGCCGATGGCCAGAGCGAGCTGTTCCGTCTTCGCGAGGATGTTCGCCACCACTCGCTTGCCGGGATAGCCGTTGATGTTTTCGAAGAGCAGCCCCACCAGGCTGTCGCCTCCCTTGTCGAGACTTCGAGCCGCGATACCTCCGATCTCGTAGTCGAGGTCGACCGGCGCGGTGATGTGCTTCAACATGCCGTTCTCTTCGAGAACGTCCAGATAGTCCCTCAGATCCTTGTAATCGACGTGCGCCATTCGCTCACCTCTTCCCGCGCTGCGTTGCACGCGCATCCCGCTCGGCGATACTACCGAGCAGGGGTAGACCGGTCAAGTAAAGCCATCGCTGTGCCGTTTCACACGGAGATTGCCGTTATTTCTTACGAATATCGCCAGTTTCACACGACTCACCGGACGCCAGCGGGAGATATATCCTGACGCCATGACCAGCCCATCTATCAGTGTTCTACAGAACGGCCGCGCCGCCGGCGCGCCGGGCGCGTGGGACGTTGCGTTCGAGGCGCGGAACGAGGGGGACGCGCCCGTTGAGATGGTGGAAGCCTGGCTGCCCCACGGGCGTTTCCAGGCGGAGGCGGTATCGCTGAGCGAGCAGCCGCCGTTGGCATCGGGCGCGAGCGTGCGGCTCGAATTCACTGTGAGGTTCGATGAGCCTCCAGGTGAACTCGTAGAGAACGCATTCGTGATTCTGCGGGTGCGGTGGCAGGGCCAGGAGTGGCGCGTGCTCACACGGCTCGCAGTGACAGCGGAGGCCGACGGCAGCCCCATCGCATCGACGGAGCTCATCACGGCGCAGCCTGTGGGCTTCTCACGGTAGCAGACACGCAGCCGGGCTTGCGGATGCGGCTACAATGGGAGCATGCGCGAAGAAGACCGCTACCTCATGGAGCGGATGCGCGGCTGATACCGGAACTGAAGGGGAGACTTCGAGGAGACCACGGGTATGGTCTCGAGCGTGTTCCGGATGCCGGTCGAGGAACTCGTGGAGCGCCTCGAAAGCATCGCCAAAGAGTATGCCGGCGACGCTGAGTACGCCGAGCTTCGGTCAGCGCTGCCCGACGAGTTCCCGTTCTAGCATTACCAAGGGCCTGCTGCTTCGCCGGAACTCTCGGCTTGCTCTTCCTCACTTCCCTTGCTCTTCAGCCGTGGCCAGAGCAGGATCCCGGCGAGGATGGCCAGCATCACCACGACGGCGATCACTGCGCCCCACACCGCGCCGAAATAGGCGGTCCCGACGCGCTCCACGAAGAACCCCAGGGCCAGCATCGAGGCAGCCCGCCCGACGAAGCTTGCGGCATCGAGCTGTTTGTCCTTTGAATCCACGGTGCGGATGCCTCTTCCTTCGTCTATACGGACGACAGCCTATGACAGGGGGACGCGCATCGGCGGGTTCTGGTGGATGAGCGGGTGGCCGCCGTCCCAGTGATCGCGGAGGCCGGTCATGGCCTGCACGTGGCCGTCATACTCGAGGTTCCACGCTGTCAGCCCGAGGCGGACCGCGCGCCGGATCTTCTCCTGGGCCTCGTCCGTGGTCGCGTAGCGCCTGATCACATCGATCTGGCTCTGGCCGTGCCCCACGTCCTGCTCGGCATGGATGCGGTACGTCTCTGCTGCCCATTCCGAGAAGCCGTAGTGGCCAACGAGCGCCGGGTAGGCTGACGCCGCCGCGCCGTCCGGTCCGCCGTGCTGGCTCTCCACGAACGCCAGCATCGCGACGCCCTCCAACGCTGAGCGCCTTTGGCAGTGGCCGAGGATCATCTCGATGGCCGCGAGCGTTCCGGGCGTGGGTTGCGCGGTGTCAGCGTCCTCTCGCGATACGCCTCCCTCCTCCAGGAACTGGAACATGATGTCGACGTGCGAGCGTTCGCCGGAGAGCTCCTCCATGTAGTTCTCCAGCACGGCCTCGGTGAGACCGGGGAGGCGCTCCTCAGCCGCGTGCGCCGCGATATAGCCGAAGTAGACCGGGTTTTCGCGGACGCGCAGGTAGTGCTGCACCTCGCCCGCGATGATCTGCTCGCGCGTCCACCAGTGCTCCGCGATGCCGCGGAACCACGGGTGTTCCCGCATGGGGAAGCTGTTCGCGTACCTCCAGAGTTCCTCGATGAAATCGTCGACGTGCATGGCGTTCTCCTCTACGCGTCAATCGTACACCCGCTGCCAAGTCCGGTTAGAGTATCTGCATGAACGCTGTCGTCCTCGATGCCGCAGGGCCGGAGCCGCACCTGCGCGACGCGTCCCTGCCCGACCCACAGCCCGCGCCGGGCAAGGCGCTGCTGCGCGTGACGGCGTGCGGCTTCTCCCACCACGACGCGCTCATCATGGAGGGCACGCTCCGGCGAGGCGTCACGCTGCCGCGCGTGCTCGGGCACGAGGTCGCGGGTGTCGTCTGCGGTGTCGGCGAGGGCGTGCCTGCGAGCCTCGTGGGCACCGAGGCCGTCGTTATGCCCGGCGACATCGGACACCGTCGCGACGGCGGGTTCGCGGAGATGCTGACCGCGCCTGTGGAATCGCTCGTTCCGCTGCCGCAGGGCATGGCTGCGACGGGCGGTGGGCTGCTCGCCTCGCCCATCGGCGTTGCGCTCAAGGCACTGGAGACGTGCGGAATCACGGAGGGCAAGACGCTCGTGGTGACCGGCGCCAGCGGTGGCGTCGGGGCGCACGCGGCGCAGGCTGCGCACGCGCTCGGCGCGAGCGTCATCGGCATCACCGGGTCCCCGGAGAAGGCGCAGCGGCTGGAGAGCGAGCCGTGGTTCGACACAATGCTGCTCGATAACGAGCCGTGGGAGGAGGTCGTCGCGGCGCTGACGGGCGACGCGGGTGCGGACGCCGCACTCGACACGACGGGGGCATCGCTGGGGCGGCTCGTTGGGGCGATGCGGCAAGGCGGGCGCATCGCGCTCGTGGGGCAGACGTCGGCGGACGCAGCGTCGTTCGCACCCGCCGAGGCGATCTTCCGCGAACTGACGCTCGCGGGGAGCCTGGGGGTCGAGTGGCGGCACGTGGAGCGCGCGCTGTCGCTCGTGGCAGGCGGGCAGATGTCGCCGCTCGTTCACGAGGAGTTGCCACTGTCTGCCGAGTCGGTGATGCGCGGCTATCGCGCGGTCAAGAGTCGCGAGGTTGTGGGGAGGGTGGTGCTGCGGGTATAGGGGCCGTGGTTCGACAGGCTCACCAATCCCTTTCCCTATGTACGGCGATTGCCGTCCTCCTCTTGCAGCATGTACTTGCGGAGCGCACGCGTATACTGCGAGAGGAAGAAGGCTATTCCTGTGTCCATCCCGGGATTGTCTTCACGCGTTCTCTCTACCAAATCGGCTATCTCGTCGTACCCTATGGGGATGTACTTCTGCTTGTTGTCGGGCGACTGCGGGTACAATGCCCTGATAGTCAAGAATACTGGAAGGATAGTAAACCCCGCGTATTCGGATTCTACTATCTCCAAGTATCGAGACAACTGATTCGAATGTTCACCGCTGAAAACCTTGTTCTCTACGAACCAGACAACCTTGTCCGTTCCATCCGCTCCAATGATATCGATGAAACGCCATTCAGTTTCAACCTCAGCGTCACTCAGTAGCCAACCCGCAACCGTTTCTTCCGCAGGCGGCTGAGAAACGAGAGTGCCATCCTCGTATAGGACGTGCGCCTCTGCTACTACGTGCCTTATGAACACACGCAGAAAGGCGTTCCCCAACCCGTGCGAGCTCGCCGGGTCCATGAGCCACGCCAAGAACTCGGACTGGGCTCGTTCCTGCTGCCAGACTTCAAGCACGTTGAATAAATTGAATTCTGGCAGTTGCGCATCCTCATTTGTTTCTCCGTTTCCCATAATGTGTTGCTTATCTGCTGGAATCAACGAGCCTCGTGCAAATTACATAGGTATCGGCAACGGGGTTCCTCGTTTCCCCTGCAAAGCATCGACGAGTTCCTCGGATGTCGTATTCATTGGATGGTGGTACTACGCCGGGGCGCGCTTGAAGCGGACGCGGCGCCAGAAGCGGCCGATCTCGCCCTCGTCCCAGGAGACGAGGAGCAGGCTGGCGATGAAGATGGAGCTGTACGTCCCCACCGTGACGCCCGCGAGCAGCACGTAGAGCAGCGGGCGGATCGACGGCCCGGCGAAGAGAAGCAGCGCAACGACGACCACGATGAGCGTGATGGACGTGTTCAGCGATCGGGCTATCGTCTCGCGGACGCTCAGGTTGACGAGCTCGCGCGTGCTCACGCCGGAATAGCGCGCCACGTTCTCCCGCAAACGGTCGAAGACGACGATGGTGTCGTTGACGCTGTAGCCGATGGTGGTGAGCACCCCTGTGATGAACATCGCGTTCACTTCCAGATTGATCGTCTCGCCCAGCACCGAGAAGACGCCCAGGACGATGAAGACGTCGTGCACGAGCGCGATGACGGCTGCGACGCCGTAGCGGAATGGTGACGGCACGCGCCGGAACGCCCACGTGACGTAGATCAGGATGACGAGCGAAGCAACGATGACAGCGATGGTGGCGTTGCGCACGTTCTCTGAGCCGATGATGCCGGAGACCGAGTCGAACGAGCCGATCTCCACCGGGCCGACCTCCGCGAGTGCATCCCGCACGCGGGACTCGTCGCCGCGGCGAACAACGTTCCCGGCGGCGTCGCGCTCGTCCAGTTCCAGGATGCCGAGGCGGATGAAGAACGTGTTGTTGCCTGCGCCCTGGACGATGGCGTCGGGCTGCCCTACACGAGTGAGCGCATCCACGACCCGCGAGGTGGCCACGTCCGTCTCGTAAGTGACGGTGATGGCCGCACCACCCGTGAAATCGATGCCCGGCTTCAACTGGAACGAGATGAGCGACGCCGCGGACAGAAGCACCAGCAGCGCGGAGATGCCGAAGAACCACTTGCGAAAGCTGGCGACGCGCATCAGCCGCCTCCTCCCGCCGGTGCTGCGCGGTCGCGCCTGCCCGCATCAGGGGTGAACAGCCGTGCCGAACGCCGCAGCCACGTTGCAGCAACGATGCCCAGCAGGTTCCGGCTGATGAAGATGGCGGTGAACATGCTCGTGAGCACGCCGATGAGCAGGGATACCGCAAAGCCGGTCACCGCCGAGTTCGCCGACCCGCTGCCGAAGAAGAAGAGCACGAGGGCGATGAGGATGGTGGAGATGTTTCCGTCGCGGATGGACGGCCATGCACGGTTGAAGCCGATCTGCATCGCCAGCTGGACGGTGCGGCCCACCTGCAATTCCTCCTTCAACCGCTCGAAGATGAGGATGTTGGCGTCAACGGCCATACCGAGGGAGAGGATGAAGCCGGCTAGTCCGGCCAGCGTGAGCGTCACCGGAATGAGCTTGAAGAGGGCGAGGACGATGAGGATGTACCAGACGAGCGCCATGCCGGCGACAACCCCGGAGACCCGGTAGTAGGCCACCATGAAGAAGAGCACGAGGAGCAGGCCGACGCCGCCCGCGATGAGCGCCTCGTCCAGCGACCGTGCGCCGAGCGCACCTGCGACGACGCTCGAGGATATCTCCTCGATGTCCACCGGCAGACGTCCGGACTCGACCTGTATGGCGAGCTGCCGGACCTCTTCCGTGGTGAAGTTGCCCTGGATGATGCCGCTGCCCGAGAGGATGGGGCTGTTCACGACCGCAGATACGAGCACGTCGTCGTCGAGCACGAACGCCAACTGGTCCGGGCTGTCGGTGTTGTTCGTGGAGAAGATGCGCTGCGTCATCACGGCGAACTGCTGCGCCGCATCCCGGTTCAGCTCGAAGCTCAGGATAGGCCGGTTCGTCGTCTGGTCCTGGCTCGGGAATGCGCGGGCCATGTCTCCACCGGTGAGGCCGCTCGGGCGGTCTTCGAACGCAGTGCAGGTGGCGTTGTCGCAGATGCGTTCAACTATCTCCAACTGCGCGGTCTGACCGATGAGGTCCTTCGCCTGCTGGGTGTCCTCGATGCCGGGCAGTTGGATGAGCAGCCGGTCCTCGCCGAGTTGCTGGATGGAGGGTTCGGCCACGCCGAGGCGGTCGATGCGCCGCGTGATGGTGCCGACCAGCCCTTGCATCTGCTCCGCTGTCGGGACTTCGCCTTCCACTCCGGCCTGGTAGATGAGCTGTGTACCGCCCGCGAGGTCCAGCCCCAACCGCAGGCCGAGGATGTCCTGAGAGCCGCGCGCGCCGATGCCGGGTATGCGGTAGTCCGGCACGACGAGCGCAGCAGTAGCGACGCCAACGATGACGATGATGGCGAGGAGCGATTTCCAGCGCAGTTGACGCAGCATGTCTGTCACTTCGGTCTTGCGGGGAGCGCGGCGGCGGGGTGTGTGCCCGCCCGCGTCTCACACGACGCGCCGCGCACAGGTGAAGCGCACGGCGCAACGAAGAGACATTCTAGCAGGAAGCGCGCTCCCGCGTGAACCACCTCCCACAGCGGGCACTGCACTACTTTGAATCTACTCGTAAATGAGAGTGGCGCGAATTCGGCGTTCAGCCCTATAGTGGACTGAGGTTTGAACGACGGCGGGCTGGCCGTTAGGCTTGCGCGAACCTCAGGAGGGCACGGTGGACATCAACCAGAACGCCAAGCGCATCGTGGACTTGACGACCGACGAGGAACAACGGGAAGCCAAGCGCATAGCGGACTTGGCCTCCGGGGACAGGTCTCCCCTGATGGATATGCTGGACGTAGAGCCTGCCGAGCCGGCAGAGCAAGCCTCCTCCGGCACACCACCCGAAACCTACTTCTACCGCACCAGTACCTCTTCAGACAGGGCAATCATTCACTCGAAAGCCTGTGACTTCGCGGCACCTGTGCCGGAGGGGCCAGGATTCCCCACCGTAGAGGCCGCTCTCCAACACGCCTTCGAGAACCCTCAGGTTGACGGTGTGACGGAGTGCCCTATATGCCTACCCCGTAACTGAGGGCACGGCACTCCTGGATAGGGCTTCTCCACGCCCCGCGAACGCGGGATTGCACCCATGAGCTATAGTGACCTTAACGCGGGTTGCCCGGTGTGAACCCACCGGGCAACCAAGCGGCTCTGACGGCTCCCCCGCCAGAGAACGCCCACGGGGGCAGGCTATGCATCGGGTTGGGAGCCTGTCAATGGGGCGAGGGGCCGTCAGGGCAAATCATCCTGCGAGGAGGTTGCCATGACGGACTCAGATCGAACCGAGACCATCAGGACCATCACGTTCGAGGGCAAGTTCACGGTGCGGGAGGAAGTGCGGCCTTCCGTCGGCAAGGACAACCTCGCCGACGCCCACCAGCCTCAGCGTCGCAAGCGCCCTATACTCGGCTTCCGGACGGCCTCACCTCAACCCCTGCCGGAACCGCCCCTCGACGAATCCCCAGATAGTGACACCTGTTCCTTGAACGAGACCTGCCGTAGGCATAACGTACTCCTGTGAACACGCTCACTCAGGAGAAGCGCATCCTCGTCCTGAAATGCCTCGTGGACGGCATGAGCATCAGGGCGACGATGCGCGTCACGGGCGTATCACAGAAGACCATCACGAAACTCCTCGTGGACGCTGGCCGCGTCAGTTCCATCTTCCAAGACCGCGTCCTGAGGAACCTGCATTGTCGGCACATCCAGGTCGATGAGGCTTGGTCGTTCGTCTACGTCAAGGCCCGCCGCTTAGGGCGCGCCAAGAAGCCCCCAGCGGTCGCGGGGGACGTGTGGATATGGGTGGCGCTCTGCACGGATTCCAAGTTGGTGCCGACGTGGAGGCTTGGCGACCGAACTGCCGCGACGGGCAAGGCTTTCATCAAGGACCTGAAGTCCCGGATGGCGCACCGCATCCAGCTCACGAGCGACGGCCATAAGCCCTACCTGATCGCCGTCGAGGAAGTCTACGGACGCGACATCGACTACGCGATGCTCGTGAAGGAGTACGACCGCGATGAGCGCGACAAGCGCGTCCGTTATTCGGGTGCCCACAAAGAGGTCATCATGGGGACCCCTACCCCCGCCGCTATCGGCACGTCCTACATCGAGCGCCAGAACCTCACGATGCGGATGTCGATACGGCGCATGACCCGCCACACCAACGGCAACTCCAAGAAGGTCGAGAACCACGCCTGCGCGATTGCGCTCCACTACATGTACTACAACTTCTGCCGGACCCACATGGCGCTCCGCGAGAAGTACAGGGAGCGCACTCCCGCGATGGCAGCCGGCCTCACGGACCGCCCGTGGGAGATCGCCGACATCCTGAACCTCATGGACGCCGCAGTTCCCAAACCGAAGCGTCCCACCCGCTACGCGACCTATCGCGGCAAGCCACGGCGGAAGCGACACAAGAAGCGCACAGCCATTAGCCGGGGCGTAGTTGGTCAGCCGTGAGTGCGTCTGGTCAGGGAGGGGTCAGTCATCCTCTGTCTCCAAGTTGCGACATTTTGGAACTCAAGTATAGTTCTGCGGATTCCGATACGGTCACCCTGACGACCCCAACAATGCGCCGTCCTAGGGGGCGCAAGGGCATACCCCATCAGCTCTGTGAGGGAGATGCTCCCGAAACGGCGATCTCACGCAGGATTCCCATCGTCTCGTTGTGCTGGGCCTGCTGCGCCTGCGCCTGAGCGGTGCCGGCTCTCATCGCCTCGTAGCAGAGGAGCACCTGGACAACGAGCGCGCCGTAGGCGATAAGGATACCGACCAGGGAGTACCGCACCGACGGCTCGTTTGTCACCAGAGCCGGGGCCTCCAATCCGCTTGCAAAGCGGCCTCCTTGCCTGCTAGATTCGCGGCGCGATGGATTCCCTGAGGCCCGAATGCTGGGGGGATTCCCTGCAACTTCAAGTGAGGTGCGCGCCTATGGCATTGCCAAGAGTCCCGGGGGATGGTTGTCCGTACAGGGACAGGCTGCGCAGATGATGGTGGACGTGGGAGCGTATCTCCCCCCATACGATGGACCGATCTCATGGGTAGAGGAGATTGTTGGCTTGCCTAAGTCAACAGTACCAGGACGTGGAGGCCAACTACGCGGGTTCCGACCGCCTCGCAACATTGACATCCCCGTCAAGACAGAAGCGAATCACACGCTTAATCTCACGGGCTACATCGACGGTCTGGGGCAAGTTTTCCTCACTCTCCACTACGGAAGAGACTCCTTGAGGAAACACCACTCGCACGATTGGCACCACAACCCTGACGGGCAACTTGTGGATGGCCCGCACATGCACTTCCCTTCTCGCAACTTCCCTCTCGTTAAGCACAGGAGCAGTTACGCCTACCCGCTAGACGTTTGCGACGAGTGGTATAGTGACATTACGGAAGCGGTCGAAGACTTTTGCGTGGAGATGGACATCACCATCATGGACTGGCAACCCTACTTGCCCCCGGTGAACCCATGAATGCAGATTGCGCAGACCTGAAGGAGCAACTGATTCAGCATCTTACGTCAAAGGTGGACGTGAAACCCACTCGCAATGGTGGATGTGCTATACGCACACCGTTCTTGGACGGCGACGGAGACCCTATACACGTTATTGTTGACCCTGATGGTGATCGTTTTCGGATAGATGACACAAGCACTATAGCTGGCCACCTATTCACGCTAGGTCAGCATACGCTGAACACCCCGGCGTTTAAGCTGCTCCGGGATGTCGCCGAATCTTACGGAGCTGAACTCGACTACAATCGGGGCACTGTTATCCTCAATGCCGGGGGAGACCGTCTGCTAGATAGCGTCATGGATTTGGCTAAGGTCATCGTGACTATGGTGACTGCGACCCCGTTCATCCGTGTGGATCCGAATCGCATAAGGCATCGTGGTGGAAGCCGATTGCGCACCCGCATCAAGCGTGAATATGAATCGCGCAACATTATGGCTTTGGTAGAAGATTCCTACGAGCTCAGAGGTACCAGCGGTGCCAGTTGGCCAGTTGACTTTCACTGGTGGACAGATAAGCCAGCCGAAGAACCTCTATCGGTGGCCCAGCAACACGTCTACGTGGTCACTGCTAATCTTGATGTGCAGGAACCGATGACAAAGGCCAATCACCTAGCCACGCTTGCTCTGGATGCTCAACGACAATCACCGGCAGACAACCTGAGGGTCGTGGTCGAGCACTCGAGGTCGCGGGGGAGGGAAGCTCTATCGTTGCTCCGAACCCATAGCGAAAGGCTTGCATTCCAGGTGTATGACTTCGATGTGACCGACGAACGAGAGTCCTTCGTTGCACAGTCAGTCAAGGAAATAACCGAGAACTCCCAGACATGGCAGCAGTTCTGGCTAGAGAAGACTTCAAGAACATTTGGCTTCAATTGAAGGCTTGATCGTCTCGAAGGAGAGTACGTAGCACCCTCAGTTCAGCGACGGCGGGTGAAAGGCTCCCCGAGTGGGCATCCCATGAGCCGCTGATGAGGCTCCTCGATAACATCATCAGGGTGCTGGTCCCGCTGCTATTGGCGAGCCTCATGGGCGGCGCACTCTACCTGACGCGAGACCTGTGGTTACCGCTCCTACCGGTCAGGAGCGCAAATAGCGGGCGGCGAATCAGCCCGCTACAGCCTTCCCAGGCATCATCGTCTGTCGGGGGGTCGTTGCGGTGTGGCTCCGCAGGACGATGAAAGCGCACTCCAGGACGAGCACAACCTCGTAGAATGCGAACGGTCAACCCTGTATACGGGCAACCAGCAACGTGAAGAGTGCCGCCGTCACAAAGAGCACGACGCACTCGATGCTTTTGCGGGGGTTGAATCCCATGAGGATTCATCCAGTAGCGCACTCCTCGACTTCGATGAGCCGCAGCGCGTCCACTTCGTGTTCAGGGCGAGACCCCCAAACACCGAGCGCCACGTTCTCAGGGTCCGGTAACCACGCCGGGTAGTCGGCCCTCAGATGGAACTCTCCACTAGGCGGCGTCGAGAGGATGTCGGCGATGATCTGGTGGCGAGGCAGGCCCGGGTAGGACGTTCCGGGCGGCGCGGGCTTCAGGTACGACGCTATCGGAGGAACCGCAGGTCGCACCCACGCTTCAAATGACGACTGTAGGTCGACCTCCTCGTAGAGGGTGAATGGGACGTACCTGCTGGCCTCGTACTCAACCCTGCTGCCATCCACAGCGCGCCCCCTGAACTCCAGAATGCCATTGCAGACGTGAGGCTCGACCAAGAACTCGATCCAGCGATCGCTCCACTGCTGATTTACTGTGACCGGCGCAGTCGGTGTAGGTGCGCTCACAGTAGGCGTGGGAAGCGGGTTCGGCGTGACAAGGATCGGCCCGGTGGAGGCTGGCGTGGGCGCAGGCGTGAATCTAGGGGTGGGTAGTGGGGGAACCACCTGGATGTCGAGGAGGAATGGAGTCGGAGTCGATATCGGAGTGAAGGTCGGCTCTAGATCGAACACCAGCGGCGGGAGTGTGGGTATTGGCGTTGGCCTTTGAATAGGTGTCGGAAACGGTTGGGGTGTCGCTGTCGGTGGGGGAGTCGCGGTGGGGCTTGGGAGGCATCGCAGCGCCTCGGCGGAGAATACGGAGAGGTCCCCCAGTCTCGCGTAGACCACCGTTGCCACCACGCCTTCCAGCAGCCCCATCGCATCCTCGATGCAGAGCTGCCAGGATGGCAGGAACAGCATGGTTCCACCTGTCGAATCCATGAACCGCACGTATTCCGCATCGGATGCGTACAAGGCCCAACAGGAAAGCCCCTGCGTGTGGAGCGTGGCATACCACTCGTCCAGCATGCCTTCGGCCATCTGGGCTTCCTGGGTGGCCCGTTCCTCAGGCGAGAGCCTGTCTAGGCGGGCAGTCTCGCGGTCATAGGTGCAGTTGTAGACATCCTGCGGAAGTAGGTCTGCAACGGCGGCAGGGTAAACCTCATAGACCGAGATGGTTGGCGTTGGTGGCGGTGGCGATGAACAGGCCAACCCCACGACGAGCATGAATACGGCAGCAATACTGGAACTCCATCCCATACTGCATGCTCCCCAGCGGGGGGGGGCTGTGTAGGAAGAACCAATAAGGTGCCCTCTTGCCCGCGTTGTGTAGGTACTCGTTGACAGTCCCCGCACCAGAGGCCAACAAGAGGGCATATTGCCCTACCGCTGCGAGCGGTGTTGGCCTCCACCCTCTTTGTTGGGTTCACTGGGAGGGCGGTGAACGAGCCGGAGACTGTCAACGCAGCGCACCCTACGCGGGCTAGAGAGTGCTGTCAAACCTCTGTATGGTGCCCGAATGGGATTCAACACCCGTCGGAGCATCGAGTGTGTCGTGCTGTTCGTGACGGCGGCGCTCTTCACGCTGCTCGTAGCCCGCTTGCAGAACTGGCCGTTCGAGCTCTACGAAGCAGTGCTCGTCGTGGAGTGCGCCGCCGTCGTCGTGCGGGGTATCACCATGCCTCGATGAGCGGTTGAAATCAGGAGGAGAACATGAAGACCAGCAAGACAGGGTGGTTTCTGACGTTGAGGCGATTCCCGTACGCATGGAGGGGGAACCTTGGAACGTGACGACCAGAGTGAAGATGTCAGTTTTCGTGATGTTCTGGCGCACGTGATGCTCGTCGCCAGCAAGCCCATTCCCTACATGGTGGCTGGGGTGGTGGGCGGAGTAACCGTCGAAGTGGTGGGGAACCCGACGGGTAGCGCCTTTGGGATTTTCGGTATGATGGCGATCCTCTGCGGTATGGCCCTGGTGGTCGCCCCGCCCTACGTGATGCTGCGAGACTGCGCTGAGAATCACCGCAAGAAATCTCAGTGGGTGACGACCAATTGGCTGTTGGTATGGGGGATTGGAGCGCTTGTCGCGGTTCCACTGATGGTGGTGCCGCTGCTATTGTTGGGGGAATCGCAGGCGATGACGCCGACCACTCCCCAGCATCCAAACTGACGCACTTCACTCGTAATCAACTGAGGCATTACCCGCTTCTGGTAGTGGCGGGCGTGGCCTGCGAGTTGGCCATCGGGAATGGCGCATGAGCTCGCGTAACCGAATCCGTCGCGCGGTATTCTGCGACTTGAAATCCCGTAAGGAGGAACAAGCATGACTGAAGGACACTGGATTGAGAGGCGGTTGGACTGCGACAGCCTGAAGGTCTTCAATGACATTGAGAGCGAGGTACGGAAGACCATCAGCATCTGGAATACCAACAACAGCAGCGAGGCGCCTCACTATCGCACAGCGCGCGCGTGGGACGACAAAGGGTTCGAGGGCATCCGCGTCTATCAGAACGACTTGCACCGAGCCTACTGTTCCCACGTACCAACCCACGATCTGTTCGTGGCCCACCGCAACATAATAGACCCCCATGGGACCTTCATCAGATGGGAGAGGGTAGTCGTCGAAGTCACGTGGGATTCGGCGCACGATAAGTGCACTATGACCCTTCACAGCAAGGAAATCACGATTGAAACACTGACTCGATGGATGTTGGAATCGATGCTGTCCTCGTAGGAAAGGCAGCACTCGGCGCGGCTCAGCCACACTAGCCTCATGCCCCCCTTACGAGTAATCACTCGGGGATTCAAACTACCTCACTACCCCACAGCGAGGACAGGATGCGCCGGATGGAGGCAGCAGAGCCTCATGCTACACTCGCAGCCATCCCAACCCGGAACTTCGGAGGTCCCCTCTTGAGCAACCCCGTGCGTCAGCTGTTCCTCATTCTCTGCCTGCTGCCCGTCCTTGCGCTGGGAATCGTCGCCTGCGGCGACAGCGACGACGGCCAGGACGAGCCGTTCAGGATCGGCGTGATGGAGTCGCTGACGGGCGCCGGCGAGACGTACGGCACAGTCGCGAACCAGTCCAAGCAGATGGCCGCGGACGAGATCAACGCCGCGGGCGGCATCGACGGGCGCATGCTGGAGTTCGTCATCGAGGACTCCAAGTGCAACGCCGCCGACGCCATCGCCGCCTACCACAAGCTCACGGACGTGGACGGTGTGAAGATCATCCTTGGCACCTCGTGCAGCTCCGCCATGCTTGGCGTTGCGCCGCTGGCAGAGGCCGACGGGGTGATCCTTTTCTCCGGGCTGGCGAGCAACCCGGACATCGCCAACGCGGGCGACTACATCTTCCGCACACAGATCAGCGACATCGAAGTGGGTATCGCCACCGGCAACACGCTCTGGGCTGACGGGATACGCACACTCGCCACCATCACCGAGGCAACCGACTACGCCGAGGGTATACGGCGCACGTCGGTCGCCCAATTCGAACAGCGCGGCGGGAGTGTCGTAGCGGCGGAGGCGTACGGGTCCGACGTCGCCGACTTCAGGACCCAACTGACGAAGCTGTTCGAGGCCGGCCCCGACGCGCTCCATATCGCGCCCCAGTCCGAGTTCTCGGCGGGCACCATCATGAAGCAGGCCCGGGAGTTGGGCTACGAAGGGCCTATCTACGCGGAGACGATAGCGGTGGGGACGACCGCCCTCGACATCGCGGGCGACGCAGCAACCGGCATGAAAGCCATCACCGCCGACCTGGACCCGGCCAACGAGAAGGCGCAGGAGGTGCTGGCCAACTTCAGGGAGCGCTACGATTACGTGACGCTGCCGTGGCACCTGGGCTCCGCGTACGACGACGTCTACATCACCACCGAATGCCTCAGGCAGACCGGCGACGACCAGGACGCGGACGGCTTCCGCGACTGCATGTACGGCATCACCTGGAGCGGGGCCATCGGCGACGACTACAGTTTCGACGCGGACGGCGAGGTCGTCGGGCTCTCGCGGGTGGTCGTGGAGGTGCTGCCCATAGCCGAGCGCACCGCGGACAAGAAGTACCGGGTGCTCGGCCCGGCACCGAGAGGGTAGCGCTTGAGCCGGTGCGGCTGCGCCCCTATGATGGCCGCGACACCCTCACGGTGCGAGGAGGTGGGAGATGCAGATCGTCCTCGATAACGCTGCGCTGCTGCTGGTCGACGTGCAACGCGACGCCCTCCATCCGGATGGCGCGCTGGGGCGCGCAGGGCAGGCGCCCGAGGCTACCGAAGTGGCGCGTCTCGTGGACACGTGGGGCGGACTCATCGACCTCATGCGCGAGGCGGGCAGGCCCATCGTGTGGGTGAAGACCAGCCTACGGCCCGACTTCGCCGACAGCACCTACGCGCCTCTCTGGCTGGAGCGCCGACTCGAGGAGACGGGGCCGTTCTTCATCGAGGGTTCGTGGGGCGCAGGGCTCATGGACGGCATGGACGCTGCGCCGGACGACTACGTCGTCGTCAAGAAGGGGCACAGCGCATACGACAACACGCACCTCGATCGCCTTCTCACGAACCTCGGCGTCACCCAGTGCATCGTCGTCGGGGGCGGGGTGACAGACACCATCGCCGAGACCGCCCGCACCGGAGGGCGATTGGGGTACGAGCAGTTCGTCGTCGAGGATGCGCTGTACCCGCCCAACGCCGCAAAGCTGCACGCGCCTCGCAAGCAGGCAGAGGTCGTGCTCGCGGAAGACGTCTACGCCGCTGCTACCGCCACGCCGCCGGCACCGCGGCCCGGCCCCGACTTCGCGATGGTGCTCGTGGACATGCAGAACGACTTCATGAACGCGGAGCGTCCGCACGTCCTCTACGGCCTCAGCGACCCGATGCCGGAGGAGAAGCGGGTGAGCATCACCGAGAATACGCAACAGCTGAGCGCGGCGATGCGCGAGCGCGGCTGGCCCGTCGTCTACGTGCGGGTGGTTCGTCGTCAGGACAACTCGGACGACGTGCACAGCAGGACGCACCGGCGCGCACGCACGCTCCCACCGGGCGTGACGCACTGCGCCTACGGCACTTGGGGCGCTGAGATGGTGGACGAACTGCGACCGGAAGAGGACGACTACGTGGTGGAGAAGAAGGGCGGCAGCGGTTTCGGCTACACCCCGCTGCACCGCATCCTGCGGAACCTGAACGCCCGCCGCCTCATCATGACCGGCGGGGCCGTGACCGGCTGCGTCTGGGCGACGGCGCTGGACGGCGTTGCGCTCGGCTACGACATCACGGTCATCGCCGACGCCACGTACCCGCCCGACTCGCCCGACCTCCCCTCGCTCGCGGAGTGGTGCTCGGTGCAGCCGACGGCCGAGGTGCTGGCGAACCTGTAGCCGTCGGCGGCGAGCCAGCAAACCGGCCCAAAACTCCCGATGCGCCGGTTTGCCTGTTTGACCGTCAACGGTTAACATCCAGTCACCAGTCCTGACCCCGGAGCGAGGCTCTCTTGGCAATAGGCCGCAGGTTGCCTGTCGTTGAGTCCGACGCTCCCCGCGAAGCGTGCGGGGTCATAGGCGCATACCTTCCCGGATCGACGCACGACGAAGCCGCACAGCTGGCTTTCTACGGCCTGTTCGCCCTGCAGCACCGCGGGCAGGAGAGCGCCGGCATCGCCGCCGCTGACGGGCGGACGCTCCGCAACTTCACGAACCAGGGGCTCGTCTCCAACGTCTTCCGCCAGGAGGACCTGGAGCGGCTGCCCGGCCACATCGCCATCGGGCACACGCGCTACTCCACGACCGGCTCCAGCAGCCCGCTGAACGCACAGCCCATCGTCTCCAAGGGCCCGCGCGTCGAGCTGGCGCTCGCGCACAACGGCAACGTCATCAACGCCGCGGAGTTGCGGCAGCGTCTGCTGGACGACTGGGGCGTCACCTGCTCCACCGGCACGGACTCGGAGGTCATCACGCACCTGCTGGCGTGGGCGCCCGGCGACTCCTGGGAGGAGAAGACGTCCTACCTCATGCGCACGCTCAAGGGCGCGTACTCGCTCACGGTCTGCACTCCGGACACGTTGATCGGCATCCGCGACCCGCTCGGGGTGCGTCCGCTCTGCATCGGGCGCATCGAGCAGAGCGGCTGGATCATCGCCTCGGAGAGTTGCGCGCTGGACCACGTCGGCGCGCAGTTCGTGCGCGACATCGAGCCGGGCGAGACCGTCGTCATCAGCCGCACGGGGCTGCGGAGCATCCCGTCGCAGGTCCCCGACACCCACAGGGCGCACTGCGTCTTCGAGCACATCTACTTCGCCCGTCCGGACTCGATACTGGACGGCTCGCTCACGCACACCTCGCGGACACGCATGGGGATGGCGCTCGCGCGGGCACACCCGGTGGACGCGGACATCGTCATCCCCGTACCGGAGTCGGCCAACTCCGCCGCAATCGGCTACGCGCAGGAGTCCGGGATCCCCTTCGCCTACGGGCTCATCAAGAACCGCTACATGGGCAGGACGTTCATCGAGCCTGACCAGTGGTTCCGCGAGCTCGGGGTGCGCAACAAGTTCAATCCCCTGCCGGAAGTGCTCAGCGGCAAGCGCGTGGTGGTGGTGGACGACAGCATCGTCCGCGGCACGACCACGCCGCGCATCGTGGCGCTCCTCCGCAAGGCGGGCGCGCGGGAGGTGCACGTTCGCGTCTGCGCGCCGCCCATCGTGGACCCGTGCTTCTTCGGCGTGGACATGGCGACGAAAGCCGAGTTCATCGCGACCGGCAGGTCCATCCCGGAGATATGCAAAGAGATCGACGCGGACTCGCTCGGTTACCTGAGCGTCGATCAGCTGCACGATGCCGTCAGCGGCGATCCGTCCGGCAAGGGATTCTGCGACGCCTGCTTCACCGGCAAGTACCCCATCCCCGTTCAGTTGCAGTTGGACAAACTCTCGCTCGAACGCACACTCGCAGCTACGAACCCCACAGACACGACGCTTTGACCGCTGCCCCCATGTCCCTGTCCATACTGAACCTGCGCGAACAGGCGCAACGCCTCGCGCCGGACGACGCCGCGCGTTTCCGCCGCATCTACGACGTGGCCGAGAGCGAGGGGCACCTGCGCGTCCCGCCAACGATGGCCCCGTGGGTCGAGCGCACGTTTGGGAGCGTGGAGGCGGTGGAGACGCAGCGAATCGTGCGGATCTCGAATCTCGTCACCGGCGAGTCCGCCATCTTCAACGAACTGCGCGCCCGCCGTCCGATGCGGGGCGGCACCGCCCCAGATATCCAGGACGAACTGGCGAACGATCCGTGGGCGCAGGCTGAGGAGAACACACCGGAAGACCTGTTCGGACGCCTCCGCAACGACACGGCGCTGACCGCAGCGAACGTGGCGAAGTACGACGCGCACCACAGTCTGCTCGTCTTCGCGGAGGCCAACCCGCTGCGGTTCGACCGAGCGTCGGTGCGGGATTGCGTGGCACTGGCGAACGGGTGGTTCGCAGCAGCGCATGAGGCGGACCGGGACGCCGTATACCCGTTCTTCCTGTGGAACTGCCTCTGGCGCGCGGGCGGCTCCATCGTGCACGGGCACGCGCAGGTGCAGCTGGCACACGGGCGCCACTACGCTCGCATCGAGGCGCTCCGCCGCGCCGCCTCCTCCTATCGTGCGGAGCACGGCGCCAACTACTTCGACGATCTCGCCACCCTGCACACCGCGCTCGGCCTCGGGTGGCGGCGGGGAAGCGTTCAGATGCTGGCGAGCCTCACGCCCACGAAGGAGAAGGAGACGTTCATCCTCGCATCCACGTTCGCTGAGGACGCGGCCGACGCCCTGTACGACACGCTCGCGGTGTTCCGTGACGCGCTCGGCGTGCAGTCGTTCAACGTGGGCGGGCAACTGCGGCCGTTGGGAGAGACCTCCGAGGATTGGCAGGGCTTTCCGTGCGTCATCCGCATCGTAGACCGAGGTCCACTCGGCGTGAGGTCGAGCGATTTCGGCAGCATGGAACTGTTCGCCGAGCCGGTCGTCGCGTCGGACCCGTTCGCCGTGGCCGAGGCCCTGAAGGAGCAGCAGTAACCGATGGCAACCGTTGACGTCGTCATACCCGTCCTGAACGAGGAGCACTCGCTCGGACGCTGCATCGAGATGTTGGGCGCGTTCCTGCGCGACAACCTCCCGCACGAGTGGCGCATCGTCGTCGCGGACAACGGCTCGACCGACGCGACGCTGGAGGTCGCCACCGGCTTCGCGGAGTCGCATCCGGGTGAGGTGGGCGTCATCCACCTCGACGAGCGCGGCCGCGGGCGAGCGCTCAAGCGCGCGTGGCGCGAGAGCACGGCGGACGTGGTCTCGTACATGGACGTCGACCTCTCGACGGGACTCGAGGCGTTCCCGCCGCTCGTAGCCGCCATCACGGACGAAGGTTGTCACCTGGCGTGGGGCTCGCGGCTCTCGCGGGAGTCGCAGACGGAGCGGTCGTTCAAGCGCGAGTTCATCTCACAGTCGTACAACCGCATCATCCGGCTGAGCATGGGCACGCACTTCCGAGATGCGCAGTGCGGGTTCAAGGCGATGAGCCGGGCCGCGGCAGACGTTCTGCTCCCGCACATAGAGGACAACGGGTGGTTCTTCGACACGGAGCTGCTCGTCATCGCGGAGAAGCGCGGGTTCCGGTGGAAGGAGATCCCCGTGGCGTGGGAGGAGGACCCTGACACGCGAGTGAAGGTGGTCAAGACGGCGCTGGACGATCTGCGCGGCCTCGCTCGGCTTCGCTTCGGGGGGCTACCGCGCATAGCAGCGCCTTGATGCACACAGCAGCGCAAATCAGGAATGGTCAGCGTATTGAAGCGCGCACCTGCGCGTCATAGCATCTATACGCCCTCCCCTATGGGTCTGCATCATGCAGATGCGTAACCCCACATTCGAAGTTCGCCCGTCGGTTATCACCGGCGATACTGCCGACGTTTACCTGCACCGGACGCAGCGCATCCTTCGCAACGAGGGACTGAACCCCACCGTCTCCATGCAGTTCTCCGCCAGCCGCGAGGCGGTGCTCAGCGGCTCGCTGGAGGTGAAGGCGCTCATCAGCAAGGTGACGTCGGAGGGCAACCGCGAGCTGTGGGCTGTCGAGGAAGGTTCGCGCGTCTCGCAGAACGAGGTCTGCCTCGAGATCAAGGCCCCTTATTCGTCCTTCGGGCTGTACGAGACCGCCATCTGCGGGATCCTCGCGCACCAGACCGGTTGGGCAACCGCCGCGCGGGACGTCGTGAAGACTGCGAACGGCGTGCCCGTCGTCTCCCTGGGAGCGCACAACGTGCACCCGTCGGTCGCCGCGGTGATGGACTACGCCGCCGTCGTAGGCGGATGCGTCTCCGGCTCCACGGTCCTGGGGGCCCAGCTCGCGGGTACGGCTCCCGTGGCCACGGTCTCCGGCGCGCTCGTGCAACTGATGGGCACCGCCGTACAAGCGATGCTCGCGTTCGACAAGGCGGTCGCGCCGGACGTGCAGCGCATCGCCTACGTCGATCCACGGAAGGACATTGTGGAGCAGGTCGAGCAGGTCGCGCGGGCCTCGGGGATGAACCTGGACAGCGTCCGCCTCGCGCGTACGGAGGGTGGGAGGCCGGTCGCCGCAGAAGACGTGCAGCGCGTGCGGGAGAAGCTGGACAGCATGAGCGCGCGCAAGGTTGGCATCGTCGTGAGCGGACGCCTTACGCCGGACCGGGTTTCGCAACTGCTCGACGCGAGCGCGCCGGTAGACGTCTTCCACGACGTGAGTTACATCGCATCCGCCGCGCCGGTGGCGTTCCTGCCCAACATCCGCACGATCAGCGACCGCGAGGTGCCCCAGGAGACGGAGCCGCCCCCGCCGAACCCACGGCTCAGGCGGCTGCTCTAGCCGCCCACCCTACTCGACAACATGCACGCCCAGGGCGAAGCCTGCGTCGTTCGCAAGGGCGGCGACGCTCGTGACCGGCTTCTCGAAGTCAGCGAACGCGGCACCACTCACGGTGAAGAGCGCGGCCTCCGCCGCCGTGGACGCATCGAAATCACTCGACTGGTCGTCCCGCACGTCGTTCCTCTCATAGGTGGCGACGTAGCGGGCGACGCCGTCCTCCAACGGCACTTCCCGAACGACCAGCCCGTCGCGCCGCACGATGGCCATCCAGCCGGTGTCTCCGCGCAGCGGCACCGCCGCGGCGATGCGCGGCGTGTCCAAGGCGTCGTGCTCGTAGTCCATCGCCAGCAGCGTCAGCGCCATGGCGTCGCGCACCGGAAGGCCCGCGTTCACCTTCTCGGTGATGGGGTCGGTGTGAGAGCCGTTCGTGGCGATGGCCCAGTCGCCCGCAAGCCGCAGCGCGTTGTAGGAGATGTACGGGCTCTGTTGGAGGTCGCCTTCGAAGCCGGGGCGCGGCACGATAACCATCGTGCCTTCGCGGTCGACGGCCATGCGATTCGGGAAGGAGCGGCTTGAGACGCGGTAGGCGACGGCGTTGTACCCGCTCCGCGTTCTGCCCGCTGCAACGATTCGTCCGACGTACATGCGTTCAGTCCCTCATGCCAGGGCAAGGCTCGGCGCGACGTCGAGGTCGAGTCCGTGCGCTATCCCCCTGATGTGCCGGTGGTAGCCCGCTGCGGCGATCATGGACCCGTTGTCCGTGCAGAGGCGCGGTGCCGGGATGAGCACGGGTACATCCACCCTGTCCCGGCACGCCTGCCGCAGGGGACCGTTCGCGGAGACACCCCCGCCAAGCACGAGCCCCTTCGCGTCGTACTGGCGCACGGCCTCCGCAGCCTTCGCGGAGATGACGTCAACCACCGACTCCTGGAACGCCGCCGCGAGTTCCGCAACGATCTCCGGGTTGGGGCCTTCCTCAGGCGCTGGGTAGACGCCCAGTTCCTGTGCCTTGTGCAGCAGCGCTGTCTTGAGGCCGGAGAAGCTGAAGTCCAACGTGCCTCTGAGCCATGCGCGGGGTAACTGGAAGCTCGGCGTCACGCCCTCGGCAGTGCGCTGCACAATGGGGCCGCCGGGAAAGCCGAGTCCGAGGAGTCGCGCTGCCTTGTCGAACGCCTCGCCGGAGGCGTCGTCACGGGTGCGTCCCAGCAGTTCGTAGTCGCCGTGGCCGCGCATGAGGATGAGGTCTGTGTGCGCGCCGGAGGCGATGAGCACGATGAGCGGGAAGCCCGGGTCCGTGGCGGGGTCGTCGTACTCCAGCCACGCCGCGTAGGTGTGCCCCTCCAGGTGGTGAACGCCCACGAGCGGGAGTCCGCGCGCGAATGCCAGCGCCTTCGCTGCGTTGACGCCCACCATCAGCGCTCCCGCGAGGCCGGGCCCGTACGTGACAGCGACAGCACCGACGTCATCGAGGCTCACTTCAGCCGCGCTCAGCGCTCCCTCTATGACCGGGATGATCTGCAGCAGGTGCTGGCGTGAGGCCACCTCCGGCACGATACCGCCGTAGCGTGCATGGAGCGCTACCTGCGACGAGACGGTGTCGGACAGCACGCGACGACCGTCCTCCACCACGGCGGCGGCGGTCTCGTCACAAGAGCTTTCGATACCAAGGATGAGCATGTCAGCAGAGAAGGGCTGTGCCCTGCATCTTATGCTACCATCCCCGCCATGACAGAATCGTTACCGGTGCGTGAACGGACATCCGCGCCGGAGAGAGGTTCCCACGATGTGGAGCGACGTACCCGCCGCCAGCCTGATGCTGCTGGCGGTATTTCTTTTCTTCTCGGCATTCTTCTCAGGTTCGGAGGCCGCGCTGCTCTCCGTTCAGCGGCTACGGCTGCGGCACCTGGTGAACACGAAGACCTCAGGGGCGGCCCGCGTCGAGCACATGATCGAGCACCCTGAGCGCCTGCTGCCCCCCATACTGCTCGGCAACAACCTCGTGAACACCGGCGCGGCGGCCATCGCCACGAGCATCGCGTTCATCATCTTCGGCACCAACAACGAGAACCTGGCTGTCGCCGTGGCCACCGCCGTCGTCACCATCGTTCTGCTCATCTTCGGAGAGACGATTCCCAAGACGGTGGCCGCGCGGCACGCGGAGCGCGTCTCCATCGTCGTCGCGCCCGTCATCCAGGGTATCGGGTGGGTGCTCAAGCCAATCTCATTCGGCCTGCAAGCGATCAGCCTCGGTATCGCCAGGCTGTTCGGAGGAGGGTCGCTCTCCCGTCTCATCACCGAGGAAGAGATCAAGGCGATGGTGGAGGTCGGGAGCGAGTCCGGAGCGGTAGAGCGAGGCGAGGCGGACATCATCCGCCGCGTGCTGGATTTCGGCGACCGGCGCGTCAGCGAACTGATGACCCCGCGCCCGGAGATCGTCGCGCTGAAGGTCGGCGCGACCATCCGGGACTTCCAGGGCCTCTACAGCAGCAACTACCACACCCGCTTCCCCGTGGTGCGCGACGAACTCGACGACATCGTGGGGACGGTCAGCGTCAAGGACGTGATGCGCGCCCTTGCGGACGGAGCGGATGCGGACTCCCCTGCCCCCCTGGAGTCACTCTCTCCCCGTTTCGTCCCCGAGACCAAGAGCCTGGACGACCTGTTCGATGAGATGCGCTCCAACGGCGACCCCATCGTTCTGGTGGCTGACGAATACGGCGGCGTCGCGGGTCTCGTCACGTTCAAACGGCTGGTGGAGTCCATCGTGGGGAAGGTCGAGGAAGGGGCCGACGAGGAAGGCAACGGGCCACAGGTCGAGATACTGGAAGACGGCACAGCCTACCTGGACGGCGGCCTCACCATCGCAGACGCCAACGAGCAGTTGTCGCTTAACCTGCCCAGCGGCGAGTACGAAACTGTCGCGGGCTTCCTTCTGGAGCAGCTCGGCAGCATACCGGAGGTGGGGGCAGAGGTCGCGTTCGCGAACCTGCACTTCGCGGTGCTGGAGATGCGTGGCGTCCGCATCGGGCGCGTGCGCGTCACGCGTGACCCTGACCCGGAAGAGGAATGACGGCCTCCAGCTCACGCAGCGCAACGCGGCGCGTGGCGATGGCGATGCGCCGTGCGCTCGCCCGCAGCCGGGAGCGCCTGGGCAACGGAGTGTTGCTGCTCGCGGTATCCGGCGGGGCAGACTCGATGGCGATGCTGCTCGCGTGCGCCGAGGTCGGCATCCGGACACGGCGACGGATGATTGCCGCGCACTTCTCCCATGGACTGCGCCCCACTGCGGACCGTCGCGAGCGTGCGTCCGTGCGGCGGGCCGCCCAGTCATTAGGGGTGCCATTCACGTCGGGCGCGGCGCAGTCGCCGTCGAACGAGGCCGGAGCGCGCGAAGCCCGCTACCGCTTCCTCGCCGGGGCTGCCGCCGAACACGACGCGGTGGCCATCTTCACCGCTCACACGCAGGACGACCAGGCCGAAACGGTGCTGCTGCGCCTGACGCGGGGAAGCGGACTGCGTGGCGCAGGCGCGATACGCGAGTGCTCCGAGCGCAGCGTGGACGGTCAGACGCTAACGCTGCTGCGCCCGCTGCTGCACGTTACCCGCGCCGACACAGAGTCCGTCTGCGCGGAGGCAGGCATCCGGCCTGCACACGACGCGACGAACCGCTCGCTCCGCTACGCCCGCAATCGCGTCCGGCTGCGCGTGCTGCGCGAACTCACAGAGCTCAACCCGCATGTCCGCGCAGCGTTAGCAGGTTTCGCTGAACGCGCCGCAGATGACGACGCGCTGCTTGACCAACTTGCCGCCGGCGCCGTGAGCGAGGTCGAGGAGCGTTCCGGGGCGTCGGTGTCATGGCCGAAGAGCGCATTGCGGGCACTGCCGCCCGCGCTGTTGCCACGCGTGCTGGAGCGCGCATGGCGCTCGCTGCACGGTGACGGTGCGACGCTCGGACACCAGAAGCTCGCACAGGCCGCGCACGTCGTGGCGAGGGGTGGTCGGCTATCGCTGGGGAGAGACGGGGAAATGCAAGTGGGGCCGGGGCCGCTGGCCTGGATGACCGTAGAACGGGAGCAGTGAGGACCTGCCCGCGCTACTTGCGGCGGAAGATGTCCCAGAAGCTCGAACGAGGCTCTTCGGGGGGTGGGGACCCTACGCTCGCGTCTGCCTCGTCGACGAGCCTGCCGATCGCGTCCTCCATCTCTTCCGGCTCACCTGCTTCCGCTTCGGTTTCAGGTTCGGCAGTAGCCGTCGCCGCTTCAGGCTCAGGAGGCGGTGCGAACATCTGCGTGGGCGCCTCGGTCCGCGGCTCAGGCTGGCTGCCCCACCGCAGTTCGTAGATGCGCTGCATCGCAGTGTAGACGGACTCGCGCGCGGCCGCTGACTGCAGCGGCAGGGCGATGGCATGGCCCGGTGCGTACAGTTGCAGGGACCCCGCGTTGTCCGGGAACGCCCAGCCGGTCAGCGTGTAGATGCCTGCAAGGATGGGCAGCCCGCCCAGGATGACCGAGAGCACCTGTATCTCAAGGATGAACCAGCTCAGGCCTCCCAGGATCAGGCCGGCAGCGACCAGCACGATGCCTTGGCCCAGCTTCTCGAACGAGCGTCCGTTGTCGGCGACTTCCATGGCGGCGAGTTCGCGGAGCGGGAACATGCTCACCACGCGGGCGCCGTCGGCGACACCGTCACGTACCACGCGTTCATTCGTAACGACGAGCGCGTCGGCGCGCGGAGCCATTTCGTTGACGAGTCCGCCCTGGGTGTCGAATACGACCTCCACGGTTTCGCCTTGCATGAGCGGTACCTGGGGGGCGGCGTTTGCGGAGAAATCCACCATCGAGGAGCTAGCATACGGGCGGGGTCACACGGGGTCAACGAGACAAGGATGCGGCTATTCGCGCACACGGACGTAGCGGCGCAGCTTCTCGTAGGTACCGGGGCCGATACCGAAGACCACCATGACCTGGTCGGTGCGGAGGAAGGGGCCGTTCTCCTCGCGGTACTCGACGATGCGCCCGGCGAGCGTCTCACCGATGCCGGGAAGCTCCACCAACTCCTCCACCGAGGCGGTATTGAGGTTCACCGAGAGCGGCTCCTCGCCGGTCGGTGATGCGTCGGCATCGGACGTGTCCGACAGCGCCGCAGAGGTCGCCGCGGGTGTGGGGCGCGTAATCTCGACCCCGGGGCTGGGCTCCGGTGCAACCACGAACCACGCCGCGCCTGCGAAGGCGAGGAGCGCGATGAGGCTGAGGGCGATGCGATAGGTGCTGCGCCAGTCCATACTGGCACAAATGTACCAGATACGCAGGTACTTCTAGCGACGGAAGTTGATGCGCCGGAACAGTTCCGCGTAGGTGAAGTCGTAGCCGTCCTCCGCCGCACGTTCGGCGGCGGCCTCGGCCCGGCGCTTCACGAACCCCTCGATGCGGGCCATGTCCGAGGAGAGCTGGCTCTCGTGGGCGGCAAGCGCCTGCATCTTGGTCTCGATGGAGTCCGCGATGTCCACGACCACGTCCGGCCGTTCCGAGCCCCAGAGCAGGACAGAGCCGACCTTATGCGGCTCCAAGCCCCATACGAAGTGCTCCGGGTAGTGCAGGCGGTCGCGCGCGTAGGGGAAACAGGCGTCCATCGCCACCCGGCCTGAGACGCGGTGGTCACGGTGGCCGTGCCCTTCATTCCGCACGGGGTCCGTCGCCAGCACCACGTCGGGCTTCCACCGCCGGATCTGCTCCACGAGCAGTCCGCGGAACTCGCGCGTGTCCTCCAGTTCGCCGTCGCCATAGCGCAGGAAGACCACGTCTTCCGCGCCTGCCGTCGCTGCCGCCTTGAGCTGCTCCTCCTCGCGTATTGCCGCGAGGCGCTCGCTCGTCATCTCAGGGTCGGACGTGCCCTTGTCGCCGTTCGTGCAGATGACGTAGAGGACGTGGCTGCCGTCGCGCGACCACTTCGCAACGCTGCCTCCGGGACCGGACTCGCCATCGTCGGGGTGTGGTATCACGAGCATGGCTCGTTCAGGAGTGTCGATCGTCTCCATGCGTCTCCGTGGAATCTACTAGGGGTCTGGTAAGATGATACGCGTTCCGCCGCGCTCATGCCGAATCCCCCGACCATACGCTCCTACACGCCCGACGATCTCGAGACGCTCGCCGCCCTCCGGCTCGGGCACGCGCCGTCTCCCGTGGAAGCGGCGGCACTCGCCCGCTGGCTGGCACAGCCCAACATTGACGCCGGCCGCGACTGCATGCTCGCGTTCAACGACAACGGCACACCCGCAGGCTTCGCCTGCCTCATCCGCGAGCCCGCCATCGCGCGCGGGGTAGTGGAGATGAACGGCAGCAACCAACACCGGGGAGGTGGAGCAGGGGACGCGTTGCTAGGGGAGGTGTCCGAGCGCGGGCGCGCAGCAGGGCTGAACGTGCTGCAGGTGGACGTGCCGGAGTCCGACGAGGCGCGTCGCAACGCATTCGCGGAGCGGGGCTGGACGCACATCCGCACACACCTCCACCTGCGCCGCGAAGGAACGGAACGGACGAACGTCCGCGTACCGGACGGCATGACGCTCCGCCGCGCCGAACCCGCCGACGCCCCCGCTGTCACGAATGTGCAGAACACCGCGTTCACCGGCAGTTGGGGCTACGCGCCCAATACGCCCACAGAGGTCGCGTACCGCATATTCGAGCTGCCTGACCTGCGCCCGGACCCCGTCGTGCTGCTGGAGGAAGGTAACACCCTCGTCGGCTACTGCTGGTGTCACCGCGATGCCGAGGATGGGCCGGGCATCGTCGGCATGGTGGGCGTCCTGCCCGGTCGGCAGGGGAAGGGGCTGGGGCGTGCGGTGACCGGCGCAGGGATGGACGCGCTGCTGGAACTCGGTTCCCCCAGCCTGGAGATCACGGTCGACAGCGAGAATCCGCCCGCCATCCGCGTCTACGAGAGCCTCGGCTTCGTGCTGGACTGGCGCTCGTTCTGGTACGAGCTTCGGTTGACCTGAGCCGCGCCCTCACCCACCAACGCCCACCGACACCACCTGCTCATAGACCGCCGCGAGACGTGCAGCGGACGCGTCCCATGTGAAGTGCTGCGCCCGCACCGCGCCAGCCGCACCCATGCGCTGGGCAAGCGACGCGTCACCGAGCAGAGCGGCGAGCGCTCCGGCGAGCGCGGCTGCGTCGCCCGGTTCGCAGAGCAGGCCCGTTTCGCCCTGCCGCACGAGTTCACGCAGGCCGCCTGCATCAGACGCCACCACCGGCCTGCCGCAAGCCATCGCCTCGAGGGCAGCAAGTCCGAAGGTCTCGTGCAGCGACGGCACCGCGCACACGTCGGCAGCGGCGTAGTACGCAGGTAGTTCATGTTGCGGTACAGCGGTGCGCCAGTCGAGCAGGTCGCTCACGCCGCTCGCACGCGCCTCGTCCCGAAGCCATTCGACCCCCGGTTCGCCCTCCCTGCCACCAACGACAACCAGCCGGGCCTGCTCACGGAGGAGCGCAAGCGCCCGTACGAGCACGTCTGTGCCCTTGAACGGCTCGATGCGTCCCACCGAGAGCACGACACGCTCGTTCTGGCCGATGCTGAGTGCGGCCCGCGCCTCCGAACGCGGCTGGGGGCTGAATAGCGTGACGTCAACGCCCACCGGCACGGTGAGCGCGCGGTGTGGAGCGAGTCCGAACAGCTCACAGAGCGCCGCGGACTCCTCCTCCGTGAACGTCACGATGGAATGAGAACGTCGAACGGCCGCGTCCTCCGCGGCTTTGCGGGCATCCGGCTCAGGCGTGCCGCCCGCTCGCTCCTTGATGGCTGCGATGGTGTGTCCGGTGAAGACGTGCGGGACGCCGATCTCCTCCGCGAGCTCCAGGCCCGGTTCCGCCGAGGTCCAATAGTGGCTGTGGACGAGCGCGTAGTCTGTTCCAGCTGCCTCGACGGCGGCGAGCAGGTCAGCCGCGAAGGTTGGCGCGCTTTCCATGCTGACGTGCGTCAGGCGCAAGGGTCCGGGATCGAACGGGAGCGCACAAGGCCCGTGAGAAGCCGCGTAGACGTCCACCTGCACACCAACCCGGGCGAGCGCCTGCGTCATGTTGCGCAGGAAGACGCTCATCCCGCCCGCCGAACCCGCGCCGGGGGGGGCGAGCGGACAACCGTGAGCGGAGACGTAGGCGACGCGCAATCGGCTCACCTCCGCGCGATCAGCGCGTGACGACGATGCGATGGATGCGCGCGTCCACCCCACCGAGATGGTACTTGTAGTGCTCCGCGCCCCTGAGCAGATCGAAGTAGGTGAGCCCGCTCTCTATCGCATCCTTGATGCAGAGCGCCTTGAGCATGAGTCCCGTGGCGAGGTGGTCGTAACCGTGGCGGTAGCCGCTGTTGTAGAGGAGCCGCCTGCCTGCATAGTCGAACGAAAGGACGGCTGCGGCGGCAGGATCGTCGCCTATCTCCAGCAGGAAGAGGCGCAGATGCCCTGCCTCGAACATCCGGTCCGTCATGCGCTGGAAGAACGCCTCTCGCGCAGGGCTGAGGAACTCACGCTTCTCCGCCCGGCTCTCCGCCATGACCTCCTGGAACACCGCCAGGTCACGTTCGAGTGTTTCGGCGTCGGCGAGCCGCACGCGCACCGGGCCCGCGGACTCCAGCCGGCGCAGCTTGCGCCGCAGTTCGTGCCGGTCCTTCTTCCGCAGGCTCGCGAGGTAGGCGTCCCAGGAATCCGGCAGCGTCACGCCGGGCACCACGTCCTCCTCCTCGACCACGATGGCGTACCCACGCTCGCGGGCCGCCTGCGGGAGGAGGGTGAACGTCGGTGACCACTCCGGCACGGACGACAGGTCCATCGTGCGCCACGGCTCGCTCTCCAGGCAATCGAAGAGTGCGAAGTAGAACGCGGGGTCCGGTGCGATGAAATCGTGGTAGTCGAAGAGGTCGGTGCCTCCGACGAAGGCGATGCGTTCACCGCTCAGCTGCAGCGGCGCGAGTCCCAGCGGCGCATCGGGCGGGCCGACGGTAACGAGGCGCAGTTCGTCGTCGTGACCGAACTCGTCCCACCACGCCTCCTGCCACTCCGGCGTCATGAAGATGGTGCTCCACGGCAGACGCTCCAGCAGTTCACGCCAGACCGCTCGGACCGGCGAGAACGACCTCGTTGCCTCGGCGCACGTCAATGCAGTCCCTCCTGCAGCAGGCTCAGCGCCTCCGCCCGGGTCGCTTCGTCCGATACGAAGACGCCGCGCAGCGCGGACGTGACGATGGACGTGCCTGGCTTGCGGACGCCACGCATGGACATGCACAGATGTTCCGCGCGCATGACCACCGCCGCGCCCGAGGGCTCGACCGTCTCCATGATGGCGTCCGCTATCTGGGACGTGAGGCGCTCCTGCACTTGCGGGCGTTTCGCGAAGATATCCACGGCACGCGCCAGCTTGCTGATGCCAACGATCTTCCCGTGCGGGATGTAGGCAACGTGCGCTGTGCCGAAGAAGGGGAGGAGGTGATGCTCGCAGAGCGAGTAGAACGGCATGTCGCGCATCAGCACCATCTCCTGGTGCGACTCGTCGAACTGCACGGAGAGCACTTGCCTCGCGTCCTGATCGATGCCTCCCGATATCTCTTCGTACATCCGGGCGACGCGCTCCGGAGTGTCGCGCAGTCCCTCGCGTTCCGGGTTCTCGCCTATGGCGAGCAGCAGTTCGCGAATGGCATGCTCCACTCTGGCCGAGTCTATCGTCAACGTCTTCTCCTCAGCCCGCTATGACCCGTGCGACCTCGCGCATGTCCGGCGGTGCTGTCTCCGGCGGACGCGTCATCAACTGCTCCGCCATCGGCGTGTCCTTCAGCCCCGTGCCGGTGATGATGCACACCACCGTCGCCGACGAGAAGTCCGCGCCCGCGCGCGCCTGCTTGATGAGCCCCGCGACTCCTGCGGCGGACGCGGGCTCGCAGAAGATGCCCTCCATGCTCGGGAGCAGGCCGTACGCTTCGAGTATCTCACTATCGGTGACGGCGTCTACCGTTCCGCCGGACTCGTCGCGCGCCGCGACGGCTCCCGCCCAGTTCGCGGGGTTGCCGATGCGAATCGCTGAGGCGACCGTCTCCGGTTTGAGGACGGGCGCACCCTCAACGATTGGAGCCGCTCCGGCGGCCTCCATCCCCATCATCCGGGGGCGACGGGTCGCCAGGCCCGCCTGGTGGTACTCGACGAAGCCCCGCCAGTAGGCGGTGATGTTGCCCGCGTTGCCGACGGGGATGAACAGGTAGTCCGGAGCGTCGCCGAGGTCGTCGACGATCTCGAACGCCGCGGTCTTCTGGCCTTCCAGGCGGTTGGGGTTCACGGAGTTGACCAGCGCGAAACGCTCCTCGTACGCGGCCAGTTCGCGCGCTATGCGGAGGGCGTCGTCGAAGTTGCCCTGGATCGTGACGATACGCGCGCCGTAGGCGACGGCCTGGCTCATCTTGCCCGGAGCGACGCTGCCCTCCGGGATGAGGACAACCGTCTCCAGGCCCGACGCTGCCCCGAACGCAGACGCCGAGGCGCTCGTGTTGCCGGTGGACGCGCACAGCAGGCGCGTCATCCCTTCCTCCATCGCCTTCGCCACGGCGACGACCATCCCCCGGTCCTTGAACGACCCGGTGGGATTGCAGCCTTCCAGCTTGAAGTAGAGCGCGCCGACCCCGAACTCCCGTTCCAGGCTGCGCGACCGTACGAGCGGCGTGCTTCCCTCGCCGATGGTCAGCGCCGGAGTCGCTGCCGTCAGCGGCAGGCGGCTCGCATAGCGCTTCAGAACTCCTTCACTCACGCTTCCTCCGTGCTCCGGGACCTACGCGGAGCCGTCTTCGATGCGCACGAGTTTCGGTTGGCCATAGACCACCGACAGCGCTTCCAGTTTACGCACGGCTTCCTGCACAGCCGACTCCCGCGCCTTGTGGGTGATGATGACGACCTCAGCAGGCGTCCCGGCGTCCTCCGGCACCTCTTTCTGGATGATGGAGGCGAGGCTGACGCCCATCTCTCCGAGGACGCCTGTGATCTGCGCCATTACTCCGGGCTTGTCGTACGCCCGCAGTCGAAGATAGTACTTCGTCTCCAATTCCGCCACTGGCAGGATAGGCAGGCGCTCCCGCACATCCGGGTACGCGGGGACCGCGCCTCCGGAGGTCGACGCCCGCACGATGGACAGAACGTCACCGATGACGGCGGACGTGGTGGGGGCAGCGCCAGCGCCCGGCCCTTGGAACATCGCCCAGCCGACCAGGTCTCCCTCCAACTCCACCGCGTTGTAGACACCATCCACTTTCGCCAGCGGGTACTGCTCGTGGAGGAATGCCGGGTACACCCGTGCCTGGACAGCGCCGTCCTGCAGCCTGCTGGCAGCCAGCAGCTTGATGACGTACCCCAGCCCATGGGCGTACTCGAAGTCCGCGGCGTCCAGATCGCGTATGCCTTCGCGGTAGACATCCGGCTCGCGCACCGTGCACCGGAACGCCAGCGTGCTGAGGATGGCGAGCTTGTACGCGGCGTCCCTGCCGTCGACGTCGTCGGACGGGTCAGGTTCGGCGTAGCCGTTGCGCTGCGCCTCTGCAAGCGCGTCCTCGTACGACGCGCCCTGTTTCGCCATGCGGGTGAGCATGTAGTTCGTTGTGCCGTTGATGACGGCGTTGACCGCCGTGACGCGGTTCCCGGCGAGGTCGCGCACCAGCGGGCCGATGATGGGGATGCCGCCGCCGACGCTCGCCTCGAACGCCAACGTTACGCCGCGCTCCGCTGCGAGCGCGAGCAGTTCCGGCCCGTGGAGCGCCATCACCTGTTTGTTGGCAGTCACGACGTGCTTGCCGGAGCGCAGCGCGGCTTCGATGCAACCGAGCGCAGGCTGCTCTCCGCCCATCACCTCGACGACGATGTCCACGTCGGCGGCGCCGGTCAGGGTTGTGGGGTCGTTGGTGAGGTGTACGTCCGGCGGAAATCCGGGCCTCTTCCGAGCGGTATCGCGTACCAGTACGCCGGACAGCCGCAGCGGACGCCCCGCGTAGCGCGTCAGTTCGTCGGCCTTGCCGGAGAGTGTCTGCGCCACACCGGTCCCGACGGTGCCCGCGCCAAGGAGTGCCACGCCGACTGCCTCATGCGTGCTCATTGGAGACTCTCTAGTTGCTCCACCAGCCATCGAGCGTCGTCCGCAGTGAAGTAGTACTGCAGTCCGAGGCTCTTGTCGTCCACCCATTCCTGGAAATCGTTCTGCGCCCACAGCTCCCGCATGACGCCGGTCAGCGGCTCATCGGACGGGCCGTCGGTTACCCGGAATACGATCGTACCGAACGCCGTTGTGTGCGGTCCCTGCACTTCGTCCTGTTCGATGCCTTCCGCGAACAGCACGCCGTTCACGTCGGCCTGCAGGACCCCCTCCGGCACCCAGCCGACGACACCTTCCGCGTCCGAGAAGAGGAAGTCCTCGTTCAATTCTCCGGCAACGTCGGCGAACTCCTCGCCCTCTTCGAGACGTGCAACCGCGTCCCGCGCGACCGTGACGCTCTGCGTCACGATCCACTCGACGTGTATCTGCTCGGTGGTCTCGGGCGCTTCCGCAGAGAAATATTCGAGTGCGGACTGACGGCGCAACTGGCCTGTGAGCCACGCGCGGTAGTCGTCTTCGCTGACCTGCACGAAATCGAGGAATTGCGCGAAGAATTCGCGCCCTTCCTCGCTCAGGTTCGTTGGAGGCTCGGCTTCTTCATCCTCCGGGAGCGGTTCATACTGCCTCACGATCTCCGCATCCACCGCGCCCGGTTCGATGTCGCCGCCTATCTCATCGATGTTGCGCTCAATGATGCCGTCGCCGAGCAGGTTGTTCAGGCCCTGGTCCGGCACGAAGGAGCCGGTCACACCGGCGTCCAGCAGTGCGTAGGGAAGCACCTCGTGCAACTGGTATTGCACGCCGTCGATCTCAGCCACGACCTTGCGGGGAGGGCTATACGAGTTGAGATACCAGCCGACAGCCAGCATCGCGACGAGCCCCAGCAGAACAACTGCGATGGCTACGTAGAGGATGCGCTGTCGATGGCGTTCGTTCAGGCGGCGGCCAGCGACCTGCGGAGACGCTGAGCGCCCCGCATGCTGGCGTTCCGCGCGTCGGCGTTGTCGCATGCAGGCGTGTTCTACTCTTCGGAGTCTGCGGCGTCGGCAGCCGGGGATTCAGCAGGAGCGTCGGCAGCAGAAGATTCGGCAGCGTCTCCGTCAGGAGAGGCGTCCTCTACCGCAGGCGCGTCCTCCGTAGAAGGCGCTTCTTCGGCCTCGGTGACAGGCGCCGCCTCAGTAACGGCGGCATCGCTCTCCGCAGGAGCTTCTGCAACGGCAGATGTGCCTTCGGCAACGGGCGCGCTGCTCTGTGCGGCGTCGCCCTCAGCGGGCGCGGCTGCAGCATCGGGGCGCGGGCCGCGGCTGAAGCCGCCCTCACGCGGGCCGAACCGGCGTCCGCCGCGGTCGGGGCGCGTCAGTTCGATGAGGCTGTGTCCGCCGGTGTACGGCAGCAGCGCGAGGAAGCGCGCGCGCTTGATGGCGACGGCGAGCTTGCGCTGGTGGCGCGCCCGCGTACCTGTGCGCCTGCTGGAGTCGATCTTTCCCCACTCGGAGATGAACCGGCGCAGGACGGGAACGTCCTTGTAGTCCGGCGTCTTCTTCTCAGCGCTGAAGTAGCAGACCTTCCGCCTGGGGAAGTACCGGCGCCCTCCGGGACGCCGCCGTCGTATGTTCTGCATCTACGTGCTCTCCTCTGTGCTCAGAACGGGAGGTCGTCCGGCGAGAGCACCTCAGGGCCGGTGTCGTACCCGCCGCCCGTGCTCTGCCCGTAGGAACCTCCGCCGTATTCGCCGCCTTCGTCGCCCGCGCCCGGCCTGTCCAGAAACAGCACCCGGTCCGCGATGATCTCGTTCCGGAACCGCATCTGTCCGTCGTTGCCCTGGAAGGAATGGCTGCGGAGGCGGCCATCGACGTATGCTCTGCGTCCCTTGGAAAGGTACTGGTTCACCTGCTCCGCGAGGGCGTTCCACGCGACGACAGTGAACCACTCTGTCTCCTGGCGCCGCTCGCCTTCGCGCGTGTTGTAGGAACGGCTCGCGGCGATGCGGAAAGAGGTCACCGGAGCGCCGGAGGGCGTATAGCGCATCTCCGGGTCCGTTCCCACGTTCCCGATCACCATGATCTTGTTGAGGCCGACCACGCGCGCTTCTCCTCTACTCCTCGTCCTTGCGGATGAGGAGGTGCCGGATAACGTCGTCCGTGAGTTTGAGAGAGTTCTCCAGCACGGTCGTTCCGGCGCCTTCCATCTCGATGTTCGCCATGTGGTAGTTGGCCTCGGTGAACCGGCCTATCTTGTACGCCAGTTTGCGCCTGCCCCAGTTGTCCTCGCTCACGACTCCGCCGCCGTGGTCGGACGCCACGCGACGAACGCGCTCGACGACCGCCCCAAGCCGCTCTTCGTCGGCATCAGGATGAACCAACAGCATCAACTCGTACTGGCGCACTCCCCACTCCCTCTGTTCCGCTGACGTCTTCCGTTATCTCAGCCGAAACGGCGCAGGTGTTCCGCGCACGTCTGGCGATTATAGCACGCGCGCCTGAGAGAACGGCAACCGTGCCTAGTCGTCGAGCCCTGGCACAGGGAAGCCGGCCGTCAACTGGCCAACCTCGTCAGCGATGGCGCTGAGCGCCGCGTCGTCGCCCTTGTTGTTCAGTGTCCGCACGAGAAGTTGCGCCACCTTCTGGCACTCTTCGACGCCGAACCCGCGCGCCGTCACGGCCGGCGTGCCGAGCCGCAGACCGCTCGTGACGCGTGGCGGCTGCGGGTCGTTCGGGATGGCGTTCTTGTTCACCGTGATGCGAACCCGGCCGAGCACCTCCTCGGCTTCCTGTCCCGTCCAGCCGAGCGGCCTCAGGTCCACGAGCATCAGATGGTTGTCGGTGCCGCCGGAGACGATGCGCAGGCCTTCGCCCTCGAGCGCCGCGGCCATAGCGCGAGCGTTCTCGACGATCTGGTGACCGTACGTCTTGAACTCGGGCTGGAGCGCCTCGCCGAAGCAGACTGCCTTCGCAGCGATAGCGTGCATGAGCGGCCCGCCCTGGGCGTACGGGAACACCGCGCGGTCTATGTTCCGGCGATGCTCCTCCGTGCTGAGGATGAACGCGCCGCGCGGCCCCCGCAGCGACTTGTGCGTCGTGCTGGTCACGACGGACGCGTGCGGGAGCGGCGACGGGTGCGCGCCTGCCGCCACCAGCCCGGCTATGTGCGCCATGTCCACCATGAGCACGGCGCCAACCTCTTCCGCAATCTCCGCGAAGCGCGCGAAATCTATCGTCCGCGGATATGCCGTGTATCCCGCCACGATGACCTTCGGCCGGACCTCCCGCGCCTGCGCCGCGATGGCGTCATAGTCGAGTTGCTCCGTCTCGGGGTCGAGGCCGTAGGCCGCGAAGTTGTACAGCTTGGCTGAGAAGTTGACCGGACTGCCGTGCGTGAGGTGCCCGCCCTGGTCCAGCTGTAGGCCCATGATGGTGTCGCCGATGTCGCAGAGCGCGGCGTACGCCTCCATGTTGGCGGTTGCTCCGGCGTGAGGCTGCACGTTCACATGCTCCGCGCCGAACAGCTCCTTCGCGCGGTCGATGGCCAGCTGCTCGGCGATGTCCACGAACTCGCAGGAGCCGTAGTAGCGGCGTCCGGGATAGCCTTCCGCATACTTGTTCGTCAGCGGAGAGCCCTGTGCCTCCATCACCGCGCGGCTCGCATAGTTCTCCGACGCGATGAGCACGATGTTCCGGCGTTGCCGGTCCGATTCCTTCCGGATGGCCTCTGCGATCTCGGGGTCACGCTCCATCAACACGCTCACGGTAATCCACCTCTGTCCTTGATGTGGGGGAATCAGGCCATCCACGGAGCGCCAGGAGCGCTCGCAACCCTCGGCCACGCCCTTCAGGAACAGGATATGCCCCACGCCCGAACGCCCGCAAACCGATGATGACGCATTAAGACTCTCAGGGTTGACCCATGCCGGAGCCCCCCCTATAGTCGACAGCCCCAGTCCCATGGCGATTGAAGCGCTCGCCTGCAGCGGCTCCCACGCCAACGCCGAGGAGATATCGAATGGCAGGATTGCAAGGTACACAGAGCGAGGCGAACCTGAAAGCGGCGTTCGCCCGTGAGTCCGAGGCCAACCGGCGCTACCTCTACTTCGCACGCCGCGCCGACATTGAGGGCTACCCCGAGATCGGCGGACTCTTCCGGGACATCTCAGAGGCCGAGACCGGCCACGCTTTCGGGCACCTCGACTTCCTCAAGGAGGTCGGCGACCCCGCGACAGGCGAGCCCGTCGGCAACACCGAGGACAATCTGAAATCCGCCATCGCCGGCGAGACTTACGATTACGCCGAGATGTACCCCCAATTCGCCAGGATCGCGCGCGATGAGGGCTTCGACGAACTCGCAGAGTGGTTCGAGACGCTCGCCCGCGCCGAACGCTCGCACGCAGGCCGGTTCACCAAGGCCTTCGAGAACCTCAACGCCTAAGGGACTGATGGCCACGCCGGTCGCGGGAGATCGCGCTCGTCAACTGGCCAGCGCTGCCTGTAGAGCCGCTTCCAGTTCCTCGAACGTGGCGTAGCCCTCGAAGCGCTCGGCGATGCGGCCATCCGCCCCAAGAACGAACGTCCACGACTCGTTCTGGTAGTGCTCGACCTGGTCTATACCCCACTCGGCAAGCACGGGCGAGAGGACGCCCTTCGTGAGGTCGCCCTGGATTTCGTGCGGGTTGTCGTACACCTCGACGTGGATGTAGTCCGCCGCATCCGGGTACGCCTCGCGCAACTCCGTGACGGTCTCCACCTGCGGGCCGCACGTGGGCGTCGTGCAGAATGCGGGCGACGCGAACACGACGACTGACGGCCTGCCGCTGAAGAGCGACTCCGCAACGGTTATCTCGTACAGGGCCGGGTCGGGCCTGAAGTGGGATGTGATGCTGCTGATGTCGCCGCCTGCGCTGTCCAGCGTCTTCGTGTTGCTGAAGACGCCGATCTGCCCGATGTCCCGCACGATGGACGTCTCGTCCACCTGGATCTCCAGCGATGCTTCGCCTCCCTCGCCCTCGATGCCGAGCCGCCACGTGCCCACCACCGGGAATGTCAGCTGTGTTACGTAGGAGCCACGCGTGCCGAACGGCCACTCGTGAAACTGCGCCGTCGCCGTCTCGCCCTCGGCGCTGCCGTCCAGGAACGTCGTGGTCACGGTCGCCTCGGGCACACGCACGAGCGCGGAGCCGGAGGCGAGCAGGAACGCCACGCGCTGCGTTCCGGTGCGGAGCACCGTCGTGCCGAGGATGGGCTCCCACTCCTGCATCTCCGGCGTGGGAGTCGGCGTCGGGGTAGGTGTCGGCTCCGGCGAGCATGCGGCAGCGAGCAGGGCGGCAACGACCGCTCCGAGCATGACAACTGAGGAGTGAAGGCGCCGCATCGTTCTAGGACTCCTCTCTGCCAACGGTCACGTCCGGCACCTCGTAGCCCGCCTCCGCCATCAGCGCGCGGATGTGGTGCTCGGTCTGCTCGTATCTGCCTTCGCCGAAGTGGGTGAAGCGGATGACGCCGTTCGCGTCGACCAGGTACTTCGCGGGCCAGTAGCGGTTGTTGTAGGAGCGCCACGTGCGGAAGTCGTTGTCCTGCGCTATGGGCCAGACGACGCCAAGCTCCGCTGCCGCTTCGATGACGTTCTCGGTCAGCTTCTCGAAGCTGAACTCCGGCGTGTGCACGCCGACGATCGTGAAGCCGTCTCTGGCGTATTTCTCGTTCCAGTCTTTCAAGTACGGCACGGTACGGATGCAGTTGATTCAGGTGTAGGTCCAGAAGTCGACAAGCACCACCTTCCCCCGCAACTCCTCCATCGTCAGCGGTTCGCTGTTGAGCCACTGCTCGATGCCCGTGAACTCGGATGCGCTGTCGCCGATGAGGCCGCCGGAGTTCCCTGACACCTCGAGTGCGGGCAACTCCGGCGTAGGCAGGGGAACAGGCGTAGGCGTCGCTGTTGGGACCAGTGTGGAAGTGGGAGTAGCCGTAGGACCGGACTCCGATGTGCACGCCGCACCGAGGCACGCGACAACGAGCGCGCCGAGGATGGTGGTATGCAGGCGCAGGTCCGGCATCCTTCCCCTAGTAGACCTCGTTGTAGGAGCCGAACGTGAGCGCGAAGAGCGCGAAGTGCGGGGAGTTCGACGAGAACTTCAACTCAGCATCCCCGAATTCAGGCAGCGAGATTACGTTGTACAGGTCGGGCTCGTCGACCACGAAGTAGCTGCGCCCTCCCTCGATGACGATATGCTCTCCCGCCTCGTCCTCGGTCAGCGGCCGGTAGGCGAGTTCTGTCCCACGCTCCGCGTCCGGAGGCAGACTCTCAGCGATCGTGACCTCGACTTCGAACGGCTCCACGCCTTCCTCAAGGTCGAGGACGATGTTGACCGTACGAGCGAAGAACCGGAGTGCGATGTAGTCCTCGTAGTCCTCGGTCTCCCGCGCGTGGGTTATCGCCTCGAGGTCCGAGCGCCACAAGCCGTGCAAGTACATGAACTGGTTCAGGTGGTCGCCCGGGTCGCGGTAGAACTGCGCGACTCCCTGCCCGTCGTAGTACTGCGGGTGCGCGATGTACAACCCGGAGTTCGACGCGTTGCGCTGCCAGCCCCCGTATATCTCGCGGGTCTGAGAGTCGTTGTTCTCGCGGGACGTGCCACGCGCCCGCTCGTCGTGCGTCGGCTCCGGACCTGAACCACCCTCAATATCCGACACATCGTTGCCAGCCTCCTCCAACAGCGCGCGTATGTGGTGCTCCGTCTCGTCGTATGCGCCCTCGCCGAAGTGCGTGTACCGCACGATGCCGTTCGCGTCTATCAGGTACTTCGCAGGCCAGAAGCGGTTGTTGTACGAGCGCCACGTGCGGAAATCGTTGTCCTGCGCGACCGGCCAGACAACGCCCAGCTCCTCGTTGGCCGCGCTCACGTTCTCAGTGATCTTCTCGAAATCGAACTCCGGCGTGTGCACCCCGATCATCGTGAGCCCAAGGTCTGCGTATTTCTCGTTCCAGTCCCGCAGGTAGGGCATAGTCCGGATGCAGTTGATGCAGGTGTACGTCCAGAAATCGATGAGGACGACGTCCCCGCGCAGTCCTTCCATCGTCAGGGGCTCGCTGTTGAGCCACTGGTCGATGCCTGCGAACTCCGGCGCGTTGTCGCCGAGGGTTCCGCCCGTGTTTCCGGACGTGTTGAAGTCCGGCATCATGGGCGTGGGCTCTGCCGGGGCGTCAGACGCCGCAGCATCGGACGCGGCAGGCTCCTCAACCTCGGACGCCGTCACCGCTGGCGATGAGACTGGCTCTTCAGTGGACGATCCCTCGTCGCCGCTGCACGCCGCCACGAGGGCAAGCAGCGCTATGAACAACAGACCCAGGGAAATGTGGACAATCGAACGCCGACCTGTCATGCAGCACCCTCCTCCCCATGTGCCCATGCCTTCCGCATGACACACCTTCATTATATCCCCTGCCGATTCCTCGCCCTGCCGTTATACTTACCTGACGCACTACCTTTCGGAGTCTGCCCTCCCACCATGAGAGTTCCGCTTTCCTGGCTCGCCGAGTACGTCCCGCTGCGGATGCCTCCGGCGGAGTTGGCCCACCGCCTCACGATGGCCGGACTGGAAACGACGTACGACCCCGGTCCCGGCGGCGGATGGGACAACGTCGTCGTCGGCCACGTCCTCGACGTGCGCCCGCACCCGAACGCCGACCGGCTGCGGCTGGCCGACGTGGACACCGGCGGCGAGACGTCCACCGTCGTCTGCGGCGCGCCGAACGTCGCGGCTGGCCAGAAGATCGCGTTCGCACGGGTGGGAGCGATGCTCACGAGCGGCAAGACGGGCGAGCCGATGGAACTGACCGCAGCCGTTATACGCGGCGTCGAGTCCGCGGGCATGGTCTGCTCCGAGCGCGAACTCGGGCTGAGCGACGAACACGAGGGCATCCTCGTGCTGCCGGACGAGAGCCCGATCGGCACGCCCCTCACTGACGTGCTGCCGTCGTTCGGCGCGCTGGAGGTCGAGGTCACCCCGAACCGCGGCGACTGCCTCTCCGTGCTCGGCATAGCGCACGAGGCGGCAGCCATCACCGGTGAGCAGGTGACCGAGCCTCCGTCCGCTTACGATGAGAGCGGCAGCGCAATAGCGGACAGCATCAGCATCGAGATCGCCGACCCTGCCCTCTGCTCGCGTTACACCTGCACGCTGGTACGCGGCGTGCGCATCGGGCCGTCGCCGGACTGGCTGCGCCAACGCCTTCAGGACGCGGGCCACCGCTCCATCAACAACGTCGTGGACGTGACCAACTACGTGATGCTGGAGTACGGCCAGCCGCTGCACGCCTTCGACCTCGACGAGGTGCGCGACGCGAAGGTCATCGTCCGGCCCGCCGGGGACGGCGAGCGCTTCACGAGCCTCGACGGCCAGGAGCACGAACTCCGCCCGCCCATGCTGATGATCGCCGACCCCGAGCGCTCGATAGGCCTCGCGGGCGTGATGGGCGGCTCGAACTCCGAGATGACGGACGCCACGCAGAACGTGCTGCTGGAGTCGGCCACGTTCAACGCCATCAACACCCGGCGCACGTCCAACACCCTGAAACTGCGCACGGACGCCTCGCTGCGGTTCGAGAAGGGGCTGAACCCTGAACTCGCCGAGCGGGCGGTGCTGCGCGCGACGCGGCTCATTCTGGAGACGGCGGGCGGCGAGGTCGCGCAGGGCGTTTACGACGTCTTCCCCGGCAGGAGCGACCCGCCCCGCATCCCTTTCTCCCACGAGAGCCTGCGCCGCGTGCTGGGGGTCGACTTCCCCACCGAGCAGGTATCGGGCGTGCTCGCCTCCCTCGGCTTCGCCGTCGAGCCGGGCGCCGGCGGTACGATGACTGTCGTGCCGCCCTACTGGCGGACGGACGTCGGCATCGAGGAGGACGTCGTCGAAGAGATCGCGAGAGTGATCGGCTATGACGCCGTCGAGGGTGAACCGCTCGGCGGGCGCGTGCCGGAGGCCATCCGGCAGCCGGAGCGCGAGCTGCGCGAGGAGGTGCGGGACGCGCTCGTATCGTTCGGGCTCCAGGAGACGATCTTCCACACGCTCGTCAGCGAAGAGGACGCCGCTCTGCCGGAAGGCGCTGCCCCGCTCGGCACCGCGAACCCCATGAGCCAGGAGCAGGCGTACCTGCGCACCTCGCTCCGCCCCGCGCTCCTGCGCGGCGCCGCGAGCGCGATGCGCCAGCAGGGTAGCGCCGCCATGTTCGAGGTCGGGCGGGTGTTCATCCCGCGCGACGGCGACCTGCCGGACGAGCGCGAGACGGCTGTCGCCGTCCTCGCGGGCCCGCGCGGCAGCGTGCTCTGGGAGCAGGACGCGGAACCCCTCGGTTTCTTTGACGCGAAGGGCGTCGTGGAATGCGCGCTGGCGCGGCTGGGGCTCAGTGCCACGTTCGAGCGAACGAGCGACCCGCTGCTGCACCCCGGACGCGCCGCCGCGGTGCTGGTGAAGGGCGAGCAGGCGGGCGTCGTGGGTGAACTGAACCCGCAGGCCGTCACGCAGTACGACATCCCTGCCCCCCAGGCCACCTTCATCGAACTGGACCTGCGATGCCTCGTGCCGCACATCCCCGAGATGCGCTCCTCGTTCGCGGCATTCTCGCGCTACCCCAGCGCCGTACGCGACTTGGCGCTCGTGCTGGACGCCTCCGTCCCCGCGCGGCAGGCGCAGGACATAATTGAGAGCGGCCCGCTCGTTGTCCGAGCGACGCTGTTCGACCTGTTCGAGGGCGATTCGTTGCCGGAGGGCAAGAAGTCGCTCGCGTTCACAGTGGAGTTCCAATCGCCGAGCAAGACGCTCGAAACAGCCGAAGTCAACGACGCCGTCGCCGCCATCGTGAAGCGCATGGAGCGCGAGACCGGCGCGTCGCTCAGGGCATAACGCAATGACAGAGCACGGCCACCATCACGGACACGAACACGAGCATGCCCACGGACACGGCGGCCATGAGTCGCACGCTGAGCATGCCCACGACCACGGGCATGCGCACGCTGAGCACGCCCACGCCCACCCGCGCACCGCTGACATGCTCAGCGTCGAGGACGCGCTTGAGCGCGTGCTGCGCCTCGTACATGAATTGCCGGTCGAACGCGTGCCCCTCCTCGACGCTGACGGGCTCACGCTCGCTGAGGACGTGCACTCGCCGTTCGACATCCCGGCCCTGACGAACTCGGCGATGGACGGCTACGCGGTGCGCGCCGCGGACGTGGCCGGAGCGTCCGAGTCGTCGCCGGTAACGCTGGAGATCGTGGGGCAGGTGCAGGCGGGGCAACTTCCCTCAGCAACCGTTCGCGAGGGTGAGACCGTCCGCATCATGACCGGCGCCCCGGCGCCCGATGGCGCGGACGCCATCGTCCCCTACGAGTTCACGGACGAGGTGGAGCGGCGCTCCACCGGCCTCGCCCTGCAGTACATCGCCATCCGCCATGCCGCGCACGTCGGCGACCACATGCGTCCTGCAGGTGAGGACGCCTCGAAGGGCGCGCTGATACTGGAGAAGGGACGCGTGCTCGACCCGCCCGCCATCGGCCTGCTCGCCTCGTTCGGCTTCGCGGACGCCGCCGTCGTGCGCAGGCCGCGCGTCGCGGTGCTCGCAACCGGAGACGAGGTGCAAGCGCCCGGCGAAGCGCTCGAGCCTGGGCGCTTGTTCGACAGCAACAGCTACGGGACGGCGACGGCGCTGCGGCGCTGGGGCGCCGAGCCCGTGCTGCTCGGCATCGCCCGCGACAACATGGACGACCTCCGCGCGAAGATCCGCCAGGGGCTCGAAGCCGACCTGCTCATCACGAGCGCGGGCGTGAGCGCGGGCGCCTTCGACATGGTGAAGGAGACGCTCGCTGAACTGGGAAGCATCGACTTCTGGTCCGTGCGCATGCGCCCCGCCCGTCCCATCGCATTCGGGCTGCTGCGAGCGGCGGACGGGCGCGAGGTACCGCACCTTGGCCTGCCGGGCAATCCGGTCAGCGCGCTCGTGGCGCTCGTGGAACTGGGCAGGCCCGCCCTGGCGAAGATGATGGGCCGTGAACCAGAGCCGCTGCCCACCGTGCGCGCCACGATGGACGACGACCTCTTGAATACTGACGAGCGCCGCGTGTACGCTCGCGTGACGCTCGAACACCGAGAGGACGGGTTGCACGCGCGTCTCACCGGCGGGCAGGGCTCCAACCTGCTCACGTCTATGGGGCTCGCACAGGGACTCGCCATCTGCCCAGAGGACATGCCCGTGCGCCGTGCAGGCGAACACGCGCCCGTCCAACTGCTGGACTGGCTGGACCACTCCGGCATCCTCGCCGAGCGGCTTGACATCACGAAACACCACATCGACTGAGAGGCAACTGCATGACGACGAAGGCCCCCGCTGAAGCCACTACCCAAGAGAACGACGAGAACCCCAGCTACACTTTCGACCCAGAGTTGATCACGAGACAGGGCCGCTCCGTTGGCGTCGTGCTGGGAGCACGGCTCTGCGACGCAGCAAAGGCCAAGGCCAAGGGCAACCCGAGCGACCTCAGCTACAAGGAGTTGCACACGCTCTTCAGGGCTTGCGCGGGACAGGAGGGCTATCTCTCGCCGCAGCACCCCGTGCTGGAGACGGTGGTTCGGATACTGCTCGCCGCACCGCAGGACGCGTTGCCCCTGTCGAACATCTACGAACAGGTCTCCACTCTGTGGCTCACGTCCGCGTGGTCGCCGTCGCTCAACATCGAAGCGATGCGCCGCCTCCTGGACCACGCTGGGGCCCAGGGCATCACCCGCGCATAGCAGACCGACGGCACGCTGGTCCGGCTAAAGCGACAGGGCGCTCGGTGAGCGCCCTGTTCTCATGATTGGAGTGTGAAGGGAAGCCGGGGGATCAGGCAGCGGCGAGTTGCGCCTTGGCCTGCTCCGCGAGCTGGCCGAACGCGTTGGGGTCGGCCATGGCCAGGTCGGCAAGTACCTTGCGGTCCAACTCCACGTTCGCCAGCTTCAACCCGTGGATGAACTGCGAGTACGAGACGCCGTGTTCGCGGGCCGCGGCCCCGATCCGCACGACCCACAGCCTGCGCATGTCGCCCTTCAGCTCGCGGCGGTGCGCGTAGGAGTAGGCCAGCGCATGCAGCATGGACTCATGCGCACGACGGTAGAGGGCGTGCTTCGTGCCCCGGTGCCCCTTGGTGAACTGGAGGACCTTCTTGTGTCTTCGGTGCGCGGTTACCCCGCGCTTCACGCGTGCCATCGTTCAGATCTCCTACTTGTTGAGCCCGGGAACGAGCTTCAACACCTTCTTGCGGCTGCTCGCGTTCGCGGTAACCGTGTCGCTGTAGGTGCGGGTTATGGAGCGCGGCTTCTTCCGGCGCAGGTGGCTGGAATGACGCTTCATGCGCAGCAGTTTGCCCGATCCGCTCGCGCGGAAGCGCCGTGCAGCGCCCTTATGCGTTTTCATCTTCGGCATCTTCTTCGGTCTCCTTCGTTGCCGCCGCCTGGGAGCGGCCTGCCGCCGCTCGGCCAGGCGCGAGCACGATGCTGATGAACCGCCCCTCCTGCTTGGGAGGCTGTTCCAACTTGGCGCCTTCCTTCACCGCCTCGTGCACCTGCTTCAGCAGGCCCACGGACAGGTCCCGGTGGTCAAGCTCGCGTCCCCGGTGCATCACCGACACCTTCACCTTGTTGCCTTCGTCCAGCAACTTCAACACCAGGCGTTCCTTCGCCTCGATGTCGTGCCGGCCGATGCGGGGGCGGAAGCGCACCTCGCGCAGCCCCACGTTCTTGTGGGACCTCCGCATCTCGCGTTCTTTGGTGGACTGGAGATAGCGGAACTTCCCGTAGTCCAAGAGCCGGCAGACCGGCGGGTCGGAGTTGGGCGCCACCTCTACGAGGTCTAGGTCGTGTTCGCGCGCAAGGGCCAGAGCATCGGCTATCGCCATCACGCCGAACTGCTCGCCTCGCTCATCGACTACCCGGACCTGAGGCACCCGGATGCGCTCGTTGACGCGGTATTCCTTAGCTATTGTGTTCCTTCCTGCGCCATCAAAGTTCGGAACGCCGTTTGCGGCGATTCCGGCGCTTCAGCATACAACGTGTACGTCAACCGCGTAAAGGAGCGGACGACGCACAAGCGCACGAGCGTACCTCGACGAAAAGTCGCGCAGAAGCTATGGAATCCCCTCGCCGGAGATGCTTATCCTGTACCCAGGCAGTCCGGCGCCGCACGGAGTGTCCTCCGCGTAGCCGGGCGCAAAGGAGGTCGCTCATGCCTGTCGTCACACGTCTCCTTTCCCTCTATCTCATGCTCGTGGGTCTCGCCGTCGCGGTGCATTTCATCGCTGTGGCGTGGTATCACCCCGGTGGAGACGAGCCGTATCCCGTCTGGGAAGTGCTGGACTGGTTCATGGCTGTCGCCATCGTCATCGCGCTCATCGGCGCCTTCGTCCATAAACGGCGTCACGATGCAGCCGATGATACGGGTGTGCTCGAGCACATATCCGTCAACGCCGTCTTCTACGGCACGCTCGGCGTGGGCATCCTCTTCTTCTGGAACTGGTCCCACCTCCTGAGAGACACCGGCGATGCGGACTGGCTGATCTGGAACTTCATAGACGTAGCGCTGCCGCTTGTGCTGGTCGCCGCCGGCCGACGGCTGTGGCGAGCCTCCGCATGAACGGAACGAGCGATACCGCCGCACACGGGCTTCCGTGGAAACCCCCGCGCACAGAGGAGATATAACCATGGCCATACTGCTGAAACTGCTCGCCGTCTACACCGTGCTGGTGGCCCTGCTCGTGGCTGTCAAGTTCATCTTCGACATCGAACAGCCTGAGTGGTCGGTGCTCAACTGGCTCATGGCAGCGGGTGTGATCATCACACTGGGCGGCGCCATCAGTTGCAAGCGGGCGCTGGAAGCGGACGGTGGCGAGGAGGACGTACGGCGCTTCCTGGACGTGAACGTGCCGTTCTACGCAGCCCTCGCCCTGCTCATCGCCTTCGCCTTCCAGTGGTCGTCGGAGTTGAACGACCACGTCCAGTTGATCGCTGTCGTGAACGGCGAGGACACGCCCGTCGGCTCCATGTGGGCGTACATAGACACGCTCTACATCATCGTCACCGGCATGGTGGGTGTGCGGATGTGGAACGGGCGCTGGCCGATGCAGGGATAGCAGGGCCGCGCCAACCACACGGCGGTCACCGGGAGAACGCACACGTCATGGGAACGCGTCTGGTCGCCCTCTACCTGATGCTGACAGGCCTCGCGGTCGCGGTCTACTTCATCGCAGTCTCGTGGCAGTACTCCGGTGCCGACCAGCCCTATCCTGTCGAGCCGTATCCCGTGTGGGAGGTGCTGCACTGGTTCATGGCCGCAGCCATCCTCATCGCACTGCTTAGCGCCTTCGCTGACAAGCGACGGCTCGGCGCAACCGGCGAGCCCCGGGAACAACTGGCCGTCAACGCGCTCTTCTATGCGCTGCTGGGGGTGGGGCTGCTCTTCTTCCGGAGCTGGCCGTCCCTGCTCAGGGGCGGCGAATACGACCTGCTGGTATGGAGCTCCATCAACATGGTCCTGCCGGTCGTCCTCGCCGCCGTTGGCATGCGGCTGTGGCGGGGAAACCACGGGAAGGAGCATTGACCGATGCGGCTGTTCGTCAGACTGCTCGCCGCGTACAACATGCTGGTGGCCTTGGCCGTCACCGTGAAGTCGGTGTTCGACGTGCCTCAGCCGGACTGGGAACTCCTGAGTTGGCTGATGGCGCCCGCCGTCGTCATCTCGCTCGCCGCTGCATACGTCTTCAAGCGGCGGTTCGACGCTGAAGGCGAAGGTGCGGGTGACACGGTGCGCTACCTGGACGTCAACATCCACTTCTACGCCGCGGCCGTCCTGTTCGTCGGCTACGGCTACCAGTGGTCGGCGTACCTGAACGACCTCGCGTGGGGCAGCTCGGGCCTCTCCAACACCGGCTCGCTGTGGATATACGTCGACACGCTCGTCATCATGGTCGCCGCGGTGATGGGCGTACGGATGTGGAACGCCGCGCGGAAGATGTAGAAGCGAACAGCGCCCGCTCTGAGAGTGGGCGCTGCCACGGAATGCCGTATGTGCGCGATGCCTAGTACAGGTGCGGCTGCGCCAGCGCGATGACCGACAACTCGATGTCCGTGATCGCCTGCGACATCGCTTGGCCGATGAGGTCCAGCTTCCGTACCTGCTCGATGCGCGCGGACGCCCGCTCGAGCTCCTCTCGGGTAACCAGCCGCGCGAGGATCCCGCATGCCTCCGCCAGACAGATGAGCATAACGTCGCGTGGATCGGGGATATCGTCGCTGAAGAGCACTTCCATGATCCGCAGCTTCACTTCGCGCTCTTCCTCGCCCTGCAGGGAAGGGTAGCGGCGGGACTTGAACACCCAGAGGAACCGTTCGTCCCGCTCCTCGAGGATGCCTGCGCTCACCAGCCGGGAGAGGGCCTCTTCCCGGATAACGTCGCCGTTATGGGCAGTGCGCTCCACCCAGAAGCTGAGGTTGCGCTCCTCCACCGTCTGGATATCGGCCAGAGTGGGGTCGAGCAGGCTGTCGCCTGTCGGGGAGCCGTCGATCAGGGCGAGGTTCTCCACGTCGGTGTCGATGCGGTTCTCCATCGCCAGGTCCATGAGGACGCCGCCCGCCAGGGCGTAGTTCAGCGCCAGCCTCGGCACGTGGGCGAACGACCCGTCTTCATCATCCAGGAGCAGAAGGACGATCTCTTCAGCGAATCTCAGCATGATGGTTTGCGCTCCCTCGTTTGACCCAGCGACACGCCGGGTGGATAAGTCCATTATGGCCTACGCCGTGACGCTCCCGCAATGATGCGCGCGCATCCCCCAACTATTGATACCCAGGGCCATGCAGCCGCCCTGAGGCGCACGTACTCCTGCCAACGCATGTATTGATATAAGTCGTAGCAGGCCTATTGACACGTTTACGTAACTTTGATACAGTTCATATCAAGTCAAGCGAGCCGAAACAGGACAGAGGCTCGCGCAAGCAACAAGGAGGCTTACTCATGGCTATCGAACGTTGGACCCCCTTCCGAGACCTGCGCCGGTTCGAGCGCATGCACCGCCATTTCGGCGTACCCTACCACTACCCCTACGCCGGGGACTGGGCGATCCCGCTCGACGTTGAGCGCGACGGCGACGACTTCGTGGTGAAGGGCACGCTGCCGGGCGTCTCGCCCGCGGACATCGGCATCACGATCGAGGACGGCGTCCTCACCATAGAGGGCAGGACCGCGTCTGAGGGCGAGCGCGAGGAGGGCGGCTACTTCCTCCGCGAGCGCCGCACCGGCTCCTTCCGCCGAACGGTCCGCCTGCCGGAGACCGTCGACGTGGAGCACGCAGCGTCCTCATACGAGCACGGCGTCGTGACCGTCCGCCTCCCGAAAGCGGAGAGCAGCAAGGCGAAGCGCCTCACGCTCCACGTCGCCGACGAGGCCCCGGTGCCCGACCCCGCGCCCGCGGCCTAATCCGCCCGACCCCCTCTCCCGCGCCTCCCTCCGTCATTCCCGTGAGAACGGGAATCCCGCCTACCGTAGGGGCGGTTCGCGAACCGCCCCTCACCTCTCCCCGCGCTCGCGCGTCGGGTGAGGGCACACGGGTCGGAGGGCGGGAGGGGGTGTCATGTTGAGCGAAGTCGGAGGCGGAGTCCGCGCTTTATCCTCTCACGGGTCAGCCATTCCCGCTTCTGCGGGAATCCCTCCTGCCGTAGGGGCGGTTCGTGAACCGCCTTCTCACCTCTCCCTCGGGGAGAGGTAGACGCGCTTGCGCGTCGGGTGAGGGCCCCCCTCAGCCGAGCAACGTCTCCGGCATCCCCAGGTGCGTCACCTCGAGGTCCGGCAGCTGCCGCGCCATCTCCACCGCTACGTCCATCCGGTGACACTCGTTGGGGTCCCGTTCCAGGCACATGATGGCAACCGACCCGTAGCGCTCCAGCAGCGCTGCCAGCTCGGGGAAGCCCTCCTCCGGGTCGTGGATGACCACCCTGCCCGCTCCCGTGAACTTGCCCGCGTTTCCTAGCGCTCTTAGGTTGACGTATGCGATGCCGGATGCCCACAGGGCACTCGCCAGGCGATTCTTCGAGAACTCCGGCTTGAACCTGCTGCCCGCCCACATCCGCACGTCCGCCAGCACCGGGATCTCGTGTTCGCGCAGCATGCCGATGAACTCGTCCATGCTCCGTTTCGAGTACCCGATCGTGAACAGTCGCATACACCCTCCATCGCCGGACGATACCACGCCAACACCCCATTCGAACGCGCGGGCTACGAGTAACGCAGCGTGGCCTGTATACTGATACCCCATGACTGACGCCCCACCCCAGGACGCCGCATCCGTACGCGACGCGGCCCTCGAAGCGCTCGAACGCGCCGGTTCAGCCGACGCGCTCGAGGCTTGGCGCGTCGAGTACCTCGGCCGTTCCGGCAGGATGACGCAGGTGCTCCGGGGCGTCGCGCAGCTCCCGCCGGAGGAGCGACGCACCGCCGGCGCAGCCGCCAACGAGGCGAAGAACGTCCTCGAGCAGCGCCTCGCCGATCGCCGCGCCGAGGTCGAGGCCGCGCTCGCGGAGGGACTCGGCGCCGACGCGATAGACGTCACCCTCCCCGGCAGGCCCGCCCCCAACGGGCGCTACCACCCCTCAACCATCGTCATGCGCGAGATTGAGGCCATCTTCCGCGGCATGGGCTTCCAGGTCGCCGAAGGGCCCGAGGTCGAGTGGGACCGCTACAACTTCGAGATGCTCAACATCCCGAAGGACCACCCCGCCCGCGACATGTTCGACACATTCTGGCTCGACGCGAACCGCGACCCCGACGGTGGCTTCACGACGCTCCTGCGTACCCACACCTCTCCCATGCAGGCGCGCATCATGGAGGCGCACCAGCCCCCCATCCGCGTCATCGTCCCCGGCAAGTGCTACCGCTACGAGGCAACCGACGCCACCCACGAGTCGCAGTTCCACCAGATCGAGGGGCTGGCCGTGGACAAGGGCATCACGTTCGCGAACCTCAAGCACACGCTCTTCCAGTTCGCGCGCCAGATGTTCGGCCCGGACACGCGCGTCCGCTTCCGGTGCGACTACTTCCCGTTCGTCGAACCCGGCGTCGACATGGCCATCGAGTGGCGCGGCGACTGGCTGGAGATCCTCGGCGCGGGCATGGTGCACCCCAACGTCCTGCGCGCCGCCGGCTACGACCCGGACGTCTACACCGGCTTCGCCTTCGGCATGGGCCCGGAGCGCATCGCCATGCTCAAGTACGGCATCCACGACGTCCGCCACTTCCTCTCGCCCCCCCCCCCGTTCTTCTTGTCCCCCCCCCCCCCCCGCTCATGGTGAGCCTGTCGAACCACCCCGCGAAGGTTCGCGCTCTAGCGCGCAACCTCGCCCCCTTTCCGTCATTCATTCCCGTGAAACGGGAATGG
>MPMJ01000018.1 GCA_002238425.1 SAR202 cluster bacterium bin16 | reverse complement strand
GGTCGAACAACCCGCAGGAGCGACTGAACAAGGAGATCAGGCGCCGGACCGACGTGGTGGGCATCTTTCCGAACCGCGCCGCGATCCGCCGACTCATAGGAGCCCTCCTGGCCGAGCAGCACGATGAGTGGCAGGTCGCCCGACGCTACCTCGCCGGGCCCGCCACGCTCATGCCCCCTGAGGATGGCAATGAGGAGGCCATGCCGCTGCCTGAAGGCGTAGCAGCATAACAAGACAGCGAGGGTGACGCTCTTACACCACTTGACGGGACACTACCGTGTCACATCTCGCGCGGTCCGCCGAGGCTACTCCCTCCACCCCCGGTTCGCCCTTGAGGGAGCCTCGCACTCCTCGCACCTTCCTCCGGCGCAGACCCGCGAGTTGTTCAGAGTCTCCCTAGAACGGAACCGGCGTCTGAAGCGACATGGTCACTTCACGCCGCTCGTTGGACGACCGCAGGATGCCGAGGATGACTTCGAGGCTTGCCATCCCCCATCGCGCGTCGGGGAAGGTCGGACGCTCTTCACGGATGGCATCGCGCAATTCCGTCAGTTCGCCGCGGCCCTGGCCTCTGTTGTCGAACGTTATCTCGCGCCTGCCGTTCTCGTCGTAGATGTACAGGCCGTCCGGCGACTGGCGGATGTCGCCGCGCTCGCAGCTCGCGATGGTGAGCCCGAAGAAGGGCTGGTTGTGGCGCCCCGACGACCGCTCGGCACGCTCGCGTTCGGCGCGTATCCCAGCGAAGGCATACTTGGCGTCGGCCTCCACGAAGTTGTCGTAGCGCTCGATGGGGGCCGGGATATCAGTGTTCCGGCGCTGACCGCCCTCGCCGATGCCCCACGTGAGTTCCGTGATGTCGAAATAGCCGTAGCCGTTGAACGCCATGGTTGCGGCAACGCCGTCCTCGAACTCCAGGAATGCGGTGTAATCGCCCTCAGCCCGGGGGAACGACGGGTTCCAGCGGCCCGCGACAGCGCGAACGCTCCTCACCATCCCGCCGCCGATGCCGCGGATGATGTCGGTCTGGTGCGGGCCCTGCCGGTAGAGCACGCCGCCGCCCATGCTGGAGTCGACCTCCGACCCCAGGCGGGGCTGGCCTGAGATCCACGGCTTGTATTCCCAGGTGTTGAGCTGGATCAGCCGTCCCAGTTCGCCGCTGGAGACGACCTCGCGCATCCGGCGGATGGGAGGGTCGAATATCTTGGAGTGACCCTGCACGTAGCGGACGCCGTTCCGATCAACGGCGTCGACCATGGCCTGCGCCTGCTCGAGGGTCACGGCCATAGGTTTCTCGCAGATGACGTGCTTGCCGTGTTCGGCGGCGATGATGGTGTGCTCGGAGTGGAAGAGATTGGGCGTGCATACCCAAACGGCGTCGACGTCGGGGCTCTCGCACATCGCCTCCACGCTGTCGAAGGTCTCGACCCCGTACTTCTCGCGGGCTGCGTCCAGCGCCTCCTGTCGGATATCCGCGACCGCCGTGAGCTTCACGTCCTCGATCGTGTCGACGCTTCCGAGGATCGTTCGTGAGACGCTGCCCAGACCGGCGAGCCCAACTCGCAGAACGGAGCCCATATGATTCCTCCCCTTGCGCCAGGGCAATCCGGCGTGATACGAGGTTACCGAGGACGAACTTGTCTCGTGGAGAAGGCGTGAATGTCGGGAATCCAACCGATCCACGGCCGATCCGCGAGCCGAAGCGTCGCGCAAGCCCTATCATACGCTGCGAAGAAGCCGCGAGCGTGGTGCGCGTGGCGCCCAGCATGGGAGGCAAGACATGCTGACGGCTGAAGAGAACGAACTGTTCACGAGCGTCGGTCCGGGCACTGCGGGAGGCGACCTGCTCCGGCGGTACTGGCACCCCGTTTGCGCGGCGAACGAGGTCACGGCTGAGAAGCCCACTCGACGCGTCACGCTGCTCGGCGAGCAACTCGTGGTCTATCGCGACCAACGTGGAGTCCATGGGCTGGTCGCAGAGCATTGCCCCCACCGGGGAGCCTCCCTCTATTACGCGTACGTGGAAGAGGAGGGCATCCGCTGCGCGTACCACGGCTGGCTGTTCAACGAGCAGGGCCGGTGCCTCGAGCAGCCTTTCGAGCCGAAGCAGGAAACGACAAGGGATGCATTCCGTCATCCGGCCTACCCTGTGCAGGAGCTGGGCGGGCTGCTGTTCGCGTATCTCGGCCCCGAACCTGCGCCCCTGCTGCCCAGGTGGGACGTACTCGCCCGCGAAGACGGCAACCGCACGGTCGAGGTCCACGAACTGTTGAACTGCAACTGGCTGCAGTGCCAGGAGAACTCGCTCGACCCTGCGCACACCTACTACCTGCACCTGCGCAGGATGGTGGAGAAGGGCAAGTTCCGGGGGAGAGAGCTCCGGCCTCCTGAGCGCTACCTGTTCCAGGAGCATCCCTTCGGCATCGTGAAGCGGCGCATCTTCGGAGGAGACGGGGAGATAGAGTGGGAGCAGCTCGGCCATCCAGCCATCTTCCCAAATATCCTTCGGCACGCCACCGAGAGGCCCAGCGCAACGGGCGACCCAACGCCCGAGGAAGCCTCGGCGTGGCCCATCGATCTTCAACTTCGTGTGCCCATCGACGACACCCACACGCAGATCTACATCATCTACTTCACGCCCACGCCCGACGGCACGCTGGAAGGGGTGAACAGCGAACCCACGTTCACGCGGAACAACGTGCGGGACGAGAACGGCGACTTCCACCTGGAGAGCTTCCCCAGTCAGGACGAGATGGCGTGGGAGACACAGGGCCCGATAGCGGACCGGACCGTCGAGCGGTTGGGCGTCTCGGACATGGGCATCGCCATCTGGCGGCGGCTCCTCCACGAGCAGATCAAGATCGTTCAGGACGGCGGCGACCCGATGTGCGTGTTCCGCTCCTACGACGGCATCATCGACATCGGTCCGTCGCGGGAGTGGAACGGCGAGCGGTTCGTCCCCAAGGCCTGGGAGGGCTGGGGCGACGGCAGGATATGGACGACCCCGAACGTCTGGCTCGGTCACGAGTCGGCGGTCGCGTAGTAGCAACCTGTAAGGAGAGGACCATGACCAACGAGCGCAACGATGCCTGGACCCTGACTCCCTTCGAGCGGTGGGTGCAGGACGAGGGACTGAAGATCATCACCCAGCATACGATCCCGAGCCTGTTCACAGAGGAGCTGGCGCCCTGGGAGCGCACGGGCTGCGATGCTGCGCTACTGGACCTGACTCATCATCCTTCCGAAGAGCGCCTGGTGCAGAACCAGGGAGGCATCCGCTATCTCATCGAGATTCCGCCGGGCGGCTCGCTCAATCTCGAGCGCCACATGTACGAGGAGATCTTCTACGTTCTCACCGGACGCGGGGCTACCACCCTCTGGTACGACGGGACTCCCCGGCAAACGTTCGAGTGGCATGCGGACAGCGCCTTCGCGATACCGCTCAACGCGTGGCACGAACTGCACAACGGAAGCGGCACGGACCCTGTGCGCCTGTACGCGGCCACGAACATGCCGCACGTCTTCAACCTCTTCGCCAGCGCCGATTTCGTGTTCAACACGCCGAAGGCGTTCACCGACCGCTTCGACCCGAGCGACGAGATGTACTTCAGCGGTCAGTCCGTCCGCGTCGCCGACCGCCTGATGGCCGCGAACTTCATCCCCAGCATCATGCACATGTCGCTGGACCAGTGGTCCTACCGGGGGCCGGGCTCCAACATGTACGTCATCATGGCCGGGGGGCGCTACGTCTGCCACGTCTCCGAGTTCCCCACCGCTTCATACAAGAAGGGGCACGGATTCGGGATGGCGTATGAGGACCCCAGCAAGGGCCAGACGACGGACGTCAGCTACCTCTTCCTGACCGGAGAGGGGTACGACCTTCAGTGGCCTCCCGGAGTCATGCCTGGGCCGGACGCGGAGTGGTCGCGGGCCGCGTTCAAGCCGGGCTCGCTGATGTCGAACGGGCATGGCGGCCATCAGCACTTCAACGTCAGTGATGAACCTGCGCGCTACCTCGTCCTGCGGGAAGGGAACCCCGGGTTCACGGGCAGTGGAAGGAGGGCGGGAGCAGGCCAGGGACAGATCGAGTTCGAGGACGAAGACCCCCGTATCCGTGAGCTCTTCGACCAGGAGTGCGCCGCCTGGCGCGCGAAGACCACATCCCAGTAGGAGGAGGAGCCCCATGACACAGGCAGCATCCAGCCAACCAAGCGTCGACGAGCTACGAGAGAAGGTCGCACTCGCGTGTCAGATCCTGGCGCAGCACGGCCTCGTCAAGGGCTCGACCGGCCACGTCAGCACACGGGAGCCCGGCACCGACAACATCCTCGTTCGGGGCCGGCCCCGGAGTGACAGGGGACTGCGTTTCGCCGAGCCGACGAGCATCATGCGCGTGGACCTCGAGGGGCAGCCCGTGGGAGACAACAGCGGCGTCAACCGCGTCAGCGAGATCTACCTCCATACGGATCTGTACAAGTACCGCCCGGACGTCAACGCGGTGATCCACGCGCACCCTCCCGGCGTCCTGCTCTGCACCATGAACAGGGTAGAACTGCGGCCCATCTTCAGCGGATTCGAGCCGGGAGCGATGCGCATCGCGCTGAACAACGAGGCGCCCATCTACGACCGCTCGATCACCCTGCAAACGCCCGCGGAGACCGCGCCGTTCCTCGACCTCATGGCGAACCACAACATGGTCATGATGCGAGGCCACGGCATCGTCGTCGCGGGCCGGACGGTTGAGCAAGCAATCACGCGCGCGCTGGCGCTCGAGAACCTTGCACGGGTCAACTGGCTTGCCCACCTGGGAGGAGGCGCGCCCGACATCTCCGATGAGGACAAGGCGGAGTGGCGCCGCCGCAGCCGGGACCCTTCGCGGCCAGACCGCGAAGGCGGTAGTTGGACGGGGCTGGTCGCCATGCTCGAGCACGGAGCTCTCAGGGCCGATTCCATCGGCCTGGGTGCGCACTTCGGGTAAGGCGCACCAACGAGCCTACTCGAGGTCGAGCGTATCGGGTGCGAAGAGGCCGTCTACGTCCATCGGCTCGGGGATGATGTGCTGGTCGACGTCTATCCGGAGCATCGCCTCCATCGCCTTGCGGTTCTTCGCCATGCCCATCGGGAACGGGTCGCCGCCGACCAGATTCCGATTGCGCAACGCCTGGAGGTCACGCTTCCCCGGCTCGGTCAGGCCCGACAGCGAGTCCACGTACAGGTCCTTTGACTCGGCGAAAGCCCTGTACATCGCCGAAGCCACCCACGGGTGCTCTCGCAGCACGTCGTCCTTGATGGTCATGACGTGTCCGATGGGATAGACGCCCGTCCTTCTGAAGAACCCCAACCCCACTTCGTCCGCTTCCTCCTCGGTGAACAGCAGGCTGATGTCTCCTCCCGGCTCGACCGCGAGCTGCAGTCCCGCGTCGAGCTCGCCTTCCGCCAGCATCTGTTCGAGCGTATCGCCCGACGGGATCTGCATGACGTTTGGCGGATTGACGTACTGCGCCACGTGCGCGTCCTCGCTTACCGAGTACTGGATCGAGTCCGTGTCGACGCCGAACTCGTAGTTGAGCAGGGCGCGGCATTGCGTGGTGTTCGTCACCGTGTAGGAGCGCAGCCCTACACGCTTCCCTTCCAGGTCCTTGGGACTCTTGATGCCCGACCGGACGTTGCAGGAGATGGGGCTCATGGTCACGTCCCGGTTCGAGAAAATGGGGATGCCGGTGATGGGGACCCCGAACCACTTGGCCGCAACGAAGGTCGTCAGCGCCACCTCGGCGACATCGAACTCGAGGTTCCGCACCATCCGCCGGTACGTGTTCGGGCTGGCCTGGACGTGTTCCAGTTCGATGCCTTCCGGCTTGACCCGCCCATCTTTCAGTCCATCCCACTGCCCGTGAGGGAAGGTGGCGGTCGTCAATCGCAGGTCTGCCATGGCTCTGCTTCCTCCTTACCCTTCCAGTTCGCGCGTGCTCGGCTCGAACGCTTCATCGGGGCGGATTGCCTCGGGAATGATCTGCTGGTCGACGGTGAAGCCGATGAACGTCTCCAGGGAAGCCCGGTTGGCTTCGACTCCGAACGGGAGGGGGTCACCCTGCAGCACGCCGTGCATATCCTTAGCGCGCCGATCCTCATTCTCAAAATTGGCGGCTGTGTCGAGTGTCGGGAGGAAGTGCTCCTTCGCCTGCTTGAACAGGTCGAACAGCTCGACGGCAAGGCCGGGGTTGGCTGCCAGATGCTCGTTGCGGACTACCAGCGTGTGGTTGATGGGATAAACGCCGGTCGCTTGCAGCCACGAGATGGCTGCATCGCGGGCATTCGGGACCAGGGGCGCGAACCCGGCTTCAGCAGACGGCGCCACGCCGATGGCTGCGTCGATCTCCCCGTCACTCAGCAGGTCGGCGAGGCTGCGGTCGAAAGGCGCCGACTCGACGTTCGGCGGGGCCTGGTACTCGGCGACATGCTCATCGCTGTTGATGACCCATGTGACCTGGTCGAGGTTCACGCCGTACTCCGACTGGAGGATTCCGCGATTCCAGACGCCCGTGGTTACCGTGTAGGCGCGGACGCCCACCCTTCGCCCGTGGAGGTCCGCCGGAGTGCGGATGCCGGACTTGACGTTGTAGACGATGGAGCCGTGGTGCAGCGCGCGCACGAGAAAGACGGGTAACGCGGTGATCGGTACCCCGTGCGCCCGGGCGCAGAGGTACGTGGAGAGCGCCATCTCGGAGACGTCGAACTCGAGGTCCCGGATCATGCGGCGGAACGCGTTGATGATGTTCGGCACCTGGACGTGCTCGAACGCTACCTGTTCGGAGGTGACCGTTCCGTCCTTGAGCGGACGGGTGTGTCCGTAATCGCCCGTTGCCATCTTCAACGAAAGAGGCGGCATCATCGGTTCTTCTCCTGCAGATGTGACTTCCGCGAGTCGCGATCTGGGCGGGGCGTGCTAGGAGTCCTCTTCGTTCCATTGGAAGGGCCCCGGCACTCCGGCGGGGATGGCCACCGATTCCATGGCGGAATCGTCCCGTCTCCCTTCCAACCGCAGCGACTCGTCCAGGTTGGTGTCGATGATCGGGTGGTCCGGGTCACGCACCACTCCTTTGGGGTCCTCACCCGCCTGCACCTTCATGATGTTCTCCCGCAGCACCCTGCGCAGGAGGGCGATCCCCTTGTCCGAGTAGCTCAGGTGCTCCCTCGTCCGGTCGGCGATGGGGCCCTGTGACTCCCAGGCCATGTGGTCCTCGGGCTGGGCGTTGTGGGCCTTGAGCCAGGGCGGTCTCAGCTCGAAGCGCGTGAAGGGATGCAACGCGTCAGCGGGGGACTTGAACGGAGCGACGTACTCGACCTCCGGCTCGTCGTCGGCCGGTTCGTTCCCATCGGCTGTTGGGTAGAAGTCGATAATGAAAATCTGCGTATGCGTGTCGTCGATGGGAACGCGTATCTGCGTCTCCCTGAAATGCCTCAGGATGTTCGGGAAGATGAGCGGGTGCTCGTCGATGACCCCGCTCTTGAGAACGCGCTTCTTCATCAGGCCGTACGGAAGCTCGTAGAAATCGAACTGGGCGACGTCGTCGATGTTGCCGCGGGTGGTGTTGACGACCCTGCGGAACCCCTGATGCAGGATGTGCGCGTGCGCGGGGTCCATCGAGTTCTCGGTGGGCTGAAGCCAGTTGCAGTCCAGCATGGGCTGCACCCATATCTTGCGCGTGCCGTCGCGCCTCGCCCATACGTCGTACTTCGGGATGACCGGAGCAGGGAGAGGCCCCAGGTACGCCCAGAAGAGGCCTACCATCTCCTGGACCGGGTACGCCTTCTGCTTCACCGAGTGGATGATGGCCTCGTTCCGCTCCGGTGGGGTCTCGAGGACGTTCCCTTCCGTGTCGTACAGCCAGCCGTGGTAGGCACAGGCTATCCCACGCTCCTCGACACGGCCGTAGACGAGTGATGCGCTGCGGTGCGCGCAGTGGTCAGCGAGGAGTCCAACGCGATCGGACTTGTCCCGGAACAGGACCAGGTCCTCGCCCAGCAGCCGCACGAACCTGGTCGGCTGCTCGTCGGTGAGTTCGCGCGCGACCGCAATGGGATACCAGTAGCGCCTCAGCAACTCGCCGGCAGGCTGCCCTGACCCCACGAGGGTCAGCAGGTCGTTCATCTCCTGCGTTTCCATAGGCCTCTCCCCACATCAGCCTGCGTCGTCGGTGCGGAGCGGCAGCACTGCTGCCGCTCCGCTAGGGGCTACTGGACGATGATGAAGAAGTTGCCCTTGGTGTGCTCGGGGTCTGTGGAGTCGTAGAGGCGGAAGACGCCGGGCTCGGGAAACTCGAGTTCGATGCCGGGGCTGACGTCCTCGCCTGGCGCCACTGCAACGTCCAGTCCGATCTCGTCGATGGTGACGTTGTAGGTGGCCGCATTGCCGCTGCTGCCGGTGAGGCCGTCGGGCAAGACGATCGAGTCGCCCGCGTTCAGAGCGACGCGGATATCGCCGACCTCGTCGGTGCGAACGCGCTGTTCGACCTCGTAGCCCCAGTACGCAGTGGCGCCTATGCGCAACTCCCACACGTCATCGCGTATCCTGAGTTCGTCGAGCGTGAAGGTGGCCGGCTGGCCGGTCGGAGGGGTGGCGACGATGATGAAGAAGTTGCCCTTGGTGTGCTCGGAGTCTGTGGAGTCGTAGAGGCGGAAGACACCGGGCTCGGGGAATTCGAGCTCGATGCCGGGGTTGGTGTCCTCGCCCGGTGGCACCTCGGCGTCAAGTCCTATCCCGTCGATGGTGACGTTGTAGGTGGCCGCGTTGCCGCTGCTGCCGGTGAGGCCGTCGGGCAAGACGATCGAGTCGCCCGCGTTCAGGAACACCCTGATGTCGCCGACCTCATCGGTGCGGACCCGCTGTTCGATGTCGTAGCCCCAGTAGGCCGTATCGCCTATGCGGAGTTCCCATACGTCGTCGCGTACCCGCAGCTCGTCGAGGATGTAGGTGACGGGTGTGTACGCGGTGAGGTCGACGTCGCCAACGGCGAAGAACGCCCTTCCGTGGTTGTGTGCGTCCTTGATGGCGTAGATGCCTTCGTCATAGAAGGTGAATTTCCAGTTGGTCACCGGCCCGCCCGCATCGATCTCGTGCAGGGGGAAGCCTACGGCAAGGTCGGGCATGGCGAACTGGTGGCGTTCGGCAGCATCCGAACTCTGGCTGATCTCCCTGACGAAGACTTTGTCGCCGGGGTCGAGCCAGACCGCCCATCCGTCGCCATCTGTCGAACGGGCGACTGCTCCCGCCTCGAATCCCCCTCCGGCCTCGGGACCCATCGTGATGACGATGTCCTCGTCTTCGAACACGATCGATTCGATGACGAGCGCTCCCGCGGCGGGATCGGGCGTTGGCGTGGGTGTCGGCTCGGGGACGGGCGTTGGCGTGGCGGTCGCCGGGACCGGAGTGGCCGTCGGGACCGGGGTTGCCGTGGGGTCCGACTGGCAAGCCGCCAGCAGAGACAGAAGGAGCACTGGAACCAGTACCGGCCACATGCGCTTGATAGAGAGCATCCGACGACCTCCAACCTGGCGAATGGATAGGCCTCGGGGCGCCCTTGGAGTCGATCGAGGCGCAGGAGGGCGCCGGCGACGCGCGATCAGCTTTTCGGCGAGTCTAGTGAAGCGGGTTTCCTTTGACAAGGCTGACGGCTCGATGGTGAGTTTCATGATGGCCTCCTAGACATTCGGAGCTGGTGCGGTTGACGAAGCGGGAGTCTCGGTTACGCCGAACCTGCGCGCGACCTTCATGTCCTGTCGCAGGCCCAGTTTCAGTGCGTAGTGACGTCCGATGAGAGCGAGGATGAGGGTGTAGACCATGATGACGAGGCTGATGATCCCGGCGTTCTCGGTCCTGCCGAGCTCGGGTGAGGCCCACTCCAGCCCGATGATCGACAGGGTGACGGTGTCGCGGGACGCCAGCAGGATGATGCTTGACGTCGTGGATGCGGCGCTGATGAAGTTGAGCATCCCGATGAGGACCATCGTGGGCATCAGGAGCGGGACCACGATCCGGAAGTAGGTCTTGAACCATCCGGCGCCTGCTACGCGTCCGGCTTCCTCCACGTCACTTCCGAGCTGAACCATGACTCCCTTGAAGATGTTGGTCCCGGTGGTATTTCCGGCAATGAGCACCACGAGGATCAGCGCCCAGATGGAGCCGTACAGGAACTGGAGGCCCGGGACGGAGAGGAACATCAGGAGCAGACCCAGACTGGAGATGATGCCGGGGAAGACCGCCGAGACCCAGATGGTGGCGTCGAGGATTCGCCTTCCCCGCCACTTCGTGCGGACGAGCATGTAGGCGATGAGAGAGAAGAGGATGGGGCTGCCGAAGCCGGCGCTGAACGCGAGGATCGTGGTCGTCCGCAGTCCTTTCAGGAAGATGGGATCGGTGAATACCTCCACCCAGTGCTGGGTGGTCCACAGGGGCACCGCCTGGAAGAAACCCACTCGCGACATGAAGCTGCCGACGATGATGACGAAGAAGGGCAGGGCCGTGAACATGCCGATGAGGAGGATGATGAAGGCAAGGACCACCCATTTCCAGCGTCCTATGTCGATCAGTCCCGGCTTGAAGCTGCTGGAGATGGTGGTGTAGTGCCGCCGGCTGACGACCCAGCGTTGCATCGGAAAGATGACCGCGATGATCACCATCGTGAGGCTGGCGAGGACGATAGCGTTGCCGTACTGCGGGATGAACTGGGAGGTCTGGTTGAAGATGAGGGTGGAGTAGACGAAGAAGCCCCAACTTGCGCCCAGGATCCACTCGGTCTCGAACCCGCTGAAGATGCGGAGGAGTTGGAGGGCGGTGACGAGGATAACGGGCGAGATCATCACAGGCAGCGTCACCTTGAAGATTGCGCCGAACTTGGACGCACCGGAGACGCGCGCCGCCTCTTCCAAGGCCTGGTCCATGTTGCGGAAGGCCGGCGTGAGCAGGATGACGAAGTAGGAGACGCTGTCCGACTGGAGCTTGGTCCAGACGATGCCCCAGAAGCTGTAGATGTTGAACGGGCCTTCCTCGACGAACGGGAGCAGTTCGAGTGCGGTGTTGACCATGCCGACGTCCGGGTCGAGCAGCATGATCCAGCCAACCGTGTTTGCGAGACTCGGGAAGACGAAGGAGATCCAGAATAGGTACTCGAGGCCGTGGGTCCAGGGGATGTGGGTGCGCGCGAGGACCAGGGAGATGCCTATCGCGATTGGGAAGCTGAAGATGAAGTTGATGAACCAGAGAGTGAATGTGTTCCGTATCGCCTCGAAGATGCGGGGGTCCCTGAAGGACTCGAGCCAGTTGTCGAATCCCCAGACGATGGGCGGGACGAGGAAGTCGTCCGCGACGTTGAAACTCAGAACCAGCAGCAGGATGACGGGGAACAGGAGATAGAAGCCGAGCACCAGGATGGTGACGGCCATGACCATGGTGCCCGTCTCCGACCGTAGCCGTGAAGCCAGCCAGTTGGGAACGCCTGCCCGGTGTGGTATGGCGGCCAATCAAGTCTCCAATGTCGGATTGGCGCCGGTCCCAGGGAATTCTGAATGACCCTGGGACCGGCCTTGCGCGCTGATTACGGCAGGTTGTAGTTCACCCAAGCGTCGTAGCCGAGTTCCTTGTAGAGGTCGTTGAAGAACACTTCGGTGCTCTCGCGGACCTGGAACCACTCATCGTTCAGCTCGTAGACCACGAGGAACTGGTCGATCGTGCCCGCGGCCCTCCACTCGGGCACTTTCAGCAGGGTCTCCTTGAGGTGCGCGGGGAAGGTGCCCAGCGTCACGTCGGAGCGCAGGGAGACGGCGCCCAGAGGTCCGAAGGAGGACGTGCTCTCGATATCGGCGGTCTGACCGGCCCTGGAGTACCACCAGTTGGCGAACAACTTGGCGGCGTTCGGGTTGGGGGCTTGATCGAGGACTCCGACACCGCCGCTGATCTCAGTGGACAGCGCGCCGATGGTCTTTGTGAGCGTGAGCTCTCTCACAGGGAGTTGCAGGTTCTGGAGCGCCCTGAAGTCGCGTCCGCCGCCGAAGAGACCGAAGTCCCACTTGCCGTTGGCGACGCCTTCCGCCAGTTCCTTGTCATCCTCGGCGCCGACCAGGTCCATGTCGGTGTCGCGGTGTAGAGCGTCGAGGAACTCCGGTCCCAGTCCGGGAGCGAGCCAGAGCCTTGCGATGACGGACTTGCTGCCGGGGTTGTTCATCGCGCGCATGGCCATGCGGCCCTTGAACTCCGGACGGAGCAGGTCGTGGTAGGTGTTGATGCTGTCGAGCTCTTCCTGCGTGACGTTGTCGGTGTTGTACCAGATGGAGCCGATCGCCCCCACGCTAAGCGCATCGGACATGACGTACTTGCTCTCGGAGTCGGACCAGAGCACATTCTCGAAGTACCAGCCGTTAGACCGGTCCAATACCTCGGGGTGTATGAGCAGAGGCTCTATCGGCGTGAAGGAGCCGGCTTCCCGCAGGCGCTCCATCGAGCCCCCGCTCACGGTGGATATGTCTACGGTGTACGCGCCTCGTGAGCGCTCGGCGAGGATTCGGTTGGCGTTGTCTGCCCCGCTTCCGCTGCTCGTGACGACGTTGATGCCGAATGTGTCGGCGAACGTCTCGAAGGCGAAGCGGCCAGTGCGGGAGTCCGAACCGCTGAGGGCGATGACGAGCTCCCCTTCTTCCTGAGCGGCGGCGATCAACGCCGCCCACTCCTCGTCGAATGGGTCCGGAGTGGGCGTGGGCTGGGGCGCGACGCTAGAGGACGAGGGTGTGGGAGTGGCGGTCGCGGGCGCCGACGTGGCAGTGGGTTCATCTCCCCCGCAGGCTGCAGCAAGCCCGAGAAGGACCATCACGGCTAACAAACTGACGGTGACCTTGACCCTCTGCATCATTCCCTCCCGCCGTCGGTTTTCGCTACGTAGCCAGCCTCTTCCGGTATGCGAGCGTCTGCCCGGGCGTTGCCATTAGCATGAATCTCACGCTCGCTTATGAGTAAGTGGCAGAATACGCCGTTTCTTCTTCCCAGAGCAAGCCTCTCCAAACAGGGTCCCCCTCCCGGCCTCAGGCGCTGGCCAGAGTACGGGTCTTGCGCCATTCTTCGAGGGCCGGGTCGAGGGGCGGATCGGGCATGGGTGCAGGGATGGGCTTACCGTAGAGCCGGGCGACGTTGTCGGCCAGCACCTTCGTCCTTACGGCCGGGTCCAAGTGGCCCAGCGTGCGCTCGATCACCTCGTCGGAGAAGAGCCAGATGTTGCCGGTGCCGACGTGGGGGTAGTCCGTGGACCACATGAAGCTGTCCTGCCCGTACCACTCCAACAGGCGGCCGCCGACCTCGTCTTCCGTAAATGTGGAGTAGCACTGCCGGTAGAAGTACTCGCTCGGCTTGAGAGGGAGGGACTGACGCCGGGAGCGTTTGTCCATCTCCGTCAGCCAGAAGGGGATCCACCCCACCTCTACCTCAGCGACGATGATCTTCAGGCGCGGGTGACGCTCCAGCACGCCGGAGCAGATGATGTCCGTGAGCGCCTCGGCAGTGACCTGCTTGTGGCCGCTGGCGCTGCGCTTGAGCGAGGCGAGATGGTCCCGCCCACGACCTGATTCGCGGGAAGTGGCGTCGTAGGAGCTGAACCCGGTGTTGATGTGCATGCTGACGGGCGCGTCCATGTCCTGCGCCGCGGCCCAGAACCGCTCGTAGTGGTCGGAACTGAACGGGATCTCGGGGGGCGGCACCATCCAGACCGTCGCCCCGACGAGGCCGGCTTTCCGGCAGCGTTCGAGCTCGCTGATGGCGTTGTCGATGTTCCAGAGGGGAATCTCAGGCTGTCCCCAGAGCCGGTCAGGTGACTCCTGGCAGTACTCGATCATCCAGTCGTTGTAGACGCGAGCGCAGGCCTCCGCTGCCTCGGGCGGCCTCTCCGTGTCGTACATGTCCTTGCCGAACGTGGGGTAGAGCACCTCTGCGACCACGCCGTCGCGGGCCATGTCTTCCAGCCGGGGGCCGGGCTCATAGCCGCCCGCTCTGAAGTAGAAGCCGGTGCCGTACTCGTGCCGCAAGTGGATCGCATACTCGCGGAACCGTTCCGGGAGCCGGGTCTCCCACAGGTCCAGCGGCTCGCACATGTGGGAGTCCGCCGAGATACGAGGCTGACGGTCACTTACTAGTGTGCTCAAGGCTTCACCTCCAACGGCGTACCTCTACAGACTGGTCAGGAGATGCCGACGTAGTACCCGTCCCGCTCCGCGCACCACTCCTGCATCGATTCGTCGTACTCGGAGGGCGCGGGCATGGGCTCCGGGATGGGCTTGCCGTAGAGCGCGGCGACGCTTTCGCGTACGACCTTCGCACGGGTCTCACCGGGCAGATGACCCAGGTCCCGCTCGATGATGGCGCCGGAGAAGAGCCAGGTGTCGCCGGTCCCGGGGTGGGGGTAGTCGTTCGCCCAGAGGAAGCTGTCCGCACCCCAGCGCGAGAGCAGTTGTCCTCCGACGGGGTCGTCGCTGAAGGTGGCGTAGCACTGGCGGTAGAAGTACTCGCTGGGTTGGAGCGGAAGGTCCCCCTTGCGGCGCAGCCGTTTGTCGAGCTCCTCCAGCCAGAAGGGGATCCACCCGATCTCGGTCTCGGCGACGATGATCTTCAGCCGTGGGTGCCGCTCCAGAACGCCGGAGCAGATGATGTCGGTCAGGGTGTCGGCGGCGAGCTTCTTGTGGCCGGTGGCGGTGAAGCTCAGTTCGGACAGCGCGTCACCCTTGTTGCGGGTGCGGACCGACTCTGCCGCCTCGGCGTAGGGGCCGAAGCCGTTGTTGATGTGCATGCTGATGGGCGTTTCCGTAGCCTCGGCGGCGTCCCAGAAGCGCTCGTAGTGTTCGGACGAGAACCGCAGGGACTCCGGCGGGACCATCCACGTGGTGACGCCTGCCAGCCCCGCATTTCGACACCGCTCCATCTCGATGATGGCGTTCTCGATGTCCCAGAGAGGCAGTAGCGCCTGTCCCCAGAGCCGGGTCAGGTCCTCCTGGCAGAACTCGATCATCCAGTCGTTATAGACGCGGGCCGCGGCCTCCGAGATCTCGGGTTCGTAATCGATCCGGAACACGCTCTTGGCCCGCGTGGGATAGAGGACGTCCGCGACGACGCCGTCGGCGGCCATGTCCTTGCGGCGGGGCACCGGGGTCCAGCCCGCGCCCGCGCGCTTGCCCGGGGGGCGGCCTCCGGGGCCCCGCCCCCCCCCCCGCCGGTACTGTCCCTTGCCGTACTGCTGGCCGGGCCAGTCAAATGCGCGGTCGCGGTACCTGGCCGGCATGCGCTGTTGCCACAGGTCCAGCGGCTCAGCGACGTGTGCATCGGCAGAGATCTTGACTTCCGCAGTGGGGTCGACCATGTTCCCTCCTCCTCTTACGCGCCGACGCCGGCGAGCGACGGGACCACCCCGGCCAACTGAGGCATGAACCGGAGTGCGTTCTCTCCGAGCAACTTGACCTTGGCGCTCTCAGGCATCTCCTGTTCCGCGATCAAGGACACTCCTTCCGGCCATGGACTGCCGCCGTGGGGGTAGTCGGTGGAGAACAACCACAGGTGCTCTCCAAGGGTCTCGACCGCGTAGGGGATGTGCTGCTCGTCCGCTTCCACGGAGACGAAGAGTTGCCCGCTCTCCACGATCTCGGATGCGGTGCGCTTCATCTTTGGCGTGACGGTGGAACCGGGGGTGAAGCCGTCGTCCAGCTTCTCAATGAGGTAGGGCATCCAGCCGCCGAAGCTCTCGAAGAGGCCGATGCGGAGGTTGGGGAACAGGTCGAACACGCCCCCGCCCACGAGCGCCGTCAGCGCGTACTGCCCGCCGATGGCGTGGTAGAGGCCGTTGGGAGCGTGCACCCAGGGGGTCAGCGGGGGCCGGTTGGCGCCGCCGTGCACCCAGAGGGGCAGGTTGAGGTCCTGGCATGCCGCGTACAGCGGGTAGAGGTCCGGGTTGTCGAGCATCCGGCCGTCGGGGCAGGCCCGTGGAAGATGTACGCCCGCGAAGTGGGGGTCCTCCTTCGCCCAGTACTCGAGTTGCGCGATGCTCTCGGTGAGGTCACGCATGGTGAGCACGCCCATCCACCAGAGCCGGCCGTCGCCCTCGGCGCAGTAGTTGCTCATGAAGCGGTGGTAGGAGCGGTGCAGCGCGCTCTCGAACCCGACGTCGCCCAGCGTGCAGAAGCCGTCGGCCTGGCTGGGGAAGATGAAGCTGACGTCGACGCCAGCGACCTCCATGTCGCGCAGGCGTATCGACGCGTCCCAGTTGCACGTGGGGTCGATGTCGTATCCCCTGCCGGTGACGGTGGGAGCGGGTCGTGCCGGGCGGTCCTGGGGCAGCGCAGGGTCCGCGAGTTCGAACGCCTCGTCCAGTCCCAGGGGACGTTCGGGATGGCGCGGCCAGAACAGGGGCGTGAACCCCACGTCGCCGGGCTTGGCCTGCCTCGAGCGAACAGCTTCGCTGAACCAGGCGTACCTCTCCCGGTACTCGGGGTCCATCGTCTCCTTGTACGTCTTGTCCAGCTCCCAGTACTCGCGGAGGTGGCAGTCCGAATCGACGACAACATGCCCGTTGTAACTCATCGCGATACTCCTTCTAACGCCAGTAGGCGAGCGTAACCCCGTGGCCGGTCCCCGCGAGGGACCGGTAGCAGGGGACGTAATCGATCAGCGTCATGTCCATGTCATCCACAGCGCCTGCGAGGACGACCCAGTTGAGGATCTCCGGCGTGCCGGGGGCGCGGTTGAGCCGCTCCCGCGGCAGGTAGCTCAGCGTCTCGACGTCCTTGTGCTGGAGCGCCTCGATGACCTGCCGGTCCAGCTCTTCGTCGATGACCTGGTGGCTGAGCCCCCCGGACGCCATGATGGCAACGCGCATGTCGCTGTCCCACGACTCGATAGCGCGCCGGATGGACTGCCCCACGGTGTAGCACCGTGCCGATGTGGCCTGATGCGGCAGGTACCGGCTGAGCAGGAACGGCACGACAGGCGTGCTGCGGTCAGGAAGGAACATGTCGTAGGCGAAGGTGAAGGGGCCCTCGATCCCTGCTGTCGGGTCGGACTGGAAGCAGCTCGCCACGTCGATGCCGTCGGCGATGAGGCAGTGCATCAGCCGGTCCGCAAGCTCGGGGCAGGTTGCATACGGCTCTACCTGCCTGAAGGTCTGCTGAGGTTCAGCTGGCTTGCGCCGACCGCTGGTCTGATGTCCGGAACGCTCCACCCTGGACTCCGTGTGGCTCATGTAGATGCCGAACACAGGCTCCATGCGGTCCTGCGGCGGTACGCCGTGGGGGTTGCTGACGCACACGATGGCGTCCGGGGCGGCTTCCTGCAGCACGCCCGACATCGACTCGATGGCCCGCTGGATGGATTCGTAGCGCCCCTGGAGCACCTCCGGCTCCAGCTCGCGCTCAATCTCAGGCGAGGCCGACGCGAGCACCGCGTCGAAGTCGTAACGCGGGTCCTCCATGTCCTTCTGCCCGAGCCGCAGCCAGTCCTCGGGCTGCGACTGGATCGTCGGCCCGTGAGATGCCCCGATCCCCAGAACGATCTCCGCCATTGCTGCCTCCTCCGTTGCCTACGGCATGAGGGTTACGTGGATAGCGCCCGGCTCGCCCTCGCCCGCTGCCGTGTCCAGGGCATGCCTCACTTTCGGCAGTGGGAACTGGTGCGTTGATATCTCGAGCAACTCCGGGTAGCTCCCGGAGGTCAGGTATGCGATGGATTCGGATACCGAGGAGTATGAGTGCCCGTGGGCGGTCTTGATGGTGATGTCCTTCCGGCGCCGCTCACCGACCGCGCTCAGCGAGATCGGGTCGTCCCCTGCAGCAGCGAGCACGAGCGTGCATTCCTTGCTGGCGACTGCGAGCGCGTCGGAGACGGCCCCTGCGCCCCCGCCAGTCACGTTCACCACCACGTCGACGCCTGCGCCGGCTGTTATCTCCTGCACACGTTCCCTGAAGTCCTCGGTCTCGATGTCGATGGTGTAGTTGGCCCCAAGGCGTTTCGCCATGTCGAGACGAACGGAGTCGCTGCTCAGTCCGGTCACGATGACGCAGTCGGAGCCGGCCTGGCTCGCCGCGAAAGCGCACGCGAGCCCCATCTGTCCCGGCCCCTGGACCAGGACGGTCTTCCCTCGTTGCGCTCCGCCGTAGCGGCACGCCCACTCGATCCCGTTGGCGAGCGGCAGGTAGAGGGCCAGCACGTGCGCGGGCACGGGTCTGTCTATCCGGTGCATCACCGTGTTACGGGGCAGGTACATGTGCTGGCTGAAGCCGCCCCAGATGGACGGCCACACGTTCACTGTCGTGGAACCGTGCCGGAGCAGCGTGCCGTACCCGCGGTCGGTCTGATTGCAGAATCGGAACCGCCCCGTGTAGCAGTACTTGCAGTGGAAGCACGGCACGTACTCTTCGGGGATGACGACGTCGCCTTCCTTCACGCCCCAGCGCTCAGCAGCGTCCCTGCCTATGGCGGCGATGACGCCAACGTTCTCGTGCCCCATGATCCGGGGCGTGGGAACGGGCTGGCGGTACGACCGGACGTCGCTGCCGCAGATGCCGACGGCTTCCACTTTCATGAGCCCTGTATCTGAAGTGAGTTCAGGTACGTCGTACTCGCGGAGCTCGAACTGCTTTGGCGCCACGAGGGTAGCGGCTTGAGTCTTCTCGGCCATCGGCGACCTCCCCGTGCCCTGCTCAGCTGCCGAGCTCGGCGTAGAGCCTGGGACGCTGGCGCTCGATGCACTCGTCGAACGTTACGTCCTTCTCTTCCACGAACTGCACGCCGACGACCGAGTAGGCCTCGGGTGTGTGCGGCTCGGCGGGCTCGATGCCCTCCTGCAGGTCGATCGCCTGCCCGAGCATCAGGCGCCGGGCCTGGATGATGGCGATGTCCGTCACGCCGAGATGCTCCCTGGTGCGGTTGGCGATGGCGCCCATCGTGACCTGGGCCATCGAGTCCTGGATGCCGGTGCCGGCGAGGCCGGTGAAGTTCACTTCCTTCTGCATCGTGCGGTCGATCAGGAAGTCGTTGTCGCGGTTGCGGACGGTCCGGTACGTGCCGGGGATGAGTCCACCGTGCATGTTGACCCCGCCTGCGAGGTCGTGGTCCATGGCGATCCCGGCGAGCTGACGTTCCCGCTCCTCCTCCGTGTACGGGCGGTCGACCTTGGAAGAGAGGTTGAAGGACCAGCAGTTGTAGTCGTCGATTGGCACGAAAGCGTGTCCGCCTCCGCCGCGTGGGGTCATCGAGTAGAAGGGCATGAGGAAGTGATTGAAGCGCCAGTAGTACTTGTTCTCGGCTTCGAGGTTCCTGCGCGCGCCCACCAGCAGGCCGTAGTCTGTACGCTTGGTCATGAATTTCGGCGCGTCATCTGCTGTTCGGTAGAGCAGATCGAGGTCGGTGCTTCCCTTGATGCGCTCCTTGTAGGCGTCGGTCTTCCGGTAGCGGTCGAGACCTGCGTGCAGGAAGTTCGTGTGAACGGAGTCGATGCCCCCGTCGATGGCCTGGGCGAAGTTGCACTCCCTCAGGTACTTGGTGTGGAGCCGGTGCTCCTCCGGCACGTCCATGAAACGGAACTGCGGAAGCTCGGGGGGCATGAACTCCCTGGGTCCGAGGTACGCCCAGATGAGCCCGCCGCCGTCCCTTACCTCATAGGAGATCAGCTTGACCTTGTCCTTGAAGTTGCTCTCGGGCGACTCGGTCGGCATGTCGATGCAGTTCCCGGCCACGTCGTACTTCCAGCCGTGGTAGGCACAGCGGAGGCCACCCTCTTCGTTGCGTCCGAAGAAGAGGCTGGTCTGCCGGTGCGCGCAGAGTTCCTCGACGAGGCCGAGCCGCCCCTCGCTGTCGCGGAACGCGACGAGGTCCTCGCAGAAGATGCGGACCCGTACTGGCGGGCAGTCGGGCTCCGGCAACTCCTCCTGCAGCAGGATGGGCGTCCAATACCTCCGCAGCAGGTCGCCCATCGGAGTACCGGGGCCGACCCTGGTCAGCATCTCCGTCTGCTCGACGCTCAGCATGTTAGTCCTCCTTCAGCCACTCCTCGTCCCACTCGAAGTCCGGGTTTGTGTACGCCTCCTCCGGCATGAGCGAGGTGAGCCCGCGCTTCGCCAGCTCTTCTTCGAACTTCTGCCGGATCCAGGGGTCTTGTTCGAAGAATGGGATCGTGCGATTTGGGTCGGCGGAGGGGTTCGCTCCCGGTCGCGGCGCCCGGATGCGGAGCTGCCTGTTCTCCACCGACCCCGCATTCATGTGCATGTGGTACCAGTGATAGGGCGGCACGAACACGGCCCCTTCCTTCCACGGCGCGACCAGGTAGTCGCCACCCTCGGGCCACATGAGGACGAAACCGTCGGCCTCCTGTATGCCGACGATGGTGACGCCTGCCGCGTGGCGATGTGCGGCTCGATACCTTCGCGATGGGAGCACCATGAGGCTGGTGCTGAACGCCGATCCGGGGAAGAAGATGCCGCCTCTGTAGGAGAGACGGCCTGCCCCGCCGCCCACCTCCAGCTTGTCCCACACCGACAGGTCGGGGAAGAAGTTGCCGTACCAGCGCATGCTGCTACTGCCGGAGGAACGGCGGTCTTCGGCCAGCGTGCCTGCCCCGGCGCCCGGCTCGAACCCCATCGATCGAGCCCCGGACGAGAAGCTTGCCTGCCCGGAGAGACGCACGGGTTGCGCCGCCGCCGAGTAGAACTTCGCCTGATTCCCGTAGAGTTGGGTGGTGTCCACGTAGGGGTTGTTGAAGAAGTAGTCCTCGCTGGGGTTCGTGCCCATGGCCATGGGCAGCAGGTTTACGTGCAGGGTGATTGCGGACTGATCGCCTCTCGCGTTGCTCAGTTCGTAGTTGTAATTGACCGGGATGCGGAAGAGGCTGTGCTTCTGCCACTCGAAGGTGATCTTCGGCTGGCCTTCGGCCCAGACGTTCGCGATGCCGTTGCCCTCGAAGACGTAGATCACCTCTTCCAACGCCATGCGGAACGGGGGAATCGTCTCTCCGGGCGGTATCTCCAGCACGTGGACGTGCTCAACGCCCCGGTGGCCTTCGAGACTGATGATGGCGCCCGGGCACCCACGAAGCGCCCACCATCCACGTTCGAGTGTCCGGGCATCCTCGATGTAATAGCCGGTGTGGATCGGCACGTCTTGCTTGGCCAGCCAGCCGTCGTAGGCATGGTTACGCCAGAAGTCGACTACCTCGGGAAGGGCGGATTCTGTGACCATAGGACCTCCTCCTGTTGACGCCGCGCCTGGGCGAATGCCGGAAGCCCTATGCGGGCGCAGCGAGCGCTGCTCGCTCGGACGGTACGACGCTGCCTGGGTACTGTCAAATGAATGTTGTACACAGGCAGCCACAGCCTCCTGCTGAATTGCGTAATCCGTCTGACTGAAGAGCAGGGACGCCGAAAACCGAAGAACTTGAATCACTACCATAAGCGGAGTCTCCTGCCCCAGTCCACTGTGCGTTGAATTCACACTGAGGCCGGGCTACGATTCGTGAATCCCTTGGCGGGAGGTCGCCCCATGCCTGACGCAAGTGACCAGGAGATACGCATATCGGGGGACTCCCACGTCTCGGAGCCCCCGGACCTCTGGCAGAAGGAGATGCCGCTCAAGTACCGCGACCGCGCGCTCAGCTTTCCCCGCATCGAGTACGGCAGGCACAATCATTCGCGGGCCGGAGGCTGGGACCCGAAGGAGCGGCTGAAGGACATGGCCGCCGACGGCATCAGCGCCGAGGTGCTCTACCCTACGCTTGCCAAGGGACTCTTCGAGCAGTTCTTCTTTGAGCCGGTGGACCTTTCGCTTGGCCAGGCAGGAGAGCAGGTCTACAACGATTGGATGATGGACTTCTGCAAGGAAGCCCCGGACCGGCTCTGGGGCCAAGCCTTCATCGGGCTGTGGGACATCGACTACGCCATCAGGGAGATGCAGCGTGCCAAGGATGGCGGCCTCAAGGGAGTCGCGACCTGGGTCGCCCCGCCGGATGAGTTGCCATTCACCGGCGACCACTACGAACGGTTCTGGTCGGCGGCTGAAGAGATGGACATGCCCATCGGCTGGCACATCAACACGGGGTTTGGCGCCTACGTAACGCGCGCCGACGAAGACCGGTTCGGAGTCATCGCGCGCCAGGCCTACGGCCACAAGGTCGTCGCCATGAAGACCGTGGCCGAGATGATCCTCTCCGGCGTGCTGCAGCGTCACCCGAGGCTCAAGATCGTCCTCTCCGAGTTCGAGGTGGGGTGGATACCCTTCTACCTCGAAGACCTCGACCGCAAGTTGGGCAGAGGCAGGAATGTGGGGCTCGACCTGTTCCCCAGCGAGTACTTCAGCCGCCAAGTGTACTCAACGTTTATGCAGGACGGCGTAGGTGGCTACCTGCTCCAGCGGTGGGGCGCCGACAACTTCGTCTACGCCAACGACTACCCGCACGCGGGCGGCATCTGGCCGTACACGGACGACACCATCGAGTTGACGATGAGCGACCTGCCGTCTGAGACCCGGCGGAAGGTGCTGGGTGAGACTATGGCGAAGGTGTACGGTCAGCCCATGCCGGACCCCATCGAGCGGATGGAGTCGGACTACACGGACGAGATATGGAACCGCCCCTGGCTCAGGAAGGCTGGAGAGTTCACCTTCGACAAGAGCACGATGGGGCTGAAGATGTAGCTCACTGCTCCCGGCTGGCGCCGCAGGGACGGACGGACGGGATTCGCGAAGGAGGTCTGCCTTGAGGAACGACGAAGAACTCGAGATGATCCAGGTGGGGCCGGGAACACCGTCCGGCGACGTCTTCCGCCGGTACTGGCTGCCGGTGGAGGTCTCCCAGAACGTGGGCGGCGGCAGCAACCGCGGCGTCAACAACCCGGTGCGCGTCACCGTCCTCGGAGAGCACCTCATCCTGTTCCGAGACTCCCGGGGCGAGCCTCACCTCCTCGGCGAGCATTGCTCGCACCGCGGCACCTCCCTCAGCTACGGGCGGGTGGAGGACGACTGCATCCGTTGCCTCTACCACGGCTGGCTCTACGACGGCGACGGCAACATCGTCGAGATGCCCGGTGAGCCGCCTGGCAGCCGGTACAACGAGAAGGTCACACACCTCTCGTATCCGTGCTTCGAGGTCGGAGGACTGATATTCGCTTACATGGGGCCGCCGGAGTTGAAGCCACTCTTCCCCCGGTACCACCAGCTCTTCAGCGACGACGGTGTCCGTGTCACTGGCAACGGCGGCTATGTCGAGCGCTGCAACGTCTTCCAGGCGCTGCACGACAACAACATGGACCCGTGGCACGGCGAGATCGCCCACGGATGGTTCAGAGACCCCCCGAAGGTCGGCTCGATGTACTGGGGCCCCGACGGTCAGCTTGCGACGCCCGTGAAGTTCGAGCGTACGCAGTGGGGAACGCGCATGAAGGTGCTGAAGGAGATGGCGAAGCACCCCGGGCAGTTCATGTACCACGAGACCCACACTGTTTGGCCGACCCAGCGCTGCAACCAGGACAACGCGGGCAGCATAAAGTGGGCCATGCCGGTGGACGACTACAACACGCGCTGGTTCACGGTCGACTTCTACCCCTTCGAGGACGGGAAGATCTCGAAGGAAGGGCAGGCGGCTATCGATTCGATGAATAGCCCGCTGCCGAGCATCAGCAGGGCGCGCGATCTGCCGCCCGACTGGGCGCAGCAGGTCGGCTCCTACTGGAACTACGGTCATCCGTGGCGGCAGGGCAACATCTGGGAGGACGAGGTCGCGCAGCAGACACAGGGCCCCGAGGAGCGGAACTTCCTCCCGGACTGGGAGCAGTGGCACCTCGGCACCACCGACGAGGGGCTCATCCTCAACCGCCGGGTCTGGAGGGAACAGATGGTGCGGGTGAAGGAAGGGCAGGACCCCATCGGCATCATCCGCGCTCCCGAGGACAACGGCATCATCCGCATCACGTCCGACAACATCGCCGGCCTCAGCAGAGAAGAAGGGATGCGGCTGTTCAACATGAACCAGGAGGAGCGGTCCGCCATGGTGGCCGGTCGCCCGTACCACACCAGCGGCAGGTCCAGACTGGGACACGAGTAGCAGGCTCGCCGCTCGTTCAGGAGGAGCATGTCGGACACGGTCCGTATCGGCATAATCGGGGCTGGAGGCTTCACGCGCCGTCGCATACTCCCCAACCTGCTCGCGGTTGAGGGAGCGGAGGTCGTGGCCGTCGCCAACCGCGGCTTCGAAAGCGCCGAGCGGGTCGCGGCGGAGTTCGGCATTCCCGCTCCGATGGGCGATTGGCGGGAGCTGGTGGCGCGGGACGATATCGACGCGGTGTTCGTCGGCACCCAGCCCTACTTCCACCACAAGCCCGTCATCGCAGCGCTCGACGCCGGAAAGCATGTGCTCTGCCAGACGCGGATGGCCACGAGCCTCCTCGAAGCCCGTGAGATGCTGGCGAAGGCCGAAGAGACGGGTCTGAAGGCGCGCTTGGTGCCGCCGACTTCGTATGAGGGAGCGCGCCGATACGTGAAGAACCTGCTGGACGACGGCTACGTCGGCACGGTTCGCCAGGTGTTCGCCTACTACCTCGTCCCCGACTACGCCGACAGCTCTGCCCCACTGCAGCGCCGTCAGGACCACCGCATGTTCGGCGCGGTCAACCCCCTGCACCTCGGCCTCGACTGGGACGTGCTCCGGCTCTGGTTCGGCGATCCCGAGCGAGTCCTCGCGTGGGGCCGGACGTTCATACCCCAGCGGACCGACGGGCCCGGAGGCGGACCCATCGACGTCGAGATGCCGGACGCCCTTACGGTTATCGCCGAGATGCCAGGCGGGGCGACGGTGACCTGCGTCCAGAGCGGCGTTACGCTCTTCGGCGAGGAACGTGTCGAGATCTACGGAGAAGAGGGAACGCTGGTCTACCCCCGGAGAGGGGAGCTGATGGGCGCCCGCAGGGGCGATAGCGAACTGGCTCCGCTGCCGGTTCCTGCCGGATTGGAAGAGACGTGGCACGCGGAGGAAGACTTCGTGCGCCTCGTCCGCGGAGAGGACGTCGGAGGGAACGACACCTTCCAGGACGGCGTCAGGAACATGGAGTTCCTGGAGGCGTCCGCTCTCTCACTCGCCCAGGGTGGGTGGGTCGACCTCCCGCTGCCCTGAGCTATCCCCTCTCCCTTCGAGGGGAGAGGGTTAGGGTGAGGGTACTTCAGGGGAGGGGAGTGGTAGGGTGGGCGATGGGATAGAGCAAGGGTCTCCACCAGAGTGGAGGCCGGGGTCGTGGACAGTTACGTAGGAGTCCCATACGAAGGAGGGAACGATGGCGATGCTCACGGTCGCAGACCTGCATGAGATGAAGAGCAACGGACAGAAGATCGCCGCGGCGGTCGTTTACGAGTTCCAGATGACGAAGATTTGCGAGATGGCCGGGGTGGACGTGTTGTCGGTCGGCGATAGCCTGGGCCGGAACATGCTCGGGCACGACCACGTCGATGAGTGCACCGTGGACGACATGATCCCCTTCGCGCGGGCGGTTGTACGTGGCAGGGAGCGTGCGATCGTCAGTGTGGACATGCCCACCGTGCCCTCTGCCGCCGGAGTGGAGGCCGTGGCCGCCGCGGCCAAGCGCTTCAAGGAAGAGGCGGGCGTGGACATGTGCAAGATCGATATCCGGACGCACGAAGAAGAACTCTTCGAGGAGGTCTACGCGGTCCAGGAAGTCGGACTGCACGCCTACCCGCAGATCGGCTTTCCGACGCAGGGCGCTGGCCGGGGGATTCAAACCGGCGCAGAGGTTCACGAGTACATCCAGAAGTGGGCGCACAAGATCGAGGAAGCGGGCGCCGCCATGATCGACCTCACGAACGTGACACCGGACATCTACGCCGACGTCTGTTCCAGCTTGCGCATCCCCGTCATCGGCGGGCAGGCCCCGCCGGAAGCGGACGGGAAGATCCAGGTGATGGTGAGCGGGACAGGCTACTCGTATGCCACCATCGGCCGTGACGACGGCCGCCCTGACGGCGCCAAGTTCATGTACGACGTGATGAAGTCCATCATCGACAGCATCCACGCCGGCAACTGGACGACGCGCCAGTAACCTCTCCGGAGGGTGGATGCCGACTCCCGATAACAGCGTCTGGCTTATCACCGGCATCCCCGGCGCAGGGAAGAGCACGATTTCGAGGGAACTGGCGCAGGGGTTCCCCAGATCCGCGCACGTGGAGGTGGACCTGCTCCGCGAGATGGTGGTGTCCGGCAACCTGAAGCCTGGACAGGAGCCGTTGGCTGAGTCCGACGCGCAGTTGGAGTTGGGTGCGCACAACGCGGCGCTCCTCGCGGACTCCCTGCTGGACGCCGGGTTCACGCCCATCGTTGACGACGTTGTCCTCCAGCCGCAGCTCGCGCGGTACAGGGATGTCCTCTCCCGCTGGCCCGTTCGCTTGGTCGTGCTGGCGCCGCCCGTCGAGGTTGCGCTGGAACGCGACCACGGGCGAGCGGAAAAGCACCTGGCGAACAGGTTCGCCTACCTGGACGCGGAACTGCGGAAGCAGATGCGGGGCTTGGGCCTTTGGCTGGACACCTCAGGGATGAGCGTAGCGGAGACAGTTGAAACCATCATCCGACGGGCGGACGAGGCGCTCATTCCCTCCTCCATTTGATGACACACGCCCCTTACCTGATTGGCCCCTCGCCGCGTACGCTGGTTACATGACCGTCGACTTCGCAGCACCCATAGACCGCGTCTATAGCTCGGGGCCCAGCTATAGATTTGGCCTATGGCTCCCGCGCCCAGCTTGTGAATTCGATGGCCCCCTTGCCCCCTTTAATCGCGGGAAGCAGGCCGTGGCCTTGGAAACACCCCGGATTAAGGTGGCCAAGTGGCCAGAATGATAGTCCGATTTACTCCTGGACCGGCGATTAAGGGGGCCAGAATTCTGGGGACGTTGGCCCCCTTAATCGGGTGGCCCCGGCTCGCGCCGGTGGGGAGGTCAGGACTGCTACAATCGCCGCCGCCAGAGACGCGAGTGCGATGACTCAGGCAAGTGAGGAGTGGCCCATGCCAGCTTCAGATGATCTCATTCGCCAGTTGATAGAGGCCCGCTTCGCCGGGAAGCTCTCTCCTGAAGAGGTCGAGACGCTCCTGCCATACGTCCGGCGAGGGCAGGCCACGAGCGAGCGGCTCGCGGCGTTCCCCTTGGAAGGCCTCGACCCGCGTCAGGTGGCCTACATCTCCGACAAACGGCTGGCCCCATGAACGAACTGCTCTTCGAACCCATATCGTCCATAGGAGAGCAGTTGCGGACGCGAGCGGTCTCATCCGTCGAGTTGGTCACCGCCGCGCTCGAACAGATCGCGGCGACGGACGCCCAGCTGAACGCGTTCCCGGTCGTGAAGGCCGAGGATGCCCTCGCGCGGGCGGAAGCCGCCGACGCCGAACTGGCACAGGGAGGCTGGCGTGGCCCGCTCCACGGCATCCCTGTGGGGGTGAAAGACAACATCGCGGTGGAGGGTTGGGTCACCACCTGCGGGTCGCCCATCCTTGCCGAGCACGTCACCGACTTCGACGCCGCCGTCGTCGAGCGTCTCCGGAATGCCGGGGCGGTCGTGCTCGGCAAGAACAACATGCACGAATGGGCGCTCGCGGGCAGTTGTATCCAGAGCATCTTCGGGTCGACGCACAATCCCTGGAACACGGACCACATCACGGGCGGGTCGAGCGGCGGGTCGGCTGCCGCTGTGGCCTCCGGCCAGGCGTTCGTATCCATCGGCACGGACGCCCGCGCCTCCATCCGAAACCCGGCGTCGTACTGCGGCGTAGTGGGGCTGAAACCGACGCACGGGCTCGTCAGCCGGTTCGGCGAGCTCCCGCCGACCAGTTCGTGGTACATGACGCTGGGCCCCATTGCCCGCCGCGTCGAAGACGTGGCGCTGACGATGGACGCCATCGCCGGTTACGACTCACGCGACCCGTCCTCGGTCGAGGCGGAGCGTCGGGAGTACGCCGCTCGGCTCGAGGAGGGCGTGCGCGGGCTCCGCATCGCTGTCGTGACGAACTACTTCTACAGCGACACACTGCCGGAGGTGGCGGAGAGCGTGCGCGCGGCAGCCGGCGCATTCGCCAACCTGGGCGCAGAGGTCGTCGAAGTCGAGATCGGGATGCTGGAACACTGGCCGCTGATCGAGTCCTCGTTCGAGGGCGAGAACAAGGGCTGGCTGCTGGACCTGGCGCTGGAGCGCGGCGACGAGTTCCTCCACGACGACATCCGGTACCGCATCCTCGCGAGCGCCTTCACCAACACCGTCGACACGATGCGTTCCACGAGGATCCTCAGCATGCTGCGCCACGAGGTGCAGGACCTCATGCGCGACACCGACCTGCTCCTCACGCCGACCAACTCCACCCCGGCTTACCGCACCGACGCAAGGGACGTTGCGGTCCGCGAGGGCACTGTCGACGTCGAGGCCCCGGGCGGGCAGGGCAGGATCACGACGCGGCTGACCGTGCCGTTCAACGCACTGGCGCTACCCGCCATCTCGGTGCCCTGCGGTTTCTCTTCGGAAGGATTGCCGATCGGGCTACAGCTCGTGGGACGCGCCTTCGAAGACGACTTGGTCCTCAGAGCAGCGCGTGCTTACGAGCAGGTGGGGCCGGGCTATCAGCGCCCGCCCGTGGTGCGTTAGGCCGGTGCCGAGGAACCGACGCGCTGGATGATTCGGCCGCTTCCCGGCTCGGCGAGCACCTCGCCGTCCCTGAAGATGACCTCTCCTCGCCGGATAGTAATCGTCGGCCAGCCCGTCAGCGTCATCTCGTCGAAGGCGCTCGTGAAGCGGCTGTGGGTCGAGGCGGCGTTGACCGTCTTCTCGAGGCCGAGGTCGACGATGGCGAAGTCAGCGTCGCTGCCGACAGCCATGACGCCCTTCTGCGGGTAGTAGCCGAACGTCCGGGCTGGGTTGAGCGAGGTCACCTCGGCGATCTTCTCGAGGCTGATGCGCCCCGGCTTCAACCCGAACGTGATGAGCGCAGGAAGGATGGTCGCCATCCCGGCGAACCCGGGACGCTCCTCCCAGAGCGCGCTGCCGCTCTTCTCGATGGGCACGTGGTCCGAGCCCACCGTCGTGATGTCCCCACTCGCCAGCCCTTCCCAGAGGCGGTCCTGGTTCTCGGTGTCGCGGAGCGGCGGACTCACCTTGCCGATACCGGCGCGCTGGCCGTGGAACACCTCGTGGTCGGCGGTCAACCCCAGGTAGTGGGGGCACGTCTCCAGGACGATACGCGCGCCGCGCGCCTTCGCTGCGAGCGCCGCGTCGATAGCCGCGCCTATGGTGACGTGCGGAATGTACAGCGGGCAGCCGAGCAGCTCAGCCATCCAGATAGCGCGGAGAACGTCCTGCTCCTCCACGAAGTGCGGCCTGGAGTCCGTGTAGGCCTGCAGGTCCTGCCTGCCGGTCTGCTTCACCTCTGCCGTGAACAACTCCACGAGGGGGTGGTCTTCGGCGTGGACCATGCAGAAGGAGTAGTCGCCAAGGTGCCGGATTCGCTCCATTCCCGCATAGAGCACGCCGTCATCCGCGGTGACTATGCCTATCGGGTTCCCCGGTGCGTACCCGCCCATGTAGTACTTGAACGTCTTGATATCGAACCGCTCGGAGAAGCTGGGGATGTCCTTCGACTGCTCCATCCCGCTCACGATGAAGTGGAACGAGGTGTCGACGAGTGATCGCTCCGCTGACAGCTCGATGCGCTTCGTGACGTTCTCGTAGCCCATGCTGTCGGAGCGCAGGTACTGCAGGAAGGAGGTGACACCCCCGGCAGCCGCGCTCTGCGTCTCCGTGATGATGTTCTCCTCGTAGGGGGTCCGTCCTCCCAGGTGGACGTGCGGGTCGAACAATCCGGGGAACACGTACTGTCCGCTGCAGTCGATCACCTCTTCAGCCGGTGGCAGGTCGGCCTTCGCTGCGATCGCGGTGATGATGCCGTCCTCAACCGCCACGCCTGCGTCGAGCACGCCCCATGGGGTGACGAGCCTACCGTTCTCCAGTACGAGGTCTGCCATACCTTGCCTCCTGCCTACCCACATGTGCGCGCGAACCGCAGTTCCAGCGCGCCGACCTGATGTTCCAACTGCCGGAGGATGGGCTCAGTCTCTTCGTATCGAGTGAAACGCTCGGGGAGGCTTGCCCAGACACGCGCTGCCAGCTCCTGCGCTTCCGCGAATACCGCATCCACGTCGATGGTCTGTATCCGGCGGTCCCGGACGACGACCTCTCCTCCGACGATGACCGTTTCGACGGACATGCCCAACTCCGAGTAGACGATCTGGTTCATCAACTGCTCTTTTGGCGCGAGCAGGAGCGAATCGGTGGCGAGCACCGTCAGGTCCGCCTTGCAGCCGACGGCGATGCGTCCTATAGGCTTGCCCATGACCGCTGCTCCGCCTTGCCAGCACATGCGGAGCGCGTCCCCTGCCCCCGGCCATTGGTCAGGAGGATTCGCTAAGCGGTGCAGGATGGCGGCAGACTTTACCGTCTCGAACATATTCTGGCTGTCGTTGCTCGACGCCCCGTCCGAGCCCAGCGCGACGTTGACACCGGCTCGGGCGAGCGCGGGCGCGGGCGCGATGCCGGCTCCGAGCTTCTGGTTGCTGACCGGGTTATGGACGATGCCAGCATCGGTTTCGCCGAGCATCGCGACCTCTTCGTCGCTGAGCCAGATGCCGTGCGCGAACGAGGTCCACTCTTGCAGACCGCCGAGGCTACGCAGGTACTCGACGGTCGACCCGGCGAAGCGCTCCTCCGCTACTGGCACCTGCGACTTGGCCGAGAGCAGGTGCGTCTGCAGGCGCACGCCCTTCTGCCTGGCAAGCGCCAGCGAGCTCTCAAAGAGCTCCTGCGAGCATCTCGGAACGGAGGATGGGCCGAGCATCGGCGTCAGCCGGGGATGGCGGTCCTTCCATCGGTCGATGAAGCGCTGCGCGCGGTCCAGCGAGTCGTTGACGTTCGCTCGCCGGGCACGGCTCGTGAGGTCTTCGGGGGCGTCGATCAGGCCCAGCGGGATGGAGGAGAAGAAATCGAGGTCGGCGTACTGGGTGGCGACGTTCGCCCGCATCCCGATGTCGATGTAGGCCTGCATGACGGCGTCCATGCCCTCGTCGTACCAAGCCGGTTCCGTGCGGTTGCAGTCGAGGACGGCGGTGGTGCCCGTAGTGAGCATCTCGATGGCGCCCAGCATGGCGGAGACGTAGAGGTCGCGCGGCTCCAACCGTGCTCCGGCGCCGCCGTAAGAGGCGAGCACCATCCACGCGTCCAGCGGGAGCCTGTCGCACAGTCCTTTTTCGATGGACTGATTCGAATGCGTGTGGGCGTTGATGAGTCCGGGGATGACGACCTTCCCGTTGACATCGAGGACATCCGCTCCGGGCGGCGCCGTCACGTCTCCGACCGCTGCAATCTCGTCGTCGGCCACGAGCAGGTCAGCCTGGACGAGCGGTTCGTCAGGTTGAAGGAGGTAACCGCCCTTTATCAGCAGCGTGGACATGAACTCCGTCTCAGTAGGTGGATAGGTGGCTGGCGCGCACTATAGCACTCGTTCCGATAGGAACCAGCGAGTGCCATTCATCAGCCGAATAGCCAGTTCCGGATAAAGGGCTTGGGCCAGAAGACGTTGAGCAGGTTATCCATGATTCCGAGCGTGACCGCGGCAATCATCGCCATCGACACGAGAACCCAGACCCAGGCCTTGCCGCGGAGGCCCATCACGAAGGGGAGGAAGAACAGCGGGAAGAGGATGGCGGATGCCTGGAAACCGAAGAGACCGATGGCCACGATGAACCCCAGCAGCCAGCCGACGAGGGGCAGGAGGCGCCTAACAGCGGCTGTGCCGGTGCCTGTCCGCATGCCGATGTCCATGATGCGCAGCTCGCCCCTGTGCGTGGTGAACTCCATCGCCGCCAGGAGGGCCATCAGCGTAAGAAATGCGATGCTGGCCCACATAGGCACGAACGCTGCGCTGGGCACATGCCCGAGTGCTTCACGCAGGACTATCCCCGCAACCCAGGCGATCAGGATGGCCCAGAGCAGGTACTCCCACTGCCAGCGGAATCTGAATGTGAGTGATGGCAGCCGCGCCAGCACGCCTCTTCGTGTGTTCCCCGGTTCCTCGCCTGATCCGCCGGAGATAACCGGCTGTTCAACGGCGCTTGCTGCCTGTGGCCGCAATGCCCAGAGCAGGAAGCCTATCGCTATGGCAGCCAGGATGAGGATGCCCAGCGTGAAGGGCCTGGTGAAGAAGATGAGCACGCCATCGCCCATCTGGAGCGCCGGCCAGGCGTTCTGCTCGACTACCGGCCCCAGGATGAAGGCGATGATGAATGGGGGACGCGGCCAGCCGTGCCACTTCATCGCGAGTCCCAGTGCCCCCATCGCCAGCACGACATAGATGTCGGCCATGTTGAACCGGGACTGGTAGGCCGCCAGCAGCATGAGCGGGAAGAGCGTGGCGGCGATGAAGGGGTAGGGCACCTGCGTGAGTTTGAGCAGGAGCGGCGTCATCGCAAGCGCGAGGATGACCATGAGCACGTTGCCGATGCCGATCGAGAGCACCACGCCAACCGTGATGTCGAGGTGCGCCCCAAGCATCGGTAGCCCCGGAGCGATGCCGTAGCCGAGGAGCACGGCGAGGAGGATCGCCCACGGAAGGCTGCCGGGGATGCCGAAGCCCAGCGTGGGGACCGCCTGGCCTGCGTTCTGAGCGTTCTGGGCAGACTCGGCGAAAAGGAGACCGTCCAGGCTTCCCTTGCCGAACTGAGAGCGGTCCTTCGTGAAAACGATGCCCAGCATGTAGGAGAGCCAGTCGATCACTCCGGAGCCGACTCCCGGAATGATTCCGAGCCCCACGCCGAACAGCCCCTGGCGTATGGCTATGTGCCACCGCCGCAGTCCGTACTTGATGCCATCCCATATCTGGCGGTTGGACAGCTTCGTGCCGGGGTCCGACACGGGCTTGCCCGTCATCGTCAGGTCGAGCACTTCAGGGAGCGCGAAGAGGCCCAGGACCACCGGGATGATCGGCAGGCCCGAGTTCAGGTAGAGGATGTCGAAGGTGAACCGTGGCTGAGCTGAGAACGAGCTCAGCCCTATGGTGGCCAGTACCAGCCCGAGCATCGCGCCTGCAAGCCCTCGCAGGAGGGCGCCGCGTGAGAGTACCGAGATCATGAGGATGCCGAAGAGGGCCATCGCCGTGATCTCGGGGAACGAGAAGCGGATGATGAACGGCCTGACGACCGGGAGCAGCAGGGCGAGAGCGATGGCGCCTGCCACGCCACCGATCGTAGACACGGCATAGACCGCCCCGAGGGCGCGCGCCGCTTCGCCCCTTTGAGCAAGTTGGTGTCCCTCCAGGAAGGTGACCTGAGTGGGGGCAGTGACGTACCCCAGCAGGATGGCGGGGACAGAGTCCATCGTGTTGGCGAGCGAGATGATCGCCGCGACGAGCATGACCCCATGCACGGGGTCCAGGTTCAGGATGGCAAAAGGAACGAGGATGGCAGCTATCGTCAGGCTCCCCACGCCGGGAATCATCCCCAGGGGCCCCGCCAGCACCAGCGCGATTCCGAGGATCAGCCAGAACTGCAGGCTGGTCAGGAAATCCGCTATGAGGGGTACGCTCTGGGCGAGAGCTTCCATCCGTGCCTCTCAGTGCAGCCGTGGCCTGCCTCCACGAGAGAGAGCAGGCCACGGTTGCCTTAATCGTCTGCGGGCCGTGTTCCTTAGAACTTCGACTCGTAGGTCTCCACCCACTTGTCGTAGATAGCGTCGAGGCGGCGCAGGTCGAAGTTCGCTGCAACCTCTTCTGCGTCCTCACCTCTGACGATACTCGGCGGGTTGCCTGTGACTTCCTGGAACTCCGCCCCGAAGTCCGGATCTGCGAAGGCTGCATATGCGGCCTCGCGGAGGACCTGCACGATCGAGTCGGGCGTACTGGGCGCCATGGTCATGCCGTCGAAGAAGATGCCGTTCGACCCGGCGTTCTGCAGGGCGACGATGTCCCCGCGCAGGTGGTCCGGAACGATGTCGGCGATGTTCATCAGATCGTCTGGCAACTCAGGCAACTCGGCGCTGGGCAGGATCGGAATGTCCGAGGACGATGCGATCGCCCACGGCCGGAACTCGCCGCTTTCGATCCAGCCGGGCCGCAGACGCTGGAGGAAGTAGGGACTGAACGTGCGGCCGCTGACGTCGCCGCGCTCCATGACGGTCACGCCAACGTTGTAGGACGGCGATATCCCGAAAATGTGCTCGATGGGCACGCCGAGCTCTTCGATGAGGATCCGGTCTATCACAAAGCCCGATCCGGCCGGGCCGATCTGGGGGAGTATGACCGGTGTGTCTCCACCGAATGAGTCCTGCATCCGGTTGTAGGGTATGTCCCGGTGGATCATGTAGATGTTGGGCCGGTTCAGGTAGAAGACCCGCCGGAAGTCTTCCCACTGATAGGTAACGCCAGGCACACTCAGCACGTTGTCGGGGTATCCGCCGACGCCGTAGGTGATGGTCAACCCGTCGTCCGGCCCTGTGTGCAGTTCGTTGAGGAACGCCTCGAACCCGGCACGGTCTGGCTGTGTGGTGACGGTAATCTTGGGGTTGCCTGGGATGAACTCGGAGAGCTTGGATGCGATGAAGCGTCCCTCCGTGTCGGCTCCGCTGCCCACGCGGTACCCGATCACCATCCTGATCTCTTTCCCTTCGTAGTAGGGCGGGGCAGGCGTTGGCGTCGAGGTTGGTGTTGCGGTTGGCGCCGCGGTCGGCTCTGCCTGAGGTACGGGTGTCGCCGTTGGTTCAGGCGGCACCGGGGTTGGAGTGGCCGTCGGGTCCGCGCCGCACGCCACGATGAGCATAGCCAGCAGGCCGCTCAGTCCTATCAGCATCCATCTGCGATTCGTTCTCATTGGTTCCTCCCGGGCCGAATCTGTGTGCGGGACGTGTGTCCTTCGGTTTACTTCATGATGATTTGAGGCCGTAGAACGCCTGGGCGTTGGTGCGGAGGATGCCCTCCTTGTCCTGGTACGACATGTCCTCTCGCTCGAGCAGTTCGTTGATCTCTTCGTTGATGGTGTCGTCGTTGACCTCGTGCGGGAAGTCTGAGGAGAACATGAAGGGTTCGCTGCCGACTACGCTGACCGCATAGCCGATGGCGCCCTCGTCACCCTCGACGCCCACGAAGAGGCGTCGTTCCTTCACCAGCCGGATGATGTATTCGGCTATGGACTCCCCCTTGTGCAGCTGCAGGAAAGCAGAGTGGGGGTCCGCCGGGATGAACGCCTTGTGCGAGCCGTTGAAGCGCTCCAGTCCTAGTAGGAACCAGGCAAGGCCGCCCTCCAGGAAACCCCAGCGGACGTTGGGGAACTGGTCGAACACACCGTTGAAAAGCAGGCTCCCGAAGCTGATGGTGATTCCGAACGGGTGCCCCATCGCGTGGATAGGCGCGAAGAGGTTCAGGTTGTCCATGCCGAGGCCCATGTGGCACCCGCCGTGGAATGCGACGGCTATGCCCAGCCGGTTGGCCTCCTCGTACACCGGCCAGTACACCTTCGCGCCGAGGTGACTCGCCAGCCCCGTGGACGGCAGCATGATCCCTGCCATGCCAAGTTCTTCCATGCACCGCCGCATCTCGGCCACTGCTGCCGGAGGGTTCTGCATGGGTATGAGCCCCATGCCCATCAGGCGGGGCGTATGTCGCGTGAACGTGTCGTAGAGCCAGTCGTTATAGGCCTGGCACGCTGCTGTGGCGTAGTCGAGGTCAACCATGCGCCCGCACGCCAGACCAGCGGTGGGGTAGAGCACAGCGCCCTCAATGCCCGCGCGGTTCTGAAAGTCGACCCAGCGGTCGACCGGTGCGGGCATGAACGAGCCCGGTGGACGGATGGTCAGCCCTTCGTGCAGATGGTCAAGGGCAGGGAACACTTTCCCCACGCGTCGACTCAGATAGTCCCCATACTCTTTCGGGAAGTACGTTGCGATGGCAGCCTCGTCCTCGAGTACGTGTCCATCGCCGTCGATTATGCCGATCTTCGATTGGACTACCATCCCGCTGCTCCTCCCTGGCCGATTGGTCCTCGCTTACGCCGCCGAAGGTTGTGGGAGAACGACCGGTTTGACTTCTCTGAACTCTGACATCGCCTGCAAGGCGTCGGTCGTGCCCTCCAGGGAGTACTTGCCGGTGATCATCGATTCGAAGGGGAAGTGCTTGCTCTGAGCCGACAGGAACTGCACTGCCTGCAGGAAGTGTCTGGCTTCCGCCTGCAGGACGCTCGTGATGGTCAGGTACTTGGTGGTCATCGCGAACGCCGGAATCTCGAGGTTACCGCTTCCGCCGCCGATACTGACGATCCGGCCTCCCCGGCGGACGAGGTCTACTGCCTCGGGGATAGCCTGGGCCGTGGCGGCCTGGACCACGACGTCAACTCCCAGACCGCGCGTGTGCTCGGCGAGCCAGGCCTTCCGGTCTGCCGCTGACGTCTGCTCGATGTCCATCGTGCCGGCGGCGCCCCAACTCCTCGCAACTTCGAGACGGGACTCAGGAGCGCCAAACACGAACACTCGATCTGCACCCTTCGCAAGGATGACCGCGAGGCAGTAAAGCCCCACGGGGCCGGCTCCCTGCACCAGCACGGTCTCGTGGCTCCTGACGGGGCCGAGCCGCTCGGCAGCGTGCATCGCAGTACGCAATGCACAGGCGGCCGACGCGGCGAGGGCCGCGGGCACATCGTCAGGGATGGGTATGAAGTCCGCCCCGGGAGGGTAGTAGTGATATTCGGCGGTGCCGCCGAGCAGGTAGGGGAACTGGTCGACGCGCTCCCTGCCGTAACGCGCCCCTTCCAGGCACAGGCTGGGCTGCATCGCCACTGAGCAGTGGTAGCAGTGACCGCAGAACGGGTAGTTCCCGATGATGCGCTGACCCGGCTGGACCGGGCGGTTGAATACGTCCTTGGGGTTCCCGGCGACGTCCACAACTGTGACGGCTGTCTCGTGACCGGGGATGTAGGGAAGTTTCTCAGGCCCTACGAAGCTGTGGCCGCCCCAGATGTGCACGTCCGTCCCGCAGAGGGTAGCCGCGTCGACGCGGCCCAGCACGCTGCCGGGTTCCGGGTCGGGAAGGGGAACATCCTGAACCGAGAGAGGTTTGGCAAACTCGGTTACCACCGCAGCGCGGACTGTTTCTCCCATCCTGACCTCCACAAGCCATGGCTGGAGCCCCGGTAACCTGAGCCAAGCAGCCTCAAGCGTGACTCGGCGCGAGCATACACCCCGGTCAGGTGGTTCACAATGAACGCTCCCCGTTGACCCTCTCTCCCGCTGGGGGTATGTTGTGCAGGTAAATGTCCGAGTGCAGACGTGACTTCACAACGAGAAAGTCGATATCTCTTACGGAGGCGAGGCGCTATGGCAGAGAAGGCACTGGTCGCAGCGAAGGTAGGCCCCAACCAGACCGAGCAGATGGAGTTCGACCTGCCGGACATCCCTGTCGACGGCGCACTCCTGAAGGTCGAGGCTGCGGGCGTGTGCGGCAGCGACGTGGGCGGCTACGAGCGTGAGATGAAGGGCGGCCCCGTCATCATGGGGCATGAGAACGTCGGCTACCTCGTGAAGGTCGGTCACGTCTTCGCGAATCGCTGGGGCGTGAAGGAGGGCGACATGGTCGCTCTCGAAGAGTACCTCCCGTGCGGCCGCTGCGAGTTCTGCCGCGTCGGCGAATATCGCCACTGCTTCGCCACCGATGCCTCCGCGAACGACGCTGCCATCCGGTACGGCTCGACGTCCGTGGAAGTGGCGCCGGCGCTCTGGGGCGGCTACGCGCAGTACCTCTATGTTCCCCCGAACGCGCCGCTGCACAAGGTGCCCGACGGCATAACAGCTGAGGAGGCCGCGATGGCGCTGCCCATGGGCAACGGCATCCAGTGGGCGCTCATCGAAGGGCAGGTTGGCTACGGGAAGAGTGTCCTCATCCAGGGGCCGGGCCAGCAGGGTCTCGCGTGCGTCGTAGCTTCGAAGCAGGCCGGGGCGGACTGCATCATCGTTACCGGCAAGGGACCGAAGGACGCGAAGCGGATGGAGGTCGCCCGCGCGCTCGGTGCTGACTTCACCATCGACATAGACGAGGAAGACCCGCTCCCCCGCATCAAGGAGATCACCGGCGGTGGACCGGAGGCCGGTGTGGACGTAGTGGTGGACTGCACCTCCCATTCGGGCAAGGCGCCCACCCTTCTCGCCATCGAAGCGACGAAGCGCAAGGGCGGCAGGATGGTCGCGCAGGCGGAGAGCGCAATCTTCCCGGACTTCCCCATCGGCAGGCTTACGCGCAAGTACATGACGCTTGCCAGCGCGCGCGGCCACAGCTTCGAGGCGGTCGAACTCGCGCTGCGCCAGATCGCGTCGCACCGCTTCCCGCTCGAACTCATGCGGACGCACACGTTCGGACTCGTGGACGTTCACACCGCCATCCGTGCGGTGGCTGGAGAAGGCTTCGATAACGCCATCCATGTCTCCGTCATGCCTTGGGAATAGGAACGGACACAACGCACGATAAGGTCTCCATCAGGAGGTAACGGCAAGATGCTGTCGATAACAGAGAACGAGAAACTGGTACAGGTAGGTCCCGGAACGCCGATGGGCGACTACATCCGCCGTTTCTGGCTGCCCTTCCGGCTCTCCAGCGACGTGCCAGAGGCTGACGGTGAGCCCGTCCGCATCCGCCTGATGGGCGAGGACCTGCTTGCCTTCCGCACCACCTCAGGCAAAGTCGGGCTGATCCAGCGCAACTGTCCTCACCGATGGGCGGACCTGTTCTTTGCGCGCAACGAGGACAACGGCCTTCGCTGCACCTACCACGGCTGGAAGTACGACGCGCACGGCAACTGCGTTGACATGCCGACCGAGACCGACGAGAGCAGCTACAAGGACAAGATCAAGATCACTGCCTATCCGGTGGAAGAGGTCGCGGGCATCCTCTGGGCGTACATGGGGCCGAAGGACCTCACGCCCGAACTGCCGGACTTCGAATACCTGCGCGTGCCGGAGTCTCACCGGTTCGTCTCCTGGAACTGGCAGCAGACCAACTACGCCCAGGCGATCGAAGGCGGCATCGACTCCGCGCACTCCAACTACCTGCACGCCACGCTGGACGCCTACCAGATGACGGACGCCTGGCGCTCGACATGGGAGCGCTCCCAGAACCTGCGCGACAAGTACCACGCGCGCGATCAACACCCGAAGTTCTTCGCCGAGGACACTGACTACGGCGTCATCACCGGCGCGCGGCGCGACACCGGCGAGGGCGAGTTCTACTGGCGCTACAACCTCTTCCTCCTTCCGTTCTACACGATGCCGCCGTCGTCTGCGTCGCAGAAGTTCTTCCATGCGTTCGTCCCCATCGACGACCTCCACAACATGCGCTGGACGTTCGTGTGGAACCTCAAGAGCGCGCTGCCCTCGGGCTCCATCGAAGAGTGGCGCAACGGCGCGGGGCTGCACGCGGCGTCACTGCCGGGCTACTTCCGCATCGGCTCTACTGCCGATTCCGTTCCCGTCTTTGCGGAGCACTTCCCGCTCCGGAACAAGGAGAACGATTACCTCGTCAGCCGTGACTACCAGAAGCGCCTCACCTTCACCGGCATCACTGGCACCGGCGAGCAGGACCTCTCCGTGCAGGAAGGCATGGGGCACATCACCCCGCGCAACAAGGAGCACCTCGGCACGACGGACATCGGCATCATCAAGTCCCGCCGCCGTCTGCTGAAGGAGGCCACCGCGCTGCAAGACGGCGAGGAGCCCTACGCCGCCTCCCACGGCGACGTCTACTACGTCCGTGCCGGGGATATCCTGCTCTCGCCGGACGAGAACTGGGTGCACGACCAGAAGATCAAGGACCTGCAGACCGCTACCTGGTAGCATATCCATACGCACCGGTCGTAGCGACGGGGGCAGGGGAATCCCTCCTGCCCCCGTTCTGTGGCGCGCGATACCGAACTTTACCGGCTCGGTTAGAATGACCTCACGCCATGACGAACCGTCGCTATCAACGTTCCGCACCCACGCCTCCTCCTGATCCTGCGCTCGTGGAAGGCAGTGCGAATGAAGTCCGCCGCCGATTGCGCCAGGCCGGCCGTAAAGACGTCGCCGACCGCATCCGCAAAGAGGCAGGCCGGGACGCGCCCTGCTATGGCGTGCCGTCGGCCGAGGTCTATCGCATCGGCCTCGACCTCGTTCGGCGGCTGCGTTCCGTGGGGCTTCCCGCCACCATCGCCATAGCAGACAACCTCTTCCGCACCGGCAACGTCGAGGAAGGGCTCGTAGGCGCGCAGATAGTCGGCGCGCTGGCGCGGCTCATCACCGGCGACGACTTCCAGCGTATCGAGCCGTGGGGCGACACGCTCACCGCTCCCCAGACGGCTGACGCTCTGGGTACGAGCTGTCTCAGCCCTGCGCTCGCTGCCAAGCCCTCCCTCGTCAAGACGATGCGTGAGTGGGCGCGCTCCTCGAATCCCTCCAAGCGGCGCGCTGCCGTCTCTGCGTTCGGCCCACTCGTGCGGGAAGGACGTTTTATGACGGATGCGCTCGAGGTCGCAGAGGTCGTGATGAAGGACGACAACGAGGAAGTACAGCGTGGTGTCGGTACGATGCTCATGGAGGCGACTCGCCTCAAGTCCGACCGGGTTGTCGAATTCCTCATGGAATGGAAGGACCAGAGTCCCCGGCTCATCCTCCAGACCGCGGCCACCAAGCTGCAGCCTGCCCAGCGCGGACAGGTACTCGACTGATGACCAACACCCCGGAGGCGCGTCCTGCTCCTGGCATCGGACGGCGGCTCTATCGCGGGTTCGCCTTCGCGCTCATCGTTGGTTTCGCCGGCGCAGGGCTCAGTGCCGTCCCGGCGCTCTTCATCCAGTCCATATTCGTTGGCGAGGCCCAGCGGTGCATCGAGGCCATCGAGAAGGCGGAAGCCGGTGGCGATGTGACGCTGACCTGTCCTGATGAGTTCGCCGACCCGCCGGTCTGGCTGCCCGTCATCATGGTGGTCGGAGGGGCGGCCATCGGCGCTGCCGGAGGGCTCGCATACGGCGTCATCTCGCCGGGGCGCAGGACACGCGGATCCACGCCTCCGGGGGAGTCTCCATGGTTGCCATTCTGAGTGCAGAAAGGGCACGGCGGATTCCGCGCAACTGCCTTCGCTAAGTCGTCGCACCTGCCATATCGGCCGTGTATTCTTAAACGCGGTTTCTCTCATGCGTTATCACTTCGCTCGCGTTCCTATCGCCTTACTCACGGCCGTCCTCCTCCTGGGAGCGGCGTTGCCTGCATGCACCCTCTATCCCGAACCCGATTACATCACCTACTCGTCGGGGCTTCCGGGCGCTCGCGACATCGCCGTTGTCCGCCCGGACGGGGGCCATGCGTTCATCCTCACTGATGACACCGCGGGGCTTTCCTCTGACAATTTCGAACCCGTTTGGGACCCCAATCGTCAGCGGATCGCCTTCCTCAGCAACCGTGACGGGAACGTCGAGGTCTATGTCGGCGTGGCCTCTGAGGACGCGCCTGTCTTCTACCGGATCACCAACTCGGAGTTCGACGAATCCCAGGTCTCGTGGTCCGCAGACGGCAACCGCCTCGCGTACACGTCCGAAGACCATGACGGGAGGCGTACCGTCCAGCACGTTGCGCTCAGCGAGCTCGTCCCAACCGCCGTCGTGTTCGGAAGCGAAGGGGAGACCGACGCCGCGTGGTCTCCCACTGACAACCTCATCGTCTTTGCCAAACTGAAGGACAACGGCGAATCTGACGGCATCTTCCTCCGTGACCCTTCCAACGTGAACATCGTTCAGCTCACCGCGGGGCCGCACCACTTCCCCTCGTGGTCGCCGGACGGCAAACGCATCGCCTACATCTCCACCCAGAACGATGGTCAACAGGACATCTACATCATCAACGTCAGCGCTCTCGGCCCTACCTCGGAACCGCTCCGTATCACCCAGGACAGCGCCGATGACTACAACCTCGCATGGTCGCGGGACGGCAGCAGGATCGCGTTCATCTCCAACCGCTCCGGCAATGCCGACGTCTACACCATCGCTCCGGACGGAAGCGGCCTGACGATGATCACGCAGAACGCTGTGGATGAACTGTCGGTCGTATGGGGCCCTGACGGCAGCGTCGTCTTCCCGTCCGGCCCCGAGGACCAGACGTCGCTCTTCATCGCCGATGCAGAGGGCCAGCAGCAACTCACCTCCGGTGCGACGGCGACCTCCCCGGATTGGTAGTCTCCCTTCGTGGGGATCGACGCTTTCACCCATAACGACGCAGGCACCTACGCCGCCCCTGCCTCTCCCGAGGCATGGGGAGAATGGGTCTCGGCCACGCGGCTCAGGGGCTATCTCCTGAAGAACACCCTCGGCGACTGGCTCAACCTGTACGGCGAAACCAACGGGTTCCAGCGCGACGATACGGTGGAGGGTTATGACGAGCGGCTCGTCTTCGCGCCGTTCATCATGGGGCAGGGGGGCAGATTCGAAGAGGCTGTCACCCGGCACCTGGCCTCCTTCCACGAGCTCACCACTATCTCGCGCGAAGCCGAAGACGTACGTGAGTTGGAAGTTGCCCAGCAGACCTTCCAGGCGCTCGCGGACGGTCGCCCCATCATCCACCAGGCGGTACTCTGGAACCCGGAATCGAGGACGTACGGCGCAGCCGACTTCCTTATCCGGTCTGACGTCTTCGACGCGCTGTTCCCCAGGCATCTCACGCCGGAAGAAGCTGCCACTGCCGCGCCGGACCTTGGCGGACCGTGGCACTACGTCGTAGTGGACGCCAAGTTCACTACGGTACACGCCTCCAAGCAGGGCGAAGTCGGCAACAGCGGCTCGTCGCCCGCCTACAAGGCGCAGTTGTATGTCTACAACGACGCGCTTGCCCGCCTGCAGGGCTACGCGCCGCGTCGGGCGTTCCTGCTCGGGCGCAGTTGGGAGCAGAGTTCGGAGCGTGTAACCAACGCCATGAAGCGGCTCGGCCAGGTCTCCATGAGCGCGGAAGTGCAAGTAGAAGTGGAGGCTGCGGCTGCGTGGGTGCGCAGGCTGCGCTCGGAGGGCGCGCAGTGGCAGCCGCTGCCCACGCCAACGGTGCCGGAACTGTGGCCCTCCGGTGGGGACTGGCCCTGGGAGAAGGCCATCAAGCAGATCGTGGATGAACTCGAAGACCTCACCCAGCTGTGGCAGGTCGGCGCTGAGAGGCGGGACAAAGCCGTGCGCAACGGGATCACGTCTTGGCTGGATCCGCAGGCCACTGCCGAGTCGCTCGGTGTTACGGGGCCAGCCACGCAGCCGGTCCTGGAGGCGATCCTTGATGTGCACAGGAACGACGGCCCGGTCGTTCGTCCTGCCCACGTCCGCGCTGCGGAGAGCGAATGGCGCGAACAGCCTTCGGTCGAATTCTTCGTGGACTTCGAGTACGTCACCGACCTGAAAGACGACTTCTCCACGTTCCCCGAACGCGGTGGACAGACCACCATCTTCATGATCGGCTGCGGGCACATGGAGGGCGGCGAATGGCAGTTCGCGCAGTTCACCACCGACCGGTTGGATGAGGCGAGTGAGGCGCGTGCGATAGACGCGTGGCTTGCCCACATGCGGGAGACGCAGTCCCGGCTCGGGGGTGAGGATGAGCCCCGCCTCTTCCACTGGGCGCCCGCGGAAGAGATCAACTACGAGACGGCGTACAACTCGGCCCGGAAGCGGCATCCCGCGAAAGGCTGGCCCATGGTCAATTGGTTCGACCTGCTGCGCAAGGTCGTTCGCAAGGAGCCGGTCGTCGTGAAGGGTTCGATGGGCTTCGGGCTCAAATCTGTCGCGCGAGCGTTCCACGACCACGGCCTCATCGAGACCGACTGGGGCAGTTCCAAGGTGGACGGGATGGGCGCGATGGTTGGCGCGTGGCGCTGCGACGATGAGGCAGCCGAGCAAGGCGTTCGCCTCATCGACACCGAGCTCATGCAGGAGATCGCCGCCTACAACGAGGTGGACTGCAAGGTGATGCAGGAGATCCTCCACTACCTGCGCGCTCACCACTAGCCCTTCCGAACCCTGCCGGACCGCCTCATCCGTAATCTCCCTGCCTCTCTTGCCGGGTACCATCCACGGTGCTACCATCCGATTGTGCATTCTTTCTCAATCTTTTCTGCAGACGATCCCGGGTACAGTGAGGTCAGGCACGCATGACACTGCACATAGTGGTGACCGCCAAGCAAGTGCTCGACCCCGAAACCCCGCTCTCCGCCTTCAATGTCGCTGATAACGCTGTCTCCACCGCGGGCAACATCCCTCCGGTCGTCAACGGATACGACGAGCAGGCCGTCGAGGCGGCGCTCCGCATCAAGGAAGCCCACGGCGACGCCAAAGTCACCGTGCTCTCGTGCGGCACCGACTTCGCCCTCGACGTCATCAAGAAGCCCCTGGCGATGGGTGCGGACGAGCTGGTCCTGCTCCAGGACGCAGCCTTCGAGAACTCCATCGATCCCACGATGGCGGTTGCGGCGCTCACCGCCGCCATACGCAAACTGGGCGACGTGGACATTGTCATCTCCGGCAGGCAGGCGAGCGACTGGGACAACGCGCAGGTGCCACTAGGAGTGGCGGAATCCCTTGGGTGGGCAGTCGCAACCATCGGCCGAAAGGTCCAGGTGCTGGACGGCACGGTGCGCGTCGAGCGCGTTCTGCCGGACGGCCACGAAACCGTCGAAGCATCGTTGCCTGCGGTCGTGACTGTCTCGAACGAGCTTGGAACGCCCCGGTACCCCAACATGCGCGGCATCATGGCGGCGCGGCGAGTGCAACCGACCGTCTGGAGCGCCGCCGACCTCGACCTCGATGGCGCGGCATCGCCCGCGTTCGAGCTTGTGTCTCTGAAGAAACCTGAGCGCGCTGTGCAGACCGAGATGATCACCGGAGACCACGACGCGGATGCCGGGCGCAAGCTTGCCCTGCGCCTTCGCGAGGAGCGGGTGCTCTGATGGCTGACGCACTCATCATCGGCGAGGTCGCGGGCGGCGCTCCCTCGTCCTCCACAATGGAAGGCATCGCCGCCGCACGTGGACTGGGCGTGAGGCAGGTGGCCGTGCTGCTGCCGGGCGCGGATGCGGCGACCGCTGCTTCCGCAGCCATCACTGGTGGCGCGGACATCGCCTACACGGTTGTCGACGGCCCCGCTGCTGACGGGGAGTTCGATGCGCTGGTGGATGCGGCGCAGGCCGCCACCGCGCAGAGCGGCGCGCGCTACGTCATCGGCGCGAAGACGCTCACGGGGCGGGACGTGATGCCACGGCTCGCGTTCCGGCTCGGCACCGCGCTGGCGTCGGACTGCTCTGCCGTTTCCCTCGACGACTCGGGGCGCCTCATCGCGACACGGCCTGTCTACGGCGGAAATGCGGAGGCGTCGGTTGCCTGCCTCGGCAGTGTTGCCGTCGCCTCGCTGCGGCCCAAGAGCGTGGACGCGCTCGAGCCGGACGCCTCGCGCACCGGCGAAGTGCAGCCGCTGGCTTTCGAAGCGAACGTACGCACCCGGGTGCTGGAGCGCGTCGAGGAAGCAGGCGAGGGCGTCCGGCTGGAGAACGCGCGTGTCGTCGTCTCCGGCGGACGAGGGCTCGGGGGACCGGAGCCGTTCGGCTCGCTGCGCGAGCTGGCGGACATGCTCGGTGGTGCGGTCGGGGCATCGCGCGCGGCGTGCGACGCGGGGTGGGTCCCCTCCGGTTACCAGGTCGGCCTCACGGGCAAGACCGTCACGCCGGACCTGTACATCGCTGTCGGCATCTCCGGTGCGAGCCAGCACATGGCCGGATGCAGCAACTCCCGGACGCTCGTGGCCATCAACAAGGACGCCGGGGCCAACATCTTCAAGGAGGCCCGCTTCGGGGTCGCCGGAGATTGGCAGAAAGTGCTGCCTGCGTTCATGGAACAACTGCACGAGCTGATGGGGTAGGATTAAGCGAGAGGGAGGTCGGGCGATGGCAGACCAGGAATACGACCGCGAGATGGCTGAAGCGATCGAGCACGCCGAGGCGTCGGAGGTCGTCTGCGTCATCCTTCCTCTCATCAACCAGTGCCTGGTCTACGACAACCGGAGCACGGCGGACGACCCGCCGCGCATCTCGGTCTCGCCGCCGCTCGGTTCGGCTGAGCGTCGCCTGCGCCACGTCAACCGTGCCCGCCCCAACATGCCCCACGCTCGCGAACTCGCCGCCATCCCGTGGGTCGGCTCGATACGGAGCCTCGAGGAGTCCGGCGTCTGCGACATGCTGTACCGCCGTGTCAGCGGCTCCGGCTTCGATTCGGTGCACCGCCAGTACGACGAGGCGCTCGACGAACTTCGGCAGTGGGAGCGGCGCTCCACCATCGCGATGATCCGCGGGCAGGGGCCCTACCACACGCTCTGGTCGCGCAACGGCTCCTGACCGGTAGCGTTCAGGCCAAGGGCACCCACAAGGGATGCCCCTACACCAGAGCCATCATCCCCAGACGAGCTGTGCTGTGTCCGCGACCACGCGGAGTTTCGCGTTCTGCTCCGCGATGGTGAGCTTGTTGCCCACGATGGAGGTCCCGAAGCCGCATTGGGGGCTCACGCCGAGTTGCTCGCGAGGGAAGTGCAGCGCGGCCTCGGCGATCCTGTCCGCAAGCTCTTCCGGCGTCTCGGGGCGCGGCGACTTGGTCGTCACCAGTCCGAGCACGACCGTCTTGTCGTCGGGCACGGAGCGCAGGGGCTCGAACGAGCCTGAGCGTTCGTCGTCGTACTCCAGCATGAGGCGCTGCGCGTTCACGCGGCGCAGCACGGGTTCGACGAGGCGGTCGTAGCCGCCTTCGGCCAGCCAGCGGCTGCCCTGGTTGCCCTTGCAGAGGTGGAAAGCGAATGTCACATCCGAGAAGCCGTCCATGACAGCGTTGTCCAATTCGACGCCCTGCGCGACCCAGTCTTCCGCCGTCCAGCCACGGCTCCGGTAGAACTCAGCCCACGTGGGGTCCAGCACGAGTGGGTACTGAGGAGCATCGAGCTGGATGTACGTCGTGCCAAGCCTGACGAGCTCCTCGATCTCCTCCCGGAGTATCTGCGCGACGTCGGCCAGGAACGCGTCGAGGGTAGGGTAGGCCGCGGCTGACTTTGCGGGCGACCAGAAGTTGGCGAAGAGGCTGGGGCTCGGCAGCGTTACTTTGGCAACGCGGGTGGTGCGGCCTCGCAGGTAGGTGAACTCCTCGGCGGAGAGGTGACGCTTGCGCCGCAGCGTGCCGGTGACGCCAAGGGTGGATGGGCGCTCCCTGTTCAGGTCTCCGACCCGCTCGTCGCCCTTCCAGTCGCCCCAGAGGAAGGCGTTGAGGTCGAACTCGCCGAAACCCTCGACGGCCTCCGGCATCTGGCTCTGGAACGAGAGCCTGCGTATCTCGCCGTCGGTGAGTATCTCCAGCCCCGCCTCCTCCTGCGCGGCGACAGCCTGGTCGACGGCGGCGTCCTCGATGCGCTTGAACTCGGCGGGCCCGATCCGCCCGGCGTCGAGGTCCTCGCGGGCGGCCAGCAGTTCCGCCGACCTGATCATGCTGCCGACCACGTCGGCATGGGGCAGGCCGGGAAGGTTTTTTGGGGAATCACTGCTCATTTCTGCTCACGCACCCTGATTTACCTCTGAATCCGACCCTGAATGTGAGCAGTCCAACTGCCGATTCCTGCTCATTTGCTGTTCATTCCTGCTCACCGGGTGTTCAAGACTGCTCATTTCTGCTCATCCGAGGCGGCCGCGAGGCCGGGGTGCACAGTCACGATGCCGCGCCGTACAGAGACAGGGTACGCGGCAGTGGGGCGTTGGCGTAAGGGGCGGATGTCACAATGGAGGGCAGGCGTCTGCCCGTGCCGCTGTCTACTTGGCGGGCGGGCCATCGCCTGCGATAATGAAGGAGATTCCCCACCGGCTGGAATATCAGAATCGCAGCGTCACGAGCACGCTGAGGCGAGGCATATGTCATACCAGGTCTATTTTGCGGATCTGTCCGAGGAGAACCGAGGGCTCACCATGACGCTCCTCCGGCTCAAAGAAGAGGCGGGCGAGATCGATCCCGATGAGGCGAAGCTCCTCGAGGAGTTGCGCGGGAGTCCGACTCCCTGGCCTGCGATACCGGACGAACCCCAGCCGCGCCAGCACTTTAACCGTTCCAGCGGCGGCGGCGGCCGCCGCGGCCCGCGCCGCGGCCCCTCCAACGGTCGCTCTTACCGCACCGACATCTAGCGATCAGACGGGACTCGAGGCGCCCAGGCAGTGCGAGCGCTGCGACGCACCGCTGATGTCCGAGGGCGCGTCGTAACGCCTTAGTTCCCAGGCAGGTCTATCGCGTCGAGGCCTGAGCGAGGATCGCGCTCAGTTCTCCGGCCCGCTCCCGGAACGCCGTGAGCTCCTCCAGCACTTCCAGCAGCGCCTGGCCCCAGGGCGTGCGTCCCTGTTCGAGCGGGACGTGCACCTGCTGGTTCCCCACCGTCGCTCTGTGACCGAGTGCACGCTCCAGCGCGATGCGCGCTCCTCCCACCTCGTCCACCAGCTTCAACGTGACGCGGTCGGCGCGGCGGGTTACCGACTCGACCCCGGCGACCTTCGCCAGCACCCGCACGCGGACGCCGAAGAGCAGGTTGTGCAGCTCGTCCGGCAGACGGTGGCCGAAGCGCTCCATGAACTCGCGCGGGAGGTCGTCCACGTCGGCGACGGTCGTGGCGCGCGCGAGTCTCTGGTACATCGCCATCCGCGCGGGCATGTGCGGGACGAGTTCCTCCGGGATCGAGGCGGGCAGACCGAGGTCGATGATTGGGTCGGGCGCCTGTGGGAGAGGCGGAGCGCCGTCCTCCCGCATCGCTCGCAGTTCGGCCACGGCCTCTGAGAGCAACCGCGTGTAGAGGTCGAACCCCACAGCCTGGATGTGTCCGCTCTGCTCGCCGCCGAGCAGGTTGCCTGCGCCGCGTATCTCCAGGTCCTTCATCGCGATGCGGAAGCCAGCGCCCAACTCGGTAGCCGCCATGATGGTTTCGAGCCTGCGCTTCGCCGTATCCGTCAGCCGCCGCCCGCGTTCCACGAGCAGGTAGGCATAGGCGCGCTGCGACCGCCGACCGATGCGCCCGCGCAACTGGTAGAGCTGCGCCAGCCCGAACCGGTCCGCGTGGTCCACGACCAACGTGTTCACGTTCGGAATGTCCAGCCCGGACTCGATGATCGTCGTGCAGACGAGCACGTCGCCCTCGCCGTCGGCGAAGCGCTCCATGATCTCAGCGAGTTCGTCCTCCGGCATCTGCCCGTGCCCTATGAGTATCCGCGCCTCCGGCACGAGGTCGCGCAGGCCCGCTGCCGCCAGATGGATGCTCTTCACCCGGTTGTGGAGGAAGAAGACCTGTCCACCCCGATCCAACTCGCGCTGCACGGCCTCTTTCACGAGGTCGTCCGAGCGCTCGGCGAGGTACGTCTTGATGGGCAGCCGCTCCTCCGGCGGGGTCTCGATGGTGGAGATGTCGCGTATGCCGGACATCGCCATGTGGAGCGTGCGCGGGATGGGCGTCGCCGTGAGCGTAAGCACGTCCACCTCGCTGCGCAGTTCGCGCAGCCGTTCCTTGTGCGCGACGCCGAAGCGGTGCTCCTCGTCGATGACGACGATACCGAGGTCCTTGAAGTCCACGTCCTTCTGCACGAGCCGGTGCGTGCCGATGACCACGTCCACCTCGCCGCTCTTCAGCCCGCGCACGACCTCGTCCTGCTCCTTCGGGGTGAGGAACCGGCTGAGCATCTCGACCCGCGCGGGGAAGGGGCCCAGGCGCTCGGCGAAACCGCGGTAATGCTGCTGCGCGAGCACGGTCGTCGGAACGAGCACCGCCGCCTGCTTGCCGCTCATCACCGCCTTGAACGCCGCCCGCAACGCGACCTCCGTCTTGCCGTAGCCCACGTCGCCGCAGACCAGCCGGTCCATGGGGCGCGCGATCTCCATGTCCTCCTTCACGTCGTCTATCGCGCGTTGCTGGTCGGGCGTCTCGACGAACGGGAAGGCGTCCTCCATCTCCTGCTGCCACGGCGTGTCGCTCCCGTGGGGGAAACCGTCAGAGGACTCGCGACGGGCGTACAGGGCGAGCAGGTCTATCGCGAGCCGCTTCGTCGACTCCCGCGCTCGCGACACCGCACGCGTCCACTCCTGACCGCCGAGGCTCGTCAGCGACGGCGGCTTCTCCTCTCCTCCGGCGTAGGGCGAGAGTCGAGCAAGATGTTCCATCGGTACGTAGAGACGGTCGCCGCCCGCGTATTCGAGGATGAGGTACTCGCGTCCGCCCGGCGCGTCGGTCTCCTCTGACCGGGAGCCGGTCCCGGCGAAGCGCCCGATACCGTGGTCGACGTGCACGACGTACGCTCCGGGCGTCAGTTCCTCGACGGTCGTCGCTTGGAAGCGTTGCGCGTGCCGCCGGGCGCGGGTAACGCGCTGCTTCCGCGCGCCGAAGACCTCCGCGTCGGACAGCAGCGTGACGAGCGGCGAGCCGCCTTCTTCTGCCGCGAGCGCCCATCCTCCCGCGACAGTCGTGTGCACGACCGTAACGCCCCGCTCAGGCGCGGCGTCCAGCGTCCGCTCCTCCACCGCTCCCACGTCCGCCTCGGCGAGCAGTTCCCGCAGCCGCTGCGAGTGCTGCGTCGCGATCACGACCGCGCCGCGATGTCCGGCCTGCACGGCCTCGGCGAGGTCCTCGATGGCCCCGTGGTAGGACGGCGCTGCTTCGAACGGCAATGCGATGGCCGTACCGCCCGTTTCTCCCTGGTGGTAGCGGCTCAACTCCAGCCTGTGAGGGAACTCCTCTAGCGCTTGGGACACCGAATCCCAGTCCGCAAGTGGCGCGGGAAAGCCCATCGGCAGAGCCCCGCGCTCCTCCTTGGCGAGGCGCATCTTCTCGGCGCCGCCCTCCACGTGCCGAGCTGCCTCGGTGGCCTCGGATGGCTCGTTCATCACCACGACAACGTCGTCCGGCAGGTGGTCGAGCAGTGTGTGGCGCAGCAGGAAGCCCGCGTAGAACGAGGCGTTGTCCAGCGATACGCCAGCGAGCAGGTCTGCCAGTTCGTCCTGGATGCGGTCGCGCTCGGAGGTGCCGGTGTTGGCGAAGTCCAGGCCGCGTATGATTTCGTCTATCCGTTCGTGGTCGGCGAACAGGGGAAGCGTCTCCCCGGCGGGAAGCACCGTCACCGAGTCCAGGTGCTCGCCGGACCGCTGCGTGTTCGCGTCGAAGGAGCGGATCGAGTCGACCTCGTCGCCCCAGAGGTCTATCCGCACGGGGCGGTCGTGTCCCGGCCCGTAGACGTCGACGATGCCGCCGCGCCGCGCCACTGTGCCCGGATGGTCCACCATCGACCCCACGGCATAGCCCATCCGTGCCCAGTGGGTCAGCATCGGCTCGACGGCGACGCGCTGTCCGCGCGCGAGGGTGTGTGCCGACTCCCGTAGCACGGCAGGCGGCAGCGTCTTCTGCAGGATGCCTGTAACCGACGCGACGAGCAGCGGTGGTGGACCATCGGTCTCCTGCAGCCCTCCGAGGGCGCGGATACGCTCGTGCACCGTGCCAGCTTCCACGGAGAGCCGTTCGTAGGGCAGCACCTCGGCTTCCGCGAAGTGCAGCAGCGGCGCGTTCTCGCCGCAGTACGCTTCCAGTTGGTCGAGCAGGCGCCGCGCGTCGTCCGGATGAGGGCAGAGCACCAGCATCGGACGCTGGAGGTCGCGCCACAGCCCTGCGATCACGAGCGGCTTGGCTGCGTCCGGCGCGACGGCGGCATGTACACCGCCGGATGCCATCGCCTCCGTCGTTCGCCGGTAGGCTGACGCCTGCCCCAGCACATCCAACAGTCCGGTGAGACTCAAGAGACCCCTCCGTGTTACCCGATAGACGCAGATAAGCGCCCCACGTTCAGAAACGAGGGACGCAGTAGTCGCCGGTTGGCCCGGCATGGGGTTGAGTGTAACAGGCCGCGCTGTCTCGTTGACTGAGCGGGGGCGCGTCGCTAATGTGCCTTGAGGGTTATGTCGCCTTTACGCACCCTCCCCATCTCCCGCCTCGCGACGATGCTTTCGGGGCGGTCACTGTCCTGCGCCGCGCTCCTGTGCGTGTGCGCGGCGCTCCTCGCGCTGGCCGCGTGCAGGCCGCCTGATCCGACCCCTACGCCTCCCCCCGAACCGACGCCGACTCCCACGAGCACACCGACGCCCACGCCGGTGCCCACGTTCACTCCAGTGCCGACGGCAACGCCTACGCCGAGTCCGACTGCCACCGCCACTCCGCTCCCCCTGCCCGCTACGTCCACTCCCGTTCCACCTACCCATACGCCTACCCCCATCCCGCCCACGCACACCCCGACACCGACGCCCATGGCAACGGCTACCCCCACGATCACACCCACGCCCATCCCCAAGCCGTGGACGGAGTTCAGGCCCGGCAGGTGGCGCGTGGATGTGGATATCGTCCCCGGCGTGTACGTGAGTGGGAACCTCACGGAGAACTGCGAGTGGCTCCGTGCGCATGACGTCCGTGCCCGCGGAGGCGAGGTCATCGCCTCCGGTTCGGCGAGCAGCGGCGTGCTGCGTGTCGCGGTCCTGCCCACCGACGCGGCCATCCTCACCTCGCTCGGCTGCGGCACGTGGACGCTCGAAACGCCCGCAAGCAACCCGCCACCCCAGGACTCCACCTTCTCCCGGCGCAATCAGCCCACGATGCTGAGCAGCAGCGGCGACCACACCTGCGCGCTCCGCCCGGATATGACGGTCGTTTGCTGGGGCAGCGACGTCTACGAACAGTCCTCGCCTGAGAAGCTCAAGGACGAGAACGACGACCCGCTTCCACCGGAGGAGTTGCTCTTCACGTCCATCAGCGCGGGCAGTTTCAACACATGCGGACTGCGCCCGGACCTCACGTTGCTCTGCTGGGGCGACGACAGCGAGGGGCAGTCGACTCCGCGCGTGCGGACCACGCCCGGTATCGGCGATTCCTTCATCGGACTGGACGTCGGCGCGCTCCATGCCTGTGCCATACGCCGCGACTTCGCTCCCGTCTGCTGGGGCAGCAACGGGCCCCAACTCGCAGGCGTTCCGACTCCCACGCCCACAAGCACCGACCCGGACTACTGGGACGGCCTGAAGCGCGCCGACCCGCCGCCCAACGAGCGCTTCGACGTGATCAGCGCCGGTGGCCAGCACACATGCGCGCTCCGCAGGGACGGTTCGGCTGTCTGCTGGGGCGACGCTCGATACGGACAGACCACGCCGCCGGAAGGCGGGAAGTACACCTCCATCAGCGCCGGCGGCCTGCACACGTGCGCCATCGACACCGACGGCGCAGCCGTCTGCTGGGGCTCCAACGAGATGGGACAGTCGTCGCCACCGCAAGGGGTCAACTTCAGCGCCATCAGCAGCGGCATCCGGCATACCTGCGCACTGCGGTCGGACGGCGCAGCCATCTGCTGGGGCAGCGACGAACAGGGGCAGTCGTCGCCGCCGGACCCAGACGCGCGATACGCGGCCATCAGCAGCGGCGGCGTGCACACCTGTGCGCTGCAGGTGGACGGGAAGGCGGTCTGCTGGGGCCGGGATGCGTACGGGCAGGCGTCGCCGCCGGAAGGCGAGCGTTTCGCGGTAGGCCGCACGGGAGCGGTGATGGCTGAGCCGATGAGGTGACATCCGCCCGTTGCGCGTTCCGGCGCACACCGCCTAGCATGGTATCCACAGCGGAATAGGGGTGCAGCGATACATCGGGGAGAGCCCCGGTCTTGAGAGGCCGGGGCTCTTTTGCGTTTCGCGCCCGACCGCTGAATACCTGGAACGAGGAGGGAGAAGATGCTCAGGACGTTGCGGGAAGTGATGGACGGAATCGCGGTGCGGCGGGCGAATGCGCCGCTCGCCGCAGCCCTGCGGACACTCGCGCCGGACAGAGGAGCCGGCACGGAGTGGCAGTCGACCGGCTACGGCGAATACTACGCGAGGAGCGCGGACGTATACGCCGCGGTCAAGCTTCGCGCGGAGGCGGCGTCCCGTCCGCCGCTGCAGGTGCGGGAGGTCGACGCATCCGGCGCGTGGCGATGGGTGGGGCCGGAGCACCCCGCGCAGCGGTTGCTCGATACGGTCAACGGTTGGTGGAGCAGGAGCGACCTGCTCATCGCCACGGAGACCTACCTCTGCCTGTGGGGCGCCGCGTTCTGGTACCTGGGACGCTCCGCCAAAGCGTCCGCGATGCCGGACGAGATATGGGCGCTGCGCCCCGACCGCGTGCGGGTCGTGCGGGACCCGGAGCGGTACGTCGCGGGGTTCGTCTACGAGGAGCGGGGACGGGAGACGGCGCTCCTGCCGGAGGAGGTGGTCTGGTTCCGCTACTTCAATCCGTTGGAGGAGTTCGCAGGGTTCGCGCCGATGGCGGCTGCGCGGCTCACCGCCGATATGGGTATGGACGCGCTGCGGTTCAACCGCGAGTTCTTCCGTAACGGCGCTCAGCCGCAAGACCTCGTCTTCCGGGCGAGCGGGCCCGTCACCGACGGCCAGATCACGGATTTCTACTCGCGGTTGGAGGCGCGCCACGCCGGGCCGGGCCGCGCGCATCGCCCGCTCGTCACCGGCGACGGTTGGGACGTGCAACGGCTGGGGCTGAACCAGCGCGATATGGAATGGCTCGCCGGGCTGCGGTGGAGCCTGGAAGGCGTCGCTCGCGTGTACGGCGTGCCGCTTCCGCTGCTGGAGGACTTCAGCCACGCGACGCTCAACAACGTGCGGGAGGCGCGCCGCATGTTCTGGGAGAAGACGATGGTGCCGGAGCTGACGTTCCTCGCGGGCGCGATCAACGAGGGGCTGATCCCGAGACTCGGTCCGGCGGCGCGGGGGCTGTCCGTGGCATTCGACCTCACGCAGGTCGAGGCGCTGTCGGAGACGGAGAGCGAGCGCACCAAGCGTCAGGTGGCGCTCGTGCAGGCGGGGATCATCACACCGGAAGAGGCGAGGCGGGAGCGCGGGCTGGTCTAACCCCGCTCGCGCTTGCTGACCCATGGGCCGGGCGGGCCGTCCAGCGGCGTGCAGACGCGGCACGGACGGTAGCCCGCCTTGGCTGCCGCGCATTCGTCCGCGAAGGTGACGCGATGGTCGGGTCTCGTGCGGCGTCCCGGCGGACAGTTGGGACGGCAGAAGATGCGTGTTGTCGTGCAACCGTTCAGCATGGAGTTACTGGAGCGCCTGCCGCACGCTGGCGATGCGCAGCAGGACGACCGCGTTCGTGAGCGCGGCCAGCGTGACGAGCGTCTCGACGCCGTAGCCCGCCACCGCACCTACCATGATGAGCAGCAGCCGGACGTCTCGCGATGCGAGCGACGTGATGCCGTTGTCGAACATCGTCCGGCGGGACTCGTCGACCCGTGCGCGCGTGTACGTGACGGCGAACGAGCCCGCGAGCGCGGCGAAGCCCGCGACCCACGGCAGCATGGTCTCCGCGTTGCTCGCCGCCCAGATGGTCAGGCCCAACAGGACGAGGGAGTCCGAATAGCGGTCGACCACGGCGTCGAAGAACGAACCGAAGCTCGTGCCTCTGTCCACGCGCCGCGCGAGGTCGCCGTCCACGCCGTCGACGATGGAGCCAGCCTGGGCGAGCAGTCCCCCCGCGATGGGGTTGCCCATCGCGAACGCGACCAGCGACGCTACCGCGATGCCCAAGCTGAAGACGGTCACCTGGTTCGGCGTGACCGGCGTATGCGCGAGCAGCCCGGCTATGGGCCGGGAGATGCGCCGGTTCAGGTGGCGTGAGACCAGCCCGTCATAGGGGGAGGTCTGTGGCGGAGCCGAGGTGGTCATATGCGCTCTTGAAGTCTGCGAGGGTGTCGATGTCGGTCCAGAAGAGGCCCTCTATGTCGCGCGTCGTGACTCCGTTAGGCGTGTCGGCCAGGTGCTGCATGACGCGGCTCAGTTCCAGCGCCGAGCCTTCCTGCGCATAGAGGTAATCGAGGGTGGCGAAGATGGAGGGCTGGAATACGAATACGCCGATGTCCACGGCGTTCCAGCGCCGCAGCCCCTTGCCGATGCGCCGGAGGAAGCCGTCGCCGTCCACCAGCACCTTCGTGGCGTCGCTCAACTGGCTCTCCATCGACGCAGCCGAGTCAACGCCCAGCATCGCCGGGTGCTCGCACTCTCCCGTCAGCCGGACGGCAACGCCCGGCTCGATGATGTGGTCGCTCATCGCGAGCATGAACGGCCCGCCTCCCGCGAAGTCCCGCGCGGCGCGGACAGACACCGCGTTCCCGCCTTCGAACTCAGGGTTGTGGATGAACTCCAGCCGCACCCCGTCCGGCGCCCAATCGTGAAGTCCTTCCATGATCTGCTCTGCGTGATAGCCGACGACGACACCGACCTCCCTGATGCCCGCCTCGGCCATCGCGGAGAGCGGGTACCAGATGAGCGGACGGTCTCTCAACTGTATGAGCGGCTTCGGCGTTCGGTACGTGAACGGCCGGAGTCTGCCGCCATCGCCGGCAGCGAGAATCACTCCATGCATAGGCATGCTCCTCCAACAGTTGTACTGCTGCCCTGTCCGCCGGGGGAATGACGGAAGGCGGCGCCCTCTTGCTCGCGAGGGCGCGTGAGAGACTAGCCAGTGGCGCGGTTACGCCCTGGTCAGCTCGTGCGACTCCTCCACTATCTTCGGAGTCAGGTGCGCCGGAACCTCGCCGTAATGGTCGAACTGCATGGAGAGGGTCCCGCGTCCCTGCGTGAGTGCGCGCAGGTGGGTGGAGTACTGCTGCGCCTCCGATTGAGGCACTTCGGCCTCGATGTGTGCGACGCCGCCCACCGGGGTCATGCCCGATATGTGCGCGCGCCGTGTATTCAGGTCACTCACCACCGCGCCGGCGAACTGCTCCGGCGTCACGATTGCCATACGCATCACCGGCTCGAGCAACGTGGGAGAGGCTTCCACGACCCCCTTCTTCATCGCCATGCTGCCGGCTATCTCGAAACTCTGTCCTGACGAGTCCACGGAGTGCGAACTCCCGTCCGTGAGGACGACCTTCACGTCCACGATGGGGAAGCCCGCGAGCGCGCCTTCATCCATCGTTTTGTGTATGCCCTTCTCAACGGCGGGGATGTACTCGCGCGGCACGTTCCCGCCCACGACCTCGGAGGCGAACTCGAAGCCTTCGCCCCTGCCACGGGGCTCCAGCCGGAGCAGCACGTGCCCGTACTGGCCGTGGCCGCCGGTCTGCTTCTTGTGCTTGTACTCGACCTTCGTGATCCGGGAGATGGTCTCGCGGTACGCCACACGCGGCGGGGCGAGCTCAAGCTCAACGCCGAACTTCCGCTTCGCGCGCTCGGCCATCACTTCCACGTGGGTGTTGCCCTGGCCTGCGATGACCAGTTCGGCAGTTGCCTGGTCGCGGTGGAGGACCAGCGAGGGGTCTTCTTCTGTGAGCCGCGCGAGCGAGGAGGAGAGCTTCTCCAGGTCCGCCTTGCTCTTGGGATGCACGGCGATGTGGTAGACCGGCTCCGGGTATTCCACGCGGGGCAGGGTTACGGGGTCTGCCTTGGAGGTAAGCGTGTCTCCGGTAACGGCATGCGCCAGTTTCGAGACGCTGCCGATGTCGCCTGCGGCGAGGCTCGGCACGCTCTCCTGCTTCTTTCCGACCGGGACGAACACCTGCCCGATGCGCTCGGTGTCGCCCGATCCACTGTCGAAGACCTCGCCGTTCGCGGAGAGCGTCCCGCTCATCACGCGGAAGAATGAGAGCTTGCCGACGAACGGGTCGGCGGTCGTCTTGAATATGAAGGCTGCCAGCGGGCCGTTCGCGTCGGCGGTCAGCTCCACGTCTGCGCCGCCCTTCGTGGCCTTCACGGCCGGGACGTCGGCAGGCGATGGGATGTAGCTCACGATGGCGTCCATCAGCTCCCCGATGCCGATCTCGGCGACCGAAGAGCCTGCGAGGACAGGGACGGTCTGCCCTGTCCGGACGCCGTTGCTCAGACCCTGGGCGATCTCCTCGTCGCTCAGCGAGCCTTCGTCCAGGAACTTCATCGTGAGGTCGTCGTCGGTCTCGGCGACAGCCTCCCCGAGCTGGTCCTTCGCCGTTGCGATGGCGTCTTCCATACCGGCGGGCGCGTTGCCCGCGACGCAACTGGCGACGCCGCTGAACGAGGACTCCGCGCCGATGGGCAGGTTGATGGGTGCGCACCGGCTCCCGAACTGCGAGCGGACCTGGGCCATCGTGGCCTCGTAGTCGGCATGCTCGCGGTCCATCTTGTTGACGAAGACGATGGTGGGGATGCCCAGATCGCGGACGCGCTGCCACGCGATCTCCGCGCCGACTTCCACGCCACTGGGGGCGGAGAGGACGATCACCGCGGCGTCGGCGGCGCGCAGCGCGGAGACGGTCTCGCCCAGGAAGTCCGCGTAGCCCGGAGTGTCGATCACGTTGATCTTCACACCCTTCCAGACGCACGGGAGCACCGCGAGTTGCAGGCTGGTCTGCCTGCGATGCTCTTCGGGCTCGAAGTCGGAAGTGGTGTTGCCGTCCTCGACACGCCCCGGGCGGTTGATGGCCTGGGTCGCATGGAGCATCGCTTCTGCGAGCGACGTCTTGCCTGCACCTGAGTGCGCCAGGAGTACTACGTTGCGGATCTGCTGCGTCGTGAATTGGTCCACGATAGGCGCCTCCCCTTAACGCCGGAGTGGGTTATGCAGCGCATAATAGTTATCCGGCCATGAACGTGCAACGCGCAACCGGCAGAGCAACACAGGAACCGCAAAGCGCAGGTGAGGGAGCCCCATGCGCGCGCTGAAGGGGAACTATACGCTCGGCCTGTGGACACTGGCGGCCATGCTCCTGATCGCCGCGGGCATAGGACGCGGCGATTCCATCGAGCAGCTTCACCGGGCCTCCGCTCCCTATGAGCAGGACCTCGTACGCTGGGAGATAGTCCACTTCCCGGACAAGTGGTTCAACCTGGCCGTGGGGGTCTTCGGCAGGCCGGACGCGGAGGAGCGGCTGGAGCGCACACAGGAGTTCTTCCGCGTGGGCGGGGAGTTGAGCGCGATGCGGCGGGAGATAGGGCGCGCCCTTGCCGAGGGGGCATCGGACGCTGAGGTCGCAGCATTGGAAGGAGAGCGGGAACGCCTGGAGCGCCGCCGCGCGGAACTGTCGCCGCTGGTGGAAGAGACGCTGGAGGGCGCGATATCGCAGAGCGCCGACGACCTGGGCGTCATCGCGCGCTTCGGTCCGGTGCGCTGGCCTCCGGTGGATTTCGCGTTCCAGGAGGGCGGCCACGTGCTGGTGCGCTCGCCGCGGGACGCCATCGTCCGGCTGGACGACCGCCTGCTGACTTCTGACATCAGCCTTCCGCAGCAGGATGAGTTGGAACGGAAGGTGGAATCGCTCGACGACAACATCTCCGCGATCGTCGCCCGCATCGGCGGGGTGGCGACGTACCCCGCGCAGGTGACGCCGGACACGTCGCTTCGCGGGGCGCTGTCGGTTGCGAGCCATGAGTGGGTGCACCACTGGCTCATCTTCCATCCACTGGGGCGCGCATGGTTCGCGGGCGGTGAGCTCACGAGCGTGAACGAGACCGTGGCCAACATCGCGGCGGAGGAACTCAGCGACAGGGCGTTCGAACTGCTGACCGGCGAGGTGGTGACGCGCGAGCCGTGGCAGCCGCCCAGGGCGGGAGAACCCCGGCCCACTCCGGAGCCCGGCGTATTCGACTTCCGGTATGAGATGCGCGAGACACGTGCGCGGCTGGAAGAGCTGCTGGAGGAGGGGAAGGTTGAGGAGGCGGAGGCCTACCTGGAAGGGCGGCGTCTCGAGTTCGTGGAACAGGGGCACAACATCCGCAAACTCAACACGGCGTGGTTCGCGTTCCACGGCACGTACGCGGACGGCCCCGCGTCGATCAGCCCCATCGAGCCGCAACTGCGCACGATACGCGCTGACTCTGCGGACCTCGCCGAGTTCCTCAGCCGTGTCGCCGTCATCGACGAGCCCGGCGAGTTGGAGCGCCTTGCACGGGAGGCCGGCTGGCGTCCGTAGCCGGTGGCAGCCGTTCGTGGTGGGCCTGTCGGACCACGAAATGAGGACAGCGCACGGGAGAGAGGCGGGCGGGGCGCTGTTAGAATCCTGCCACTCCCGCCAGTGAGGCTGCTTTGCTCCCGATAAGCCTCTCACTCTCCAACTTCCTCTCCTACCGCGACGCCGCGCCCACGCTCCACCTGGAGGGCATCCGCGTCGCGTGCCTCTGCGGGCCGAACGGCAACGGCAAGTCCGCGCTGCTGGACGCCGTCACGTGGGCGCTCTGGGGCAAGGCGCGCGGTCAGCGGCACGAGCAGCTTCTCCACCACGGCCAGACCGAGATGCAGGTCGAGCTGGTGTTCGACGTCGGCAGCGAGCGCTATCGCGTCTCCCGTCGCTACTCCCAGGCGCGGCGCAATCCGCAGAGTTCGCTGGAACTCGCGGTACAGACTGCCGACGGGGAGTTTCGCCCCATCACCGGCGACACCATCAGGACAACGGAGGCACAGATCGAACGCATCATCAACATGGACTATGGGACGTTCGTGAACAGCGCGTTCCTCGTGCAGGGCCGCGCCGACGAGTTCACGATGGCCACCCCCGGCGCGCGCAAGGAAGTGCTCGCCAAGGTGCTCGGGCTCGGACGCTACGACGAACTCGCTGAGCGGGCACGCCTCCGTGGACGCGACGCGCGGGCGAAGCTCGAGGCCAACGCCATCAACGTCGACCGCCTGCGCGAGCGCGCGGCGCAAGCCGATGAGACGCGTACGGCGCTGGCCGAGGCCGAGCGTGAACTCGCCGGGGCGGTTACGTCCGTGAACGGTCTTGCGGAGCGGCTGCAACTCCTTCGGGACAAGGTTGCGCACCTGGAACGCCGGCAGGCGGAGCGTGACGAGCAGAACGTTGCGGCGCAACGCGCGCGCCAGCGACAGACCGAGGAAGAGGCAGATGCGGCGAGCCTCAACCAGCGTCTCGTCGGGTGGCAGCGCACCATCGAGCGCGCCGGTGAGATCGGGCAGGGAGTCGCTGCATTGCAGCAGGCGCAGGAGCGGGCGAGGTCGCTCACGAACGCGGCGCAGCAGGCGCTTGCTTTGCAGACGCAACTCGCGCCGCTGGAGAACGCGATAGGGCAGGCCCG
>MPMJ01000017.1 GCA_002238425.1 SAR202 cluster bacterium bin16 | reverse complement strand
TCGTCGGCGGCGCCATCACCTACTCCGATGAGATGAAGGTGCAGGCTGGCGTCTCCCGCGAGACGATCGACGCCCACGGCGCGGTCAGCGAGGAGACCGCCCGCGCGATGGCCGCCGCCGCCCGCGCCACCTACGCCGCCGACTGCGGCGTCAGCGTCACCGGCGTCGCCGGCCCCGGCGACCAGGACGGCGTCAAGGCGGGCACCGTCTACATCGGTGTCTCCACCCCCTCCACCTCGAGCGTCACCCGCCACGAGTTCCCCTCCCGCCGGCCCCTCGTCCGCAACCGAGCCGTCACCGCCGCCCTCCTCCAACTCATCCGCGCCCTCCAATCGGAGAGCCCGTAGGGCGGAGCTTTGTCATTCCGAGCGGAGCCGAGGAATCTCTCGGGGAACGTCCGCCGTGCGTGCCGGTTCCCGCTGGCGCGCGTACCCGTGTAGGGGCATCCCTTGTGGGTGCCCTGCCTGCTCCCCTCTCCCCCTGGGAGAGGGTGACGCGCTTCAGCGCGCGGTGAGGGTGAAGGCTGGGGTGAGCGTTCTGGTGTAGGGGCATCCCTTGTGGGTGCCCTGCCTGATCCCCTCTCCCTACAAGGGGAGAGGGCGACGCGCTTCAGCGCGCGGTGAGGGTACCGGAGCGTACTAGTGACACCGGCGCATTGCCGAAGGTGACATCGCGCCGATAACCTGAAGGCCAGACGCCTCTCCCCTAATGCCCGCCCCCGGACGATGACGCGGCGCGCTCCTCCCGGTAGAACACCTCCTCCGGGAAGATCTCGTCCCACGGCTGCTTGCGGGCGCTGAGCCCCTGCTCCATGGAGAACGTCTGCGCCATGTCGAACGCCTTGGCGTTCGCCGTGATGCCGTAGGCGAACGGGTCCGGCCCGAACACCCCGTCGACCTCCTGCTGGAACTGCTTGCCGAACACGTAGAGCGTCGGGGGCATGGCCCGCAACCGCTGGATGGCCAGCCGCTTGGAGGACTCGAACGCCTCCATGAGGCTCACCGCCACCCACGGGTGCTCCTCCACGATGCTCTCCCGCACGACCGTCACGTGGTGCGGCGGGAAGACCCCGTGCTTCTGGAAGAAGCGGACGGACTCGGCCTTCGGGTCGGAGAACAGCGTGGGGAAGTCCGGGTTGTCGATCAGGTTGACGCTCTGCATCCGGTCGATGCCGGACCCCTGGGCGGAGCCGATGCCGATGGAGGCGTCGAGCTCGCCGTCCAGGTACATCGAGCTGAAGTCGGTCGTCGCGTGGCGCAGGTCGAGGTCCTCCGGGAGGCCCAGCCCCGCGTCCTTCGAAGCTCCGGTGTGGCTGAAGTGCTCGCTGCGCTCCATGAACCACGTCATGTCCTGCGGCTCGATGCCCCACTCCAGCTTCAGGATGCCCCGCGTCCACAGCCCCACGGACTGCTGGTAGTCGCCGATGCCGAACCGCTTGCCCTTCAGGTCCTCCGGGTGGTCCTGCCGGATGCCGGCCGCCTTGCGGATGAAAACGTTGGTGTAGGAGAACGTGCGATTGTGGAAGACGGGCAGCATGCGATACGGGAACCCGAGCGGCCGCATGCGCAGGTACGACGACATCGACATCTCGGAGACGTCGAAGCGGTGGTACTTGATCTGCTCGTAGAAGACCCGCGGCACCGCGCCGGGCATCCCCTGGTAGTCGAGCGTGATGCCGTCCGGCTTCACCTCCCCGTTGATCATGGGCATGACGCGGTCGTAGGCGGTGATGGCGAACGAGAGTTCCAGGTTGGACATGGCGGGCCTCCGCACGGGCAGGGTGCGGCGATGATACCCCAGACGAGGCCACACGGCGCGCCGGTCAGCTATCGCTACCCGATCTCCAGCGTGCGGAAGGCGCCGCGCTGCAGGGCCGCGGTCGCGAGGAGCTGCTCCAGGACGACCTGCGCCTCCGGACGGCGCAGGTCCAGCGACGACGCGCCGATTGCCCGGTACAGGACACCCGAGCCCACCTTGGTACTCACCTCGCCACCAACCTCCTCCGGCAGTTCCACCCCAAGCGCGAACGCCATCGCCTGCGCCTGCAGCGCGCCGACGCCGGAGGCGTGCGTCTTGGTGAGCGCGCGGCGGTTGTAGAGCAGCGTGTAGCCGTTCTTGTTGCGCCGGAGCGTCACCGGCGTCTCGCCGCGCGGCCGGTTGATGAGGCGCTCCGCGTAGTCGAGCGCTTTCGTGCGTGAGAGGGCCATGGGCTATCGCCGCTGTACGCCCATGTTGAGGCCGAAGTAGCGGGCAACGACCGCTATGCCGAGCGTCATGAAGACGATGAGCGCCCCGACGACGGACGCCTCCTCGAATCGCCCGTCGACGATGTGGTCGAGTTGGAGTATGGCCAGGGGCCGTGTCGACGACGTGGTGAGGATGGCGATGTGGCTCACCGCGCGCGTCGCGCCAACGAATGCCAGCGTCCCCACCGCGATGAGCGTCGGCGCCATGAGCGGAAGGACGATGCGTCTGAACGTATAGAGCCAGCCTGCGCCCGCAAGCCACGAGGCCTCTTCCAGCTCGGCGCTGATCTGCAGGAGGTTGCTCTTGAGCAACTGCACGCCGATGGTCATCGAGGTCACCGAGACGGCGGCGATGAGCGCCCAGTGCGTGCCGAAGAGCGGTCGGAGCAGCGGGATGTTCAGGAGCACGAGCATGAGACCGAGGCCGAGGACGATGCCGGGGATGGTGATGGGCATCCAGGAGACGAAGTCCAGGGCGTGCCGTCCGATGAAGCGGGTCCTGACCACGATGTAGGCGACCGTGGAGTAGACGGTCATGGCGATGCCCGCGGCTCCGAAGGCGATGATGAGCGTGTTCTTCACCGAACTGAGGAAGATGGGGTCGGCCAGGACGTCCGCCCAGTTCTCCATGGTGAACGGAGAGCCGGTCACGTCGAAGAAGCCGAACAGCTTCATGAAGGTGCCGAGCATCATCATGCTCAGCGGCACAACGGTGATGAGGCTGATGAAGAACATCGCTCCGGCGAAGGCGGGCCAGCGGAACCTGCCGAGCGGGAAGAGCTGGGGCTTGAACTGGCCGGTGATGGTGGTGTAGCGCCTGCGGCGGGCGTTCCACTGCTGCAGGAGGATGAGCGGCGTCATCAGCACCAGGACCGATACGCCCAGCGCCGTGGCGTTGGCGAATGAGGGCGGCTGCTTGGCGACCTCGCGGAAGATGAACGTTCCGTAGTTGAAGAACTGGATAGGGGGGCCGACGACACGCTCGATCTCGAAGCTCTCCAGCCCGAACAGGATGCCGAGCAGGACGACCGTCATGATGGCTGGAGTCATGATGGGCATGACGATGCGCACGATCGTGAACGGCCCGCTGGTGCCGCATACCCTCGCGGCCTCTTCCAGCGAAGCGTCCATGTTCTGGAACACGGGGCGGAGGAGGATAGCCTTGACCGCTATGGTCTTGGTCACGAGGTGCAGCCAGACGATGCCGGCCATCGAGTAGATGTTGAAGGGGCCGCTGCCGCCGAACACCGCCGCCCACGCCTGGTTGAGCAGCCCGAACTCGGGCGCGAGGAGCAGGATGTAGCCGAGCACGACGGGCAGCGTGGGAAGGAAGAAGGCGACCCAGAAGGCGAGGTCTATCCACTCCTTGCCGGGAAGGTCGGTGCGGGCCGTGAGCCAGGCGAGCGTGATGCCGACAGGGGTCGCTACCGTCTGGACGATGGCGACGATGAGGATGGTATTCCACAGGGCCTGGATAAGGCCGGGGTTCTGGTAGGCGGATACCCAGTTGGAGATGCCCCATCCGGCGCGCGGAGTGAAGACGCCGTCGCCGATCTTGAAGCTGTCCACGAAGAGCAGGAGGATGGGGTAGAGGACGATGACGCCCACCCACATGATGACGATCATGAAGAGGATCGTCTTCACCTCTACCCTGAGCAGCGCTGGGCGCAACTGGCCTATTCGGGTTGCCATGCGCTGACCGCTCCTTCCGGCAGGTAGACGGTGAGGGTGTCCCCCTCCTTCTTCCGGGTATCCCGCGGGAGCGAGATCATCACCGAGTCCCCCGCGAGTCGCAGGTAGCACTCGTACCGGTCGCCGACGAACAGCAGGTACTCGATGACGCCCTCCAGCAGGTTGGACGTCGCACCGGGCTCTCCGCCGACGACCACGTCCTCCGGCCGCACCGATATTGTCGCGGCGTTTCCTATGACCAGGTCCCTCGACACGTGCGCCCCCGCGACCACGCTCTGCGAGCCGCCGTCGATGCTCACTTCGAGCTTGCCGGAGCCGTCCACGGAGATGACCGTGCCGGAGAGTTTCAGCATCTTGCCCAGGAAGTCGCGCACGAATGAGTCCTCGGGCTGTTCGTAGAGCACCTTGGGCTCCGCCACCTGGATGGCGTGCCCATCGCTCATCACCGCTATGCGGTCTGAGAGGCTGAGCGCTTCCGTCTGGTCGTGCGTCACGAAGAGGACGGTGATGCCGAGCGTCTTCTGCAGCTGCTTCACTTCCACGCGCATCTGCTCACGCAGCTTCGAGTCGAGGTTGCTGAACGGCTCGTCGAGCAGCAGCACGGCGGGCTCGTAGATGAGGGCGCGGGCGAGGGCGACGCGCTGCTGCTGGCCGCCGCTGAGCATCGGGGCGGGACGGCTTCCCAGTCCGTCCAGGCCAACGAGGTTCAGCACACGCTCCACCCTGTCCCGGATCTCTGCGCGCTTCATCCGCCGGATGCGGAGCGGGTAGCTGACGTTGTCGAACACGTTCATGTGCGGCCAGATGGCGTAGGACTGGAACACCATCCCCATCATGCGCTGGTGGGGCGGCACGAAGGTGTTGCGGGGGACGGAAGCGACCAGCCGGTCGCGTACCCATATCTCGCCGTTGTCCGGCTGTTCGAGGCCGGCAACGAGGCGGAGGGTCGTCGTCTTCCCGCAGCCGCTCGGTCCGAGCAGTGTGAATATCTCTCCCGCCCGCACGTCGAGCGAGACCTGGTCGACAGCCTTGGTTGTCCCGAAGGTCCTGCTCACACGGTCCAATTGGAGGATGCTGTCCGACATCGAAACCCCGGCGTAGTACTCAGCGAGCCACAGGCTCAGCCTGTGGCTCGCCCGATTGGGAAAGCCGTCTGCTGGTGAGGCGCATCACGCCTCACCAGCAGTGGTGAGCCTTACTGTATCAGGACGCCCTGCACCAGTTCCGTGAACCGGGCGCGGTCTTCCGAGAGCCCCTCGTCCTGGCTGAGCCGGAATGTCGTGAGGTCTTCTTCCGTCACGGTCAGGTTGCAGCGGCCGCACTCGACGTCCTTGCGGCGGCTGTTCGTGGGCACCACTTCGTTCCACAACTGCTGATGCTCCCTGGTGAGCAGCCAGTTCACGTAGACCTTGGCGGCGTTGGGGTGGGGCATGTTGTTGTGCAACTGGAGCGATTCGCAGGCGTTGCTGAGGCTCGGTGCCTCCTCGGAGAGCGACTCGATGTGGCTGAGGTCGACGCCCTCCGCGATGAAGTCCCTCAGCGCGTTGGTGTCGACGGTCGTCGCTATTCCGTATTGCCCGCGGAGCAGGAACTCGATCTGCTGGCGGTGGTCGCGGATCACGACGGGTTCGTTCGCTAGTAGGTCGTTGAGCCAGTCCTCTCCGTACTGGAGCATCTGCATCATCATCGTGTTCTGGGCTGCTCCGCCTTCGGAGCTGAGCGAGATGATCTGGCCCTTCCACTTCGGGTCTGTGATCTGCTCAACGGAGCTGAGTTCCGACTCGGGGATGATGTTCCGGTTGACCCAGAAGCTGTCTCCGGCCGAGGAAGTGAGCACGATGGGCCAGGCGAACTGCTTCGTCGTGTCCAGCCAGACGCCGTCTATGCCGCCGAGCCAGACGTCCGGGTCGCGGACCTCCGGCAGGATGAACCACTCGTCGAAGTCCAGCGGTGCGTGAGTGCTGTTGGTGTGCATCGCACTGAACGTCGTGGTGTCGGCGCCGCCGATACGGATGTCGAAGTTGTGCTGGCCGAATCCGGCCTCGCGGACGACGAGCGGCCAGAGGTCCCGGCTGTTGAACGGCTGGTGTTCCAGGGTGATGTTCGGGAACTCCTCGGCCCAGCCCTCGTTCATGGCACGGCGCCGGCCCTCGCCTCCGCAGGAGGTTACGACCACTTTGCCTTCTTCCTCCGCTGCGGCGATGGTCTCTTCCCACCGGATCTCCCACTCGGGGCGCGACGGCGTCGGCGTTGCCGTTGCCACCTGGACCGGCATCGGCGTGGGCGTTGCCTCAGGCGGTGGGGTAGGCGTGGGAGCAGGTGTCGGCGTTGCGGTGGGGTCCGCCCCACAAGCAACCAGCAGCGCACCCGTAGTGACTGCCATCAGTATCGTCAACAGGATGTGTCGCATATCGAACCGCAGCATGGCTTCCTCCCTGTGCACGTAGGCGCGGTGTGATGATCAAGGGCAGGGGTGCACGTCAGCGTGCGGCGGCCCCCACTTTCAAGTATTGCCTCCATGAGGTACGCCAGTCCTCGCCTGCGGGCACGATCGCGTCCGCGCAGATGAGGTCTTCGTAGTCGTTGCGGACAGGGTCGTGCGTCACGTTGGGCGGGTCTGCACCATCCTGCACGGCGCGGACAGCCTGCAGCAGCAGGCGGCGATGCGCGGCGATGGCCTTGTCCGTCGTGCCGAGGTGCTCCGCGGAGCGGTCCTGTATCGCTCCTTGGGTCTCGGTCGCGTAGAGGTCGTGCGCGGCGAAGAACCGGCCCATGCCGATGAAGCTTGTGGCGACCATCTCCTCACGGTCCTGCATGAACCGGTTGCCGAGGTTCCGGTGGGGCACCCAGTCGTCGCCCATCTCGGAGTAGAAGTCGTTCCGGAGCTGCTCTTTGTCCAGCGGGCCGCCCCGCCTGAAGTTGACGCGGAACTTCCAGTGGTGGGTGTCGTCGATGGGGACGTGCCAGTTGATGTTGAAGCCGTCCACGCCCTGCGGGTTCGGGGCCATGTTGGGGTAGACGAAGTTGGTTATACGCACGTAACTCGCGCCGTCGCCGCCGTCGCGCACGGAGAATATGCGCAGCCCGAAGAAGGTCTCCTCCACCTCGATCGTCGGGCTTACGTCGTGGGTGAAGTAGGAATTGGAAGAGCCGGTGCCGCCGACGACCGCGCGCGCCCGCTCTTCCTCCCGCAGGAAGCGGTGGAGGTACGAGAGGTGCACGGGGTCGATGTTGCCCTCGTTTCCCTGCAGGTAGTTGCAGGCGGAGAGCAGCTTCGACGCGAAGACGGACTCCTCCGGAGCCGTGAGGAACTCATAGGCAGGGAGCAGCGGCGGTTCGCCCGGGCCCATGTAGGCCAGGATGAACCCGCCGGCCTCGACGCATGGGTAGGCGAGGTGCTTGACCTTGTCCTTGAAGGTGCTGCCTTCCGGCTCACCGGGTTGTTCCAGGCAGTTTCCGTGGACGTCGTACAGCCAGCCGTGGTAGAGGCAGCGCAGCCCGCCGTCCTCGATGCGTCCGTAGCTCAGGTCGGCGGCGCGGTGCGAGCAGTGGATTCCCAGCAGGCCGAGTTCACCGTACTGGTTGCGGAAGAGCGCGAGGTCTTCGCCGAGGATACGTACATGCAGGGGGGAGCCACCGAGCGGCAACTCTTCTGCAAGGGCGACAGGGTGCCAGTAGCGGCGGAGCATCTCGCCTCCCGGCGTGCCCGGCCCTGTCTGGGTGAGTAGCGCATTATCTTCCGCGCTGAGCATCGCTGTTCTCCTCGCAGCGTCGTTACTCTGCCGACCGTACCCTCGAGGGCAAACTAGCCCAGCACATGGGCAAAGTCAAGGCGAGATTGGAGGTTAACTGCATCGTAGAGGCGTAGCGGTACGATTCACGCGCATTGACAGGGGAAATGGCAATCCATACATTCATGGAAGACGCATGGATGGACGAGCATAGAAGCTGCTGGGCAGGAGGAGCCGATGCTGACTCGCGAAGACAATGAGTTGATGACCCGTGTCGGCCCCGGCACGCCGATGGGCGAGATGATCCGGCAGTACTGGACGCCGGTCATGCGCTCATCCGACCTGCCCGAACGCGACAGCAGCCCGGAGCGCATCCGCCTGCTGGGCGAGGACCTCGTGATACTGCGGGACACGAGCGGACGGGTTGGCCTGATGGCGGAGAATTGCTCGCACCGCGGGTGCTCGCTCTTCTACGGCCGCAACGAGGACGACGGCATCCGCTGCATCTACCACGGCTGGAAGTACGACGTGACAGGCCAATGCGTCGACATGCCCAACGAGCCCGCGGCGAGCAACTTCAAGACCAAGGTGCGGCAGCGGGCGTACCCGTGCATCGAGGCGGGCGGCATGGTGTGGACGTACATGGGCCCTCGCGAGACACCGCCTCCGCTGCCCGACCTGGAGTGGATGTCGGTGCCCGCGTCGCACCGGCGGCTCACGCCGTTCCAGCGGGAGTGCAACTGGGTGCAGGCCTTGGAGGGAGACATCGACACCAGTCACCTCTACTTCCTCCACGGCAGGCTGAACCCGGACGACCCTCCGTACATGGGCGTCTGGCACACGGACAAGCACCCGAAGCTGGAAGTGGTGCCGACGAACTACGGCGTCGTCTACGCGGCGAACCGCGAAGAGGACCCGGAGACGACGTACTGGCGCGTGACTCAGTTCATGTTTCCCATCCACACGCTCTTCCCGGGCTATCCGGATGGGACGGTACCAGGGCACATCTGGGTGCCGATGGACGACTACCACACCATCGTGTGGACAGTGCTGTGGAACCCGGTGACGTCGCTCGAGGAACTGATGGGGCCGACCGGAGCGATGGCCCGAGGCGGCAGCGGCGTGGGCGAGTTCCGGCCGAGGGAAGCGGACGGCCTCTCCTGGTGGCGGCCTGAGATGAACCGCAGCAACCACTACGGTCAGGACCGCGAGGCGCAGCGCGAGAAGACGTTCACCGGCATCCCGACCATCCCGCTGCAGGACCAGGCCGCGACCGAGAGCATGGGGCCGATCTACGACCGGACGCAGGAGCACCTGGGAACGTCCGACGCAATGATCATCCGGGTGCGGCGCAGGCTCATCCGCGCGGCGCGGGAGTTGAGCGAGCAGGGTATCACGCCGCCCGGCGTCGACAACCCGGAGTGGTACCGCGTGCGGACGACTTCGGCTACGTTGCCGAAGGGTGCAGACTGGCTCGACCAGTTGGAGGACTGGCTGCACGCAAAGTCCAACGAGATTCCTGAGGCGAAGCTCAGGGTTCCCGGCTAGCCGTCAACCTTGCTCAAGAATAAACGCAGGGGCGGCCATTGGCCGCCCCTGCGTGCTAAACGTGTCTCTCCGGTGGCGATCAGAGCGTGCCGGCGGCGCGGGCCGCTGCGACGTCGTCGGGGTGGCCCCAGGTCTCGAAGCCACCGAAGCCCTGCTCCTCGTTGAAGCCCATGCAGCTTATCCAGCGCCCGGTGATGCCGCTGCCGTCCTGCTCGGCGAGGTGAAGCGCGAGAGGGACGACGTTGTCGGCGCGCACGCGGCGCGGCGTCCAGTTGGACCGCTCCTGGCCCAGCTTCATCCTGATCTCGTGGCGCACCTGCTCCTGCTCGTCGGAGCCGGTGGTGGCGGTGTGGCCGGGGAGCATGACGTTCGCGGCGATGTTGTACTGCTGGAGCTCCTTGGCGAGGTAGATGGTCATGGAGCCCATCGCGGCCTTGGCAGGCTGGTATGCGCCCTCTCTGCTCATGCCGTAGAACACGGGCTCGCCCTGGCCGGAGGCGTGGGCGTTGAGCAGTTGGCTGGACGAGGAGTTGATGATGCTGCCGCTGCGCTTCTCGATCATCGGCTGCACGAACCGCTTGATAACGCGGAGGTTGCCGAAGACGTGCGTGCCGAACATCTTCTCCCACTCGCTGATGTCGGTCTCGAGGACGGTGACGCTGCCGTGGGTGTCTAGGTAGAGGTCCCGCTGGCGCGTGCCACCGTTGTTGATGATGACGTCGACGGTGCCGAACTTCTCGATCGTCTTCCTGTACGCCTCATCGACGTGCGACTGAAGCGTTATGTCCATCGTGCAGATGAGCGCGTTGGGGTTCTCCCTGATCTCTTCGAAGAAGTCGAAGTCGTCGTTGGAGACGCCGGTGGGAACCCACGAGAGGTCGGTGGCGACGACCTTGGCTCCTTCCTTCAGGAACGCGCGCACCATCTCGCGTCCCATCCCTCGCGCGCCTCCGGTGATGAGTACTACCTTGCCTTCTACGGACATGGCTCCCTCCTTATGCACAGTTCATCGAATGGCTTGACTCTACCAGAGAAGCATCGCGCAATCACGGGAAGGGCACCCCGAGGGGTGCCCTTGTAGGTCTATGGATTCCCGTGCGGTGTACTAGACCGCGCACTCGCCTTCGCCGCGTTCGAGCTTGTAGAGGATGTTCTTGCCCCAGTCGATGTAGTTGTCGAGGTTCTCTTTGTTGAGGGCGCCGACCTCGCGGAACTGTCCGGCGAGCTCCTCGAACGGGGCGGTGCCGACGCGGTCCACGTAGTCGTTGAACGACTCGCCGTCGTCGCGGTTGGACTGGTAGTGGGCGAGGATGCCGTCCATGAAGGCTGGGACGCGCTTGGCGGGCACCTTGGCCTTCACGCGGTGGCCGAAGCGGGTGGGGTCCTGGTTGCCGTAGTTGCCCGCGAGGAAGACCTCGTAGGCGGGCACCTGGTTGCCGTCGCCCTTGGTGGCCGCGCCGTGGAAACCGATGTTGGCGATGTGGTGGCGCGAGCAGCCGTTGGGGCAGCCGCTGACCTTGACGTGCAGGCTCTTGACGGCAGGGTCATCGGAGCCGTAGCTGCGGATACTGCTCCGAAGCGCCTCGGCGACGCCCATCGAGGAGGTGATGCCCATCTTGCAGCTGTCGGTGCCGGGGCAGGAGACGACGTCCGTGATGGAGTTCGCGCCGTCCTCGGCCAGGCCGGTGGCCTTGAGCGCGGCCCAGACGTCGTACAGGTAGCCCTCCGGCACCCAGCGGTAGAGGATGTTCTGCTCCGTGGATGCGCGGATGCCGCCGGCGTACTTGCGTCCGATGTCGGCGAGCACGGGGAACTGGTGCGCGAAGATGTCGCCGAGCGGGAGCGTGACGTAGACGACGTAGTAGCCCTCCTGCTGCTGCGGGTGGGCGTTGTCCTTGCGCCACGCGAGGAACTCAGGCTCGTCGTGCGCTTCGACCGGCACGAGGGCAGGGGGCTCGTCGATCATCTCAGGCGGGAGCTCCATCCAGGGCGTGGGGTCGAAGTCGGCCTGCGCCCAGTCGCCCTGCATCTCCTGCTCGACCTCCTCGCGGAAGGCCTCGATGCCGATGCGGTCGACGTAGAACTTGATGCGCGCGCGCATGCGGTTCTTGCGGAGCTCGTCGGTGCGATGAAAGACGCGGATGGCGGCCTCGGCGACCTTGAGGTACTCGGTGACAGGCACGAAGTCGTAGAGCGTCCAGGCGAGGCGGGGCATGATGGACGTGCCGCCGCCGATGCGGATCTCGAAGCCCTTCTCCGGCTCGCTGCCGTCTTCGCGGTCGCGGAGCTTCGGGAGGAAGGCGAGGTCGTGGATGTCGGCCACGACGTCATCGTCTCCGCCGCTGGAGAAGGAGGTCTTCCACTTGCGGGGGAGCGCCTGCGTGTACTCGTGGCGGACGAAGTAGCGAGCGTAGGCTGCGAGGTAGGGCGCGACGTAGAAGGGCTCCTCCAGCTTCACGCCGGAGAGGGGGTCGCCCGCCACGTTACGGACGGTGTTGCCGCACGCCTCGCGGGTGATGAGGCCCGCGTCGCCCAAGATACGCATGACGTGGGGAGTGTCGGCGAGCTTGACGAAGTGGACCTGCAGGTTCTCACGGGTGGTGATGTGGCCCTTCTTGAGCGGAGCGTACTGGCTGACGACGTCGCCGAACGCCTCCAGGTGCCCGGGGGTGAGCGCGCCGCCGGGGATCTTGATGCGCATCATCTGCACGTCCGCCTGGCGCTGGCCGTAGACCCCGCGCACGAGGCGGTACATGATGAACTGCTCCTCGGTGGGCCATTCGCCGTTGAGGTAGCGGGTCGCCTCCGTCTCGAAGTCGTCGACCTCCTCGGGAACGTAGGGGAGTACGCCCTTGGAGTAGTCGTACTGCCTTTTCTCCTCGATGGTCTTGGTGCCTCGGATGATGGGGCGGGGAGCGGTGCTGGTCATCTGGTTCTCCTTCTGTATAACAAAGCGCCCTTCTCGGGGTTCCTGAGAAGGGCGCAGTTTTGACGGCGTGTGAGTACTGTCGGCCCTATGGTCGACAACAACAAGCGCACGTGGTGACGGCGATGTTCATACCGCGGAAGAGTGTAGCACAGGTTGGCAAGGGGGCGCTATGGGGGCGAGGATGGCCCTCCCAGGAAAGGTTTCGCAGGGGAAAGACTGCTCATTTCTGCTCATCCCCTCATTCCCACTCGTAGATCAGGCCTCCGGAGTGAGCAGTTGGGCTGTTCATTTCCGCTCATTCGCTGTTCATTCCTGCTCAGAAACTGTTCTTTTCTGTTCATTTCTGCTCACGATGCCGAGCATGGTGGCCACTCACCAATCCGTGCCTCGCTGCGAACCATGGTAGGGAGGCGGGGGCCATCGGCGCAATGGGGGCGTGTCACAGGTTGGGCTAAAAGAGAGGGGCGGCCAGTTGGCCGCCCCCTTCAGTACCCTCATCCTGTCCCTCTCCCCTGGTAGGTGTAGGGAGAGGGGACCGCACCGGATAGTTACGGGGCGATCATGTCGCCGGAGACCTTCTTCTTGTAGGAGTTCCAGACGCCGTCGCGCGGCGGGTTGCCGCCGATGCTGCGCATGAGCTCCTTGAAGTGCGGGTACTCGTGCTGCGGCGGGCGGTTCACCGACTCCCTGACGAGCTCGTCGGAGAGGGAGGGGGGGGCGGAGGCCCTGGCGGCGAGGGCCCAGTGGTTCATGGGGGCCGCCTCCTCCAACCTGGGGCTGCGGCGGGCGGTTCACCGACTCCATGACGAGCTCGTCGGAGAGGTAGGGGTGGTCGGAGCCCTTGGCGACGAGGCCCCAGTAGTTCATGCGCGCCTGCTCCTCCAACTGGAGCATGCTGATGACGGAGTCCTGGGGGTCTCTGCCGGTCATCGATGCGCCGTGACCCTGCATGAGGACGAACTTGTTGTCGCCGAGGCACTCCGCGAGTTCCAGGCCCTCCTCGTGGCTCCAGACGGTCTTGGTGTGGGGGTAGAGCGGGTGGGGGTGCTCCATGACCATCTGCGCGCCTTCCTGCGCCATCGGGCGGATCTGCTCGCCGAGGACGGTCATCAGGACGACGTTGCGCGGGTGCACGTGGACTACCGAGTTCACGTCCGGGCGCGCCTTCATGATGGAGGAGTGGATCTTGACCTCGGAGCATTGGGTGGACCTGGCGGGGCCGTCCACCTTGTAGCCGTCCAGGTTGCAGACGATCATGTCGTAGTACTGCATCTCCTCCAGGGCGTCGATGGCGTAGCCCCGGCCCTTGACGACGAACAGCTCAGGCTGGTTGGGGACGCGCATGCTGACGTGTCCGAGGGCCGCAGTCACGCCGGTGGCGAGGCCCATGTGGGAGAGGATGCGGGTTGCCATTGCGACTTCGTACTTGATCTCGTCGATCTCGCGGGACATAGGTCCTCCTTTACGTTCGGTCAGGTTTTGTGGCGCCGGCCTAGAAGAGTTCCAGGTCCTTAGGCTGGGCGGCGACCTCCTCCGGCACCCACGAGCGAAGTACTTCCTCGATCATGGGGATGATGGGGCTCTCGCCGCCCTCGCCGGGGCGGTAGCGTCCGTCCGGCTTGATGCCGTGCTTGACGCTCTCCATGGGCAGTGCGATGTGGTTCGCGACGGCAGGGTCGCGGAAGACGTTCATGGGCTCGCCGCCGTCCTCGACGACCTTCATCTGCTGGCGCAGCATCTTGCGGAAGAGGATGAGGCCGACGTCGGACTCGCCGAGCATCTCCTTGTCGCGCTTGGCGATGGCGCCCTGGGTGACCCACATCGTGTAGTCCTGGTTGAACGTGACGCCGGTGTAGAAGCGTCCGTCCGGCTCGTAGAGCGGCACGTAGCGGTAGGCGGCGACGTCCTGCTGAGGCACGGGGGTGCCGGGCCTGGCGCGGTAGACGTAGTAGGAGACGTGGTACGTGTTCTCGTCGTCGATGGGCACGCGCCACTGCGTGGTGGTGCGGACCTGGTCGCCGACGAAGAGGATGTTGGGGAACATGATGGGGTGGCCCTTGGCCCAGTCCTCGCCGTCCTCCGGGAAGCCCAACTGCAGCCTGCGCTTGATGATGCCGTACTCGAAGGCGTCGAACGCGATCTTGATGGTCTTGGGCTGGCTCTCAGGCGGGGCGGCGACGCCATTGCGGACGTAGTTGCCGAAGTAGAAGTGCAGCCACTCCGTGTGCACGGGGTCGACCGAGTTCTCCTGGCATTGCAGCCAGTTGCACGGCAGGTGCGAGATGGCGATGTCGCGCACCGCGTCGTCGTAGGTGAGCTGCTCCCAGCGAGGGAGCAGGGGCGCGGGCTGCGGGCCCATGTAGGCGAATATGAGTCCACCGAGCTCCTGCACCGGGTAGCCGGCGACCTTGACCTTCTCCTTGAAGCGCCCGTCCGGGTGGACGGTCTCTTCGAACGGCTGCTCGATGCACTGGCCGGTCTCGTCCATCATCCAGCCGTGGTACATGCAGCGGAGGCCGTGCTCCTCGGGGATGCCGTAGGAGAGGTCGACGCGTCGGTGGGGGCAGAAGCGTTCGATCAGCCCGAGGGTGCCGGACTTGTCCTTGTAGAGGACGAGGTCCTCACCGAGGATGCGAACCGCCTTCGTGGGACGCTCCATCAACTCGCCGGCGGCGGCGACGGGATGCCAGTAGCGGCGCATGAGCTCGCCCATCGGCGTGCCCGCGCTGACCTGCGTGAGTTCCTCGTTGACGTGGCTTGGGATCATGTCCTCTTACACCTCGTTGTACTACTTCGGTTTCCGTTCCTGGCTAAGCGTCGCCCAAGCGGTAGAAGCGGCGGGAGTTCTTGTGGAGGATGGCTTCCTTGTCCTCGTCGGTGAGCTGGGGGTTGTCCAGGAGTTCCTGCAGTTCGTGGCGGCAGGTCTCGGTCGTGACCTCGTGGGGGAAGTCGGTGGAGAAGAAGAAGGGCTTGTTGCCGACCTGGCTGACCGCGAACGCGATCGCAGGCTCCTCGCCCTCGCAGCCGATGAAGAGGCGGTCGTTGTCGATCTGGCGCTGGATGTACTCGTGGACGCTGTCGCCGACCTTGGGGCCAAGCATGTCATCGTCGCGCAGCTGGTACTCCATGTGCGTGCTGTGGGAGCGGTCGAAGCGCTCCAGGCACATGACGAACCAGCCGATGCCGCCTTCCAGGAAGCCGAAGCGGGCGTTGGGGAAGCGCTCGAAGACGCCGTTGAAGACCATGCCCGCGAGAGCGATGGCCTGTCCGGCGGGGTGACCGAGCGCGTGGATGGGGGCGTAGACGTTCATGTGGTCCAGCCCGATGCCGCTGTGCGCGCCGCCGTGAACGGCGATGGCGCAGCCGAGGCGGTCGGCCTCCTCGTAGACGGGCCAGTAGATCTTCGAGCCGAGGTGGTCGGGCAGGCCGAACGAGGGAAGCATCGCGCCGACGAAGCCGAGGTCCTCGACGCAGCGGCGGAGCTCCTTGACGGCCTCTGCGGGCTCCTGCATGGGGATGAGGCCGACGCCGTGGAAGCGGCCGTCGCGTTTGACGTAGGTGTCGTAGAGCCAGTCGTTGTAGGCCTGCGCGGTGGCGATGGCCCAGTCGCGGCTGACGATCTTGCCGTAGGAGAGGGCGGTGGTGGGATAGAGGACGGTGGCGTCGATGCCGACGTCGGTGAGGAAGACCTCCCAGCCGTCCGGGCCGACGAACGCGCCCTTGCGGTCGCGGCGTCCGGGGGTTTCGACGAAGTGCCCCGCGTGGAGGTGGTCGAGGGGTGGGAAGAGGGAAGAGTTGAGGTTGCGCGACGGGTGGTCGCGGAACTTGGGCGGGAGGAACTGGGCCATGGCCGGGATGTCCTCCATGATGTGGCCGTCGCCGTCGACGATGATCTCAAGATTCGTGGTGGTCATTGTGCTGCCTCCCGGTTGCGTTGTCTCAATATGCGGTTCGTGCGCGCGGATTCTAGCAGGTCACACGCAGGTCAGGCGCGAGTGGAGCCGTCGGGACCGGCGGGCTCGCCGATGGGTGCTGCCCGTCCCGTGATGAGGGAGTCTATGTCCGGGTCGTCGCGCTCGTGGAGGAGAGAGATGGGGACGGCGGGGAGGGTGGTTATGCTCACGCCGATGTGGACGCCGAGGCGGACCGAATAGCGGGCCGCCGCCTCATTGTCCGGCGCCTGGATGATGCTGACGAAGTCGTAGGGACCGAGCACGGCGTAGAGGCCGAGGCCGGTCACTTCCGGTACGTGGACCTCGGCAGCGGCCTCCGCGATGGAGTCCGGGTTCTCCAGGATGGCGTGCTGTCCTTCCGGTGTGAGCTTCATGAGGAGGATGTAGTTCGCCATGGGTGTTCTCCCAGTGGGCAGGATGCGTGGATTCTAGCAGGCGGAGCGGACTTCGCCGAACGCCCGGCACGCCGGAGGCGGCAGCGTGGAGTAGCATACCGACCCGGACGGCTACGACCGGCAGAACCGGGGGTGACAGATGGACTTCGCTTCGCTGCGTGATTCGATCGCCTGTATGGAGTCGATGACGTACATGAACGCGGGCTGGGCGGGCCCGAGCCCGTCGCAGGTGATCGAGCGCATGCGGGACGCCGGTGCGCGCGAGAGCGCGGGAGGGCCCGCAGGGCCGGAGGGCAGGGCGTTCGCGTCGGCGGTGGAGGAAGAGGCGCGGACGGAGGCGGCGCAGCTGTACAACGTCGACCCTGCGGACATGCTGATAACGCACGGGACGTCGGAGGGGGTCGCCATCGCGCTGTTCGGCCTCGACTGGCAGCCGGGAGACGTGCTGCTCACGACCGACCTGGAGCACCCGGGCATCGACTCGCCGGTCGCGGTGCTGGAGGAGCGCGGCGTGGAGATCAGGCGCGTGTCGATACCGCCGGACGCTTCGGCGGACGCGTGCATCGAGGCGATGCGGTCCGCGCTGGACTCTCGTGTGAAGGTGGCGGCGCTCAGCCACGTCATGTTCACGACGGGCCTGCGCGTGCCCGCGAAGGAGATCGTGGAATCGGCGCACGAGGTTGAGGCGCTCGTGCTGTATGACGGGGCGCAGACCGGGGGCCACATCGCGATGGACTTCGCCGCGATGGGCGTCGACTTCTACGCCACGTCGGGGCAGAAGTGGCTGATGGGGCCGACGGGGAGCGGCGCGTTCTACGTGCGGCCCGACCGCAGGGAGCTGCTGAAGCCCCAGTTGAGGCGGTCTGGCACGGGGTTCCGGTCAGGGCTGGCCCAGTACTCGCTCGCGTCGCAGGGTGTCGCGGAGCGCGCCGGGTACGCGGAGGCCGTGCGCATCAACCGCGAGTTGGGCCCTGAGCGCGTCGAGGAGCACGCCTGCGGGCTGGCGTCGGCGCTGCGCGCGGAGCTGTCCGGCATCGGCGGGGTCAGCTTCAATGGGCCAGTCGACGGTCCCACGTCGTGCGCCATCACGGTCATCAGCGTGGAGGGCTGGGAGGCGGCGGCGTTCGTCGAGGCGTTGTGGGAGACGCATCGCATCGTGGCGCGCCACGTGGGGCATCCTCCCGGCGTGCGGATCTGCACGGCGGCGTTCAACAATGAAGGCGACGTCGAGCGCGCGATCGCGGCGATAGCGGAGCTGGCCGGGCGTTAGCCGGGCAGGGGCGAGAGCCCTCACCCGCGCTTTCAGCGCGACCTCTCCCCGAGGGAGAGGTGGGACGCGAGGTTGCGCGCTAAGCGCGAGCCTGCGCAGGAACGACGAGGCCCTCGCAGGAATGCCTCGGGGCCTTATCAGGCCCCGTAAGGGAATGAAAAGGAGGAGGCGACAGGCCACGCTCACCCGTACTTGCCAGCCGAGTAACGCAGTAGACGGCAGGACGCGCCCCGCCTTTCCACTCCGCCCCGCGTGACCTGCCCGGCCACCCTGGATTCCCGTCAGTGCGGGAATCCAGGGATGGTTCGACAGGCTCGCCATGAGCGGGGCACCCAGGCGAGGTTCCTGCCTGCGCAGGAACGACGAACGCCTATTTTCACAAGAATGGCCCAGGGCCTTGTCAGGCCGTGTAAGGGGATGAAAGGGGGGAGCGCTCGTCGTCAGCGAGGGCATGCGAACGGGGCGAGCGTGCGCTGCCCGCGCACCCTGGATTCCCGCTGGTGCGGGAATGACGAGGTATGCTGCGTAGAGCCTTTTCACAGGAACGACAGGGGCTCTTCTACGCCAGGCCGAGCTCCTGCTCCGTGGCGGTGAGCGAGCGCTCGAAGATGTCCGCTATGTCGTCGATCTCTTCCGCGGTGATGCAGAGCGGGGGCGCGAAGAAGACCTGGCGTGTCGCGCGGGTGTAGAGACCGCCGTCCAGCAGGCGCTGGTTGAGGCCTTCGACCGCGCCGGGCGTCTCGGAGAGGGGCGTCTTCGCCTCCTTGTCGGAGACGAGGTCGACGGCGCACATGAGGCCGAGGCCGCGCACGTCGCCGACGGTGGGACGGTCACGGAGCGCTTCGAGCCGGTCGAGGAGGCGCTTGCCCATGCGCTCCGAGTTCCCGATGAGGTCCTCGCGTTCCATGATGTCGACGTTGACGAGGCCCGCCGCGCCGCCGGCGGGGTGTCCACCGTATGTGATGCCGTGGCGGTACGTCGTCTCCGGCCCGCCCTGGAACTCCTCGAACACGGCGTCGCGCACGACGCACGCGCCGACGGGGAAGTAGCCGCTGGTGATGCCCTTGGCCATCGTCATCATGTCCGGAACGACGTTCCAATGCTCGATACCGAACCACCTGCCGGTGCGTCCCCAGCCGGTGATGACCTCGTCCGCGATGAGCAGCACGCCGTGGCGGTCACAGATGTCGCGGAGCATCGGCCAGTACTCGGCGGCGGGGATGGCGACCCCGGCGGAGAAGGAGACGGGCTCCGCGATGACGGCGGCGACGGTCTCCGGCCCTTCTTCGACGATGATGTCCTCGACGGCCTGCGCGCACCGGATACTGAACTCGGACGGCGAGAGCGATGCGTCCTCGCGGCGGTAGTACGCGGGCTGCGGGGCGGCGAAGAAGTTGTCCGGCAGGATCTCGCCGTAAGAGGGGCGGTCGAGGACGGCGGAGGTGGAGACGCTGAGCGCGCCGCGAGTCGTGCCGTGGTAGGAGCCCTCGCGACCGATGAACTTGCGCCTGCCCGGCTCGCCGCGGTTGTAGTGGTAGCGGTAGGCGATCTTCAGTGCAGTTTCGACCGCCTCGGAGCCGCCGCTGGTGAAGTAGGTGCGGTTGAGGTCGCCCGGCGTGTGCGAGGCGACCTTGGCCGCGAAGCGCACCACGGGCTCCGAGCCGTACTTGAACGTGTTGGCGTAGTGCAGCTTGCCCAGTTGCGCGGCGACGGCGTCCACGATCTCCTGCCGTCCGTGGCCGACGTTCACGAGCATCAGCCCGGCCACGCCATCGTAGCCCCACTTGCCGTCGCTGGACTTGATGCGGACGCCTTCGCCCTCGTCCATGAACGTCACGCCGTTCTCGGCGAGGTCGCTCCAGTCCTGGGTCGGCATCCAGAGGTGGTTGAGGGCTGCTTCCTGCAGTTCGTCGTGCGGGTTGGTGGTCATCGTGTGCTCCTAGGGCCCCTGTGCACCGGCGGGGCGTCCGAGTTGGGGCCACGCGGCAGGCGCCGCGGCGGCTTCCAGGCGTTGTTCGATGGGCAGGTTCTCGTCCCACTTCGAGGCGATGATGCGGCGTCCGGTGGTGCCGTCGGCCTCGTTGGAAGCGAGCCAGGCTATCGGCGCTCGCATCACGTCCGGCTGGATGAGGGCGTCGCGGTCGCGCACGTCGGCGTCCGAGATAAAGTTGGTGTTCGTGGCCCCGCCGGGGATGAGGACGTTCGCGGTGACGCCGGAGCCGTCGAGCTGCTTGGCGATGATGGCGATGAACGACTCGTGCGCGGACTTCGACGGGCCGTAGGGGAGGTTGCGGATCATGGTGTCGAGGCTCGTGGTCACGCCGATGATGCGTCCCCAGCCCTGCTCCCGCATGTGGTTCACGGCGGCGCGCGCCATGAGGAAGGGACCGTTGGTGTTGACGCTGAGGGCGTGTATCCACTCCTCCGGCGGCAACTCCCAGAAACCGCCGGGCCGGCGGCTGGGGACTCCTGCGTTGTTGATGACTATGTGCAGGCCACCGAGGCCAGCGATGGTCTCGCTCACGGCGCGCTGTGTGTCGTCCCAGCTGTTGACGCTGCCGACGATGGGGAGCGCGCAACCGTCGCCGCCGACCTCTCGCGCGTCGTTCGCGTTGCGCTCCAATTGGTCGGCGTCGATGTCCATGAGGGCGACGCGCGCTCCGGCTTCCGCGAGCGCAAGCGCCATCTCGCGCCCCATGCCCATGGAGCTTCCCGCGCCCGTTACGAGCGCGACCTTCCCTTCCAGCGGCTTGTCCGCCATGCACGTCCTCCTGAGTCGCCGGGTGTCACGCGCAAGCCTATCACGGCGCGGGTTCAGTGCGGGGGTTGAGGCTATGGCACGACGCTGAACCCCGGAGGGAGTGGCTTGCGTCCCGTCAGCGCGAAGGCTACATCCATGCTTGTGCCCTGTCGCACGGCATAGTCCGCAAGGGCGTGCAGCGTGGCCCGGACGCACTCGCGCGGCGGCTCGGCTTCGATCCCCAGCGCTCCGGCGAGGTCGATGGTATGTATCGTCAACTCCGCAACGCGGGTAGGGAGGTAACGGGAGAGGGGACGTACGCCGCCCGGCGTGTGCATGGGGTGGTCGTCCGGCAGGCCTTCCACGAGTGCGAGCACTCGGTCAGCGAGCGTGCGCAGCGCGCTTGCCGGATCGTCGCCGAGCGCGCGGCCCGCCTGCCGCCCGCGCTCCGCAATCTCATCCGGCGTGCCGAAACCGCGCCGGGTCGTTCCCTCTGTGGCGTATTCCTCGACGAGCAGGATGGCGCGGCTCGTGTGGCCAACGAGGTCGCGGACGTTCCAGACGCCCAGCGCCTCGTTCGTCCAGGCGTTGGCGGGAACATGGGACGCCACATCGAGGAAGAATCGTACCGCTTCGCTGAAGGTTTCCTTGCTCATGCCGCTGCCTCCGGGCTGGGTTTGCCGATGGTTGGACTATGCTACAAGCCATGCAGAGAAGACTGTGGTTACTCTGGGTATCCGGCACGGCTATCGGGCTGGGAGTGGGTGCGGGATTGGCCGAGGTCGTGAGCAGCGCCATAGCGGTCGAGAGCGGTCTGGGCAACCTCCTCTTCTCCTGGCGATGGCAGATACCCGTGGGGCTGAGTTTCGGCGTTCCCGTACTCCTTGCGCAGTACCTCATCCTGCGGGCATTCGTGCCCGGCGCATTCCGATGGGTGGTGATGACTCTGGCGGGCCTGCTCATCGGCGCTGCTATCGGCGCTTTTGTTGGGTTGATACCCGCGATATGGACGATGTTCCTGGCCGCGGAGTGCCGGGCTGCTTCGCTGGATGCCTGTAGTGCGGGTGTATCTCTCCTCGTGTTTCCGGCCGCAGGCGGCGCGGCCGGGGCAGCGACGGGCGGCGCCATGGGGGCACTGCTGAGGCTTGGGCCGAGAGCGTGGTCGCAGGAGTGGACGTGCCCCCTGGCGAGGGCGTGGGCCGGTAGCGGAGCAGTCTTCTGGTTACTCGCGCCGCTGCTGGTGAGGCCGCCGATCAGCGAAGCGGGGCTGTTGGACACCGACGCGAGTCTGGCCACGGTCGCGCTCATGGGCGTGGCGGGGCTGGCCGCAGGCGTGGCAGGAGGCGCGCTCTCAGCGGGCCACTTCGTCAGGACAGCAAGGGGCGGGTAGGTCGTCCTACTCGAACACGCCGTCGTCTGACAGCGCGCGGTATTCGCTCTCGGGCATGCCGAGCAGTTCGCGCATCACGTACTCGGTATGCTCGCCGAGGAGAGGAGAGCGGCGGTAGTCCGGCGCGGTCTCGGAGAGCTGGAAGCAGTTGGCGTCCGAGGCGTAGCGTCCCATCTCCGGGTGATCCATGAACACGAAGTGGCCGCGATGCGCTTCCTGCGGGTCGTCGAAGAGATCGCGGCAGTCGCGCACGGCGCCAGCGGCGACGCCCACGGCCTGGCAGGCCTGCATCGCCTCGTCGGGAGAGCGGGTGATCGTCCACGCCTCAATGGCGGCGTCGAGTTCGGCCTCGCGCTGCTTGCGTCCGTCGAGGGTCGCGAGGGTGGCGTCGTCGGCCAGGTCAGGGCGGTCTATCGTCTGCGCGAGGGCGTGCCACGCGGCGTCGGTGGGGCAGGCGATGGCGCACCAGCGGTCGTTGCCGTCGCAGCGGTAGACGGCGTGGGGGGCCATGTCGGGGTCGTGGTTGCCGTTGCGCGTCTGGATACGTCCGTTGGCGAGATAGTCCAGGACGGGCGGCCCGGCGAAGTAGAGGGCGGCTTCCAGTTGCGAAAGGTCGAGGTACTGCCCCTGGCCGGTGCGGCGCTTGTGGTCGAGCGCGGCGCACACGGCTGAGAAAGCGATGTGCGGGATGAGGAAGTCCGTGTACGCGCCGTAGGGGCTGACGGGCACACGGTCAGGCCAGCCGGTGAAGTTGGTGTGACCGGAGAGCGCGGTCAGCACAGGGCCGAACCCGGGCTGAGAGTCGTACGGGCCGCCGCGCCCGAGCATGGAGGCGCTGAACATGACGAGGCCGGGGTTGTGCTTCCGAAGCGCGTCATAGCCGAGGCCCCATTTCTCCATCGTGCCCGGCGTGAAGTTCTCCGTGACGACGTCCGCCCACTCCGTCGCGAGGCGGAAGGCGAGGTTTCGGGCGCGCTCATCGGCCATGTTGAGGCCGAGACCGAGCTTGCCGCTGTTGTAGTTGGCCCAGTAGCCGCTCCGGTTGACCCCCGGCTTGCCCTCCGCGAATGGCAGGCCGTGGCGGATGACGTCAGGACGCAGCGACGACTCGACGCGCAGCACCTCGGCGCCGAAGTCGCTGAAGTAGCGCGTCGTCATGGGGCCGATGACGACCCAGCAGAAGTCGAGGACGCGCAGCCCCTCGAACGGTTTAGCGGAGTATTCGGTCATCGTGCCGCTCCCGATACGCGCAGGTCCGCTATCTCATCCGTCGAGAAACCGAGGCCGGCGAGGACCTCTCCCGTGTGCTCGCCGAGCCTCGGCGCGCGGCGGAGCGGCAGCGGGCGCTCGCTCGACTTCACCCATGGGCCGAGGGTCGTCATCGTGCCGCCGTCGGGCGCCTCGGTCTCGCGGAAGAAGCCGCGCGCGGCGAGCTGGGGGTACGAGCAGACGTCGGCGGGGTCGTTGACTGGGAAGAGGAGGACGCGCCGCTTGATCGCCTCCTCAGAGAGGTGGCGTTTCGTGCGGGAGCGGAAGAACGCCTCGAGCGTCTCGCTCATCGCGTCGAGTACGTCGTCGGGTAGCTGGCCGAAGCCGTACGCGCCGAAGTCGGTGCCGCTGAGGAGCGGGTGCCCTTCGCTGTGCTCGTCCATCCACGCGCAGAGGGCGGCCATGGCGCGTCCGCCGGTCGCGCCGCCGGGCTGGATGTAGTTGACGTAGCCGTCGGCGCACTCGAAGTTCACGCGCAGGTTGCGGCCGTCGCCGATGGGGCGGAAGGGGCCGGAGCGCTTGAGGATGATCTCATTCATATCCCAGAACTGCGGGGCGTGGGAGAGCGTGCGAGTGAGCGCCTGCTGGCATGAGACGTCCACGCGCTGGCCGCGTCCGGTGTTGATGCGGTGCGCGTGCGCCGTCATAGCGCCCGCCGCGCCCGCCGCGCCCCCCAGCGTCCAGAACTGCGGCACGCTCACGCGCAGCGGGGGACGGTCCGGGTCGCCGGTGAGGTAGGCGAAGCCGCTGAGCGCGGAGCCAGTGAGGTCGGTCGCGGCGAAGTCGCGGTACGGGCCGTCCTGGCCGAACGGCGTTATCGAGACGTAGACGAGCGTGGGATTGAGCGCGCGGACGTCGTCGTAGCCCAGACCGAGGCTGTCGAGGTAGCCAGGGCGGAACGATTCGATGAGGAAGTCGGCGGAGGCGATGAGCCGTCGCAGCGCTTCGCGCACGGTGTCCGAAGCGATGTCGAGCGCTAGGCTCTTCTTGTTCGCGGCGTAGAGCTGCCAGAAGAGGCTGTTCTCGACGCCGGGCTCGTCGTGGAAGAAGGGGCCGATGCGGCGGGCGGGGTCGCCGGCGACGGGCTCGACCTTAACGACCTCCGCGCCGAGGTCGGCGAGGACGCGACCACAGAAGATGCCCCGGTCGTCTGCGAGGTCAATGACGCGGTAGGGGGAGAGCATGGGGAGGGCAGGCCCGGCTAGAGGCCGAGCGCCCCGGCGAGCCTGCGGCGGTGATAGCGGGGGCTGCCGAGGTGGTGGTAGAGGGTGCGTGACATGCGGGTGTGCAGCGTGAGGCCGTACTCGCGGACGATGCCGACGCCTGCGTGGACGTCGTGTGCAGCGTTGCAGGCGAGGTAGTAGCCCTCGCTCGCCAGGGCGGCCGCCATGTGCACGCCGCCCTCGGCGGGACGTCCGGTGTCGAGCTTCCAGAGCGCCTCGTAGGTCGTCCAGCGGGCGGCGTCCAGGTGGTTCACGATGTCGATGATGTGGTCCTGCACGCGCTGGAAGCGTCCGATGGGCTGCTGGAACTGCCGCCGCGTGCGGCTGTACTCCAGGCACATTTGGAAGACGCTCTCCAGTCCGCCGACCTGGTAGGCGGAGAGCACGGCGGTCGCCTTGAGCATCCCGCGCTCGAACGCATCCCAGCCGTCCGCCGCGTCGCCGAGCAGCGCGTCCTCGCCAACAGCGACGCCGTCCAGCTGCACCTCGCCGAGGCCGGTCGAGAGCCCACTAAGCGTCCTGCAAGCGACGCCGGGAGCGTTGGCGGGGACGATGAACAGGCCGACGCTCTCGCCGCTGGTGCGCGCGGCAACGATGAGGTGGGTCGCCTGCGTGGCGTCGGGCACGTGGAGCTTCACCCCGCTGAGCGTGTAGCCGTCCGACGTGCGCTCCGCGGTCACCTGAACGTCGCCGCGCTCCCAGCCGTACTCGGGCTCGGTGACGGCGACGGCGAAGACCTCGTCGCCCGATGCTATCGCGGGCAGGTGCGCAGCCTGCTGATCGGTGCTGCCGCATTCCTGCAGGATGAGCGCCGCGAAGACGCCGGACGAGAAGTGCGCGCCGGGCACAGGGCCCCTGCCAAGTTCCTCGAAGAGGACGCCCGCGTCGCTGAACGAACCGCCAACCCCGCCGTGCTCCTCCGGCACGAGGCTGCCGAGCAGGCCGGTGGACGCGAGCGCGGGCCAGCCCTGCGCAACGTCCGTGTTCCCGGCGTCGATGGCAACGAGCGTCTCTTTCGTGAGGTCGCGGCGCAGCAGGTCCTGGATGGTGGACTGCAGCATGCGCTGCTGTTCGTTGAGGAGCAGGTCCATGGCTAGCGGAGTCTCCCCGGCTCTTCCCGAACGTCGCGCCCGATGCCGAGCCTCCGCGCGATGATGACGCGCTGTATCTCGGCGGTGCCGCCGGGGTGCTGGTCGACGATGGAGCCGCGCTGGTGCACCTCGACGTGGCCGTCGGCGACGGCCCACTCGTCGGGCGCTTCGACGAGCGCCTGCGGCCCCATCACGTCGAGCACGGCGCGCGCCTTCGAGAGCTGGCCGCGCTTCTGGTAGAGGTACGCCTGCGCGCCTTCGTAGGTGAGCTGCCTGCCCTGGCCGCGCCAGGCGTAGTTGCGGAAGTGCAGCAGGCGCGTCACCTCTGAGTCGATGTAGAAGTCGACGAGGCGGTCGCGCACGTCCTGGTCCTCCAGCAGCGGCCTGCCGCCCCGCTTCGCGTTGCGGGCGTAGTCGAACACGCGCTCGGTGAGTGGGTCGTCGCGGACGGCGCTGCGGAGCAGGCCGTGCTCGATCTCGAGGTGCGTCCCCGCGACCTTCCAGCCGTTGCCCTCGCCGCCGACGAGGTTGAACGCAGGCACGCGGACGTTGTCGAAGTAGACCGTGTTCTTGATGCCGCTTGCGGCCCCGCGCTCGCCGCCGACGAAGAGGAGGTCCATCTGCTCAACGGTGATGCCGGGGAGGTCCATCGGCATCATCAGCCAGCCGAGGTTCTCGTGGCGCGGCGCGTCCGCGTCGGTCACGACGATCATCCAGGAGTACTCGGCGCCGTGGCTGCTGCCGACGAATATCTTGGTGCCGTTGACGACGTACTCGTCGCCGTCGCGGATGGCGGTGGTGCGGACGCTGGCGAGGTCGGAGCCGGACTCGGGCTCGGTCAGCAGCTGCCAGGTGCGTATCTCGCCGCGCAGGATCATGGGGAGGAAGTGCGCCTTCTGCTCCTCCGTGCCCCAGACGAGGATGGCGACTCCGCCGAGCTTCCCGCCGGTGTCGTAGTAGGGCGGCAGCGGCATGTTGTAGCGATCGAGCTCCTCCTCGAGCGCCATGGCGAGCTCCATGGAGAGTCCACCGCCGCCGTATTCGGCGAGCATCGTGGGGTAGAGCCAGCCCTTTGCGCCCAGCCTGCGCCCGAAATCGCGCTGGAGCTCGTACTCCTCGCGGGTGAGGTTCGCCGGGTCCGGGTGGTCGGGGATGCGGGGGACGTTCTGCTCGATCCAGGCGCGCGCCTCTGCGCGGAACGCGTCCTGCTCAGGCGTCCATTCGAGTTCGAAGTCCATGGCAGGCGGATGTTAGCAGATGGGAAGTGTGGGAGAAGGGTGGGAAGCGAGGGCTAGGCAGCGAGGGGTTCGATGGTTACGGGGCCACCGTCGACTACGTCCATCGTGACACGGCTTCCAGCGAGCAGACGCATCCCGATCAGGGGTTTGTCGCCGACCCCCATTATGGGAACTGTCCACCGCTCCCCGTGCCAGATGACCGCAGTGCGGTAGATGTCGTGCATCTGCACGCTTCCGTCGGCCAGTGTAATGCGGCCTTCGCCTTCGCTGATCAGTCCGAACCGACGAATCATCGGTTGCGGCAGCGCAAGGTATCCCGTGAAACCCGTGTCAAGCACAGCGGCTACAGGTTGCTCGGTACTCGCCCTATCCAGAATGAGAATCTGAACAACGGCTTCCCTCCCGTGCACTGCCCCGCTATTCATCGTTATCGGGGATGGCGGCTCCTCCGGTGCTGTAGAGGGCTCTATAGCCAACGCGCTCAGCCCAGGTACGAGCGCCAGGCCGCCGGGTCAGGAGGGTTTCGAAGGCGCGCGCGTCGTCGTCGTCTACCTCGTAGTCGCCGCTGTCTACGTCGATGACGACGATCCGGCCCTTCATCTGCGGGTAAACGAGGGGACGCACCTTCTTGCGATATATGGCGTGCCCACGGGCAGCGATACTCCTGCGTGGGAACGGCAGCTTGATGTTCATGCGCTCCTCCGCCTGACAACGGTCGCCACGAGTGTAAGGTGCGCTGGAACCGGGGGCAATGGCCGTGTGTCACATAACACGACTATCCCGCGCCGCAAGCCGGCGCGGGATATTTCTCCGGTCACTGTGTCCTCGCTGCCCTACAGCGTGATCTTCTTGTAGAGCTGCGGGAGGCGGCGGGGGAGCTCCATGATGTCGGGCAGCACCTCGTAGTTGAGGTCGCCGGTCATGGTGCGGAGGTAGTCGTGGCCGTTGCGGTCGACGGTGAGACAGAACGGCGTGATGTCTATGTTGCGCGCCTCCATGAGGGCCATGCGCGTGTCCTGCACCGCGTACTCTTTCTCGACGCCCTCGCGCGAGTAGCCGCGGTCCTGCGGGCGGCCGTCGCTGATGACGAACATGAACTTGGTCTTGGCGTCCACGCCCGCGAGTTTCGAGGTGGCGTGGCGGATGGCCGGGCCCATGCGCGTGGCGTGGAGCGGAGCGACCTTATCCATGCGGCGCTTCACGCGATCGGTGAAGAGCTCCTCGACCTCCTTGATGACGTAGAACTCGACGTTCTCACGCCCGAAGCCGGAGAAGCCGTAGACGCCGTAGCGGTCGCCGATGGTCTCCAGCGCGTTCATCAGCAGCACCATCGACTCCTTCTCGACGTCGATGATGCGCTTGTAGGGGCGGCGTGCGGTCTCGCCCCTGCGGGCGCGGAGCCACGCGGTGTAGGCGACGGGGTCGCCGGGGGCGTTCCAGTCGGACTCCCGTGAACTCTCCTCCACGGCTTCAGCCGTGGAGGCGCTCATGTCCAGCAGGAAGACGACAGCGACGTCGCGCTCGTCCTTGTTGCGGCGCCAGTAGATGCGCTCGTCCGGCGTCATCTTGTTCCGCAGGTCGATGAGCGCCTCGATGCCTGCGTCGAGGTCGACGTCCTCGCCCTCGGGCAGGCGCTTCACCTTGCGGTACATCTCCGGGCGGACGGACTCGAACTGGCGACGGATCTGCTCGATGAGCCCGGCGTAGGAGTGCATCGTCTCGTTGTAGAAGGCGGTCTCGCCGGAGACGGCGAGGCGCTCCTGCACGATGCACCAGCGCGGGCGGTAGTCGTTGGCGCGGAAGTCCCATTCGTCGTAGGCGTAGGAGCGCGGCTCGAGGGCCTCGAGCGGCCCGCCTTCTTCGTCGACGTGCGGTATCTGGTTGTAGCCGGAGCCCGCGGGGTTCTGCGGGGCGTCCGCGCCCATCTCCTTCATCATGTTGGCGGCGACGGTGGTCACTTCCGCGTCGTCCGCGAAGTCGATCTCCGTGGACTCGCGCAGCGCCTGCTCGAGTTCGGCCTGCGATATGCCCTGCGCGCTCTCGGAGCCGTCTTCTTCGCCGGGCTCGGCCTGCCCGCGCATCTGAGCGAGCAGCTGCACCATCTCCGGCTTGAAGTCGCCGCGGTAGTCGACATCGTCCGGCGACTCATACTCATCGCCCGACGCCTCCTCCTGCGCCTCCTCGGCCTCGGCGCGCAGGCGCTCGACGATCTCTTCGAGCGTCGGTTCATCGAAGCCGGCCTTGGAGAGGTCGACGTCCTCCCAGTCGTCCAACGGCACGAACGCGTTGGGCACCTGGGAAAGCGTGTAGTACATGCGGAGCGCGGCCTCGGCGGAGTCCTCGACCGTGGCCTCGCGGTTGCGCACGCTGCGGAGGAGACCGGCGAGTTGCTTCGCCTGCGCTGCGTAGGGGGAAGGGATGCGGGCGTTGGTCTGTCCCAGGCTCTGGCGGACGAGCATCTCCATGAGCGCCTGCTGGGCCGGCATCATCTCGACGGGGCCGCGCGACGCGAGGGCGTCGCTCTGCACGCGCTCGTAGCTCGGCGCGAGTCCGCGGTACTGCTCCACGATGCGCTGGTCTATGCGGGCGCTCTCCGTTGCGGTGAAGAGGTCGGCCGCCATCGCGCGGACGGGGAAGAGGTCGAAGAACGAGGCGACCTCGGTTGTGCCGGGAGTCGCGCCTATGCCCTCCGCGATGCCCTCGCGGTAGTCGTTGAAGCTTGCCGAGGGCGCATGGAAATCGAAGTCGAAGCTCTGGAACTCGAGGTGTCCCACCTGGTGGGTGGTGACGACCTTGAGCCAGGCGAAATTCTCGCTCTTGGTGTCGCGCAGGTCGACCGTGGGGGGCAGGAAGACGCTCTTGCCGTCGGTCGTCGCGAACTCCACGGAGACCCAGCCGATGTTGCGGTGGGTGATGTCCGTGGACTCCTGCAGTTCGACCTCGGTGCCGGCGAGCGCGTTGGAGTACATGCGGAGCAGGCCGTGCACCTTCTCGAGTTCGATGCTGGACGAGAGCTGATCGAGCAACGTCTCTGCGCGCGCGGACTCGAGCCGGAAGTAGGCGATGCCCGCGTCAGGGTTCTCCTTCAGGAACTCGAGGCCGCGCCCGAACCAGGTGTCCAACTGGGCGGGGCTGATGCGGTCCAGCACGTTCGGCGCAGTGCGGAGGAAAGCGCTGACCGCCTCGGCGGAGGTGTCGGCGAGGTCCTCCGCGCGCTCCAGCACCATCGTCTGCAACTCCTGCGGGAGCAGGCCGAGCGACTGCGCGCTTTCCACCATGAAGGCGGAGACGTTGCCGAGCCCCTGCCGCGCGAGCCGTTCGCTGAGCGCGAAGTAGCGCGGGCGCAGGCGGCGGTCGACGCTGTTGCCGACGCGCGTCGCGGCCTCGAACGAGCCGCGCACCTCGCGCCAGCTCGTCTCCGCGAGCACCTTGGCGAGCGAGATCAGCTCCTCGCGCTCGCTGACCGCAGGCAGGACACGTTGGCCGAGCACGAGCGCCTCGGCGGCGAGGTCGTAGGAGCGGCTCGCAAGCGTCTGCACGAGCGAGACGAACAGCTGCAGTTCGTGGAAGTTGACCTGCTGCACGAGTTCGTCGCTGACGTCGAAGAAGCGCGCGGCGAGGCTGGACGACTTCCACGTGCCCTTGGAGAGCCCGCGTCCGAGTCCGGCCCATCCGGCGATGTGGCGCGGCGCAAGGGTAGGGAGGACGCGCGGGCTGGCGCGGAAGAACGACGCCGCGATGACGGGCGCCTCAGCGGTGAGTTCGATGCCGCTCTCAGCCCACCGTTCGAACTGGGTGAAGCCGATGGTCTGCACGACCTGCGGCGACGCTTTGAAGTACTCCGTGGCCGCTTCCCATGCGCGCGGCCCCTGCGACGCGATGCGTACGCCCTGCTGCGCCCACCGGAGGGCAGGGGCAGGACCGAGAGCGTCGGCCACCTCGTCGGCGACCGCTTCGTAGGCGGAGATGAGGGCGGACGGGTGCTTCTTCAGCTCCTCGATGACGCTGTCGTGCTCGTTCGTCACGCCGTCTCCTTCTCCTGCCCCGCATCTTCGGGGCGCAGGTCACGCAGCAGGTCGAGCAGTTGCGCGAGTATCCAGGCGGTCGCGCCGAATACGAGGTTCGGGCCGTGAACGTACGCCTTGCGCTGCAGCAGGCTGCCGTCCGGCTGGATCCTCGCCTCGTGCCGTTCTGCGTCGTCGGTCAGCAGATGGTCGAGCGGTATCTCGATGATCTCGGCGACTTCGTTCTCGTCGACCTCGAACCGGTACGGATGCGGGATGACTCCCACCGTGGACCAGACGAGGTAGTCTGTTCGAGTAAGGACAGGTTCCAGCGAGCCGATGACGTCCACGTCCGTGGGGGCGATGCCCATCTCCTCGTGTGCCTCGCGGAGGGCGCACGCCAGCATGTCCGGGTCGGTCGGTTCGTACTTGCCGCCGGGGAAGGCGATCTCGCCCTGGTGCATGCCGACGAACTGCGAACGCACGTTCAGGATGACGTGCCACTCGTCGTCGTGGTAGTGCAGCGGGATGAGGACGGCGGCAGGCCGCGCTCCGTTCGTGTTGGACGGCGTGGACGGCTTGCGCGAAGCGAGCGCCGCGCGCAGCGCCTCGATGCGGGAGGCTGCTTCCGCCGGTATCGGCGTTGTCTGCAAGGTGGCCGCCATTACGGGAAGATGGAGGTCACGATCTCCATCACGCTCGCCTGCGTCTCGTGGTCGTCGGTGAGGCCCCACACGACGGCGACCTCGCACGCCCTGCGGGGCGCGATGCCGTGCTCGATGAGCTTGCCGGCGTAGATGAGCAAGCGCGTGCTGACGCCTTCCTGCAGGCCCTGGCCGATGAGGTTGCGTATCTTCTCTCCGAGCAGCGCGAGTTGCTGGGCCGTGGTGCGGTCGACGCCGCTCTCGTGCTCGATGATCGGCCCCTCGAGGTCGCGCGGAGGGAAGTCGAACTCGATGGCGATGAAGCGCTGGCGCGTCGAGTGCTTCAGGTCCTTCAGCGCGCTCTGGTAGCCGGGGTTGTAGGAGATGACGAGCAGGAAGTTGGGGTGCGACTCCAGCACCTCGCCGATCTTCTCGATGTGCAGCAGGCGGCGGTGGTCGGAGAGGGGGTGGATGAGCACGGTGGTGTCCTTCCGCGCCTCGACGACCTCGTCGAGGTAGCAGATGCCGCCGTACTTGACCGCGCGGGTGAGCGGGCCGTCTATCCAGCGCGTACCTTCCGGTTCGAGCAGGTAGCGTCCGACCAGGTCGCTCGCGGTGAGGTCCTCGTGGCAGGCGACGGTGACGAGCGGCGACATCTGGTCGGCGCGGCCGTCGCGCTTGCGGGCCTGGTTGAGCCGCCACGACATGTACTCGACGAATCGCGTCTTGCCGGAGCCGGTCGGTCCCTTGAGGAGGATGGGCACGCGCTGCGCGTAGGCCGCCTCGAAGATGTCTATCTCGTCGGCGACCTCCAGGTAGAAGGGCTCCTTGTCGATGAAGTACTCTTCGATGTTGTGTTGCTGATAGAGCTGGGTCTGGTTCGCCATGTGTCGCACTACCTTACGGACAGGATTCTCTCTTCCCACAGTCCCTGAACGCGCGCCCGCAGGTCTTCCGGCGAACCCGAGTTCTCTATGATGGCGTCTGCCTTGCTCAGCGCGGCCTCGGCCCCGCTCTGCGCCTCGGCGCGTCGCCGAACGTCCTCCGGAGTCATCCCGCGCTTCTGCAGGTGTTCCAGTACCGCTGCGGGGGACGCGGAGACGACCCACACCTCGTCCGCGAGGTCGTCCCATTTCGCCTGGTAGAGGAGCGCTGCGTCGATGATGACGGCGTGCTCGCCGTTCTGCCGGTGCTGCTCTATCGCCCGTGCCACCTGCTGACGGATGAGCGGGTGGATCGCGGCGTTGAGCCAGGCGAGCGCCTGCGGGTTGGCGAAAACGAGCTCCCCGAGCCTGGTGCGGTCTATCTCCTGGTCGTCGTTCAGTATGCCGCTGCTGAATATCTCGACGAGACGCCTCCAGCCGATGGTCCCTTTCGCATAAGCGCGGTGTCCTTCTGTGTCGGCGTCGATAACCACTGCGCCGAGGCTCGCAAGGATACTCGCGGCCTCGCTCTTGCCAGTGCCGATCCCGCCCGTCAGCCCGATGACCCGCACGTTGCCCCGGAGCCTCCGTTTCCGCGCTGCACCCTCCCGGTGCGATGGCGCAATGGCTGAGTTTAGCACGGAAAACAGGGCCGGCATAGGTGTGGCTGCTCATGCGAGCCATGGGTTACGGGAAGAAGCGGTAGATGTCTCTACGATGCAGGAATCTGACCAACACCACCACATCGCCATCGAGGGCGATGCCGAGGCGGTAGTCGCCTATCCTGATCCGGTAGTGGGGCTCTCCCGTTGCGGTGATTCTCACCATGCCTGGGATTGCAGTGATGTCCGCAGCCGCTTCGATGGTTTCGATCGTTCGTTCGACTCTGCGCCGTACGGTGGTGCTGCGCAAACGCTTAAGGTCGCGTATGAAGCTTGCTCTGGTTTCAGTCTCCATCCGTCTCCCGCAGCACCTTTTTGGCCTCCTCGATGCTGACGGGTTCTTCCTTCAGCCCCTCTGCTATGGCGCGCGACAGGGCGGCGTCTTCCGCTTCCACGCTGTCGTGTGTCTTGTCTGCGTAGGTGGCTTTCTTCTGGAGTGCCATGTTGTTCCTCCCGGGCAGAGCCAGTGTAACACGGGACTGCCGGGTCTCCGAAGCCGCTGACACTGTGACGTGATTCAGGACTTAACCATCGGCCCCCTGTAGAATCCGGGGAACGATGACGAACCTGCCGGACGTGCGGCCCGCCTCTGCGACAGGGCCTGAACTGCGCGAGCGGACGCTGGAACTGCTGGAGTTCCCCCGCATCCGTGAGGCGTTGGCGAGCCATACCCGCACGCCGATGTCCCGCGAACGCGCGCTGGCGCTCTCGCCCGTCTACGACACAGCGGCCGTCGCCGAATTGCAGCAGGAGACCGCCGAGGCCGCGCTGCTGCTCGATGAATCGCCGTCGCTTGCGCTCTCCAACGACCCGCGCCCGCTGGTCCAGCGCGCCGCAGTGGGCGGCATGCTCGTGGGCAGCGAACTGATCGCCGTTGCCGACGGACTCGACGCAGCCCGTTCTGCGAAGGCGCTCGGCGGCGTGGCGCGCTCCCGGACGCCGCTCCTGCGGAACCTGACGCGCAACATCGCCGACCTGCGTCCGCTGGAGCGCGAGCTGCGCTCGAAGCTGACTCCATCGGGTGAACTGAAGGACGACGCCAGCCCGCTGCTGCGCCAGCTCCGCGCCGAGAGCCGTGACGCCTACCACCAGGCGGCGGGAGGCCTGCAGGCGTACGTCGACTCTGACCTGGGCACAGAGGTGCTGCAGGACAGCCTCTACACGGTGCGCGGCGGCAGGCTTGTGCTGCCGGTGAAGGCCGACTTCAAGGGCAGGATGCCCGGCATCGTGCACGGCTCGTCCGATTCCGGCGCGACGCTGTTCATCGAGCCGTTCTCGAATGTGCACCGCACGAACCGCTGGCGCGAGGCGGGCGACGCGGAGCAGGAGGAGGTGCGCCGCATCCTGCAACGCCTCACCGTGAGCGTGGCGCGCCGCGCGGCGGAGACGATGCACGCGCTGGAGATGGTCGCGCGGCTGGACGCTGCGCTCGCCAAGGCGCGCTACGCACAGACCTACCGGGGCGTGGCAGTGGGGGAGGGCGATTCGGTCAGGCTCGTCGAGGCTCGCCATCCGTTGCTCGGCGCGGCGGTACCCGTATCACTCGCGCTCGAACCGCCGGTGTCGGTGCTCGTCGTGACCGGCCCGAACACGGGCGGCAAGACCGTCGCGCTCAAGACGCTCGGCCTCACGGCGCTCATGCGCCAGAGCGGGCTGATGCTGCCCTGCTCACCGCAGACGTCGCTGCCGCTCTTCGACGGCGTCTACGCCGACATCGGCGACCAGCAGAGCATCGAGCACGCGGTCTCCACGTTCAGTTCGCACGTCACGGCCATCGCCGGGATACTGGCGCATGCGACGCCGCGGTCGCTCGTGCTGTTCGACGAGCTGGGGACATCGACGGACCCGGAGGAGGGCGCGGCGCTCGGTTGCGCGGTGGCGGCGCACCTCGCGGAGCAGGGCGTGCCGTGCGTCGTCACGACGCACCACCGGCCCCTCGCGGCGCTCGCCGAGGAGCACGAGGCGATGGAGAACGCCAGCGTTGAGCTCGACCCGCAGACGCTCCGCCCCACGTACAAGCTGACGATGGGCCTGCCCGGCAGGAGTTACGCGATGGACATCGCGGCGCGGACCGGGCTCGACGCACGCATCGTCGAGGCCGCCCAGCATCGGCTCGGCCCGGTGCACCGCGAGACGGAAGGGCTGCTGTCGGCGATACGCTGGGAGCGCGCGTTGACGCGGGAGAAGCTCGACGAGGCGGAGGCGGAGCGCGCCAGGGCCGCTGAACTTTCGGCGGAACTCACGAAGCAGGTCGAGGCGCTGGAATCGGCGCAGGCGTCGGTCGTGGAGGAAGTGCGGGGCGGGGCGGGGGAAGGGGGGCGGGCGGCGGTTGGGGAGGGAGGGGCGGGCGGAGTCGCGCAGGGGGGCGAGCCGCGTTCGTGCGAAGCTGAAGCAGGCTGAGTCCGCCGCGGAGTGGCAGACGTTCCGCGGCGAGCCGCCGCCTCCGCGCGTGATGGAAGCGGCGTCCGCCGACGTGGCGGACGTGCAGCGCGCGCTCCGCTCCCGGGTCTGGGGGAAACACGCTGCGCCGACTCCGACGGAGCGTAAGACGAAACTCGCGGTTGGCGAGACGGTGGAGGTGGGTGCGCTCGGCATCAAGGGCTCCGTGCTGACCGAGCCCGACAACTCGGGACGCGTGGAGGTGCTCGTGGGCTCGGCGCGGCTCCAGATGGACGTGTCGCGCCTGCGCCGGACGGGAGAGCCGATCGAGGAGGAGCGTCCCGTCCGTTCCGGCGTTTCCATCCCGCTCTCCACGCCTGCGCCCGGCATCGAGCTGGACGTGCGCGGCGAGCGCGCCAACGAGGCCGTCGAGCGGCTCGACGCCTACATCGACAGCGCCCTCGCCTATGGTCTTACGCACGTTCGTATCGTGCACGGGAAAGGGACGGGCGCGCTGCGTAACGCCGTCTGGCGGCGGCTCGCGGACAGCAGCACTGTGGCGTCGTATGCGTTCGCTCCCCGCGAACGGGGTGGCGACGGCGCGACCGAAGTGGAACTCCGGTAGACCCACGCAGCCTCACGGTTGCACAGGCTCACCGTTATACTGCGAGAGGACGACACCGCCATGAGGGGGGTGAGCGGGATGCAAACCATGGGTTTGGGTCTGTTGCTGCTCGGGCTTGTGGGGTTGCTCGACGTCGGGGTTACTACGCGCTGGCGGAGCTGTTCGCAGCCGACGAGATCCCCTTCCTGATAAGGCTCTCCATCGCCGCCGTCATCGTCGGGTTCGTAGTGCTGATGGCCTCGGTCGTCCGCGACCGGATACGCGAGAGCAAGAGCGAACGATTCGAGGAGGTTGACCGATGATCCTTGCCACGTCCGACACAGTCCCGGGGAAGCGCGTTACCGAAGTGAAGGGCCTCGTGCAGGGCAACACGATCCGCGCGCGCAACATCGGACGCGACATCGTCGCCGGCCTGCGCAACATCGTGGGCGGCGAGGTCACTGAGTACACGCGCCTGATGGCTGAGTCGCGCGAGCAGGCCTGCGCGCGGATGGTGGAGCAGGCAGAGTCCATGGGGGCGAACGCCGTCGTAGGCATGCGGTTCGTCACGTCCATGGTGATGACGGGCGCGTCCGAACTGCTCGCCTACGGCACGGCGGTCGTCGTGGAGGACGAGGGGTAGACCTTCGCCAGTTCCTCTCGTACCCAGCTTTTGGGAGGTTGGTGTGCCGAGCATAGAGTTTGAAGTGGACGGCTGGCCCCCTGCCAAGAACGAGGCGCTGTCAATCTTCAACCCAACCCACTCCCAAGCGCCACGAGTGCGAATGCTCCTTGAGGCAGCGCGTGTGGCACTGTCTCGGTCAGAGTGGCAGCAGGGCGAGAGAAGAAGAATAGGGCTTGCACTGGTGGTTATACAGACGCGGGCAGGGGAAAGACTTGCGGACGCTACAAACTCGCTGGGTGGTGTCGCTGATGTGCTCCAGCAGCGCCGCCCGAATACTGATTTGTCTCATCTAGGGGACCTCGCGAGGGTGGCACTGTACGCGGACGACGGGCAAATCTGTGAGGTTCGTTACTCGGAGGGGTTAGGCGGCGAGTCTAGGTATCGGGTGCGTTTATGGGTATTGTGAGGATGGGTTCGTCACGTCGATGGTGATGACGGGCGCATCGGAACTGCTCACGTATGGGACTGCGGTCGTCGTGGAGGATGAAGGGTAGGGGTCAGCCTGCCTGCGTCTTCCGGTAGTCCGCGATGGCGTCCTGGAGGGTCGTCCAGCCGAGCAGGGCGCACTTGATGCGGATGGGGAACTCGCGCACCCCTTGCAGCGCCACGATTTCACCGAGCGCGTCTTCTTCTTCCTCGGAGAGTTCGTCGCCCTGCATGATGCCCTTGAACGTCTGCACGAGCGCCTCCGCCTCCTCGATCGTCTGACCGCCGAGGTGCGCCGCGAGCATCGAGGCCGACGCCTGGCTGATTGAGCACCCCTCACCCTCGAAGCCGGTCTCGCTGATGCGCCCGTCGGCGTCGAGGCTGACGGTCAGCACCACCTGGTCGCCGCAGAACGGGTTGAAGCCTGTCGACTTCAGGTCCGGGTCGGGGAGGAGGCCCTGCTTCCGGGGGCGGCGGTAATGGTCCAGGATGATGTCCTTGTAGAGGTCATCGAGCCTGTCGGGCATCTGCATCGCTGAAGTACTCCATCGTGTGCCTGAGCGCGGAGATGAGCACGTCCACCTCCTGCTCCGTATTGTAGAGGTAGAAACTCGCCCGCGCGGTTGCGGGGACCTGCAGTTTGCTGCGCACGAGCGGCATCGCGCAGTGGTGGCCGGCGCGTATCGCAACGCCGAAGCTGTCGAGCACCTGGCTGATGTCGTGGGGGTGGATGCCGCTCATGTAGAACGAGACGACACCGCCGCGCACCGAGAGGTCGGTCGGGCCGTACGTCTCCACGTCCTCCAGTTCGCGGAACCGTTCGAGCGCGTAGCCGGTGAGCGCTATCTCGTGCTCGCGGATCTGCTCCATGCCGAGGCCGCTCAGGTAGTCGACCGCCGCGCCGAGCGCGATGGCGTCCGCGATGTTCGGCGTGCCGGCCTCGAACTTCATCGGCGGGCGGTTCCACGTCGCGCTCTCGTAGGTGACTTCCAGCACCATCTCGCCGCCGCGCAGGAACGGCTCGACCTCGTCGATGACGTCAGGCGAGATGTACAGCCCGCCGATGCCGGTGGGCCCCGCCATCTTGTGGCCGGAGAACGCCATGAAGTCGCAGCCCATCTCCTGTACGTCCACGGGCATGTGCGGGACGCTCTGCGCGGCGTCCACGAGCACGCGAGCGCCCACGCGGTGCGCGGCCTCCGTTATCTCCTTCACCGGCGTGATGGTGCCGAGCACGTTGGACATGTGCGTGAGCGCAACCAGCCTCGTGTTGGGGCTCAGCAGTTCGTCGAGGTCGGAGAGGTCGAGCGTGTAGTCCGCGCCGACCGCCATCAGGCGCAGTTCGGCGTTCTTCGTCTGCGCGACGTGCTGCCACGGCACGAGGTTGGAGTGGTGCTCCATCTCCGTGCTCACGATGCGGTCGCCCGCACCGACGCGCTCCGCCGCCCAGGTGTGCGCCACGAGGTTGATCGCTTCCGTCGTGTTGCGCACGAAGACGATGTTCTCCGGCGACGGGGCGTTGATGAAAGCGGCGACCTTCTCTCGCGCCTCCTCGTACGCCACAGTTGCTTCCATCGCGAGGGTGTGCGCGCCCCGGTGGACGTTCGCGTTGTACTGCTCGTAGTAGTCGACGAGTGCCGCGATGACGGAAGCGGGCTTCTGCGACGTGGCCGCGTTGTCCAGGTACACCAGCGGTACGTTGTTGACCATGCGGTTCAGGATCGGAAAGTCCTTCCGCACCTGCTGGATGTCGTACATCACCGGCTCCCGCTCAGGCACCCGGCGACGGCCTGTTCGACGTGCTGCCGCACTGCGCCGTCCTCTATCGCGTCCAGCACTTCGCTCACGAACCCGTGCACGAGCAGGTTGCGCGCCACGTCCTCGCCTATGCCCCGGCTCTTCAGGTAGAAGAGTGCATCGGCGTCGAGCTGCCCCACCGCCGCGCCGTGCGTACAGGTGACGTCGTCGGCGTATATCTCCAGCTTCGGCTGCGTGTCCACCTCCGCGTCGGAGGAGAGCAGCAGGTTCTTGTTCACCTGGTGCGCCACCGTCTGCTGCGAGTCCGGCCTCACGAGCACGCCCCCGGAGAACACACCGTGCGACGCGTCGTCCAGGATGCCCTTGTAGACCTCGTTCGACGACGCTCCGGGCGCCGCATGGTCAACGAACGTCTGGTTGTCCACGTGACACTTGCCCGCGCCGTAGTACAGCCCGTTGAGGCTCACGCTGGCGCCGGACGCGCCGAGCAGCGTGGCGGTCTCGCGGCGCACGAGCCGCCCACCGAGGTCGACAACGACGGAGGCGATGCGGCTGTCGCGCGCCTGTTCCATGCGCGTCGTGGCGATGTGGAAGGCGTCGTTGCTCTCGCGCTGGAGGGTGCAGAGACGGAGGTTCGCGCCGGGGGCGGTGACGACCTCCGTAAGCGCGTTGGTGAGGTACGTGCCGCCGTCCAGGCTGTGGAAACTCTGGAGCACCGTTGCGCTGCTGTCTGCCCCTGCCGCGATGAGCACGCGGGGGTGTGTGACCACGGCCTGCGCGCCGGTGGAGATGAAGAGCAGGTAGATGGGCTCCGGCACGAAGGTGCCGTCCGGAATCTGCACGAACGCTCCGTCGCGCAGGAATGCGGTGTTGAGCGCGGTGAACGCGTTGCCCGGCGCCGGGGCGAGCCGCCCCAGGTGCTCGCGCACGAGCGGCACCCGGTACTCGATGGCGTCGGCGAGCCGACCCACGACCGGCCCGTCGCCGTGGCGTCCGAGCACGTCGTTGTGCAGTCCGGCCTCGGTGACCGGCTCGGTCGAGAGCCCCGGCTCATAGTGGCCGTCCACGAAGACGAGCTGGTGGACGCGCGGGCAGGGGAGTTCGTAGGCATGCAGGTCGATGCCTGCGCTCACGTCCGGGTCGTACTCTGCGAGCGCGAACGTGGCGTCGGCTATCGGGCGGACGTTGGTGTACTTCCACGGCTCGTTGCCCCTACGGGCGGTCGGGAAGCCGAGGCGTTCGAAGTCTCCGAACGCGCTCCTGCGGACGTCGCGCAGCCACGCCGGGCTGATCTCCGCGCCGTTGTGCTCGAAGCGGCGGAACTGCTCGGACCAGGATCCGGTGACGGTCGCGTGCTGGGTCATCGGAGCGTCAGACGCCTGCTCCGGCCTCGAGCCAGTCGTAGCCGCGCTCCTCGATCTCCTTCGCGAGCGCCCTGCCGCCGGAGCGCGCGATGCGGCCGTTGATGAGCACGTGGACCTGGTCCGGTTCGAGGTAGGAGAGGACGCGGTCGTAGTGGGTGACGAGGATGGTGGACGTGCCGGGGACGCTGAGGTCCGTGATGCCGCGCGCGACCTCGCGGAGCGCGTCGACATCCAGGCCGGAGTCGATCTCGTCCAGGATGCGCAGGCGCGGCTCCAGCACCGCCATCTGCAGCACCTCGTTCCGCTTCTTCTCGCCGCCGGAGAAGCCCTCGTTGACGGCGCGCTTGGTCATCGCCGGTTCCATCTCCACGGCCTTCGCCTTGTTGCGGATGAGCCGGTCGAACTTGAGCGGGTCGAGTTGCTCCTCTCCCGCGCTCTTGCGCAGTTCGTTGTAGCCCGCGCGCAGGAAGTGGTCCATCCGCACACCGGGTATCTCTATCGGGTGCTGGAACGAGAGGAACAGCCCCCTGCGGGCGCGCTCCTCGGCGGGCAGGGCGAGCAGGTCCTCGCCGTCGAACGTGACGCTGCCCGCGGTGACTTCGTAGCCCGGACGCCCCGCGAGCACGTAGGCGAGCGTGCTCTTGCCGGAGCCGTTCGGCCCCATGATGGCGTGCGTCTCGTCCACGCCGACGCTCAGGTCGACGCCTTTCAGTATCTCGACGCCGTTCACCTCGGCGTGTAGTCCCTGTACTTCGAGCATCAGCCGACCGTCCCCTCCAGATTGACTTCGAGCAGCCGGTCCGCCTCGACCGAGAACTCGAGCGGCAGCCGCTTCACCACGTCCCGCACGAAGCCGTTGACGATGACGGACTGCGCGTCCTCCCGCGCGAGCCCGCGCTGCTGGCAGTAGAAGAGCTGCTCTTCGCTCACCTTTGTCGTGGACGCCTCGTGCTCCACGCTCGCGGAGCGGTTCTGCACCTCGATGTAGGGCACCGTGTGCGCGCCGCACTGGTCGCCGATGAGCAGCGAGTCGCACTGCGTGAAGTTGACTGCGCCCTCCGCCTTCGGCATCACCTTCACGAGGCCCCGGTACGTGTTGTTGCCGTGGCCCGCGGAGATGCCCTTGGAGATGATGCGGCTGGACGTGTTCTTCCCGATGTGCGTCATCTTCGTGCCGGTGTCCGCCTGCTGGCGCCCCTTCGCGAGCGCGACCGAGTAGAACTCACCTGTGGAGTGGTCTCCCTGCAGCAGCACGCTCGGGTACTTCCACGTGATGGCGGAGCCGGTCTCCACCTGCGTCCAGGAGATGCGCGACCGGTCGCCCGCGCACTTCCCGCGCTTCGTGACGAAGTTGTAGATGCCGCCCTTGCCGTTGTTGTCGCCGGGATACCAGTTCTGGATGGTCGAGTACTTGATCTCGGCGTCGTCCAGCGCAACGAGCTCGACGACGGCGGCGTGCAGCTGGTTCTCGTCCCGCATCGGTGCGGAGCAGCCTTCCAGGTAGCTCACGTACGAGCCCTTGTCGGCGATGATGAGCGTGCGCTCGAACTGCCCCGACCCCTCCGCGTTGATGCGGAAGTAGGTGGAAAGCTCCAGCGGACAGCGGACGCCCGGCGGGATGTAGACGAACGAGCCGTCTGAGAACACGGCCGAGTTCAGCGCTGCGTAGAAGTTGTCTGAGTGCGGAACGACGGAACCCAGGTATTTCCGAATGAGCTCCGGGTGCTCCTTCACCGCCTCCGACACGGACGAGAAGATGACGCCGTACTTCGCCAGCGTCTCCTTCGCGGTAGTCATGATGCTCACGCTGTCGAAGATGGCGTCCACCGCCACGCCCGCGAGCCGTTTCTGCTCCTCGAGCGGGATGCCGAGCTTCTCGTACGTCTTCAGGATCTCGGCGTCGACCTCGTCGATGCTCTCGAGTTCCAGCTTCGGTTTCGGCGCGGCGTAGTAGCGTATCGACTGGAAGTCGATGGGCGGGTGAGTGACGTTCGCCCAGGTGGGGAGCCGTGCGTCGCCGAGCAGGTCCATGAAGTGGCGGAACGCCTTCAGCCGCCACTCCAGCAGCCACTCCGGCTCGCCCTTGCGCTCCGATATCCATCGCACGATCTCCTCGCTGAGGCCGGGGGGCGCGGCGGGCGGCGGGGGGGGCGCAGGAGGGGGCGGACCCCCCCCCGCCGCCACTCCAGCAGCCACTCCGGCTCGCCCTTGCGCTCCGATATCCATCGCACGATCTCCTCGCTGAGGCCGGGCGGCGCGGACTCCTCCTCGACCTCGGTAGTCCACCCGTACTTGTAGGACTGCTCGGCAAGTTCTTGAACGGTGCGGTTCGTCATCTCGGGTGTATCGGTTCCTTATCCCCTCTCCCTCTGGGAGAGGGTGCCTCCGCGCAGCGGCGGCGGTTGAGGGCCCGCCTATTGTCGACTACGGAAGTCAACAATAGCCTATGGTCGCGACTCTCTCCTGTCAAGGACGCCACGCTCACGTGCCCTGGTTGAGATACGCCTCCAGCGCCTCGCGCGAGGTGTGCCTGCACATGAAGCGCGTCTCTGAGGTCAGCTTCTCCATGCTCACCGTCCACGGCCACCGGATGAAGCCCAGCCCGGACGATGGAGAGTCGTTCTGCAGATGGACGCGCCACGCCAGCCCCGTCAGTGCGGAGGCGAGCGGGCCCGGGAGCCGGACCAGGCGCTTCCCGGCGAGCGACACGGCCTCGCTCCAACGTACGCTGCCGGCCCCTCCCACGTTGAACACGCCCGGGTGCGGCTCCATGGCGAACTTCACCAGCACCTCCGCGAGGTCGTCCTCGTGGATGAACTGCATCCTCGGATCGTCGCCCCGGATGCCGATGAGCAGCCGCTTGTCCAGCGCGGCGGTGATGAAGTTAGCCGCGTTCGGGCCCATCACGACGCACCCGCGCAGGATGGAGACGCACGTCTCCGGATGCTCCTCTGCGAACGCTTGGAAGAGCGCCTCGCAGGCTGCCTTGTCCTCCGCGTAGGCGAACCCCCTTGGAGGGCGGAGCGGCGCATCCTCGGTCAGCGCGACCGGGTTGTCGCGGCGCGGACCGTAGACGGTCGCGCTCGACATCAGCACGACGCGCCCCACGCCCGCGTTCGCACAGGCGCGCAGCACGCTCTCGGAGCCGCCGACGTTGATCCGCCTGCCCTCCGCACGCTTGCGGAGCTGCCGCAGCACGAATGCCAGGTGAACGACCGCCTCAGCCCCTGCGAACGCGTCGTCGAGCGGCTCGGTCATGTCCTGCTGGATGTGGGTGTAGCGCTCGTGCTCTATCGTCGAAGGAAGTACGTCCACGCCTGTGACGCGCTCGATGCCCCGCGTTTCGAGCAGTCGCTGCACGAGGCGCGTCCCGATGTACCCTGCCGCGCCGGTCACGGCAACGGTGTACGCGCCGGTGGCAGCCACGGAGCGCGGCGAGCTCACCCCGCGCCGCGCTCCGTCGCGGCAGCCTCGTCAGAGAAGTCGAAGCCAAGCTCCCCGAGCCCTGCAACCTCGAACCCCAGACCTACCTTGTGCGGCCCCGGCGCGACTGCCCCGCCGCGGTAGGAGATGGTCGTCGTCTTGTTCATCGCGAGTGTGAACGGGACGCTCTCGGACACTGCGTCGAACGTCGTCTCCGCGCCGTCGATCTCGAACGAGGACGCGGTCAGGTCCAGCGGCTCGCCGTCGAGCGTCAGCGGGAGCATGCGCTTCGCGTAGCCGGAGCCCAGCTTGTTCTGCAGTTGGAACGTGAAGCCGTCCGCAGTTGCGGTGAGGCTGCCCTTCACGTACAGCCTGCGGAGCAGGAACGGGGGTACCTTCATGCGCCCTCCACCTTTCGGCTCACGAAGTGGGGTGTGTCATGTTGAGCGGAGCCGAAGGCGGAGTCGAAACATCTCTCGGGAGAGGAACCTTCGGCAGTACGGCACGCCATCCCGAGAGATTCCTCGGCTGCGCTGCGCTCCGCTCGGAATGACAAAGGGTTTGCCGTCATGCGCTCTCCACCTTCCGGCTCATGCGGAACAGCGCCGTTTCAGTAGCGATAGCTTCGTCCGGCAAGGGATTGGGCGTGCCGAGCGTCTTTGCCGCCGCGTAGATGTGCGCGATGTGCTCTGCCAGCTGGCAGACGTGCAGTGCCTCCGCGAGACTGCTCCCGACGCCGACGAGGCCGTGGTTCCGGATAAGGGCCGCGTTCCGTTCCCCAAGCGCCGCTACGACCGCGTCGCCGAGCTCCTCCGTGGCGGGGAACGCGTAGTCGGACACCTGGATGCTGTCGCCCAGCACGATGACCATCTCGTCGATCAGGGGCGGGAGAGGCTCGCCCGCGACCGCAAGCGCGCTCGCGTAGACGGAGTGCGTGTGCATCACGGCGCGCACGTCCGGGCGGGCGCGGTAGATGGCGACGTGCATCAGCATCTCGGTCGACGGTAGGCCGTCGCCCTCGACGGCGTCGCCCTCGAAATCGGTGACGACCACCTCGTCGAGGCCCATCGTCTCGTAGTCCTTGCCCGCCGTCGTGATGGCGAGCAACTCCTCGCCGCGCACACGTGCGCTCACATTGCCGGACGAGCCGACGACGAGCCCGCTGCGGTGCATCGCCCGCGCCGCCTCCATCACCTCGCGCCGCAACTGCTCGTAGGTCGTGCCGTTGGAAGTCATCTCAAGGTAAGGATAGCAGTGTGCACCACTCGTGTGGGAGCGCCCTTCGTCGTTCCTGCGCAGGCAGGAACTCGCAGCTCCACGGGCAGGGGACGGTGCGCGTCAGCGCACATGGGGGTTTGAAGCGCTACAACTCGTCCGTCAGCGCGTCGAGCCGCTCCCGAACGCGCAGCCAGCGCTCGTACGATTCGCCGCACTCCCGCGAGCGCGGGCCGGGCTCGATGCTCGTGCCGCTCACGGCGAGGTCGGCGCAGCGTCCCGCGAGTTCATCCGCCGGCGTCGCCGCCAGCGACGCAGCGCCGGTTGCCGTCGCGTTGCGGTGTACGCGCACCGGCTCGCCCAGCACGTCGGCCAGCAGTTGCGGGAAGACCGCGCTCTCTGCCATGCCGCCGGTGAGCGCAACCGCTCGCTGCTCCGTCCCCGCGACGCTGCGCGCGAGCGCCAGGCTTTCCCGGATGGCGAACGCGGCGTTCTCGAACGCGGCGCGGGCGACGTCGGCGGCGTCCAGCCCCCCGTGCGTGATGGGAGCAGGCATCAGGACGCCCCCCATGGTGATGCCGGGATCGGAGAGGTCGATGGCGCGCGGGCCGAGGAACGCGGTCACGGGGCGTCCGCTGTCGAAGGCGGACTGCGCCAGCGCGTCGAACCGCTCGTGCGACGCGCTGGGCGCAAGCAGGCGCCGTACGGCGTCGAGCGCGCGTCCGGTCTCGCCGGGGTGCGCCTCCACCGTCCACTTCCCGACGATGCCGTGCAGCGACGCCCACGTCCGCGCCTGCGGGTCGAACGCCGGCGAGGCCGTCGTCACGTGCACCGGCGCGCTCCATCCGGCGGCGCACGCCGCAGCGCCGTCCGACGCTGCACCGCAGCCGACCGCCGCGGCGTGCGAGTCCGGCCCCGCGAGGTGCACCGGCGTCGTGCGCGGCAGCCCGGTTGCCTCGGCCGCCTCTGCCGTCAACTGCCCGACTACGGCGTCCGGCGAAAGCACATCCGGCAGCAATCCGAGCGGCACGCCGAGCCGTTCCAGCAGCCCCCCGGCCGGCTTGCCGGATGTCACGTCCAGCAGACCGGACTCCGCGAGGCCCAGCCTCGTCTCGGCGAGCGTTCCGGTCAGTTGGAGCGCGGCCCATGCGTCGAGCCCCGCCGTCTTCGCGATGCGCTGTGCCGTTCGGGGACGACTCTCCTGCCACCAGGCGTACCTAGCCGGTGTGAACAGCATGGACGGCAGGTGGCCGGTTGTGCGGTAGATGAGCGCACCGTTGGCGTCGTCCATCGCGCCGCCCTGGAAGACGGCGCGGGTGTCGTTGTTCGCCCCCGCGCTCAGCGTCGCGAGGTCCGCGTCGAAGAAGCAGGCCGCGAGCCGCTGCGCCGTTACGGCGATCGCGGCCACGTTGCGCGGCCCGGCGGCCTGCGCCCCCTGCGCCAGTACGCGGACCAGGCGCTCGCGGAGCAGTCGAGGGTTGTAGGCGTGGGCGAGCGCTCCGGCGCGGTCGTTCGTGACGGGGTAGGGGGCACGCGCCAACTCCATCGGCGGACTGCTGCCGTCGGGCGGAACGAGCGTGCACCGCAGGCGGCTGCTGCCGAGGTCGAGCACGAGCGTTACGGGCGGCATAGTGCGCGGAAGGCTACCACCCGCCGGGCGGCGCCGCATTGACCGCCACGCACCGGTTCCGGTAGAAAGACTCCATGAAGAACGGGTTCAAGGTCCTCGACAGCGACATCCACGTCATCGAACCGGCGAGCCTCTTCGAGGACTACCTCGAAGCGCCGTTCCGCTCGCGCATGCCCGTCATGCAGCGAAGCGACGTCACCGGCGTCGACACGTGGGTGATAGACGGCAAACCCTTCCCCCTCTGGAACGAGTGGCCGGAGTTCGCCAAGGCGAACGAGCTCCTGAAGACGAAGAAGGAACGGACGCCGTTTCAGGTGAAGGCGTTCGAGCACGGGTTCGACGCCGCGACCACCCTCGAGGCGATGGACATCGAGGGCGTGGACGTTGCCGCGCTCTTCCGCACGAACGGCGGCACGTGGATCGTCGGGCTGGACGACCTCGAACCAGACTACGCCGCAGCCCTCTGCCGGGCGTACAACAACTGGATGCGCGACTACTGCGCGACCGACCCCGACCGGCTGAAGGGCATCGCGCTCCTCCCGCTGCAGGCGCTCGACCTCGCCATCGAAGAGGCGCGCCGCGCGGTGACCGAACTGGGCTTCGTCGGCGTCACCGTCCACACGGAGCCGGTCAACGGCAGGCTGCTCTACGACGAGGAAGTGGAGCCGCTCTGGACGGAGGTGGAGCGCCTGGGAGCCGCGGTCTGCCTGCACGGCACGTCCACGGCGCCGGGCCGGGAGGACATCAGCCGCAAGTTCCTGCGGCACCCGTCGCCGCGCACGATGACGCACGCCCTCAGCTTCCCCACGCAGATCATGGCCGCGATGGCCGGGCTGACGATGACCGGCGTGCTGGAGCGCCACCCCGCGCTGCGCGTGGCATTCCTCGAGGCCAACTGCGGCTGGCTGCCCTGGCTCCTCTACCGGCTGGACGACCAGTACGCCAAGTACGTGGAGGCCGACCTGTCGCTGCAGCCGAGCGAGTACTTCCTCCGCCAGTGCGTCCTTTCCATGGAGGCGGACGAGGAGCTGGCGGCGGACGTGATGGAGCGCTTCGGCAACGACATCATGGTCATCTCCACCGACTACCCTCACCCGGACAGCGCCTTCCCCCACGCCATGGACGAGTTCTTCGATCTCGACCTGCCCGACGAGTCCCGCCGCAAGGTACTCTGGGACAACTGCGCCCGCCTCTACCAGCTTGAGGGCTAGGTCTATCCCTTCCCCCTTGATGGGAGAAGGTTAGGATGGGAGTGAATCGGGGGCGCGCAACCGCTCCCAGACCTCCGGGTTGACCAACCGCAACGGCTGCTCGCCGCGTGCGAAGCGCTCGAAGTCCTCGGCCACCATCGCCGAGTGCCGCTCTATCGTCTCCTGCGTCGCGCCGCCGATGTGCGGCGTCAGCAGCACGTTCGACAGGCCGAGGAACGGCGAGTCCGGCGGGATGGGGTGCGCCTCGTGCACGTCGAGCGCGGCCCCGGCGAGCCTGCCCTCGACGAGCGCCGCCGCCAGCGCTGCCCGGTCCGCCACCGACGAGTTCGTGACGTTCACGAGGTACGCGCCGGGCTTCATCGCCGCGATGCGGGCCTCATTCAGCATACCGAGCGTCTCGGGCGTGTCCGGCACGTGCATCGACACGAAGTCCGACGCAGCGAGCAGCGCTTCGAGGCCGGTCATCTCCACGCCCTCCGCCGCGTCCGCTCTGGCGGACGCAGACACGTACGGGTCGTACGCGAGGATGTGCATCCCGAACCCGGCGGCGATCCGCGCCACGGCACGCCCTATCGCGCCGAAGCCGACGATCCCCAGCGTTGCCCCGGCCAGCTCGCGTCCCCGGAATCGAACATAGGGCTCGGTGGGGTCCTCCCACTGTCCTTCGCGCACGTACCGCTCGCTCGTGCTCGTGTGACGCGCGAGCGCGAGCATCTGCGCGACCGCGAACTCCGCGACCGCCTGCGCGTTCCGCGCCGGCGTGCGCACGATGGCGATGCCCCGCTCCGTCGCGGCGTCGAGGTCGGCGTGGTGCATGTCGCCGCGGCAGATGGCCGCGATGCGCAGTCCGGGCGCAGCGTCGAACAGCTCCTCGAAGAGGAAGTCGGCCTCCACCGCGAGCGCATCGAAGCCCTCGACCGTCAGCCGCGCGCCCAGCTCCTCTGGGTCCCAGAGCGTGCGCGTCTCCGTCCACGGCTCATACGCCATGCGCCCGAGCGCGGCGAGACGGGCGAGCCCCTCACCGGAGAACGGCGCAAGCACCAGCGTGTTCATTGAGCGTGTACCTCGTAGCTCTTGTGAGAATGGCGTTGCGCGGCATACCTCGTCATTCCCGCACCGGCGGGAATCCAGGGTGCGCGGGTAGCGCACACGGGGCGGAGTGGAAGGGCAGGGCGCGTCCTGCCGTCTATTGCGCTCCTCGGCTGGCAAGTACGGGCGAGCGTGGCTTGTCGCCTCCTCATTGTCATTCTCTTACACGGCCTGACGAGGACACGAGGCATTCCTGCGGAGGCAGGAACCTCGGCTGGTACAAGGGCGCCCACGAAGTGAGGATGAATGCCGGGTGTGAGTCTTGTCATTCCGAGCGGAGCCGAGGAACCTCTCGGGGTGGGGCTGAGCCCCTTGTCCCTTCCCCCTCGATGGGGGAAGGTTAGGATGGGGGTGAATCGGGGCGGGGCGGGTGCCAGGTCCCCTCTCCTGAGGGAGAGGGTTAGGGTGAGGGCCCTCCGGTGTGGGGCAAAGAGGCTTCGCTCAGCATGACATGCTGCTATCGCGTGCGTCAGCATTTCCTCACAGCCTCCGCGGCGATGTTGCCGCTGCGCACGGCGCTCTCCATCGTTGCAGGCCAGCCGGTGTCCGTCCAGTCGCCCGCAAGGAAGAGGTTGGGCAGGGGAGTGGCGGACGGCAGGCGGTTGTCCGGCCCGTCCGGCAGCGAGCGGAACGTCGCTCGCTGCTCCTTCACGATGACGAACCGCGTGATCTCGGCGTCCTTCGCATCCGGGAACAGCCGCGCCAGCTCCGGGATGAACGTCTCGCGGAGCGCCTCCTTGGTCATCGGCCAGAACTCCCACGCTCCTGACAGCGAGACGGTGATGTACTGCCCCGGGCCCTCCAGCCCTGCTATCTCCGTTCGGTTGAACACCCACTGGACAGGGCTGTCCACGAACGCGAGGAATTCGAAGTCGGCGATCTGCCGGTCGTACCAGACGTGCAGGTTGACGATGGGCGACCACGTATGCGTCGCGGCGGGTGCGAACGCGGCGTGTTCGCGCAACTCCTCAGGCAGCAGGCGGAGCAGGACGGCCGGTGTCAGCGCGCTCACGCAGGCGTCCACGGGCAACGTCTCGCCGTCCGTGAACCGGACGCCGGTGACGCACCCGTCCTCCACGACGATCGCGTCAGCCGTCCTGTCGAGCATCACGTCAGCCCCCGCGTTCGTGAGCCGCTCGCGCACGGCGTCGCCCATGATGGCGGAGAGCCCCGCCCGGGCGAAGCCGATGTTGCCGCCGTTGCGGTCCCGCAGCAGCGCCTCCTGGAAGAGCATGAACCCGGCGCTCGCCGAGACGTCCTCCGCGGAGTCGTTCAGCGCGGGGATGATGAGCAGGTCCCAGAACGCGTCGATGGCCCGCTCCGACTGCCAGTGCGACCGCAGCCAGCGGTGGAACGACTGCCGCCGGAGCGCGGGACGCTCCCGGTTGCGCTCGAGCCATATGAGCAGCAGCGCGGGTATCGCGCGGAGCCGCTCGGCGACGCTGACGTGGGGGTAGCGCAGCAGCGACGGCAGCAGGTGGAACGGCGCGGGCAGGGGGAGGCCGGAGAGGATGCCGCGCCTGCCGTTCGGCGCGCGCACCTCGACGCGCAGCCGCTTCTGGCGGCTCGTCAGTTCGAGCGAACCGATCTCGTCGAGGAAGCGCCGGTAGGCGTCGCAGCAGCCGAGGAAGACGTGCTGGCCGTTGTCGATCTCCTGCCCGGTCTCGCGGTCGACGAACGAGTACGCCCTGCCGCCGAGGTACGGCCTGCGTTCCACGAGCGTCACACGGTAGCCCGCGTCGACGAGCCGCCACGCCGCGGCCATGCCCGCCAGCCCGCCCCCGAGCACCGCGACGGAGGTCAGCGCTTCAGGACGCTGCGGAGCCGGGCCGTTGTCCAGAGTCTGCATGTCAGGTTGAGCTTCTCCCAGGACGAGAGGCTCACGCGCTTCGAGAAGACGTCCCAGCCGCGTGAGCCCATCCTGTTCAGGAGGCGATTGTAGAGGTGGTGCAGCCCTTCCGCACAGCCGCGCGACTCCGGCTCCAGGAGCGGCATCAGCCGCGAGGCCGAGTCGAAGTAGCGTTGGGCGCGGTTGGCCTGGAAGCGCATCATCGCCCGGAACCGCTCGTGGACGACCCCCTCGCGCAGGTCGTCCTCCGTGTACCCGAAGCGAGCCATCTCGTTGAGCGGCAGGTAGACGCGGTCGCGCTCGATGTCTTCCCGCAGGTCGCGGAGGATGTTCGTCAGTTGCATCGCCAGGCCGAAGTCCACCGCCGTCTCCTGCGCGAGCGGCACGTCCCGGTAGCCGAAGATACGGATGGAGACGAGCCCCACGACCGAGGCGACGTGGTAGCAGTAGTGCCGTAGTTCGCCGAAATCGGCGAACCGCCGGGGCTCCAGGTCCATCTCCACCCCCGTGATGATGTCCTGGAAGAGTGATTCGGGGATGTCGTACGTGGCGGCGGCGTCAGCCAGCGCGGTGAGGATCGCGCCCTCAGGGTGCCCGGCGAAGGCGTTGCGCAGGCGTTCCCGCAGCGCGGTGAGTTCGCTCCGCTTCTGCTGCGGGGCGCCGTCGCCGTCGGCGATGTCGTCGGCGAGGCGGCTGAAGGCGTAGGCGGCGTAGATTGCGCGCCTGCGCGGGTGGGGCAGGGTGAGGAACGCGTAGTAGAAGTTGCGGGCTTCACGTTTCGTAACCGCCTGGCACTCCTCGTAGGCGGCGTCGAGCGCAACCTTGTCCGTCGAGGTCGTCATGGCCGGCGCAGCACGGTCAGGCGGGCGGCTGTGGACACGATGAGCCACAGTTTCCGGGAGCGCGTGACGACCGGACGCTCGCTCAGCACGTCGTAGTCCTGCCTGCGGATGGCGTCCAGCACGCGCATGCCGCCTTTACTGAAAAGCGCGATAGCCAACCGGGCTCGTCCGCTGAGGCGTGTCGCCAGCGGCAGCCCTTCGTCGAACAGCGCCTGCGCGCGGTCGACTTCGAAGCGCATCAGGTCGCGAAACGCCTTGTCCGCGACGCCGTTCGCGATCTGCTCCTCCGTGCAGCCGAACGCCCGCACGTCCTCCAGCGGGATGTAGATGCGGCCCATCGCGTAATCGCGCGCCACGTCCTGCCAGAAGTTGGCGAGTTGGAGCGCGGTGCACGTCGCGTCGGAGAGCCGCACGTTCTCCTCGCTCGCTTCGCCCAGGACGTGCAGCACCATGCGTCCGACCGGGTTCGCGGAGTGGTCGCAGTAGTGGAGGACATCGGCGTATGTCTCGAAGCGCCCCGACCCCTGGTCCATCCGGTTCGCCTCGATCAGCTTGCGGAACGGCTCCTCCGGTATCTGCGCTCGTCGGATGGTGTCCTGCAGCGCCACCATGATGGGGTGCGTCGGCCCTTCCTGTGCCCTCTCCCCTTGGATGAGGGTTGGCCCTTCCAGTCCCCTCTCCCTCTGGGAGAGGGTTAGGGTGAGGGCTCGCGTAAGCTCCGCCTCCCACTCGTCGAGCAGCGTGAGCCGGTCGCCCTCCGCCTCGTCGCCGAGGTCGTCGGTGTGGCGGCAGAAGGCATAGACGGCCTCGAGCGCAGGCCGGTGCCGCCGTGGGGTGAACCGCGAGATGACGGTGAAGTTCTCGTAGTGCGAGCGCGCGAGGTCGGCGCAGTAGGCATAGGACTCGGCGAGGGAAGGGGGCCTGGCTGAGGCATGGGACAGGGCCATGCGGGGCCTCTCAGCTTCCGTAGACGCTGATGAGTACCTCTCGCGTCCGGGGACGGGGGTCGAGTTCGACCATGAACACGCTCTGCCAGGTGCCAAGCGCGAGTTCGCCGTCGATGATGGGAATCGTCTCGCTGGACGGCAGGAGCAGGTGCGCGCAGTGCGAGTGGCCGTTGGCCGTCTCGTCCGGCGTCATGTTGACCGTCCGGATGGCGAAGTCGTTGTGGGCGTAGTAGGCGTCCTCAGGCGCGATGTTGCGCAGGAACCGCTTCATGTCCTCGATGAGGAGAGGCTCGTGTTCGTTGACGATGACGGCGGCGGTGGTGTGGACGGAGAAGACGCACAGCAACCCGTCGCGCACGCGGGAGTCGGCAAGCGCCCAGCGGACGTTCTCGGTGATGTCATAGAACTCGGGGGCGGAGCCGGTCTCGATGCGTATGCGGGTTACGGTTGTGCTCGTCATTCTGTCCTTCGATTCAGCCCCCGGACGATCGGGGGTCCATTCACGCTGTCATGCAACGTAGCACTGTGCCTCCGCGAGAGTCAATGCTTTTGACTCTCCCCTGCAACATATTGAGACCGAGGTACGAGTGGCGCTGCAGGTCACCAGGTCGATGCTCATGCTCTCTCCTTGGTGTGTCTTTGCCCGCGCGGAAGTTGCGGCAGCCTACATCAGCCACCGGCGCGCTTTACATATCCCGTGTGGCGAAGAACTCCGCAACCGCACGGAGCAGCTGCTTCGACTCCTCCGGGATGGCGAGCGCGTCCACAGCGGCGACTGCCTGCCGGGCCTGCTCCTCCGCGATGCGTTGCACGTACACATCGCCGCCCAGGCGTTCGAGCATCGCCATCACGCCGTCCAGCCGCTCGCCCTCGATCTCCTCGGCCCGGTACGTCTCTTCGAGCCACGGACGCTCCTCGTCCGAGACGTTGTCGAACAGGTAGACCGCCGGGAGCGATTTCTTCTTCCTGCGGATGTCAGCCCCCACCGCCTTGCCGGTGAACGCCGGGTCACCCCAGACGCCGAGCCAGTCGTCACGCACCTGGAAGGCGAGGCCGAGCCGCATCCCGCATTCGCCGAACCCCTGCGCCGTGGCATGGTCGCCGGTTGCGACGAGTGCGCCCATGTGCATCGCGCTCTCCAGCAGCGCGCCCGTCTTGCGCCCGATCATGTCCAGGTAGTCATCGACGGAGACGCGCTCGGCGGCCTCGAAGGAGAGGTCGAGGTACTGTCCCTCGATCATCTCCAGGTACCTGCGCGTAAGTTCGGCAACGGTGCCCTGTGCGACATCCGGCGTCGTGCCCCCCGCGGTGAGCGCTCCCGCAGTGTGGTCTGCGATGACGCGCATGGCGTTGCCGGCGGTGAGCGCCGTCGGCACTCCCCAGAGGTGCCACAGGGTTGGCGTTCCCCGGCGGGTCTCGTCGCCGTCCTGGATGTCGTCGTGGACGAGCGAGAAATTGTGGATGAGTTCCAGCGCAGCCGCGGCGGGAAGCGCGTCGCGCCAGTCGCCTCCCGACATCTCGCACGCCGCGAGGCAGAGGATGGGGCGCAGCGCCTTGCCACCCCCGCGCGTGGGCGTGCCCTCGAGGTTCTCCCAGCCCATGTGGTAGCGCAGCATCGGGGCGAGCTCGCCGCCTGCCTCCACCGCCTCACGGAGGCTGCGCTCCACGTCCGGCAGGAAGCGTCTGGCCAGCTCGGCTATCTGCTGCTCTGCGTTCGCCTCCATGAGCCTGTGCGCTACGCGCCGAGTTCCGTGATGAGCTCCGCGGTGTGGAGCACGCCCAGGCGGAAGTAGTCCAGCCGGATGTTCTCGTTCGGCGCGTGGATGCGGTTGCCGGGGTAGTCGATGCCGCATGAGGCCACGGGAACGCCGAGGATGTGCTGCACGGGATGCTGCGGCCCCGTGCCGGTCATGCTGGGCACGATGTACGGCTCGCTCTCGTAGACGCGCCGCGCCGAGTCCGCAACCTGCCGCACGAACGGGTCCTCTATCGACGTGCGCGCCGGGTGCTCCGACGTGAGGCTCGATATCGTGACGTCGCTGAACCCGTTCCGGTCCAGGTGCTCGCGGAGGTTCTGCAGTATCTCCTGCGGGTCCTGGTTCGGGACGAGGCGGAAGTCAAGCTTCGCCCGCGCGACGGCTGGCAGGATGGTCTTGGCGCCCTGGCCGGTGTAGCCCGCGCCGAACCCTGCGATGTTGGCCGTCGGCTCCATGATGAGACGGCGGCGGAACTCGTAGCCGGACGCTTCGCCGACCGCCATCTCGACGCCGAGGTCGTGCAGGAACTCGCGGGACGTGTCGGGCAGGGCGGCGATGGCCTTCGTCTCGTTCTCGAGCGCCGGTCGTATGCGGTCGTAGAAGCCGGGGATGGCGATGCGCTCGCTCTCGTCCTTCAGCGTGTTCAGCGCCCAGATGAGCCGCCAGGCGGGGTTCGGCACCACGGGCGCGTAGGAGGAGTGGGAGTCCGTCTTGGCCGAGCGGCACTCCAGCTCCACGTAGAGCAGGCCCTTGACGCCCAGCATGACCATGGGACGCCCGTCCCAGTTCACGCCGCCGCCTTCCCAGATGCAGACGTCCGACTTGATGCGCTCCGCGTTCTGCTCCACGAACTCGTGGAAGCCGGGGCTGCCGATCTCTTCCGCGCCTTCGAGGCACCAGCGGATCGTGATGGGCAGCTCGCCCATCGTGTCGCGCACCGCCTTGATGGCCGCCAGCCGTGCCGCGATGGGCCCCTTGTCGTCGGAGATGCCGCGTCCGTACAGGTAGCCGTCCCGCTCGGTCGGCTCGAACGGGGGCGTCTCCCACTCGTCGAGCGGGTCGGGAGGCTGCACGTCGTAGTGATTGTAGAAGAGCAGCGACCTGTCGGAAGCGCCCTTGAGTTCAGCGATGATGCCCGGATAGCCGGGGTCGGCGGTGGGAACGAGGTCTGCGTCGAAACCGGCGTCGCGCAGCATCCCCACCACCATCTCGCCGCACTCCAGGACGCCGAGCCGCTGCGCGCTGATACTCGGCTGCCGCGTGAGCCGCTTCAACCCCTCGATGGTCTCTTCCAGGTGGCTGTCTACGTGGTCGGTGATGGGTTGCTGCATCGAGGTTCCTTCTTGGTTTGGTCCCCTCTCCCTCACGGGGAGAGGGTTAGGGTGAGGGTGATTGGTCCCTTCCCCCTCGATGGGGGAAGGTTAGGATGGGGGTGAACCGGTGGGGCAGGGCGGATGGGTTATCCAAAGTCTCCCTCGCTACGCTTTCGCCCGTTGCTGGCGCCGCCGCTCGGCGCGCGTCTCGTGGATGATGGGCCAGATGGACTCCGCCTCGCACTCCTCGCCCTCTTCGATGCCCCGAAGGTCGGTCAGGTAGACCTCGCGGGCAGGCTCTCCGGAGGCTTGCACGTCGTTCGTGTGCATCCACGTGTGGACGGCGCGGTGCGCATCAGCGATCTGCTCGTGCGGGCCTTTGTAGAAGGCGACGGCGCACTTCCCGCCCGGAAGCGAGTTTGGCTGCACGCGGCCGTTGCCTTCCACCTCCACGTCCACCGGGTAGCCCACCTCGACGTCCACGAGGAACGCGCCGACTTCGTAGTAGACGCCAAAACCGGGGCCGGTGGGCTGCACGCCGACCGACTCCAGGTAGTCCGCCGTCTCCTGGAGCAGCTGTACGACCTTGGGCGTCACCTTGTTGATGGTCGTCTTCGCCCGTACCGCCGCTATCTTCTGCGGCTTCATCTCTCTTATCTGGATGCCGAAGTCCACGTCGACCTCCTGTTCATCCCCGTCGTTTCTGCCTCTCTAAGTCGTTCCTGCGCAGGCAGGAACCTCGTATCCCCTGCTTGGCCCCCTCTCCCTACAAGGGGAGAGGGCTGGGGTGAGGGTACTGCGGGCGTATGCGCACTAGTAGCGCGTGTAAGGCAAGCCACACCGTGAGGAGTGTCACCGCACGGCGCTCCGCGACCTCGCCCCCCATCCTGTCCATCCTGTGCATCGATGTTGATTCTCCCGGCTACCCGCCTCCGCCCGACGCCCCCTCCACGATGCCGGGGGCCGTCATGCGCGCGGGGTCCAGCAGCTCTTCGAGTTGCTCGTCGGTGAGACCGGCCTCCGTCTTCGCCAGCTCGCGGATCGTGACTCCCTGCGCTGCGGCGGTCTTGGCGATGGCGGTCGCCTTATCGTAGCCGATGGCCGGCGTCAGGCCGGTGGCCATCATCAGCCCCTGTTCCACCATGTCCGGCCCCTTGCTCGTGGCCTTGATGCCGCGCAGGCACTGCTCCTCGAAGTTCGCCGTCGCGGAGGCGAGGAGCGTGATGGACTGGTGCAGGTTGTACGCCGCCACCGGCCAGTACGTGTTCAGTTCGAGGTAGCCGCCCTGCGCCGCAGCCGCGACCGCAGCGTCGTTGCCGATGACCTGGCAGACCACCTGCACGACGGACTCCGGTATGACCGGGTTCACCTTGCCCGGCATGATCGACGAGCCGGGCTGCACCGTGGGCAACTCCAGCTCGGCCAGCCCCGCGCGAGGCCCCGACGACAGCCAGCGGAGGTCGTTGGCTATCTTCTGCAGCGATACCGCGGCGCTCCGCACCGCGCCGCTGGCCGCGAGCATCGTGTCCTGCGTTCCCTGCGCCTGGAAGTGGTGCGCGGTCTCGCGGACCGGCAACCCCAACTCCTCGCCGAGCGACACGCACGTGCGAGCGGCGAACTCCTCGTGCGCGTTGATGCCGGTGCCGACGGCGGTGCCGCCCAGCGCAACCTCGCACAGCGCGTCGACGTGCGGGCGCAGGCGCGCGATGCTCAACTCCAACTGGCTGGCGTATCCGGCGAACTCCTGCCCGAGCCGGATGGGCGTGGCGTCCTGCAGATGCGTCCTGCCGGTCTTGATGATGCCCCAGAACTCCTCTGACTTCGCCGCGAGCGCCGCCCGTGCCTGTTCGAGCGCGGGGACCAGCTCGCCGTTGAGCGCCTCGGCGGCGGTGAGATGGCTCGCCGTGGGGATGACATCGTTGGACGACTGCGCCATGTTGACGTGGTCGTTGGGATGGACGTTCACGCCGGGAGTCAACTCGCGGGCGCGGCGCGCGATGACCTCATTCGCGTTCGTGTTGGTCGACGTGCCGGAGCCCGTCTGGAAGAGGTCCACGACGAAATGCTCGTCCCACTGGCCGTCGACCACCTCGTTCGCAGCCGCCTCGATGCTGTCGGCGACAGCCTGGTCGAGCAGCCCCAGCCCGGTGTTGGTCCGCGCCGCGGCGCGCTTGATACGGCCAAGCATGTGGACGAAGGCGGGCGGGTAGCGCAGGTTGCTGATGGGGAAGTTGAGAACGGCGCGCTGCGTGGACGCGCCCCAGTAAGCGTCCGCCGGCACCTCCATCTCCCCCATGGTGTCTTTCTCGATCCGGGACGCTTTCGTTTCGGTCATCTCGACGTTCGGCTCCTTGGATCTGGCGGGCGTCGCCGCCGGTTTCTCACGATGCCCCATCTTATCGCCGCCGCCGTCCCTCTGCCAGATGGATGTACCGTCACCTCCTCACCCGTCATTCCCGCCTTCGCGGGAATGACGGGTGAGGCGCAGAGAGCCGCTCGCGGTGGGGCAGGGGCGGGGGGGGCCGGGCCTCTCTCCTGCGGGAGCGGGCTGGGGCGGGGGGGGTGGGGGGGTGCCCCCCACAGCGGCGGGGGGGGGGGGGGGGGAAGAAGTGCGCTGGGTCGGAGGAAGCGGGCTCCCAATAGCCCCAAACAGGGAAGGCTGAATCCTTCTCGCGGCTCGCTCAGGCGCGTAAAGTAGGGCATCTGAGAAAACCTCGCGGCATAGACCGCTTCAGTGTGAACATGACCGAGAAGTCTCCTGCTCGACAGGCAACCTCCGTAATCCTGGCCTCGATAGTTCTTTGGGCATTGCTGCTCCTGGCGATGTGGTTCGCGGAAGGCACGGACCGTACCCTGGGGCACGGGCCGCTCCCAAGCGCGCTCAGCAATCTGGCCGCGTATCTGCGGACATTGCTTGTCGGGGTCATAGGGGTCGTTGTAGGCGGCGCGATGATCGTGGGTGTTCGAGGCAGCGCGCAGTTCGGTGCGCGGTACTCGTGGCTCATCTACGTATTCGTCGTGGCGCCGCTGGTGCTCATGCTCTTCATCCCGCTGGAGCGCTTCAACTCCGGCACCTTCCTCGGCCTGCCGGCGTTCCTGGTCGGCATCCCCGGACGGATGGTCATCGCGACCTCCCTGGGCGCTCTACTGTTCGGGACGCTGGGCCTGCGGGTCCTGCTGAAGGCTCCGCCTGACGAGGGCGCTGCCGCGGCATTGACGCAACGCTCGACCGGCGGCGGCGCGGCACGGGACGCTGCTCCCGGGCGGTTCACGGGCCTCGCGTGGCGCGCGCTCTCCTTCATGCAGGAGGAAGCGAAGCGATTCGAGCAGTCGAACATGGGCACGGAGCACCTGCTCCTCGGCGTGCTGAGCGATTCCCGCTCGCAGGCGGCCCGCATAGTTGCGGAACTCGGCGCCGACCCCGCGTCCATCAGGCGTGAGATCGAGAGCATCATCAGCAGGCGCGGCCCGCTCTTCGGCGGGACCGCGAGCATGACCCAGCGCTGCCAGCGCGTCATCGAGCGGGCGGTGCGCATATCCCGCAACGGCGGCCTTCGCACCGTTGGCACCGGGCACCTGCTGCTCGCCCTCGTGGAGAACCCCGAGGACGTGGCCGGACAGCTGCTGGACAGCTCCGGCGTCACCTCCGACCGCGTAGCCTCCGTCATTCGCGGGATGCCTCCCGAAGCCGACTAGCCAACCTCCTGGCCTGTCATTCCGGGTGGGGCGCAGTCCCCGCGTTAGCGCGCGGAATCCTCTTGGACGCTGGCAAGAGTACGCCGGTCCGTCGTTCTTGTGAGAATAGCCTCCGTCATTCCCGCGAAAACGGGAATCTCGCAGCCCTATCCCGTCATTCCCGCACCGGCGGGAATCCAAGTGACCGGTAGGTCACACGTGCGCAGCACCGCACACGGGGCGGAGGTGGAAGGGTGGGGCGCATCTGCCGTCTGCTGCGTTATTCGGTTGGCTTTAGTGCGCAACCTCGCTCCCCATTCCGCAGGCGCATATACTTAGTGCTCGGGGGCCGGTAGCTCAGTTGGTCAGAGCGGACGACTCATAATCGTCTGGTCGCGGGTTCAAGTCCTGCCCGGCCCACCACGCGTTACTGATTTCATAACTCGGCGGCTGAGGGCGACCTCGGCGACGTCCGCGCCGTCGATGTCGTTGTCCAGCGGCGTGGGGATGGTGTAGTGAATCACCGCCTTCCCGGGCCGGACCGCAATCTCCTTCACGAACGACCTGATGAATGCCTTCGTCTCGGTGACCTCGCTTTCCATCAGGAAATCGCTCATCTCCCTCGCGTAGGCCGCGATCCGCTCCACGTCCTGCACGCTGGCCCTGCGCAGGGCTAGGATGGAGCGGGCCTCATCGGCCGCCTGCTCCAGCCGCTCCTGGTTCTCCAAGTGATGCCGGATGCGCGGGAGAATCTCCTCCATGGTGAGGTCCGTCTTCTCGACCAGATCCCACAGCCGGTCCATGCGCCTGCGGATATCGGCGAGCTCGGCATCGGCGGCCTCGACGCGCTCCTGCTGCTCCCTGATGACGGAGTCCATCTCCTCGTTGACCATCTTCACGAGGTCGCGGACGTTGGACTCGGTGAGGATGTGCTCCCTGATCTGGTCGATGATGAGGCGCTCGAAACGCTTGGCGTTGAGGCGCGGGGTTGTGCAGTCGCCGCTCCCTCGCTTGAGGAGGGAGTGGCAGACGTAGTAGGTGTAACGTCCGCCCTTGGCCTCTGCGGCGGAGAGGAGCTTGCCGCAGACATGGCAGGTGAGGAGCCCGCTGAGGAGGTAGGGGCTTGCAGTGCGCCGTGGATGCGTGACCTTCGGGGCCTTGGAGCGCAGCATCTTCTGCACCCGCTTGAACTCCCGCTGGGAGACGATGGCGGGGAAGGCGTTGTCGACGCGGACCGGAGGCGTGTTGTCCTTGGCAGTGGTCCCCCAGACGAGGGTTCCCGAGTAGGCCTCGTTGCCGAGCAAGCGGTGGACGGAGGTCTTCATCCAGCGTTTGCCGTCGGGGCTGCGGATGCCCTCGCCGTTGAGTGTCTTGGTGATGTCGAGGATGCTCGTGCCGCTGAGCGCCAAGCTGAATATGCGCCTGACGACGGCATCGGTGGGCGGGTCGAGCTCGAGGACGGGCCGCTTCTTGGCCCCGTCCTGCACGTGCACCTTCCGGTAGCCGTAGGGGGCTTGCGGGGCGACCCAGAAGCCGCGCGAGGCGGACTCCCGCATCCCCCGGACAACCTCCTGCGCTAGGTTCTCCGAGTAGAACTCGTCCACGGACTCGATGATGGCCTCCATCAGCTTGCCGGTGGGGGTGTCATCGGCGTGCTCGGTGATGGAGACGACGCGGATGCCCTTCTTCCGCAGCATGGACTTGAAGGCCACCGCGTGCTCGCGCTTGCGCGTGAAGCGAGAGAACTTCCAGACGAGGATGACGTTGAACGGCGCCTGGGTGCTGCTCCCCTCGTCGATCATGCGGCGGAACTGCGGCCTGTCTGCGACACGCCCGCTCTCGGCCTCGTCGACGTACTGGCGGACGATGGCGTAGTTGTTCTTCTGCGCGTAGTCGCGGAGGGCGCGGAGTTGGGCCGCGACGGATAGGTCGACGTCCTGGCGGTCGCTGGAGACGCGCGCGTAGACGGCTGCGGTGGTGGGGCTCTGTCGTTCGGTCATAGGGTGCTCCTTAGGTGCTCTTGCCGGTGCGCCACGAAGAGAAGGCGCCTGTAGCATGAACCGATGGTCTGACCTACTCCTGCGGAAGTCAACGGGCTCGTGTCAGACATCCCTGCCAGAGCACACTTACGCCTGAGTTGCGAGCGAAATGACGGGTCGACCCAGCGTCGCGAGCAAGTCGCGGATCGTCTTTTCGGACCGACCCGCGACTCGTGCGCTGATGGAGAGTGCTGCGCGATTGTGCGACTCGACGAAATCGTCCTTGCAGATGCCTATGCCTATCTCTCCGGGTCTGCCTGAGAAGGAGATTGCGACATCGGGAGCGAGCGGCAGCCAGGTGTTCTGCCCTCCTGCTGTCTGGACGATGGTGATGCCATGGCTCCCGATGACGAACTCTCCGTTGGCCGGGTCGATCGTCGCCACATGCAATCCCAACGGAGCTAACAAGCTCTTCTCCTTATCCGTCAGGATCGAGTGATGGCCGGACGCAAATGTTGCCCGCTGGTTCTGCGAGAGGTCATCAAACAACGTGGCTACGCGAGAATCTTCGAGGAAACCTTGGTCGGCAGGCAGTTGTTGCCCGAACTCTGCAGCGCGCTTGCGGTAGAGCTCCAGGTAGAATTCAGGTCCATCATCGCCGATGCCGACTCTGTCTTGCGATTCCCGTGTTCTACGAGCTTGCGCCACGATGATCTGCTTACAGGTCTCCGCCGTCTCCGGCGCCAGTAGAAAGTCGTCCACACGTCCACCTCTCCACCGTCTTGCGAGGTCGATCAGGTCACGCGCGGCTCTGGACGCCCTATCATCGAAGTCCGCGAGGATCCTCTCGTCTCGGTCAGACTTCACCCGCTCCTGGCCCTGATAGTCGATTCTCGTGTTCGCATCGTTTCGAAAGAACGCGCGGTTTATGCTGACCAGTTTGACGTCGCGGGTGTCCTTGAATCCCACCCAGAGATTCTCGCTGTCTTCTGGGCAGAAGTGCCTCGACTGCCATTTAGGAATCTCGTGATGCCGATGCGACCGTGCTGCCACTGGACGTCCCTCTGAGTTCGACTGAAGGCGGTGCGGGTTGAGCCCAGTCCATCATACCGTACTGCCGAGACGCCCCAGGCCAGCGGGGGCGATTGGTTCAAGCGCGCACCCGCATACAGGAGGTGCCCGTCGGGGGACGCTTGCGGTCTAAACTGGCCAAGCCTGCATGCGTCGTCCTCCTGTCTACGGTGGGGTGCGCCTTGCCATGGCTCGGACGTTCCTCCGGCGCGCTGTCCAGTCAGCCTCTGAACAGGTGGCCGAGACCCAGGTCGTCCGCCATTTGCAGCAGCGCCGCATAGTGCCGCGTGTTGGGCAGCACGCCCTTTTCCCTCCAGCGCCTCTCGGTCTCGGGATCGACATCGAGACGCCGGTGTATCTCCGCCCACGGCAGGCCCGACTCCTCCCGGAACCGCTTCAGCCTCTCCGGGAAGTCCTCGGGAAGTTGGTGAACATCTCTTCTGTGGTGTATGCGCTGTCGCGGCATCGGCGATAGTCCCGTGAAACCAGTACGGGCAGGCTCCCGGGAGTTCTGGAGCCTGCCCGTTCGATACCTCCGGTTTGGTGGCGTTCCCCACGCAGGGCGCGCGCCACGCCGGGGCTACTGCCCCGACTGGCCGTCCTGCTGCTGCCCGCCCCCCTGCTCACCCTGGTCCGGCGCAGGTTCCGCCTCCGGCAGGGTGATGGTGACGTGGGTACGCTCGCCCTTGCCCGCATCGTTCTGCGCCCGCACCCACACCCGATAGGTCCGGCCCGCCTCCAGGTTCTCGAAGGTCACGGAGGT
>MPMJ01000016.1 GCA_002238425.1 SAR202 cluster bacterium bin16 | reverse complement strand
CGCTTCAACTCCCGAGCAATCGTCGGTGGCGGGCGATCCAGAGTTGCTGCGATTTGCCGGATCGAGCGCCCCTCGGTACGTAGGCGGGCAATCGCACAGCGTTCCTCAATCCCGAGCTGCGTATAGCGTTTCCCCATGGCAACACCTTAATCTGGTGTTGCACTTCGTTTGTGAACTTAGGGAACCTCGCCTGGGTCCCGCGGCGATGTGGGCCGGATGCCTGATCCCCTCTCCCTACGAGGGGTGGGGCTCGGGGGTGAGGGTACTGCGTGGGGAGGAGGAATGGGGAGGCGTCTGATCCCTTCCCCCTCGACGGGGGAAGGTTAGGAAGGGGGTGAGTCCCGGAATCAGTGACACACGCCCCTTCCCCGGATACCCACCCCACCGAATAGAATGAACGGGCGCGATACTCGCGCTCGCGTTACGCCCCACGGAGGCCGGATGAAGTTCTACGTTGCCGGAAAGTTCGAGGACAAGGAGCGGGTGCGCCTGGCCCAAAGCTGCATCGAGGCCGCAGGCCATGAGATAACCCACGACTGGACGATGGCCAAGGCCTTCGGTGGGCCTGTGGAAGCCAAAGACGACATGGAGGGTGTGAAGGACGCGGACGCCCTGCTCTTCGTCAACGTGGACCCTGATCTGCCCTACGCCGGTTCGCTCGTTGAGATCGGCATGGCGATCGCGCTGGATAAGCCCGTGTACTTCATCAACACGAATCACATGGTGCGGAACATCTTCTACCACCTTCCCGGCGTCTTCAGCGCTGCCGACGCTCCTCACCCCATCGGCGAACGGCTCGCGGAAGAGTTCGGCGCGGTCATGAACGGCGTCGCAACAGAGGTCTGACACCCGCACTCCGCCGGGATCGAAAGCCCGCTCGCGGGAACCCGAAACCCGCTCATGGTGAGCCTGTCGAACCACCCCTTCCACCTTGCGGCGCACCGCCCAACTGCTATCATCGTTCCGCCGCTCTGCGGCGTTCACCCACAAGGAGACATACATGGCCGCCACCAAAGCATTCGTGCTCATCGAGACTACCGTCGGCAAGACCAAGGACGTCGTCAGCGCCCTCCACGAGGTCGACGGCGTTACGTCCGTCGACGTCGTCACCGGCCCCTACGACGTCATCTGCGTCGTCCAGGCCGACGACCTCAGCTCCGTCGGCGACACGGTCACCGGCAGCGTCCACACCATCGGCGGCATCGTCCGCACCGTCACCTGCCTCGCCGTCGGCGACTGACCCCATCGCTGACCGTTTTCGAGCGTAACCGGGCGGCCGCGCGCCTCATCCCAGGCGCTCGTCGCGCGGAGGCACCATGGCTGACCCCAACTGCATCTTCTGCAGGATCGCGCAGGGCGACATCCCCGCCGAGAAGCTCTTCGACGACGGCACGGTCTTCGCCATTCGCGACATCAACCCCAAGGCCCCCACCCACGTCCTCGTCATCCCCTACGAGCACGTCGAGGCCCTCGCGGAAGCTGACGGCGCTCTCGTTGGCGCTGCGGCGCACTGCCTCGAGGTGGCCCCTCGCATAGCACGCGAACTCGGTGTTGCCGGCGCCGGCTACCGGCTCGTTGCCAACCAGGGGCCGGACTCCGGCCAGGAGGTACCCCACTTCCACCTCCACATCCTCGCCGGACGCCGCCTCGGCCCCATGGGCTAACTTGGTCCCTTCCCCCTTGACGGGGGAAGGTTAGGATGGGGGTGAAGAAGGACCGCCATGACTGCCAACCTCCCCCCAACGCTTACCGCGCGCCTCGACGCCCTGCCGGACGGCCTGCGCGCCCACGTCGAGCGCGTGCGAGGCATCGCCCGCGAACTCGCCGCGGCTCATGCCGTCGACCCCGCGACCGCCGACCTCACCGCCGCCGCGCACGACGTCGCCCGCCACATCCCCGGACGGATGCTCATCGAGGAGGCTGAGCGCTTAGGCATCCCGGTCAACGCCGTCGAACGCGCCGCCCCCATCCTCCTCCACGGCCCGGTGGGCGCGGCGTGGCTCCGCGAGGACGGAGCGATACGCGACCCGGAGGTGTTGGAGGGCGTGCACTGGCACACCACCGCCCACCCGGACTTGGCGCCGGTGGGGCAGGTGGTCTTCGTCGCGGACAAACTCGACCCCATGAAGCAGAAGGCGTATCCCTTCCAATCCGAGGTGCGCGCCGCCGCCGACCGCAACCTGCACGAGGGCGTCCTCACCTTCCTGGACGGCGCGCTTCGAACTCACCTGGAACGCCGCGAGCTCATCCACCCCATGAGCGCGGAGACCCGCAACCGCCTCCTCATCGCCCTCTCCTGCTGAGACTCATCCCTTACAGCCAGGGCGGGGATGGGAGTGCCTGTCATGCTGAGCGGAGAGCAGCGAAGTCGAAGCATCTCTCGGGCAGGTTCGTTCAGGGGAAGCCCTGTTCATATCTGTGACATCTGCCCGTTGTGCGAACGATACATCCCTGCGTACCCTGTTCATGACGGCCACCAACCCTTGCCCCTGCGCCCGCGGAGGCCCTGTTGCAGATCGTTGCTTTTCCGTTGCATCTCCGTTGCTTCGGAGTTGCGGTCTGTACGGATCGCCGAGGCGGAGCGCAGCCCGATTGTTGCAGGGGAGAGGCCGATCTCACGAGTGGAGTACGCCCGATGCAGCAGAAAGCAACAGAAAACAGAAAAGTCGCCCTCTCACCCAAGCAGACCCTTGCGCTTCCCTATATCGCCGCCACCGACTCGCTCACTGCCGGGGCGAAGGCCGCTCGCATCAACCGCACCACCCTCCACAGGTGGATGCACGACCCCGTCTTCCGTGGCGAACTCGAACGTGTCCGCAAGGACGCCGAGTCCCTGGCGCGCGTCGAACTCCAGGGACTCGTCCTCAAGAGCATCAACATCCTCGCTGAACTCTTGGAGGACCCAAACCCCAGGGTCAGGGCCATGGCCGTCCGCATCACCCTCTCCACCGCGCTCAAGGTCGGCGATGTCCGCGAGATCCGCCACGATCTGGAGACCCTCCAGACCGCTACCGCTCTGTTGAGGTACCAGCAATGAGGTCCGCCGTCCGCTCCCTTGCACGCTACCACGCCTGCATCAGGGCTCAGATCGACCTCATGCCCGCCGCGGAAGCCTACGTCGAGCAGTGGAAGGACGCGATGGAGAGGCGAGGGTTGTTGCCTGCCTATGAGGACTACTTCAGGGATGCCGCCTACGCCGCCCGCGTGCCCATCCTCGACGACGGTCCGTACGCCGCCTACCTCGAAGGGTGCGCCGACGACTACCGCCTCCCGGACCCGGCGCGCATCGTCCAGGCCATCGTCCACGCCCACGCCGAGAGGCACCTGCTCATCAACAAGCGCTGCGGGTGTCCCGCCCGCCAGATGCTCCTCTCCCGCGTGCAGGAGGAAGGCCTCGAAGACGAGTGGGGCGGAAACGGGAAGGGAAACGGGAAGGGATACGAGGACGAATGGGAGGAAGAAGACGAGAACGACGAAGAAGACGAGGAAGACGAGGAAGAACAGGAGGAAGACCCTGACCTTGACGAGTAACCGGCAGGGTTCGTATCGTGCCCCCTGTTCCCTTCCCCCTCGATGGGGGAAGGTTAGGATGGGGGTGAAGCGGAAGGAGGCAGCGGTCATGCTGAGCTTGCAGGACAACACGACCTTGGGGCAGGTCGGCCCCGGCACGATGATGGGCGACCTGCTCAGGCGCTTCTGGGTGCCCTTCATCGAGGCGTCGAAGGTGGAACCCATCGCGGGCGACCCCGTCGAGGTCGAACTGCTCGGTGAGAAGCTCATCGTCTTCCGCGACGGCGAGGGGCGATACGTCATGTTCGAGAACTTCTGCCCCCACCGCGGCACCCCGCTCTACTTCGGCAAGAACGAGGGCGACGGCCTCCGCTGCATCTACCACGGCTGGAAGTTCGACAGCACCGGCGCGTGTATGGAGATGCCCTCCGAGCCCGCCCGCTCCAACTTCAAGAACAAGATAAGCGCGAAGTCCTACCCCGTCCGCGAGATGGCCGACATCCTCTGGGCGTACATGGGCCCGCAGAAGGTCATGCCGGGTCTGCCTCACATCGAGTGGGCCGGCGTCACTCCGGAGATGCGGAACGTCGTCCGTTACAACCAGGAGTGCAACTGGGTGCAGGCGCTGGAGGGCGACATCGACTCCAGCCACGTCGGCTTCCTCCACCGGGGCTCGCTCTTCCGTGACCCCTCCATCTCCCGCCAGGACAGCGACCTCCTCCTCTACGACACCTCGCCCCGCTGGGTCGTGGACACCACCGAGTACGGCATGATGCTCGCCGCGCAGCGCACGACCAGCGATCCCGCCAAGGACTACTGGCGCATCAACCAGTGGCTCATGCCCTACATAACCATGATCCCCACCGACCTGGAACTCCGCCGCGCGCACGGCCACATGTGGGTGCCCATCAACGACGTGCAGACGCAGGTCTGGTGCATCATCTGGTCGCCCACCGAGGAGATCACGCAGCGCGAGCGCGACAACGTCCAGCACGGCCCTATGCCCCACATCGCCACCATCGACCCCGATACCGGACGCCTGCGCGCCACCATAGCCAACCACTTCATGCAGGACCGCTACCTCCAGCGCCACACAGACCTGCTCAGCGGCATCGTCGGCGTCCGCGAGCAGGACACCGCTGTCGTAGAAGGGATGGGCGCGCTTGCTGACCGCACGCGCGAGCACCTCGGCACCAGCGACATCCCCATCATCACGATGCGCCGCCGCCTGCTCCGCGACGCCAAGGCGCTCGCCGACGGCGTCGAACCGCTCGCCGCGTCGACCGGCGAGCACTTCGGTGTGCGCTCGTGGTCGGCCCTCCTCGCGTCGGATAAGCCGTTCAAGGAGAACCCGCGCGTCCCCGAGCTCATGGCCGCCATGGCCTGAGCTAGTCGAGCGGCGTCAGCTCCCGGCCGGCGAGCGCGGGGTGGTCCGTCGCGTAACGATGCCCCCGGAAGACGGAGTTCGGCCCGCCTGAGCCCATCGGCGCGCCCTCCGGGATGACGTGCGGGTTCACGTACTCCCACACGATCTCCCCATCCGGCGTCACCTCGAACAGCCGCCCCGGCGCTCCCTCGCAGATGAGCGTGTTGCCGTTCGGCTGCCGCTCCGCACCGCTGATGTGGTAGCTGTAGAACGAGATGAGGGGAGTGCCCGTGTACTCCCACGCGATGCGCCCGCTCTCCGGGTCGACCTCTATGACGCGCGAGTACGTCGCTCCGCCGCGATGCGGCCCGTTATCGAACAGCAGGACGTGGCCATTCGACAGGAACGTCGGGTGGTGTTGGTGCGATATCTCGCCCGGCCCCCACTTCCACGTGTACTGCCCCGTGTCGCGGCTGACGATGCCCACGGTGTCGATCTGCCGGAAGCTCACGAGCAGGTCGCCGTCCGGCGTGAGGTTCAGCGCATTCTGGTGCAGCCACTGGTGGCGCTCCTCCAGCGGGCAGATGGCGTCCTGCGCGGGGTCGAGCCCCTGCCACATGCTCCACTCCCGCACGGTTGCCCCCACCGGGTTCACCTCGCGAACCAGTTCGCCGTACATCTGCTCCTCGACGCTCCCGCGTCCCCCGCGCACCCGGCGCGCTGCGTCCTGCGGCATGAGGTCGTACAGCACCATCAGCGTGTTCCCATCCGGCCGCCGCTCGAAGTCGTGGTGCACGTAGGGGTCCCAGTACTCCCACACGATGTTGCCGTCCCAGTCCAGTTCGAGGATGCCGGTGGGCTGGTCGGAAGGCGGTATGAATCCCCCGCTGGCGCGCGTGCGGCTGAGCAGGTTGCCGTTCTCCAGCAGGAACCCGTAGGCGATGCCCTCTTCCCGGTACCAGCGATGGCAGACGCGCCCCTCCATGTCGATGAGGTAGGCGTCCTTGCCGCCCGACATCGAGACGAGCGTATAGCCCTGGAATGCCTGCGCAGGGTCGTGGTACAGCAGTCCCGTCGGATGATGGATCGTCCAGCCCATGATGCGCTCCTCAGCCTTCGGACAGCCACCCGTCCGGCGCGCCGAGGCCGTGTTCGAGGTTCCAGTCCGCGGCGTAGATGACCTTGCCGGTGACGCCTGTCGATGCGGTCTGCGCGGCGAAGAATCTGGCAAGCGGCACGACTGCCTCCGGCTTCAACGGTATCGCGCCCGCCGCCATGATGCCGTGCTCCTTGCGGATGATGTCCTGTTCCCGGGTGCCTGTCGTGGCGGCGTGCGGAGGGAACAGCACGTTGACCGCGACGTTGTACTCCGCGATCTCGTTCGCGAGGTAGATCGAGAGGTTCGTGAGTGCGGACTTGGAGGCCATGTAGGGCTGCTCCCGGCTGTGCGGCCTGTACCAGCGCGGGTCGGTCCCTGTGGTGGAGACGTTGATGATGCTGCCCGCACGCTTCTCCAGCATCGGCTGCACGAATGCGCGGATCATCGCGAGCGTGCCGAAGACGTTGACGTCGAACATGCGCCGCCAGTCCTCCGGCGGAACGTCCAGCACCTTACCGATGCCGTGCGGCGGGATGAGATGCCTCTGTCGCATCCCCGCGTTGTTCAACAGCACGTCCACCGTCCCGAAGCGCTCCATCGTTGCTGCGAACGCCGCCTCGATGTGGTCGTCACGCGTGATGTCGAGTTCGAGCGCCAACCCTCCCGCTGCCTCCACGACGGCTCGCGTCTCCTCTGCGCCGTCGCCGCTCCACGAGAGGTCGCCGCAGACGACGCGGCAACCCTCGTCGAGGAAGCCGTGCGCGTAGGCGCGGCCCATTCCTCTCGCCGCACCGGTGATCACCACCACCTTGCCCTCGAGCGTCATTCCCCTGTTCCCGTGCGATGTGCGTTCGGACAACCTACGCCTTGTGTAACCGGACGGCAACCGCCCGGGAGCCGCCCGGGAGAGGCGAAACATGCGTTCTAAACGGTGTTGACAGTGCAGAACAGGCGTTCTAATATGCCCGCAGCGTAGTACATACGTTCTGCCAGGAGTATTGAGATGAAGACGCCAACGGCATATCAGCGCGAGATAGCGACGACAGTCACGTCGGATGTGTTGGACGAACGGGGTTCAGTCTTCACGGTCGAGATGCCGCTCGGGGCAGGCGTGAACGAATTGGCCTCCCAGCTGGAGATGCTCGTGATGAGCTTGAACGTGAACGCGGGCGGGGCTCTGCTCCGCGTCGTTCCGGGCGGGCAACCGGACGTCAGGCAACGCCTTGTCAGCCACTTGCGTGCGGGTTCACTGAAGGGATTGTGGTCGGACGAGAGCGCATGCGTACGGTTGGGGCGCGCGCAGGTGATGTACGCGGCGCCTGATGCCTTGGAGCACATACGCGGGCATTTCGAGCTGATTCAGGTCGTCGATGCCCATCTCCTCCACCCCACGGAGGTATCGCGTCTGCAGGAGGTGGCGGGCGCTTCCGGTGCGACGGTCGTCCTCTACGGGCGTCCATGGAATGGTGATACGCCGTTCGAGCGCATGAAGCTCGCCAACAAGGAGGCAGCAGCAGCAGGCGGCGATCGGAAGCACTTCCGTGTGCCACTGGAGCGTGCGGAGGCGGAACTGCCGGGCTATGCGGCGCGCGTCGAGGCCGAACGCGAACGGCTCGGTGACGTGCACCCGGAGTTCGAAACCGCTTATGCGCTTCGTCCAGTCTCGCTGGGCTCCCCGGCCTTCCCGCGGGAGCGGCTGCGCGACCTGTTCGGGGCCGGCGGACCTCGAAGGCTTGCCGTGGCCGACAGGCTCATGGCATCCATCGTCGTGACGCGGGCAGCGGGAGCGGTCGATTCCCCTGCGACCGCAGTCGTTACCGTCGCATCGCGCACGGCGGGTGGGTTACGCGTGCTCGACCACAAGTGGGCCGAGGCGGCAGATGAAGCGATCCTCGTGGCCGGCCTGAAGCGTTTCGTGGAGAGGACCTGGCCGTGTGAGAGCGTGCTCGTGCGGGTGCGCACGTCTCACGGTAGCGACAAGGTAAGGCGTCTGCTGGAGCAGAGCCTCCAGCAGGGCCACGTGCGGTGGGTCCCCGAAACGGCGCGACAGGGCGAGCGTGAATCGTCCGCCGTTATCGCGGCAGCGCTCACGGAAAGGCTGGCGCTCTACGCAGTGGATGGCTCCCCCGAATACCGGGCTCTGCGTCGTGAGCTGGAATGGGCCGTGCTGCGTATCGGTGAGGGACGCGGTATCAGCGTTGCGGTTGAGGGACAGGACGAGGGGTTCCTGGAGGGAATCTCGATGCTTGCAAGTGAGGACGCGGAGCAGGCGGGAGAACAGCAGATGGCGTTCCCCATGGCTATGGCGTCCTGAGGAGTGTTGCCTGGAGAGTACGGAATCGAGAACGCATGGATAGCCGTTATGAGACGGAATGACCAGAAGGAGGAAGCGATGAGCATCTACACGAAGTCAGGACGGAGGCGCGACGAACCAGCCATGGATGGGCTGCCGGAGCAGATACGCTACACCGACACCGGCTGTGAGGCGTCGATGTCGTGCTTGGAGTGCCCCTTGCCGCGCTGTAAGTTCGATGACCCCGCCTGGTACCAGGCCTACAAACTACGGGAGCGGGACGAGGAGATCGCGTGGGCCTGCCAATACGAGAACCTGCACGTTTTCGAAGTGGCGGACAGGTTCGGAATCAGTGTGCGCACCGTGCACCGGGCGCTTCGCAGGATGCAGACGATGCCGCTTGCGGCCTGACCTGCATCCACGGTCAGCATCAGATCCGAGGCAACACTACAGAGAGGCCGCGTACTGAGACCGGCCTCTCTTGCTGTTCGAGCACTTTCGCAGGGAAGGTCAGGCGGCCCGTTCCAGGATGACGACAGGGATAACGCGCTCCGTCTTCGCCTGGTATTCGTCGTAGGGCGGGTAGATGCCGGCCATGAGCTGCCACAGAGCAGTCTTCTCTTCCGGGTTGGCAGTGCGGGCGGTGGCGTTGAACTTGTCGGCGGCCACCTGTACGCGGACGGACGGGTTCGCGCTGAGGTTGTAGTACCACTGTGGATGGTCCGGCGCGCCGCCGCGCGAGGCTACGACGATGCAGTTGCCCTCGTGCGTGCCGTAGATGAGCGGCGTCGTGATCTCCCTTCCGGATTTACGGCCCGTTGTAGTAAGGAGAAGCGTGGGCGTGCCTCGCCACATGTGACCGTCGTCGCCGTCGGTCGCGATGTAGCGTTCCAGGTGTTCCAGCACCCAAGCAGGCTTGCCGCTGCCGGATGTAGTCATGCGTTTCTCCGTGAAAGGTGGAAAATGGTCGGGGTGATTGGATTTGAACCAACGGCCCCCTGCACCCCATGCAGGTGCGCTTCCGGACTGCGCCACACCCCGGCCGTGCAGCGAGCGTAGCACAGGCAGCCGCGCGTCGTCCATCGCGGAAGAGTCCTGCCCGGATGGTAGAATGACGATTGAACCCGCTAGCTTGCGGGAGGGAGCAGACCTGATGGATGAACTGCGACAGCGCCTCACCGATCTTGCCGGGCACATCGCCGGCATCATGGTGCGGCTTTGACCTCCCTGGCCAGGAAGCGGAACTCGAACAGTTAGAGGAGCAGGCCGCCGCTGTTGATCTCTGGGACGACCCGGAGCATGCGCAAGCCCTGATGCAGCGGCTCTCGCGCCTTCGCGCCGCAGTCGACGGCTGGCGCGGCTTCGAGTCCCGCGTGCGCTCCACTATCGAACTCCTGAGCATGGCTATCGAGGCAGACGACGCTTCGCTCGCGGAAGAGCTTGCTGAGGAGAGCGCGGCCATCTTCGCTGAGGCCGAGCAGCGCGAGTTGCTGCTGGTGCTTTCCGGCGAGTACGACGACCGCAGTGCGATACTCGCGATCCACGCCCGTGAAGGTGGCACGGACGCGCAGGACTGGACCGAGATGCTGCTGCGGATGTACACGCGCTGGGCAGCTCAGAGCGGCTTCAAGGCGCAGGTGCTCGACCTCTCCGCCGGCGAGGAGGCAGGGGTCAAGAGCGCGACGTTGGAGATCTCCGGGGACTACGCGTACGGCTACGCGAAGGCGGAGCGCGGCGTACACCGGCTCGTGCGTCTCTCACCGTTCGACGCGGCGCACGCGCGCCATACGTCTTTCGCTCTCGTCGAAGTGCTGCCGGAAGCGGAAGACAGCGTGGCCTTGCAGATCAATCCGGACGACATTGAGATGGACGTTTTCAAGGCGAGCGGCGCAGGCGGTCAGCACGTGCAGAAGAACTCTACCGCCGTCCGCATCCGGCACCTCCCGTCCGGCATCGTCGTCTCCTGCCAGAACGAGCGCTCGCAGCTCCAGAACCGCGAAGTGGCGATGAAGATTCTCCGCGCGCGGCTCATGGAGGTGGAGATGCGGAGGCGCGCTGAGGAGCGGGCCGCACTCAAGGGCGAGCACGTCTCCGCAGGGTGGGGAAGCCAGATCAGGAGCTACGTGCTCCACCCGTACAAGATGGTGAAGGACCATCGCACCGGCTTCGAGTCTACGAACCCCGACCTGGTCCTCGGCGGCGAACTGGAGGGCTTCATGCGTGCCTTCCTTCTCTCCAGCGTGGAAGGCGAATAAGGGACATCAGCCTGTGCCCAGAGGTGTGGCGGATACCGCCGCCACGGGATTAGAATTCGATAGGTGGTCCTCGTAGAGAGAAGTGCCGCTCAACATCGCTTCCCTTGGAGACTCTCCGTGATGAAACGTGTCCTTGCGCCTGTTCTGCTGCTGCTTGTGGTTATAGCGGCCGCATGCTCGGGAGAACCTGATCCAACCGCGACCCCGACACCAATACCGACCGCGACCCCCGCACCAACGGCCACTCCGACTCCAACTCCGGAACCGACGGCCACACCGACGCCTGCGCCCGACCCTGTACCCGAGGGTTTCGTTCCCTTCGTGAGCCAGGAGTTGGGAGTATCGCTCCACTACCCGGCGCAGTGGTCGATAACGCCGACCGGAGGTGAGGGCGCCTGGTTGGTCCTGCAGGACGGCGAAGGCATCTCGCGGATGCTGCTGTTCGCGGAACAGGCAGCCGACGGCTCCCTGAGCGAACAGATGGAAGCCGTCATCCCGCTCCTGACACCAGCGGAAGGGAACCCGCGAGTGGAGCGCAGCGGTGCCGTGACGCTCGACGACGGCACGCAAGCAGAACGTGCGGACATCCTCTACGACGTGGAGGGCGGCATCGACGTCCGGCGAGTGCAGGTGTCGCAGCGCAGTGAGCTGCTGTACCTCCTCGTTCTCATCGCACCGGCGACTGAGATCGAGCGGCAGCAGGACATCCTCGAAACGATGATGTCGAGTTTCAGTACATTCCCCCCTGCGCCCTATGGCATCCCGCGGGGTAGCGCATTCACCATGCCTCTCGGAGAGCCCACGACGCTCGACCCTGCCATCGCTCGGGAGACGACTTCGCACTTCTTCGTGACGAGCTTGTTCAGCGGCCTCGTTCGCATAACGAGCGATTCCGAGATTGAACCCGACCTCGCCGAGGGTTGGACGGTCGATAATGCAGGCTTGGTCTACACGTTCACGCTGCGTGACGGCGTCACCTTCCATGACGGGACTCCCATCACCGCCGAAGACTTCAAGTACTCGATAGAGCGCGCCGCTGATGCTGCGCTGCACAGCGATACGGCGCCCCTCTACCTCGGCGACATCGTGGGGATCACGGAGAAACTGGACGGCGAGGCGGATGAAGTTTCCGGCGTCGAGGTGCTGGACGAGCGCACCATCCGTATCACGGTAGACGAGCCGAAGGAGTACTTCCTGGCGAAGCTGACGTACCCCTCCGGCGCCATCGTCGACCGGCGCACCGTTGAACCTCTTGGGTTCGACTGGTGGATGAGCGACGACATCAACGGTTCCGGCCCCTACCGGCTGGCCCGGTGGGAAGAGGACGAAGTCGTCATCCTCCAGCGATTCGATGACTATCACAGGCCTGCATCGCTGGAGTACGTGATCTCGCCCCAGGCCGCCTTGCCCGGCGTCAGCGGGTTGGCTATGTACCTCACGGATGCCTGGGACGGCATACAGGTCGGCACGGGCGCGCTCGATTCCATACGAGAGAGCGAGACGCTAAGCGGCCAACTCCGCGAGTTTCCACAGCTGACAACGTACTACCTGGGAGTCGACGGGGCACAACCGCCGTTCGATGACCCCAACGTGCGCCTGGCGTTCCTGATGGCGCTCGATCGTGAGCGGCTCATCGAGGTCATCTACGACGGGAACGTGGAGCTTGCCAAAGGGCTCCTGCCACCGGGTTTGCCCGGCTACTCGGAGTCGCTGACAGGCATTCCGTACGACCCGGAAGCAGCCCGCCAACTGCTCGCTGGATCGAAGTACGCCGACGATTTCCCTCAGGTCGTGTTCAGCGCCGTCGACAGGGGCGGAGAGCCGACGGAGCAGGTCCAGTTCATCATTGCGGCGTGGCAAGAGGTGTTGGGCATCGAAGTGGAAGTGGATCTGCTCGAAACGGACGTCTACTACTACTCGCTTGAAAACGTCGTGGGGAACCTGTGGCACAGCGGCTGGGTTGCAGACTACCCGGACCCGGAGAACTTCCTCGACCTGCTGCTGAGCTCTCACGTCCTCGAGGGCAAATACGTGAACGAGCGGTTCGACAGCCTGATTGAGGCTGCCCGCACCGAGCGGGACCGCGAGACACGGCTGCGCATGTACGGCGAGGCGGAGCAGTTGCTCATAGATGAAGCGGGCATCTTCCCGCTCTTCCATGTCAAGGACTACGTGCTCGTGGGGCCGCGCGTGGAGGGTTTCAGGATGAACGCGCTCGGCCAGCCGGACGTGGCAGGGATAACGCTCGGCCCCATCGAGTAACCGGCTACGAAACCGTGTGCGGCAAGGGACCGCGGCAGGGACTTGTCTTACGCCGCCGCTCTGGCCGGGACAGCGATGGAGCCCCGGTAGATGCCCCGCAGCGTTCCCTGGGCAAGGCTGACAGCCACTACGACGCTGAACCCCAGCCCCATAACAAGGAGCACGTTCGGGGCGCCGAACCTGTCTGCCGCGAAGCCGTTCACCAGGTTCATCACCGCCATCGTTCCCCCGATGTTGATCTGGTTCAACCCTGAGATCCTGCCTCGCATGCCGTCCGGCGCCAGGGACTGGACCATCGCGCCGCCTATCGCCATGAAAGCCGCCTGGGAGCCGCCCATCGCCGCAGTGCCAAGCAAGGCCAGCGTTGTGTTGCCTGATATCGCCAGCAGCAGCATGGAGGCCCCGCTCACGGCGCCCGTTATCAACAGCAACATCCCCCGGCCTGACGCGCTCCGCAGACCTGCGATGCCGATTACCCCTACCAGTGCTCCCGCTCCGACGCCCATCATCAGGTAGCTGACGCTGACGTTGGCTTCGCCCAGCACGTCCCGCGCCAGCACGGGCAGCATCGATTCGAACGACATCGTCATCGAGCAGTGCAGCGCCAGCAGGATGAAAAGCGCCCGGAGTTGCGGGTCAGTCCACGCATAGCGCATCGCAACCCAGAGGCTCTCTCCTATCCGTGAACCGCGGGTCAGTTCGCCGGTCGAGCGGGTGCGTATCGAGAGGATGGCTGCGATACCGATGAGGTAGAAGGACGTGCTCACGAGGAACGCGATGCTCACGTCGAACAGCAGCAGTGCGGGAGCGATGAGCCCCGGCCCGAACAGCCGCGAACCCTGCTGCGACACCTGGTTCATCGCCATGGCGTTCAGCCAGTGTTCCCGCGGCACCACGTTCGGGATGAGCGTCTGAGTCGCCGTCATCTGGAACGTCCGGAAGCTGCCGTTGAGCAACGCGAGCACGATGACGTGCCATACTTCCAGCATGCCCGTCAGGGCGAGCGCGGCCAGCACGACGGCGTGCGAGAGTTGGAAGACGTAGGCTGTGGCGAGGACGGTCCGGCGGTCGAATCGGTCGGCCAGATAGCCCGTGAGCGGCGGCAGGATGAAGCGGGGCGCCATCGCTACGAACGTCGTGATGCCCACCTGTGTCGAGGAGCCGGTCTCTTGAAGAACAAAGATGCCGCGCGCGACGATGAGGGCCCAGTAGGCCGACTGTCCGCCCACGCTGCCGAGCCAGATCCAGCGGAAGTCCCGGTATTGCAGCGCTACGCTGTAACGTTCGACAACGGACTTGATGGTGGCCTGCATGCCGCTCCTGGCAAGAGGTAGTACTGCTGGTGAACTGCGGGCATCTTACACCGCGCGGCAAGCACGAGTGAGGAGAGCCTTCTTCAGACGAGCAGAGGGATGTCCTTCCCCTTTTCCACGTCGGCGTTTGAGGCTACAATGCGCCTCGGCGCGACACGGTCTTAGAAGACCGCGCGAGACTTCAGAAAATTGCATGGAGGGATGATATGACTTCGAACCAGCAGTGGTGGCCGGATCAGCTTAGCCTGAAGGCGCTCCGCCAGAATTCCCCCCAGTCCGACCCGATGGGCGTGGACTTCGACTACGCTGAGGCGGTCAAGAGCCTCGATGTTGACGCCCTGAGGAAGGACGTCGAAGAGGTCATGACGACCTCGCAGGACTGGTGGCCCGCAGACTACGGCCACTATGGGCCGCTCTTCATCAGGATGACGTGGCACGCGGCGGGCACGTACCGCATCAGCGACGGACGCGGCGGGGGTGGCTCAGGCCACCAGCGCTTCGCGCCTCTCAACAGCTGGCCCGACAACGGTAACCTGGACAAGGCGCGGCGCCTGCTCTGGCCCGTCAAGCAGAAGTATGGACGGAGCCTCTCCTGGGCCGACCTGATCATCTTCGCTGGCAACTGCGCTCTGGAGTCGATGGGCTTCAAGACCTTCGGTTTCGCCTTCGGGCGCCCGGACGTCTGGGAGGCCGACGAAACCGACTGGGGTTCCGAGGAGACGTGGCTCGACGACCAGCGTCACGACAGCGACGGAGAACTCCAGGGTTCCCTCGGTGCTGACCACATGGGCCTGATCTACGTGAACCCGGAGGGGCCGAACGGCAACCCGGACCCGATGGCCGCGGCGAAGTACATCCGCCAGACGTTCAAGCGCATGGCGATGAACGACGAAGAGACGGTTGCGCTCATCGCCGGCGGGCACACGTTCGGCAAGGCGCACGGCGCCGCCCCCGACTCCCTCCACGTTGGACCTGAGCCGGAGGGAGCCGGTATCGCTGAGCAGGGCTTCGGCTGGGCGAACAACTACGGCAGCGGCAAGGCTGGAGACACGATCACCAGCGGCCTGGAAGGCGCCTGGACCAGCGACCCTGTGAAGTGGGACAACAACTTCTTCGAGAACCTGCACGGCCACGAGTGGGAGTTGACGAAGAGCCCGGCGGGCAAGTCGCAGTACACCCCCACGAATGCAGCGGCAGTGGCCACCGTGCCGGACGCGCACGACCCCGCGAAGAAGCACGCGCCCATAATGCTCACGACTGACCTCTCACTGCGGACGGACCCGGCTTACGCGGCGATCTCGAAGCGCTTCCTCGAGAATCTCACGGACTTCGAAGACGCTTTCGCCCGGGCATGGTTCAAACTGATCCACCGTGACATGGGGCCGCGCAGCCGGTACGTCGGCCCGCTGGTCCCAGACGAGGCGCTGCTGTGGCAGGACCCCGTCCCCGCCGTCGACCACGAGTTGGTCGGGGAGCAGGACGTCGCCGACCTCAAGGCGAAGGTGCTCGCCTCCGGACTGTCCGTTTCCCAGTTGGTTTCGACGGCCTGGGCGTCGGCGGCATCGTTCCGCGGCACCGACAAGCGCGGTGGGGCGAACGGGGCGCGCGTCCGTCTCGCGCCGCAGAAGGACTGGGAAGCGAACGACCCGGCGGCGCTCAGCGCGGTGCTGGGGACGCTGGAGGGCATCCAGTCCGAATTCAACAGCGGCGGGAAGCAGATCTCGCTCGCGGACCTGATCGTTCTGGCCGGATGCGCAGGCGTCGAACAGGCTGCGCAGAACGCCGGCCACAACGTGCAAGTCCCCTTCGCACCGGGGCGCACGGACGCGACGCAGGAGTGGACCGACGAAGAGTCGTTTGCGGTGCTGGAGCCCAAGGCAGACGGGTTCCGCAACTACGTCCAGGCTGGGCAGGGAGGCAAGCCGGAAGAGCTGCTGGTGGAGCGGGCATACATGCTGACGCTCACCGCCCCTGAGATGACGGCGCTCGTTGGCGGACTGCGCGTCCTGGGCGCGAACACCGGAGGGTCTGCCCACGGCGTCTTCTCCGACCGGGCCGGCGCACTGACCAATGACTTCTTCGTGAACCTGCTTGACATGAGCACCGAGTGGAGCGCGTCCTCATCTCAGGGCGTGTTCGAGGGACGCGACCGCCAGACCGGTGACGTGAAGTGGACCGGCACCGCGGTGGACCTGGCCTTCGGCTCGAACTCGGAGCTCCGGGCCCTTGCGGAGGTCTACGGATGCGACGACGGGCAGGAGCAGTTCGTGAGCGACTTCGTGGCAGCGTGGGACAAGGTGATGAACCTGGACCGCTACGACCTCGATTAGTCGCAGCCTGAAACGCGTTAGACATGAAGAGGGGAGGCCGTACGGCCTCCCCTCTTGCTTTGAGGTTCGAAGGAGTGGTGGGCCTATTTTTACGATAGACAGAGGTGCGGCCGTGAACATGAAAGCGGGATGCGGGAGAATTGCCGGCGACGCTCGTCTTCACGTTCCGCGACTGCAGGTACCCCAATATAATCTGTGATTCGACCGGGCCGTCCGGCCGGGATAACAGGAGAAACATATGAAGCCGACGCGCATTGAAAAGATCGAGACCATCCTGTGGCAGCGCTGGTTGCTGGTGAAGGTGCATTGCGAAGACGGGACCGTTGGCGTAGGAGAAGGAGGCGTGCACGGCTGGCAGAGGCCGACCGAGACCATGGTGAAGACGTTCGAGCCGTATCTGGTCGGCCAGGACCCGTCTCGAATCGAGCATCACTACCAGTACCTGTACCGCAGTTCGCACTTCATGGGTTCGGTCGTGCAGGGAGCGCTTTCGGCCATAGACATCGCGCTGTGGGATGTCAAGGGCAAACGGCTCGGCGTGCCGATCTACGAATTGATGGGCGGCCTCACCCGGCACAAGGTGCGGTGTTACATGCACGCCCGGGGAGAGACGACCGAGGATCTGGTCGCAAATGCCGTGAAGCAGGCGAAAGCCGGATTCTCAGCCATTCGATTTCCTGCCTTCGGCCGGCAGTTCTGGCTCCACCGTACGTACTCCAAGTGGGCGGATGAGGCGGTCCAACGAGTGGGGGCTGTTCGCGAGGCTGTCGGCCCGGACATCGACCTTTGCGTCGAGATTCACCGGCAGATGAACCCCTCGGAATCGATTTCCCTTGCGCGGCGGCTCGAGCAGTTCAACCTGTACTTCCTGGAAGACCCGATGCTGCCCGACAGCCCAGACGTGATGGGCGAGGTGCAACGCCGCGGCAACCTGCCGATCGCCACCGGGGAACGGTTTACTTCGATCTACGAATTCCAGCAGTTGCTCGAGGCGAGGGCGTGCGCGTATGTTCGCCCCGACCCGTGCCTGTGCGGCGGGCTGTCCGGCTGCAAGAAGGTGTCGGCAATGGCGGAGGCGCAGCACGTCAAGGTGATTCCGCACAACCCGCTGAGTCCGATAAGCACCGCCGCGTGCGTGCAGTTGGACGCCTGCATTCCCAACTTCGCGCTGCAGGAATACACCGGCGAGTCGGAGCCGCCCAAGAGCGACTTGCTGGTGGAGCCCATCAAGCTGGAAGAGGGGTTCCTGATCGTGCCGGACGGCCCGGGTCTGGGCGTCGAACTGAACGAAAGCGCGCTGGCCGCGCATCCGTTCGTCGACAGGCCGATCAACACGCCCATCCACGAAGATGGCTCAGTGGCGGATAGGTAGTCGGCTCAGATACTGCCGCGTGGCCGTTTTCGCAGGGCCATTAAATCAGCCTCAGTTGGGCAGTTTGCCGCGGGCCGGTTAGATCGACGTAGCGCAGCCGCTTGCCGACCGACCCTGAGACCGTCGCAGACATCTGCGCTACGGTGTGCAAGGCGTGCAACAGGGCGCTCAGCGGCCAGGACGCCAAGAGCGGGAAGTTCTCCTACTACGTCTGCCAGTCCATCATGAAGCACGGGAAGGACGCCTGCGACACTCCCAGGCTCAACGCCCGCCACTTCGAGGAGATGGTCGTCGGCAAGATTCGATCCAACGTCCTCACCGACGGCAATATCCGCGCCCTGGTGAAGGTCGTGGACGAGCAGATGGACGGCGTGGCCGCCGAGCAGCGCGAGAGGCTGGAGACCATCGAGGAGGAGCTGGAAGATGTGAAGCGGAAGCTGGGACGTATCTGGCACTTCATTGAGAACGCCGACGACATCGACATGGCCGACGCTTCAGCCCGCATCAGGGAGCACCGGGACCGGCAGGAGCGTCTAGAGGACGAGGCGGCAGACGCCAGGGCCATCCTCTCCCAGCGCAGGGCCGACCTAGACGACGTGGAAACCATCGCGGCCTACGCCCAGGATATGAGCGAGTTCCTGAAGAAGAGCGAACTGACCGAGCGCAAGTCCTTCATTGAGACCTTCGCCAAGGAGATCGTGGTGGTGCCCGGAAACGCCCTGATGCGCTACACCATCCCTATGCCTGAAGACAGCCGGGTACCTGGCAGGAACGCCGAGGACATGGCGCTGAACGGCTCAGTTCTGTCTACCGTCAAAAATGGTGGGCCACCCTGGAATCGAACCAGGGACCTCAGTCTTATCAGGACTGCGCTCTAACCGACTGAGCTAGTGGCCCACGCGTTGGGCGAGTATATCGCCCGAGAATGAGAGAGACCAGCCACGGGGCTGGTCTCTCTACTCTTAGGCGCCTTAACCCGTGAATAGTGGAAGGAAAGACTTTGGTTGCCGCCGGACCCTCGCGAGGAGGGGAGCGAGGCCGCCGTTGCCGGGACGAGGGAGCAGAAGCTCTACCGATCGTCCAGCGCGGGCCGGTCTCTCCGGCGGACCGACCTGGGGTTCCCAATAAAGGGGACTCCCTAGAAAGGAGGTGATCCAGCCGCACCTTCCGGTACAGCTACCTTGTTACGACTTAGTCCCAGTCACCAGTCCCGCCCTAGGCGCAGGCCTCCTTACGGTTGGCTGTGCGACTTCAAGCGTTACCGGCTTCCATGACTTGACGGGCGGTGTGTACAAGGCCCGGGAACGTATTCACCGCAGGATGGCTGATCTGCGGTTACTAGCAACTCCACGTTCATGCAGGCGAGTTGCAGCCTGCAATCCCAACTGGGGGTAGGTTTAAGGGATTAGCTCCACTTCGCAGTGTGGCTGCCCGTTGTCCTACCCATTGTAGCGTGTGTGTCGCCCAGGGCGTAAGAGCCATGATGACTTGACGTCATCCCCACCTTCCTCCTCGAATTACGAGGCAGTCTCGCTAGAGAGTGTAACTAGCGACGAGGGTTGCGCTCGTTGCGGGACTTAACCCAACACCTCACGGCACGAGCTGACGACAGCCATGCAGCATCTGTGACGGCTCCCCGAAGGGTCCCCCGGCCTTTCGGCTAGGGTACTACCGACATGTCAAGCCCTGGTAAGGTTCTTCGCTTTGCATCGAATTAAACCACACGCTCCGCTGCTTGTGCGGGCCCCCGTCAATTCCTTTGAGTTTTAGCCTTGCGGCCGTAGTCCCCAGGCGGAGTGCTTAACGCGTGAGCTTCGGCACGGAGGGGGTCGATACCCCCCATACCCAGCACTCATCGTTTAGGGCGTGGACTACCCGGGTATCTAATCCGGTTTGCTCCCCACGCTTTCGAGCCTGAGTGTCAGGATCGGCCCAGAGCACCGCTTTCGCCACGGGTGTTCCTCCTGATATCTACGCATTTCACCACTACACCAGGAATTCCGTGCTCCTCTACCGTCCTCAAGCTAAGCAGTATCCGTAGACCTCTCCAAGTTGAGCCTGGAGATTGCACCACGGACTAACTCAGCCACCTGCGCTCCCTTTACGCCCAATGAATCCGGACAACGCTAGCCTCCTACGTATTACCGCGGCTGCTGGCACGTAGTTAGCCGAGGCTTATTCCTCGGGTACCGTCATTATCTTCCCCGAGAAAAGAGGTTTACGACCCGCAGGCCTTCTTCCCTCACGCGGCGTCGCTGCGTCAGGCTTTCGCCCATTGCGCAAGATTCCCTGCTGCTGCCTCCCGTAGGAGTGGGGGCCGTGTCTCAGTCCCCCTCTGGCCGGTCGTGCTCTCACACCGGCTACCCGTCGATGGCTTGGTGGGCCGTTACCTCACCAACTACCTGATGGGACGCAAGCCCATCCACTGGTGGCCGAAGCCTTTGGTTACCCGCTATCGGCAGGCAACCACATGCGGTATTAGCTCGGATTTCTCCGGGTTGTCCCCCGCCAGTGGGTAGGTTGCTTACGCGTTACTCAGCCGTCTGCCACTAACTCGCCCCCGAAGGGGTCCGCTCGTTCGACTTGCATGCATTAGGCGCGCCGCCAGCGTTCGTCCTGAGCCAGGATCAAACTCTCAATCAAGTTTCGAGTCTCTGATGAGACTCGTTTTTCCTTGACAGGGTGCGTACCCCCAAAGGGGCACGCGGCGCTTTCCTTCCACTATTCACTTGTTAAGGTGCCCACAGGCTCCCCACGAGGGGGAACCTGACTAGACTAGACGACGGCCGGGTCGCCTGTCAAGCAGGATCGCTCACATCGCCAGCAGCTCCTGCACCCGCTCCCACACCTGCGCGTGGACGGCTTCCATAGGCTGACTTGCGTCGAGTACGACCCACCGTCCGGGCTCGGCCTTCGCAAGCTGCAGGTAGCCGTCGCGCACTTTCCGGTGGAACGGTGTACTGAGCTCCTCGAAGCGCCGGAAGCTGGAGTCCTCCGCACGCGCGATGGGCACAATGTGCCCCTCCATGTCGAACGACGTCTGGACGCCGACGCGGCGCAAACTGGCGTCCGGCGGGATATCGAGCAGGAACGTCAGGTGCGGCCAGACGCCTCCCGTTGCGATGGCGTTGGCCGCTGTCACTTCTTCGAGCGGAAGTCCACGGGCGTTGCCCTGGTACACGGTCGTCGAGTCCGCATAGCGGTCGGCGACGACGATCGCATCCTGGCTGAGCTCGGGGCGTATGACGCGTTGTACGAGTTCCGCGCGCGAGGCTGCGAACAGCAGCAGTTCGGCCTGCAGCATCAAGGGAGCGTTCTGGTCCTTCACCCAACCGCGGATGTGCTCCCCCAGCGGCGTTCCGCCGGGTTCGTGCAGGCGCACGACGCGGCGGCCGCACTCGGCTTCGAGGCGCGCCACGAGCATGTCGGACTGGGTGGTCTTGCCGGAGCCTTCGCCACCCTCGAACGATATGAACAAACCGCTCACACGAGTCTCCTGCGGAACGCGGATGATAGCACGCGGACTCTGCTACTGCGTGCGGCGGATGGTGACGCGCCGCCGGGGCTCACGCCCCACGCTGTGGGAGCGCAGTTGCGCCTGCTCCGCGATGCGGTGCTGGATGCGCCGCACGAACGAGGACTGCGGGCGCAGCTCGATAGTGCTTGCCTCACCAGCGAGGATGCGCTGCACGCCCTCCTCTGCCTCTGCCGCTCCGTTCTGACGCGTGCTACCGTCGTCTTCCGGCTCTGCGAGCTGCTCGATGAACCCAACGATCTGGCCGGGCGTGTTGCGTCGCAGCACGTACACGGGCACGCCCTGCTCTTCAGCAGCTACGAGCACGCTGGCTCGACGGCGGTAGTGCGCTTTGGTCGTCAGCACCACGTCTGCGTCGCTGAGGCTGTCTGCCACCTTCACCGCGAGCCCGGCGCCTCCCGCCGACTGCTGGAGCCGTTCACGGCTGACACCGAAGGGATGGACGCGCGTGGCCGGTTTCGCAGGAGGGGCGGGAGTGAACTGCTGCTCGTACGAGATATGTTCGTACCTCCGGGGGCGATGGTCGCGCTCCTGCCCATAGCGGTGCTCTCTTTCCTGCCCATAGATGAACGGTGCGACCTCGAACTCAGGGGGCGCCGCTGCCCGCTGGTAGCTCCTGCGTACCGTACCGGACTCGTCCAGTTCCCGCGTCTCGGGCGTGACGGTCCTGCCGCGCAGTACCGCATCCACGGTCTTTGCAACGTCCGCGTGGACGGCCACGCTGTTCCAGCTCTGTATCTCCACGAGCACGTCGAAGGTGGGTGGGGCTTTCCGTTCGAGGATGGTCTTCTGGGTGCGGCGGCGGCGTGCCTCCTCGTCTCCCAGTGTTACCGTCTGCACGCCTCCAACGAGGTCTGAGAGCGTCGGGTTGACGAGGAGGTTCTCCAGCGTATTGCCGTGTGCTGTCGCGACGAGCTGCACGCCCCGCTCGGCGATGGTCCGCGCGGCGATTGCCTCGAGTTCAGTGCCCATCTCGTCCACGATGATGACCTGCGGCATGTGGTTCTCCACAGCCTCGATCATCACTGAGTGCTGACGTGACGGCGTGGCCACCTGCATCCGGCGTGCCTTGCCGATGGCGGGGTGCGGGATGTCGCCGTCGCCCGCGATCTCGTTGGACGTGTCGACGATGATGACGCGCTTGCTCGCGTCTGCCAGCACACGGGCGAGTTCCCGCAGGATGGTGGTTTTGCCGACGCCAGGCCTTCCGACAAGGAGGATGCTCTTGCCGGAGAGGGCGAGGTCTTCGATGACGCGGGCGCTCCCGTGCACTGCACGCCCCACGCGGCACGTCAGGCCGATCACCTCGCCGCGTCGGTTTCGGATGGCGGATATCCGGTGCAGCGTGCGTTCGATGCCTGCGCGGTTGTCGTCGCCGAAATCGCCGACGCGCGCAGTGACGTGGTCGAGGTCCTCCCGGGAGACGTCGGCGCAGCCCAGGTGGATGTCTCTGCCAGCGAACCGGGCCTGCGGCGGCCGACCGAGGTCGAGCACGACTTCGAGCAGGTCCTCAGGGTCAGGCTGGCCCTCGATCGCTTTGCGGATCGAGGGCGGCAGCACGTCAAAGAGGTCCCGCCGTTCCCTGTCGGTTGCTTCGGGTGTTGTGTGTGGGGATGTCGTCATATGAACTGCTCAAGCCTGTGCTGGTGTCATGAACGGCTGGTGCACTTGTCGTGCGACCGGCTTGACCGAGACTTCGTAGGTGCTGTCCGATTGCCAGCCACGGCCCGTGAGCGCGGTTGCGAGGTATGGCTGGTACATCGGAACGATCCAGCGGGGCGGGGAGGCGCGGCCCACAACACCTGGGATGGCCTCCCCTCACCACGGTGCAAGTCCGGGAGAGTCGCGGCCCACAACTCGTGCGATGCCCTCCACCAACATCGGTGCAAGTCCGGGTAGGTCAGGGTGCAGAGTTGCCTCCACGGTGATGGAATCGCTCGTGGTGTCCAGGCGTGCCCACGCGCTGAGCCCGCGTTCAGTATCGCATACGTATTCCCTGGTTCTCCCCGGCGAGAGCTCTCTGGATGCTTCCCATTCCCTGAGGGTCAAACCGATGGCGGGCCTGGCGGCGATGGGAGCAGTGGCCATCTGCAGACGGAATACGTCGTGGGCGTCGCCGTCGCGTACAGGGCGGAAGTGCATCGGCGTACCCTGCGCAGCCCGCAGCCGGCCGACGAGCAGTTCCTCTGAGTAGGCGTAATGGAAGCCTGCCCTCTGGGCGGGGCCGCAAGCGGGACCTTTGGCCGCGCAGCGTAGGAACATGCGCTCCGCGCCCGACTCTCCTACCGCCGACGCTGCTGCCAGTAGCAGTTCGTCCAACTGGGAGTATCCCTTGGCGGAAGAGAAGCAACCGGAGACCTCCCAAACCGTAGCCGCCTTCCGCGTCTGCGTTATGACGAGGGCTTCCAGCCAACCGTTCTCGAATGAGCCGAGCACCTTGCGGCCGGGGCCGTTGGACATGCTGTAGCAGGCCGCTGCCACTCTGGTGAGCTTCCTGGTTCCGCGTCCGATCGACGCCCGTGTGTACACGAGGTCCCTGCTGTTCAGGCGGCCCTGCAGCAGTTGACAAGGCGCGTCGGTCATACGGAACCGGCGGATCATGGGACAACACCCACCGGAAGCATCTCCAGGAAGTAGCGGTGCATCCGGGCATCCCCGGTCAACTCGGGGTGGAAGGCCGAGGCCAGCAGGTTCCCCTGACGTACGACGACGGGGGTGTCGTCCGCAAGCGCGGCGAGAGTTTCGACGCCGGGGCCGGTCTCCACGATGACCGGAGCGCGGATGAACACGGCGTGTACGGGATCACCGGGGATACCGGTGATGGCCAGTTCCGTCTCGAACGAGTCGATCTGCCTGCCGAACCCGTTCCGCCGCACGGTGGCGTCCATCAAGCCCAGGGGCTCAGGACGGTCCTCCTCCAGGCGGGAGGCCATCAGAATGAGTCCGGCGCAGGTGCCCCAGAGCGGACGCCCTCCCCGAGGGAAGGCCTGCAGGGGGGCGCGCATCCCGTAGGCATCCATGAGCTTCGCCATGGATGTGCTCTCCCCGCCGGGGATGATGAGCGCGTCTATGGCGTCGAGTTCTTCTGCCTTGCGCACCTCGACGACAGACGCGCCCAGACCTCGGAGCGCTACGCAGTGCTCCTGGAAATCGCCTTGGAGCGCAAGTACGCCAACGGTTGCCGTTGCGGTCACCTCGTCGTGGAGTTCGGCCTACCAGCCTCGGGTCGCGAGCTCCTGCCCGGGCGCAAGGGAGCGCGCGCTTATGCCGACCATCGGCTCGCCGAGGCCCTTGGACGCCTCCGCGATTGCCTCGGGATCGTCGTAGTGGGTGACGGCCTTGACGATGGCCTTGCCCCGTTCCGAGGGGTCTCCGGACTTGAAGATGCCTGAGCCTACGAACACGCCGTCCGCACCGAGGTGCATCATCAGCGCGGCGTCGGCAGGGGTGGCGACGCCGCCCGCGGCGAAGTTCACCACCGGCAGTCGGCCCAGACGTTTCGTCTCGCGCAACAGATCGAGCGATGCGCCGATCTCCTTCGCGTACGCGGTCAGTTCGTCGTCGCCCATCAGCTGCACGCGGCGGATCTGCTTCATCACCGTCCGCATGTGACGGACAGCCTCGACCACGTCGCCGGTGCCGGCCTCGCCCTTCGTGCGGATCATCGCGGCGCCCTCGCCGATGCGGCGCAGCGCCTCGCCGAGGTCGCGGCAACCGCAGACGAACGGCACCTTGAAGTCGTGCTTCCAGACGTGGTGCTCCTCGTCCGCGGGCGTCAACACCTCGGACTCGTCGATGTAGTCGATGCCGATGGCCTCGAGTATCTTCGCCTCGATGAAGTGGCCGATGCGCACCTTCGCCATCACGGGGATGGTTACGGCACGCATGATTGCCTCGATCATCGCGGGGTCGGACATGCGGGCGACGCCACCGTCCGCTCGGATGTCCGCGGGGACGCGCTCCAGCGCCATCACGGAGCACGCTCCGGCGTCCTCGGCTATCTTCGCCTGCTCGTCGGTCACCACGTCCATGATGACGCCGCCCTTGAGCATCTGCGCAAGGCCCGCCTTCACCAGGAACGTGCTGGTCTCCTTGCCGTTGTCGGTTCCGTTGGTACTCATGTCGTACCTCCCCGCATCAGTATACGGCGTGCGAGAGAGGCACTCAATCAGAGAGCAACACGAGGTGAGAGTGGAGCGCCTACAGTTCGTCCAGTGCGAGCAATTCACGCACCGCTGCAACGACCCCGTCCGCAGGGACCTGCGAGGCCTCGTCCGCACGGCGGCGCTTGATCTCGACGACGCCCTGCTTGAGGTTGCGCGGGCTGACCACGATGCGAACGGGCAGGCCGAGGAGGTCGGCGTCGTTGAACTTCACGCCCGCCGACTCGGTGCGGTCGTCGTACAGCACCTCGCAGCCTGCCGAGGTGAGCTCCTCGTACAGCGCGTCAGCGGCGGCGATCACGTCGGGGTCGGAGGCGTTGAGCGCGAGGAGGTGCGCCTGGAATGGGGCGATTGGCGCGGGGAAGATGATGCCCTTGTCGTCGTGGTTCTGCTCGATGGCGGCGGCCAGCACCCGCGTGACGCCGATGCCGTAGCACCCCATCACCGGCGGTTTGAGTGTGCCGTTCTCGTCCAGATAGTCCACGCCGAGTGTTGTGGTGAAGAACGTGCCGAGCTTGAAGACGTGTCCCACCTCGATGCCGCGCACGGCCTTGAGCGTGCCCTGGCCGTCCGGGCTGCCGTCGCCCTCGCGGGCGGTCGCGATGTCCACGGTCTCGTCGATCTGGAAGTCGCGCGGGTAGTTCACGTTCTGGTAGTGCTTGTCCGGCTGGTTCGCGCCCGCGGCGAAGTTCGTGCCCTGCATGATGGAGTGGTCGGCGATGCGCCGGATGCCCGACAGGCCGATCGGCGAGGTCGAGCCCGGCGTCAGCCCCGCTGCGGCGACCTCCTCCGCGTTGGCGAGGCGCAGGTCCAGGCAGTGGAGATGGTTCTTCAGCTTCACCTCGTTGACCTCGATGTCGCCGCGTATCGTCACGAGCACAGTCTCCGCGTCCGCCTGGTAGAAGACGGCCTTGAGCGTCTGTGACTCCGCGATGCCGAGATAGACCGCAAGGTCTGCGATGGTGGTGATGCCGGGCGTGTCCACGAGTTCCAGCGGGCGCGGCTCGTCCTCCAGGGCAGGGGCGATGACCGACGTGGCGCGCTCCACGTTTGCGGCATAGCCGGACTCTTCGCAGTAGAGGATGACGTCCTCGCCGCTCGGCGCGGGCATGATGAACTCGTGGGAGTCCTTGCCGCCGATCGCGCCGCTGTCGGCCTCGACCTCGATCGTCGGCAGCCCGCAGCGGCGGAAGATGTTGCGGTACGCGACGCGCATCCGCTGGTAGGTGACGTCCAGTCCCTCCTGATCGGTATCGAAGGAGTAGGCGTCTTTCATGGTGAACTCACGCCCGCGGAGCAGCCCTGCGCGGGGGCGCGGCTCGTCACGGAACTTCGTCTGTATCTGGTAGATGGTGAGCGGCAGGTCCCTGTAAGACTCGACGTGCGCTCCCGCGATGGCCGTCACGACCTCCTCGTGCGTCGGCGCGAGCACCAGCGGGCGTTCGCGCCGGTCGAAGAGGCGGAAGAGGTTGCCGCCGAACGCGGCGGCACGCCCCGACTGCTCCCACGTTTCGAGGGTCTGCAGCGTGGGCATGAGCACTTCCTGCCCGCCTGCCGCGTTCATCTCCTCTCTGACGATCCGTTCGATCTTCTGGATGGAGCGCAGCGCCAGCGGCAGATAGGAGTAAACACCAGCAGCGGCCTGCAGCATCATGCCCGCGCGGAGCATGAGCCGGTGGCTCACCGTCTCCGCCTCGCTGGGGTCCTGTCTTAAGGTGCGTGAGAGGAAGTCAGTCGCGCGCATCAGACCCGCCTACGCGCTCGCTTCCTGGTGCTTGTACAGCCCCAGTTCGAGCGGTTGGAGGTCGTCGCCCACGTGCGCCTTGATGGCGTCGAAGAAGTCCAGGTCCCATTCGCTTACGAATGTAAGAGCGGTGCCCTCGCGTCCCATCCGCGCCGTGCGCCCGATGCGGTGCACGTACTCCTCGACGGTCTCTGGGATGTCGTAGTTGATGACGTTCTCGACGCTGGGCACGTCGATGCCGCGAGAGGTGAGGTTGGTGGAGACGAGCAGTCTTAGCGCGCCGCTGCGGAACTGCTGCATGACAGCGTTGCGCTCGCCCTGCGGCAGCCCGCCGTGGATGGCGGCAGCCTTCACCTTGCGCCGCTCGAGCGTCCGCACGAGCCAGTCGACGTCGCCCTGCGTGCGGCGGAACACGAGCGTCTGCTCTTCCTCGTCGAGCACGTTCAGGAGCGCGGTGAGCTTGTCGCGGCTGGCGACCTCACAGTAGCGCTGGGTCACCTGTTCCACGGGCTCCGACTCCAAGCCGACACGGAACGTCTGCGGTTCCTTGAGATAGGAGTAGATGAGCCGCTTGATCATGGTCGGGATGGTCGCGGTGAAGAGCGCCGTCTGCCGCGACCGCGGCGTGGAGCGCAGGATACGGCGAACGTCCGGCAGGAAGCCGATGTCCAGCATCTGGTCGGCCTCGTCCAGCACCACCATCCGCGCACGGTCCAGGCGGAGCACCCCGCGGTCGAGCAGGTCGATCACGCGTCCGGGCGTCCCGACAACCACCTGCGCGCCGTCCTGCAGGGCCGTTATCTGCGGGCCGAGGCGCGCTCCGCCGTAGACGGGCACGACCATCGTGCCGCGGTACCGGCAGATCTCAGTGACTTCGTCCGTGACCTGCCGCGCCAGTTCGCGCGTCGGCACGAGGACGATCGCCTGCACGAACGGCTCGCGCGCATCCACCAGTTCAGCGATGGGGATACCGAACCCGGCGGTCTTGCCGGTGCCGGTCTGCGCCTGCCCCACGACGTCCTCGCCGTTCAACAGCGGCTCGATGACGAGCTCCTGGATGGGCGTGGGCGACTCGTAGCGCATCTCGTCCAGCGCGCGCTTGATCGGCGCGGAGACGAGCACAGGGCCGAACGGCAGGTCGCGAGCCGACGGCTCTTGCGGTGCAGGAGCGGGCTCGCGCCTGCGTTCCGGCGCGGCAGCGCCTTCTTCAGCGCGTCGTCCTCTGCCGCCACGGCGGCGGCGGGGCTTGTCTGATGTGGCATCGGATGGGGGCTCGGCGAGCGCAGCGGCGCGCTGAGGCTGCCGTGCAGCTGGGCGCTGCTCGGGCGTGTCCGCCGCCTTCGGCTGCCTGCGCCTTCGAGACCTGCGAGCACCGCCAGCGTCCGCGGAGAACGTGCCCGCTGACTGCGGGGATGGTTCACTCGCCGGAGGTGCCGGAGGCTTCTTGAGGAAGCGTGATACGAGACTTCGGAACATATTCACATCCATTCTATCAGAGCGTTGTCTCGAACCCGCCCGCCTACGCGTGCGCGGTTCGTTCATAAGGGGCGTTCGTTGGCGGCGCTACCCGAAGAACCTCGCCTGCAGCCGCTCCAGCCACGTTTGCCATGCCTGTATCCAGGCTTCCAACCAGGCGATGAAGCCGGGGAGTGGATTGGGAGTGGGAGTCGGTGTTGGGGTGGGAGTCGCAGTTGGCGTGGGCGTGGGTGTCGGCGTTGCCGTTGGCTCCGGCGTGGGGAGCGGTATGGGAGTGGGGGTTGGCGTACTGGTGTCCGGTGTCGGAGTAGGGGTGGAACCCGGAGGCGGAACCGCAGCGTCCGCGGCGTCCACGACCGTCGTGTTCCCCGTGCGGTCGGTCGCCTCGAACTCGAGGTTGAACGTCCCGCTGCCGCCGAGGTTCACGTCGACGGAGAGGGAGTAGCCAGCACCCGTCTCGACGACCTCCCAGCGGCTGGTTCCGTAGGGCGTGATGTCGGCGGCGTCTCCGCCTTCGCGACTGAGGAAGGCGTGGATGTCGGCAGCGCCCCCGTCCGTTGTGGAGCGCGGTTCGTTCGACGTCAACTGGTCGCCATCCACGTTCACCGGACGTGGGTCGCCGTCGCCCGAGGCCTCGAACTCTCCGTCGTGACGGAGCCCGGCCCCGTCGTCGCGCACCTCGAACGAGAAGTTCACGACAACCGAGCGGAGGTAGCTGTCCGGTTGGGGGTGGAAGACGCTGATCTCCGGCCCCTCGCCGTCCACGAACAGCTCGATCGAGGAGGACACGCCCCGCACGTTGACGGTGAGCCTGTCGCGGTCCACCGACCGCAGCACGGCGACTGTGTCCGTACCCGCGGTGTAGTCCCCGCAGGCGGGGCCGTCGGCGTTCTCCGTGTCCCTTTCGGCCAGTTCTACGACGCCCTGGTAGGTGCGCGAGCCGTCGACCGGGGCCTCGCTCGTGGGTGCGAGCAGGACGGTGACGGATTCGCGGGAGCCCCTGTTGAAGACGGTCGCCTCCGCACACGCGCCGTCTTCAACGCCTGCGACAGTGGCAGTGATGAGCACGGTGTTGTAGGCATCGGCCTGGTTGGACACGTAGAGGCTGCTACCGGAGAAGGTGTTGCGTGGGTCGGCGCCGTTGGCGATGTAGGCGTCGTCGCCTGCGGTTATCGTGCCGCTCGACGCCACCCCCGAGGAGACGCCGTCCTGCGCGTCGACCGTGTCGGCGAAGACGGCGACGACCAGCGCACTGCTGCCGGAGCCGATGCTGAGCCTGCCTTCGGTGAAGTTCGCCGGAGCGGGCGACGGTGTGAGCAGGATGAGCGCGGCCGCGGCCAACAAGGCAAGCAATGGCACGGCAACGGACTGCAGAGCGCGTGCAGGGCGCTGTGGTTGACGCGATCTGGCGTTCAGACGCACTCGTGGTTGCGGGTTGCCGGGAGAGGCGCTATCGAAAAAGTGAGCCATTTTGAGCCATTTTTGGCCACGCGGGAGTGGCAGCGCCTCGCCCCCAGCGGATGGCCCGCACACTCACCGGTGTACAGGACCATGGTAGAGCGTGCGAGCCGTGCCGGGCAACGAGCGGATGGCAGAGCAGGCGTGACTAGGTATCGAGGATGTTCTTCGAGAAGACCTCGTCTATGCCGTAACGCTTGGCCATGATGCCCTGCTCGTGGCTGATGTCTATGTACCAGTCCAGCATCCGCCGGTTCGCCTCAATGCCGTAGACGAACGGGTCGCCCCACTTCTTGAACTGCTCCTCCACGTACTCGCGCAGGTAGATGACGGAGAAGCTGCCCCGGTCGCGCAGCAGGTCGAAGTACGCCGTGGCCTTGGAGCGCTCGAACGCGTCGTAGATGCGCGGGGCGAGTGTGGGGTCCTCGCGGTCGAGCTTGCCGCTCAGCACCATCATGTGCACAGGCGTGAAGATGCTCTCGTCCCTCCAGAGGCGGAGGTCCTCGTCCATGTAGTCAGGGAAGAGGCGGCGGATGCGGGAGTCGCTGGCGACCCACCCGAACAGCTCGGGGTCGGAGATGTCGCCGAGGAAGGCGTCCACCTCCCCGTCCAGCAGGCGCTGGAGGTGGTCCTTCACGCTCACCTTGCCGTCCTGCACCGTCTCCACGACCGCGGACTTGTCATAGATGGGGAAGTAGTCCTCAGCGTCGGTGACGAGCCACCGGAAGGTGGACGTGTCGACGCCGTGGCGGTTCTTGAGCAGCCCCCGGCACCACGTGACGATCGCGGAACGGAAGGAGCGCGTGGCGATGCGCTTGCCCTCCAGGTCCTTCGGGCCGCCGATGCCGCGGTCGTTCCGGACGACCATGTACCAGTGGGCGCTCTTGCGCTTCACGAAGATGGGCAGGCCGGTGATGTCCCAACCCTGGTCTATGGCGGCGAGCCAGTAGCCCATGTTGAGGTCGCACAGGCCGAAGTCGCCGGTCTTCATCCGGGAGTCGCCCGTTGGCGTGGGGCCCAGCTCCTCCACCGGCACGAGTTCGACGCCCTCGATCTGCACGCGCCCTTCCATCAGGGGGCGCACGATCTCGTACGTCATCGAGGCGTAGCCGACCGATATCTCCAGTTTCATCTTCTCTGCCGTGGTCATTGCGCCATTCTCCTTCTCCTGGATAGGACGCGGCAAAGGTACGAGCGCCCCGCGCTGCGGTCAAGGGGCGCGCGGGTGGACGGAGAGGTTTACACTAGGGACAACGTGAAGGTCGAGAGGAGGGCGATATGGCAAGGATAGGAAGAGTCGGCCACGTGGTCCTGCGCGTTACAGATGTCGAGGCGGCGGAAGCGTTCTACCGCGACGCGCTTGGCATGGAGACGGTCCGGCGTACGGAGGGAGCGGCGTTCATGTCGTTCGGCACCCAGCACCACGACATCGGGCTGTTCAGCGTGAACGGCGAGCACACGCGCGGGAATGTGGGGCTGGGGCACGTCGCGCTGGTCGTGGACGGCGGCATGCCGGAGTTGCAGGAGTTGCACCGGCGGCTGCTGGACAACGGCGTCGAGATCGCGAGCCTGACCGACCACGGCATGACGAAGAGCGTCTACTTCAACGACCCGGACGGCAACCGGCTGGAGATCTACGTGGACCTGATGGCGCCGCTGGACGGCAAGCGCTTCCTCTCGGAGCGCGTAGGGTCGGGCAACAACCGGTTCACGTTCGAGGAAGCCGCTGCCCGTTAGGGCTCAATCGCTCCACAACGTTCGGAGGATGTGCCGCACACCCGGGCGCTGCCCGTACATGAGCAGGTAGGCGCGGAAGAGGCGCGCCGTGAGTAACACGGCCAGCACCGCGAACGCCGCAAGTACGCCGAGGCTCAGCGCGACCTCTCCCAGGCCCGTTCCACCTGTCCCGAACCGGATCAGCCCGGTGAGCGGAGCGGTGAACGGCACGAAGCCCAGCACCCGGGCGAGCACGCCGTCCGGGTGCTCGATCAGCACCGTGAGGAACCACATCGGCGAGACGGCGGGCAGGACGACGAACACCGCGATGTTGTTCGCTTCCTTCAGGTTCGTCGTCACGACGCCAAGCGCGGCCTGCACTGTGCCGAGGAAGGCATAGCCCAGCAGGAAGTACGCCAGCGCCACGCCGAGCGTCTCAACGGACGGCGCACTCAATTCCACAGGTAGGTCCACGATACGGCCCAGCGCCAGCAGGAAGGCGACGAGCGCCGCCGTCCAGACGGCCATCTGCAGCAGCCCCGCCCCGCCGAGTCCAACCAGCTTGCCGAACATCAACTGCTCCGGTTTGAGTGAGGAGAGCAGCACCTCCATGATGCGGTTCTCCTTCTCCTCGCTCAGCCCCTGCAGCAGGTACCCGGCGGCGGTCAGCACCGAGACCAGCAGCAGCATCCCCGCGCCGAACGAGAACAGGAACTCTCCGCCGTCGAACTCGTCTTCCTCCACGGGCGCGCCGGACTCGGACAGTTCGACCGTGGAGACCGAGTACGGCTTGATGACGCGCTCCAACTGCTGCTCGCTGACCTCCTCTGCTACCAGATTGCTCAGCACGAACCGGCGCAGCGAGTCGGCGCCCGCGCCCCCGTCGCTGCCCTCCATGCGTATCCGCACGACCGAACCGGTCTCCAGGAAATCGCGAGGAAACACGTAGAGAGCGTCGATCTCTCCCGTCTGTAATGCGGAGCTTCCGGCGTCCTCGTCCGCGTAGGGCGCGAACGAGACGCCGTCCTGCTCGTGGAACGACGTGAACAGGGGCTGGCCGTCCTCGCCGGCGCTGAAGTCGACGTAGCCCACACGTGTCACCTCGACGGACGGTTCCCTCGCGCTGCCGGACGGCTCATCCCCTCCGCGCACCGCGTCGAAGACCCCGATGCCGATGAGCGCCAGCAGCGCGAGCACCGGCACCGCGGCGGCGAAGATGCGGAAGCCGAGACGCCCGATGGTCACGGCGAACTCGTGCCGCGCGACGAGCCACGTCTTACTCCGCATCGCGCGCCTCTTCCATCCGGTCGCGTTGCACCACGCGCAGGAAAATCTCCTCCAGGCTGGGCGTCGCCAGCTCGAAGCGGTCGATCTTCGCGCCGCGCTCCAGGAGCGACCGCAGCACGTCCTCCGGGGCGCTGCCCTCGGCGAGGCGCAGCGCGTAGCCCGGGCCGTCGCGCCGCGATACGAGCACGCCGTCCGCGTCCTGCGGGTCCACGTCGGTCGCGACGAACAGGTCGTTCCCCGCGAACCGTCGCTTGATGTCGGTGAGTGGGCCGTCCAGCACGACGGCGCCGTCGTCGATCATGATGACGCGGTCGCACAGCTCCTCGACGTCCGTCATCTGGTGGGTGGAGAACATGATGGCCGCGCCCTCGCTCCGCAGGCGGGAGACGGCGTCTTTCATCACGCGCACGTTCACAGGATCCAGCCCGGAGAACGGTTCATCCAGGACGATGAAGTCGGGTCCGTGCAGGATGGTTGCGGCGAACTGCACGAGTTGCCCGAGGCCCCGGCTCAGTTCGCTGATCTTCTTCCCGCGGTGCGGCTCCAGGCCGAGGAGTGCGAACAGTTCATCGGCGCGCCGGAGCGCGCGCTCTCGCTCCATCCCTTTTAACTCGGCAAGGTAGAGCATGTTGGGGATGACGCGGAGGCTCCGGTAGAGGCCGCGCTCTTCCGGCAGATAGCCGATGCGCGACTGGGCCTGCTGACTGATCGGCGCGCCGAACACGGAGACCGAACCCTCATCGGGACGGAGGATGTCCAGCAGCATCCGGATGGTGGTGGTCTTCCCTGCGCCGTTGGGCCCGACCAGCCCGACGACTTCTCCGGGATCGAGAGAGAGGCTCACGTCCCGTACGGCGACGTGGCTGCCGAACCGCTTCCAGAGGCCGTCCGCTCGCACGGTGGGCAGGATTGCAGCAGTGGCGGTCATAGGACCTCGTTTCGCGGTAGCCGCGAGGGTGCTCTCTTATCAGTATAATGCTGAAGTAGGCCCGCACCCGGCGCTCGCACTGCGCCGCTGGAGGTTGTGATGCTGGGAGTACTGCTGCGTCCCATTCTGTTCTTGCTCAAGTTGCCCTTCCTGCTGGGGAAAGCGTCCAAGCCTGCACTGGAGCGCGTTGCCAGCCGGGAAGGCTTCACCTACGGCGAGACTCGCAAGGAAGGCGACAAGACGGTCGTGCCGCTGGGACATCACCCCGCGGGCGGCGAGTTCGAACGGATCGCCGACCTGGAAGTAACTTCGGAGTACATCACCCTGCGCCCGGTGAACGGCTGGACGCAGAGCGCGCTGTCCATCCTTGGAGCCCTCGTGCCCGACGCTGCCCGTTTCCTCCCCGGTCGTGAGCGAGAGGAGAAGCCGGCGTTGCAGGATGCAGAATTGCCGTCTGAACCCTCAGGAGAGCCTTCTGAATCCTGACGACGAGTGCCGAATTGCACGGAACGGGCTGCAGGCCGATGCGATGGTGACGAAAACGGACATCTTGCGGCCAAGGTAGGGTAGTCCGCTGCGGCAGGCCCTACAGCTTGGCGCAGCCCCGTGATGGCCTAGCCCACAGCCCCGGTCAGGCGGTTTCGAGGCTGTATGCTGCACGATATCGCAGATGACGGGAATCCGGCGGAATACGGCGCAAGGCTAGCGGAATCCGCGCGTTGACACCCTATGCTCCAGTGGCTAGGGTAGACTCGAACAGCGGCAAAGAGGGCGCTCGCACCGGTGGCGTGCGGGTATATAGCCGCCCAGCCCTCGGAGTATCTCGAGCGCGCACGCGCAGGACGCGCGTCCCCCAAACTCGCGATTCACTTGTTCCCCCCCATCGAGCGAATCCCCACCTACTTGTGCGCGTAGCAGGTACGAGGGCCATGGAGGTTGGGCATGGCGGTCAGCAACAACGGCACAGCCGACGGCACACAACCGAAAGTCAGCGTCAGGGGCCTGTGGAAGATATTCGGCTCCGGCGTGCCGACTGAACTGACAGACGAGGTGCAGCAGAGCTCCAAGGCGGAACTCCGCGAGGATTCCGGCTGGGTCATCGGCCTGCGCGACGTCAACTTCGACGTTCAACCGGGGGAGACGTTCGTGGTGATGGGGCTCTCCGGCAGCGGCAAGTCCACCTTGGTGAGGACGCTGCTGCGCCTGATCGAACCGACGTACGGCTCCATCGAGGTGGACGGGGAGGACATCCTCCAGTATTCCGAGGAAGAACTGATCGAATACCGCCGCACCAAGACGGCCATGGTGTTTCAGCACTTCGGGCTGCTTCCCCACCGGACGGTGGAGGAGAATGCCGCCTGGGGGCTGGAGATAAGGGGCATAGACAGGGGTGAGCGGATGGAACGCGCGCACGAGGTGCTGGACCTCGTCGGACTGACCGGGTGGGAGCGCTATCGCCCGAATACCCTGAGCGGCGGCATGCAGCAGCGCGTGGGGCTTGCCCGTGCGCTGGCCGCGGACCCGGACGTCATGCTCATGGACGAGCCCTTCAGTGGGCTCGACCCACTCATCCGGCGGGACATGCAGAACGAACTGCTCCGCCTGCAGCAGCAGATGCACAAGACGATCATCTTCATCACGCACGACCTGAGCGAGGCGCTGAAACTCGGCGACCACATCGTCATCATGCGCGACGGAGCGGTCATACAGATGGGAACGGGCGAGGAGATCCTTGCCCATCCCGCCGACGACTACGTCTCCGAATTCGTACGGGACGTGCGCAAGTCCTCGGTGGTTACACTTCGCACGCTGCTCGAGCCCGTGCAGGTGAAGCTCAGGATGGACATGTCGCCGAAGGAGGCGATGGAAGCCCTCGGCGAGATGGGCGAGGTCGCAGGCTTCGTGGCGAATGGGCGTGAGACATACGCAGGCGCGGTGAGTTTCGCCTCGCTTGCTGAGGCGAACCAGACCGGGTGTACCGACTGTTCCGGCGCGCTCCTGGATGACGTGGCGCCTCTGTCCGAGGACATGTCCGTTTCCGCGGCGTTGCCGCTGGTGCGGCACATGTCCGGGGCCCAACCTGTCATCGACGCGGATGGCAGGCTTGCGGGCCAGGTTTCACCGAGGTCGGTCATCGAGATGATGGAACAGGAGAGTCTGGCTGAGGCGGAAGAACCGTCGACCCTCTCCGTCGGAGCTGACGCGAACTAGGAGGCAAGCTATGGCACTTGCATCACCACCTATAGGAAATGGCATGGGCAGAGGCGTCCGCGATTGGTTCGCGGGTCTCAGCGACAGGTACATCTACGGCGGAGGCGCGATCATCTTCCTGATGCTCGCGTGGATCGGCGCAAGCCTGTGGGGCTCCAACCTGGAGTTCCCGGAACGGTTCACCTTCGGCAAGGCGCTCGCCGTGCGTGTGGACGACTTGATCTTCTGGATCACGGTCAACCTCGCTTTCATCCTCGACCCCATCTCGGACGGGATACTGCGGTTCCTGGTGGAGCTGGAGGACTTCTTCCAGTGGGTACCCTGGCCGGTGACCATCATCGCTGCCACGGCCATCGCGTTCAAAGTGGCGGGGCGGCGCATGGGGATCTTCGCCCTCGTCTCGCTGCTGCTGCTTGGCGGCTTCGGCCTCTGGGAGAGCGCGATGGAGACGATGGCGCTGATCGCCGTCGCTGTGTTGATCTCGATAGGCCTTGCGCTTCCCATCGGCATCCTTGCGGCCCGGAGCGATTTGGTGGACGCACTGATCCGCCCGATCCTCGACGCGATGCAAACGATGCCTGCGTTTGTCTACCTCGTGCCCGCCATCATGTTCCTTGGCATCGGGAACCCCGCAGCGGTGCTCGCGACGGTCATCTACGCGGTGCCGCCTGCGATACGCCTGACGAACCTCGGCATCCGGCAGGTGTCGCCGGGGACCGTTGAAGCGGCGCGCGCGTTCGGCACAACGTCCCGGCAGTTGCTGGTGAAAGTGCAGATCCCCATGGCGATCCCCACCATCATGGCCGGCATCAACCAGACGACGATGATGGCGCTGGCGATGGTCGTGATCGCATCGCTGGTCGGCGCGGGGGGGCTGGGAGACGACGTGAACCGTGCGCTCTCGCAGTTCCAGCCGGGCAATGCACTCAACGGCGGGATCGGTATCGTGATACTGGCCATCATCATCGACCGCGTAACCCAGGCGGCCGCGAAGGAACGCCAGGAAGCCCTGATGGGCAGCAGGAATTAACAAAGGTCATGCAGGGGCCGTCTATACAAAGAGGACAGGACGGCTTCCACACAAAAAACGGAGGAGGTAACTGCATGAAGGTAACGAAGTACGTATGGATATTCGGGCTGATGGCCCTGATGGCGATGGGCCTGGCGGCTTGTGGAGCGGACGACCCGACCGCGACTCCAACCCCGCGCCCGCAGGCAACGCCAACTCCCACCGCGATGATGGAAGAGCAGCCATCTGACACGATGATGGCGGCGGAGTGCCCGGACGACTCCAAGCCGGAGATCGTCTTCACTGACCTGGACTGGACATCCGGTCTGATCCAGGCGGCCATCGCGGAACAGATCGTCCAGCTCGGCTACTGCTACCCGACAGACGGCATCCTGCTGTCGACGATCCCGGGCATGCAGGCGCTGGTCAACGGCGACACGCACATCTCCATGGAGATCTGGATACCGAACCAGATCGAGGCATGGAGCACGGCGCTGGAGCAGGGTACCGTCGAGAACGCCGGTAAGAGCCTCGAAGACAACTGGCAGGCCACCTTCGTCATCCCTCAGTACACCAAGGATGCGAACCCGGGGCTGGTGTCTGTTGAGGACCTCAAGAAAGAGGAGTACTACAGCCTCTTCGAGACGGTTGACAGCGAAGGCAAGGCCCGCCTGCTCAACTGCATCCCGGGCTGGGAGTGCGAGAAGGTCAACCTGGAGAAGATCGAGTCCTACGGACTCGATGACTACGTTGAGTCCATCAACCCGGGTTCCGGCGCGGCTCTCGAAGCCGAGATCAGGGCCAGCCTTGAGAAGGAAGAAGACGTCCTCTTCTACTACTGGGGCCCGACCACCCTCATGCACGACGCCCAGACGAAGTACGGCGGTTACTACATCCTCGAAGAGGAAGAGTACTCCGACGAGTGCTGGGAGACCGGCAAGAAGTGCGCCTACGGTCTCGCTGAGGTCTACATCGGCATCAACTCCGATTTGAAGACGATTGCCCCGGACCTCATCCCGTTCCTCGAGGCGTGGGACTTCAACGCGGGCAACCAGCTCGCTGCCGAAGGCTACAAGGCCGAGAGCAACGCGGACATCGACGACGTGGCTGTCTGGTTCCTCCAGAACACCGAAGAGTGGAAGACCTGGGTTCCGGAAGACATCGCCGCCAACGTGCTGCACAACCTCGCGGGCTAAACCGCACAACCGGAGAGAGGGAAGGGCTTCGCGCCCTTCCCTCTCCTCCCGCTAGGGAGATGCGCAACGCATGCCCCTGATACCGCGCGGAAGCGCCGCATTCCTGCTGCTTGCAGCCATGGCGGCGCTTCTTGGCGGCGCGGTTGGTCTCTTGGCGCTCACAGCCACGTCCGGTGACGAGGGCACACGCCCCGCCGCAACCGGGCTCGTTGCGCCTCGCGGCCTGCATCCGCTCCCTGACGGCGGGCTGCTCATCGCTGAAGGCGGTGGACGCATCCTGCGGCTCGACCCTGATGGGGTGCTGCAGACTGTCGCCGAGCAGTTGCCGACGGCCACGAGCACGCTCTACGGCGGCATGTACACGATAGGCCCTTCCGGCGTCGCGTTCGCCGGTGGGGCCTACTACTTCGTGGTGGGCGAGTTCCGCGATAAGGGTTTCCGCGAGGCCTACCGCTACGAACCTGGAGGCAGACCGGTACGGCTGACAGGCCAGGACCCCCTCGGCCTCGAACCGCCGAACTTCCTCACCAATCCCTACGACCTCGCTGTCGACCCGGACGGCAGCCTGCTGGTCAGCGACTCCGGGATCAACGCGGTGCTCCGCGTGAACACCGCCGGTGAAGTGAGCAAGTACGTTGATATCGCCCCGCTGACCGGCGTCGCGTCAACGGACCTGGACTCCGTGCCGACCGGCCTCACGCGCGGGCCGGACGGTGCGCTCTACGTCGGCATCCTGAGCGGGCACCCCTATCCCGAGGGCGCAGCACGCATCTACCGCCTGGAAGACCGCAACGGCGACGGCGACGCGATGGACGAGGGCGAGACCACGGTCTACGCAGACGGCTTCACCGCGGTGACCGACGTCACCTTCGACGCTGACGGCTCGCTGCTGGTCACTGAGATGAGCAACGACCTTGCTACCCTCGACGACCAGGGCTACGCCCGGTCAACCGAGTACCCGGGGAGACTCGTGCGCTGGCGTGGAGAGGGACAGGAGGTGGAAGTGGTGGCGGATGGCTTGTTCTCGCCAACCGCGCTGGCAGTGAGCGCGGACGGAGACGTGTTCGTGAGCGAGGAGTTCGCCGGACGCGTCATCCGCATAGGGAAGGGCAGCCCTGCTCCCTTTGGCTTTCTCTACCCCCTGATAGGAGCGCTCGCCGCTCTACTTGCGGTCGTCGCTGCCCGCTGGGCTTCCCGCAGATCTTGGCGGTAGCTCCGCCCTCCCGCGGACGGAGTACCATGAAGGTATGGAGAAGCAATCCTCCAAGCCGCGCATCGGCGTCAGCGCCTGCCTGCTCGGCGAGCCGCTGCGCTACGACGGCGGCCATCTCCGCAACGAGTTCCTGACGCAGACGCTCGCGCCGCACGTCGAGTGGACACCTGCCTGCCCGGAGTCCGAAGTGGGGATGGGGACGCCCCGCGAGCCCGTGCGCCTTGTTGACGACGGCAGCGGCACGCTGCGCATGAGGGGAGTGCGTTCCGACACGGACCACACAGAGGTGATGCGCTCGTGGGCGTCATGCCGCGTCGAGGAGTTGGCCGGTCTGGGGCTGCACGGATATGTGCTCACGAAGAACTCGCCCAGTTGCGGCCTCTCCCGTGTGAAGGTCTACTCCTCCGGCGGAGGCCCTGCCGCGCGCAACGGACGCGGCCTCTTCGCCGAGGCGCTCACGCAACGCCTCCCGCTGCTGCCGGTCGAGGAGCAGGGGAGGCTGCACGATCCCCGCCTGCGCCACAACTTCATCGAGCGTGTATTCGTCTACCAACGGTGGACGGCGCTGCTGGAGGGACCTCGTGCTCCATCGGCGTTGGTCGCCTTCCACACGGCGCACAAGTTCACGCTGATGGCGCATGCGCCGGCGCTCTACCGCGAGGCCGGACGCGTCGTCGCCCGGGCGGGCAGCGCCGACTGGGACGTCATCACTGACGAGTACGGGCGCGTGCTGATGCGTGCTGTAGAGCGCTTGACCACGACGCGCAAGCACACGAACGTGCTGCAACACGCTGCGGGCTTCCTCAAGCAGACCCTCGACGCCGGTGACAGGGAAGAGCTGGCCGATGCCATCGAGCGGTACCGCACCGGGAAATCCCCGTTTACCGCCCCGCTCACGCTGTTGCGCCATCATGTCCGCAGGTCCGGCGGCCCTGAGTGGCTAGCGGGGCAGACGTACCTCCACCCATACCCGGACGAGCTGATGCTGGGGAGCGGGTAGGCATGCGCGTCCTGATTACCGGAGCGACGGGGTTCGTGGGACGTGCGCTGGTTCATGCGCTGATGGAACGCGGCGACCAGCTGGTCGCGCTCACCCGCGATCCCACGCGGGCGCGCATGGCGCTGCCGGGGCTGGTGCACACGCATGCCTGGGACCCGTTGGCAGGCCCTCCGCCCCCCGAGGCTTTCGAAAGCGTCGACGCGGTAGTGAACCTCATAGGCGAGAGCGTCGTGGGGCGTTGGACGGCAGAGAAGAAGCGCGCCATCCTCGAGACGCGGGAGACCGGCGCGCGGAACCTCGCGCAGGGGATGCGGGATGCTGCAGGCGCGGGCACTGCGCCTCGTGTCCTTGTCAACGCCAGCGCCTGCGGCTACTACGGCGACCGTGGCGAGGAGGAGCTGACCGAGGATGCGCCGCCGGGCGAGAGCTTCCTCTCCGGCGTCTGCGTGCGGTGGGAGGCGGCGGCATCCCGGGCGTCCCTGTCCGGGACGCGCGTAGTTCTGCTGCGGACGGGGATGGTGGCTGGACGGGAAGGAGGCTTTCTGGGGCCGCTCTCACGGCTCACGCGCTTCGGCCTTGGCGGGCCCGCCGGGTCGGGACGGCAGTGGTGGCCGTGGGTGCACCTGGACGACGTGGTAGGCCTCATCCTCTACGCGCTGGACAACGAGGCCGTGAAGGGGCCGCTGAACGCTTGCGCTCCTGCTCCCGCACGCCAACGTGAGGTCGCTAGCACGCTGGGGCGCGTCCTGCGCCGTCCTGCGTTCGCGCCCGCGCCCGCGTTCGCGCTGCGGCTGGCGCTCGGTGAATTCGCAACCGAGCTGCTGAACAGCCGCCGTACCCTCCCCGCCGCCGCCCTCGCCTCCGGCTACGCCTTTCGCCACACCGACCTCGCCGCCGCCCTCCGCGACATTTACTCCTGAGTTGCGGACGAATCCCCTCTCCCTACAATGGGAGAGGGCTGGGGTGAGGGTACTGTGGATGAGGAAGGGAGGGATGTCAGGGGCAGGCTTGCCCCACCCGCGACACGCGCCCCTTACGTGGTGGCCCCCGCGTCCGCTACGCTGGACGTATGATGGTGCACTTGGCCCCACCCATAAACCGCGTCTAGGGCTCGCTGGTTCAGCCATCAATCAGACCTATGGGTCAGGCCCGAACTTTTGAAAATCATTGGCACTCTTGGCATCCTTAACCCGGGAAGCAGGCCACGGCCTTGGAAACGCCCCGATTAAGAGTGCCAAGAGTGCCAAACGGAACGCCCTGTTCACTCGCAAGAAGAGGGTTAAGGGTGCCAAACCGGGCGGCAGTTGGCACTGTTAACCCTCCGCCTGCCCCACGGTTGCCCCGGACGCCGCTGTCGGCGAAAGTAGTAGGTGAGGGAATACGCGGATGACCACGCTCCATCCTACTGAAACCGGAACGCCGTTCCGGGTCGTTGCCGACTTTGAGCCGCGCGGCGACCAGCCGCAGGCCATCGATCGACTTGCGGACGGTATCCGCAAGGGCATGCGTCACCAGACGCTCCTCGGCGTCACCGGCTCCGGTAAGACGTACACGATGGCCAAGACCGTCGAGGCCGTCCAGAAGCCGACGCTCGTCATCGCGCCCAACAAGACGCTCGCCGCCCAGTTGGCTCAGGAGTTCCGCGACTTCTTCCCCGAGAACGCCGTCGAATACTTCGTCTCCTACTACGACTACTACCAGCCGGAAGCGTACGTCCCCTCCACCGACACGTATATCGAGAAGGAAGCGGACATCAACGACGAGATCGACAAGCTGCGCCACGCCGCCACGCGCTCGCTGATGACGCGGCGGGACGTGCTCATCGTTGCCTCCGTCTCCTGCATCTACGGCCTGGGTTCGCCCGCCGAGTACTTCGCGTTCGTGGAATGCATCACGCGGGGCCAACGGCTGAACCGGCAGAAACTGGCGCGCCGCCTCATCGAGATGCAGTACGAGCGCAACGACTACGACCTCGCCCGGGCGCGCTTTCGCGTACGCGGCGACACGCTGGAGGTCATGCCTGCGTACGAGGACGTGGCCGTGCGCGTCGAATTCTTCGGCGACGACGTGGAGCGCATCGTGGAGCTCGACCCGCTCACCGGCGAGATCCTCTCCGAACGCGCGCAGATCGATATCTACCCGGCCAAGCACTTCGTCACCTCCCGTGACAAACTGGACGAGGCGGTCGTCGAGATAGAGCAGGAACTGGACGAACGCCTCATCGGCCTGCGTGAAGAGGGGAGGGTGCTGGAGGCGCAGCGGCTGGAGCACCGGACGCGCTACGACCTGGAGATGCTGCGCGAGACAGGCTACTGCGCGGGCGTCGAGAACTACTCGCAACCGCTCGGCAGGCGCCCGCGGGGCAGCACGCCGTGGACGCTCATGGACTACCTGCCAGACGACCACCTGCTCATCATCGACGAGTCCCACATGGCCGTCCCGCAGATCCGTGGCATGTTCCACGGCGAGATGTCGCGCAAGGACGCGCTCATCGATTTCGGCTTCCGTCTCCCCTCGGCGCGCGACAACCGTCCGCTGAACTTCGAGGAGTTCGAGCGCTGCGTGAACCAGGTGGTCTACGTCTCCGCCACACCTGCGGCCTATGAACTGCAGCACAGTTCGCAGGTGGTGGAGCAGGTGATCAGGCCCACCGGCCTGCTCGACCCGACCCTCGAAGTGAAGCCGACCAGGGGCCAGATAGACGACCTGCTGGAGCAGATAGGCCGCCGCACCGCGAAGGGTGAACGTGCCCTCGTGACGACGCTCACCAAGCGGATGGCCGAGGAACTGACCGACTACCTGCGCGAGATGAACGTGAAGGTGCACTACCTCCACTCTGAGGTGGACACGCTCAAGCGTACGGAGATACTGCGCGACCTGCGCCTGGGCGTGCACGACGTGGTCGTCGGCATCAACCTGCTCCGCGAGGGGCTGGACCTGCCCGAAGTGAGCCTCGTCGCGGTGCTGGATGCGGACAAGGAGGGCTACCTGCGCTCCTCGCCGTCGCTCATCCAGACGATCGGGCGGGCCGCGCGCCATCTGGACGGCCACGTCATCATGTACGCGGACCGCACCACCGATTCGATGCGCCGGGCGATAGACGAGACGGACCGGCGCCGCGCCTTGCAGACCGCATTCAACGAGCGCGAGGGCATCCAGCCGGAGGGCATCCGCAAGGCGATACGCGACATCACGGAGTCCATCCGCGAACTGGCCGAGCCCCGCGCTGCCTACGGGGTCCGCCAGGACATGCCGAAGGACGACCTCGCCCGCGTGGTGAAGCAACTCGAGTCGGAGATGAAGGAGGCCGCGCGCCAGTTGGAGTTCGAGAAGGCGGCGCTGCTCCGCGATGAGATGGTGGACCTCAAACGCCTCCTCGTGGCCCAGGAGGTCGCCGACCGGGGCTCAGGCGGCGAGACGGTGTCAGTACGCAGGGCCGAACCGGAGCCGAGGTCCTACGAGAAGGCCGGCGGCAGGCGGAGGCGCAAGCGGTAGGGATGCGTCGAAGGCTCTGCTTCCTGTTCGGGATACTACTCTTCGCAGCGGTCGCCCTTGCGCTCCTCAACTGGAGCGATGCTGCGGTGCCGGGCAAGTTTCTCCCTCCCCCGTTCGACGAGTGGGGCGCGCCGGACGTGCCGATGAACGCGGCGATCTATATAGCGCCCCGGCATCCTGCTGCAGTGACCATCAGTGACACTGCCGGACGTGAGGCGACGGGGCACGTCGTCAGTTTCGAGGGCGTGGCGATAGATCCGGTGCGCGAATACGCGGCTCGGGTGCAGTTCGTGGATGCTGCGGAAGCCTCCGTGGCGGCGCTGGCGCTCGAAGCGGACACCTGGGCGCGGGCGCATGGAAGCACCTTGTGGTTCGGGAAACCGGACAACGCGTGGGCAGACACGGTGCGCGCCGCATGGAGAGAAGAGGCCCGCGTACCGTGGGCGGAGCGTGAGCCTGTCCCGTGGAGAGGCTGGCTGCTGCTGCCGGACGCCCCGCCGTCGCCGCTCCTGGCGCTCGGCTTCATCCGGAACAGGGAAGACCTGCTGGACAGGACGCTCGGAGAGCTGGGTGTGGAGGCGGGAGGGCTCGGCTCGGCGCTGCGGCTCGCCCGTATGAACGTGGCGTCGTTCGGGTTGTACGGAGAGTTCGGCGAAGCGCCAACCGAGATCAACGCGGACGTGCTCCGTGGCACAGGCGCCGGCATCATCGTAGTCGCGGAATCGAGCTACCCCGCGTTCCTCGTAGGGGCGCTGTGGGGGCGCGTTGCCTCGGCGGCGCGGCTCGAAGCGATAACGCTGGACGGCGAGGAGGCGCACTACCGTTCGCTGGAAGATGAGTGGCACATGACGGCGAAACGCTACGGGCGGACGATGTATTTCGCCGTCGCGCCGTCACGGGGCGAAGCGGAGGAACTGGTGCTGGCGGTGGTTGAAAGCCAGCGCAGCAGGCGGAGCGAATGAGCGGGCCCTAGTCCTGGGGCGGTTTCGGCTGTTCGAGGATCTCCCGCAGCTCCTTGCGCAGTTGCGCATTCGGCTTCGGGGGCGCGGTGAACTTCCTGCGGTTCTGCTTGCCCGGCTTGTGCTTCTGGGCCCAGCGCCGGTCAGCGAGGCTCATCGCCTGCTCCCTCAGCAACGGCCTGCTGCTCCGGCATCGCTTCGAGTTCGGTGAGCCGCTCTTCGAGCTCGGCCCAGATGGCGTCGTACTCGGCGCGGACATCTGCGCTGGCGAGCACCGTGGGCTGCGAGTCGTCCCGGTAGTCGGCGCGCAGCGCTACCTCGCCGAGGAAGGGCAGGGAGAGGTCGTTCGCGAGCTCGCGGCCAGCGCCGGAGCCGAACACGTCGCCCACGTAGTTCTCGACGACGCCCAGCACTTCCACATTCAGCTTGCGGATCATGTTGATGGAGCGCTTGGCGTCCAGCGCGGCGAGGCTCTGGGGCGTGGTCACGACGACGAAGCCGTCCATCGTCAGCACCTGCATAACGGTGAGCGGCGCGTCCGACGTACCGGGCGGCATGTCGACGACGAGGAAGTCGATCTCACCCCAGTCGGTCATCTGCAGGAACTGGTTGATGGCGTTGTGGATCATGGGGCCGCGCCAGATGATGGCCTCTTCCGGGTTCTGCTGGAAGTAGGACATGGAGACGGCCTTCACACCGAAGGCTTCCGCGGGCTTGATGCGCCCGTCCGCGCTCTCTGGGTAGGCGTCGCTGCCCAGCACCTGCGGCGCGTTGGGCGTATCGATGTCGGCGTCGAGGAGGCCGACGCTGTAGCCTTTCTCTGCAAGGTAGGTGGCGAGGTTCACGGCGACGGTGGTCTTGCCGACGCCGCCCTTAGCGCTGTAGACGCCTATCTTGGTCTTGATCTTGCCGAGCGACCGGCTGATGGCGCGGCGCTGCTCCCACTGGCGTTTGATCTGCGCCAGGCGCGCCTGCCGCTGTTCTTCGCTCATCGTCATAGGGGGCGTGCTGCCTTCCCGGGGCGCGGCCCCGTATGCCCAGCGTTGCGCGGCCGGTCGCGGTTAGTCGTCGAGGCCGAGCAGCTTGCGCCCGTCTTCGGTGATGCGGTCGGGCGACCACGGCGGGTCGAACGAGATCTCGACGTTCACGTCTCTGACCCCGTCGAGGTCGGCGATGGCCCATTCGGCCTGCTGTGCGATGAACGGCCCCATGCTGCATCCGGCGGCAGTAAGGGTCATGTCGACGTGGACGTTGCTCTCGTCATCCACTTCGATGCCGTAGATGAGGCCGAGGTCGACGACATTCACCGGAATCTCAGGGTCGTACACGTCCTTCAGCGCTTCGGTTACTTCTTCCACCGATATTTCAGCGGCCATGGCGTCACTCTCCTCCCACCTGTATGAGGAGATTCTAGCAGAAGCGGCAAGCGTGACTCATGACGCGCCGCACGGAGTGCGCTGAGACGGGAGGGTCAGGCGACTTCTTCGTCGGGAAGGTAGATGACTTCGCGGGGCTTGCCCGGCTCGCCGGAGGCGGCGACGATGCCTTCATCTTCCAGCTGGTCCATCAGCCGGGCGGCGCGAGGGTAGCCGATGCGCAGCCTGCGCTGGAGCAGCGACGTGGAGAGCTGGCGGTTGGCCGCTGCGACCTGGAGCGCGCGTTCGTAGAGGGAGTCGGCTTCGTCGAAGTCGCCACCGTCGGCTGCGCTCTCGGCTGCTGCAGTGTCGGCTTCCCGCGCCATCTCCTCCAGGGGGACCTGCGGCAGGTTGGCGTCGGGAGGCAGCTGCCTCCAATGCTCGCTGAGGGCTGCGCTCTCGTCCTCGGAGATGAAGACACCCTGCACGCGCTTCGGCTTCGGGGAGTCAGAAGAGATGAAGAGCATGTCGCCGCGTCCCAGCAGGCGCTCCGCGCCTGCGGAGTCGAGGATGGTGCGGGAGTCGACCTGCGAGGCGACCGCGAATGCGATGCGGCTGGGGAAGTTGGCCTTGATGAGCCCCGTAAGCACGTCCACGGAGGGGCGCTGCGTGGCGACGATGAGGTGGATGCCCGTGGCCCGGCCCAACTGGGCAAGGCGGCAGAGCGATTGCTCGACGTCGAAAGAGGCGGTCATCATCAGGTCTGCGAGTTCGTCGATGCAGATGACGAAGTACGGCATCTCCTCGGTGGCGCGCGGGTTGCTGTTGTAGGAGACGATGTTTCGCGCCCCGGCTTCTTCGAGGAGCTTGTAGCGGCGCATCATCTCCTGGATCGCGCCCTTGAGCAGGCGGACGACCTTGTCCGGGTCGACGACGACCGGCGTTACGAGGTGCGGGATGCCGTTGTATGGCGTGAGTTCCACTCGCTTCGGGTCTACCAGCACCATCCGGACCTTGGTTGGGTCCTGGTGGCAGATGATGGACGAGATGATGGTGTTGATGCAGACGCTCTTTCCGCTGCCCGTTGCGCCTGCGATGAGCAGGTGCGGCATCTTGAGCAGATCGAGGGCAACGGGCTCGCCGGCGGAGGCCAGGCCAAGCGCCACGGGCAGACCTCCGGCGGCGAGCATCCGTTCATATTCAGGGGATTCCATCACGGTACGGATGGTCACCATGGAGGAGGACTTGTTGGGCATCTCCACGCCGACGAGCGATTCGCCGGGAACGGGGGCCTGGATGCGGAGGGTGGGCGCGGCGAGCGCGAGCGCGAGGTCTTTCTCCCTTGCAAGGATGCTGTCGACCTTGACGCGGTTCCGCACCTCCATCTGCACCTGGTTGTCTTCCTGAGCCGCGAGGGCCCTCGCCCGTGCCGACATCGCCTTGCGGTTCCACCCGGGCACGATGCCGAACATCGTTACGCTCGGGCCGGGCCGTATCTCCGATACGCTCACCTCGACGCCGTGCTGGGCCAGCGTCTCCTCGATGAGCGCGGCGGTGACGAGATGCTCTTCGGTGATGCTCCCGGCAGCCACCGGGGCGGCAAGGAGTTCGAGGGGTGGGAGAGGGCTAGGCGTGACGGCAGGGACAGCTCGAGGCGTCTCGGGCTCAGGGGCGGATGGCTTCGCTTGGACAGCGATCTCGCCCCAGGGCGCTTCTATCGGAACTGCGAGGGCCAACGTTTCCTCGACGTCTGCCTGGAGCGTACCGTTGACCGGGAGGTTGTCCACGGCGGGGGTCTCGTCGGTTACAGGGGGCGCTTCGGTCTCGTAGAGTGGTTCGGCAGCGGCGGCCTCAGCGCCCGTTTCGTTCTCGATAGCAGGAGGCGCCATCGTTGCCGTTGCCGTAGCGGCGGGCTGGGGTTCCGGTGCGGCAGGTTCGGCGGTCTTCATGCCTGGCCAGAGGTCGGCCTTCCGTTCCGATCTGGGCAGCGGCTCTGCCGGACGGGGAGTCACCGGTTTGGGGGAGGTCGGTTCGAGGTATGCGAGACCACGTGGAGCAGTATCGCTCCGGGTGACGACACTCTGGGCAGCAGTGCTTCGCTGGTACACATCTGCTGCGCGCAACGTGTCCATCTGCGCTGTTCGCGCTGCAGCGGCGTTGGAGGTCAGGTAGTCGTCGACCTCCTGCATGACCGAGCCATTGTCACGGTGACGCACGCGGCTCACGCCGCTACCGATGCCCCTGCTCGTGGCAAGAACGCCGCGTCCCGTCCACACTGCTGCATGGTTGAACAGTACCGGCGCTACGAGCCATGCCCCGAGTGTGATGAGGACAGCGGTACGGAAAATGCCTAAGGCTCCGTAGGGGCCGCGGAACTGTCCACCCAAGTCGCCTCCGAGCGGCGCGACACCGATGACAGGGAAGGATGTGTGGAAATAGGAGAGCAGGGCGAATGCTCCGGCTACGAGGAAGCCCAGGCCGAACACATAGCGCCACTGCCGGATAAGGTGCCTGAACCCGCGGGACAGCAGCCATCCCAACCAACCGGCCCAGGCCAGCAGCAGGACGAGCGCTACACCCATGCCAGCGAGCGTGTCGCTCACTGCTTCGCGAAGCGGGTCTATGGCCCAGGCAGGCTGTCCGATGATCACGTACGCCACGAAGGCTACGACGACGAGGCCAAGAAGGACGCCGACCTGGTTGAACAGCAGAGAAGTGATGCGGTTTCTCACCCGCCCGACTTTAATCAGGTGTGTCGCAGTTGTGAGCCAGGTTGGCTTGTAGATTATGAAGAGATGGCTGGAATTCCGGCGCTGTGCCCTCCAGGCAAAGGCGGAGGGCGGGTCAGAGAAGACTCAAACTTCCAGCGGCACAGTGATGATCATGGGGCGGCTGCGCGTCTCCCTGTACAGGAAGCGGCTCAGCGCTTCGCGCACGCGGTCGTTGACGTGCTCCTCGTTCAGCGGGTCAAGATTCGGCGCGCGGAGCGCCTCGACGACCACCGCGGCGGCGCGTTCCATCAGTTCCTCCGCCTCTTGGGGCGCGGTGAAACCGCTGGATACGATCTCCGGCTCGCCGTAGACCCTCCCCGTCGTGTGGTCTACGGGAACGACCACCACCACGAACCCGTCACGTGAGAGCATCCGCCGGTCACGCAGCACGGCCTCTCCGACATCCCACGTACGCAGCCCGTCGACATACACATGGCCGGCCTGGATGGGTTCGACGAGTTCAGCGGCACCATCGTCCAGTTCCAGCACGTCGCCGTCTTCGAGGATGAAGACGTTCTCGGGAGCGATATCGGTCTGTATGGCGAGGTCTGCGTGCGCGGCAAGCATCCGGTACTCACCGTGCACGGGTACGAAGTAGCGTGGCTTGATGAGGCGGAGCATCAGCTTGAGCTCTTCCTGGCTGCCGTGGCCGGGGACATGGACGCCGGGGGACGTTCGGCGTGTGAGCACCCTGGCGCCGCGTCGCGTGAGGTTGTCCACAACGGTGGCAATCACGGTCTCATTGCCCGGTATCGCGGTTGCGGAGATGACGACCGTGTCGTTCTCGTGGACCTCGATGTCGCGGTTGGCGTTGTTGGCGACCCGGGAGAGAACTGAGAGCGGCTCGCCCTGTGCGCCTGTGAGGACGATGACCTGCTGCTCGTGAGGGAGAGCACTCAGCGTCTGGAGGTCGAGCAGCACACCGGGAGGTGCCTTGATGTATCCATTCGCCACCGCCATGTTGACGTTGTCCACCATGGAGCGCCCAGCAGGAGCGACCTTCCTCCCGTGTTTGACCGCAGCGTCCAGCACCTGCTGCACCCGTGCGATCAGGGATGCGAACGTGGCGATGAGCACTCGGCCCGGAGCGTCGGCGATAACGTGGTCGAGCGCGGACGCCACGACACTCTCGGATGGCGTATAGCCGGGCACTTCGGCGTATGTCGAGTCAGACAGGAGCAGGAGGACGCCTTCGCTGCCGAGTTCGGCGAGGCGTTGCAGGTCGGTGGGGCGTCCATCCGCCGGAGTGTGGTCTATCTTGAAGTCGCCGGTGTGGACGACGAGACCAGCCGGAGTGCGCAGGGCGATGCCGCAAGCGTCGGGGATACTGTGGCAGACGCGGAAGTACTCCGCGTGAATCGTTCCGAAGTCGAGCGTGCTGCCAGCATCGACCTCGTGCAGCTCGTAGTCGCCGATCCGGTGTTGGCGGAGCTTCACCTCGATCAGATCGTGGGCGAGAGGAGGAGCATAGATGGGGACGTTCAGTTCGCGCAGGACGTAGGGGAGCGCGCCGGTGTGGTCCTCGTGTCCGTGGGTGATCAGGATCGCCCGCACGCGTTTGGCGTTTGCCGTCAGGTAGGAGATGTCTGGCAGCACGAGGTCTATCCCCAGCATCTCCTGCTTGGGAAACATGAGACCCGCGTCGATGACGACAATGTCGTTGCCGTACTCGACGCACAGCATGTTCTTGCCTACTTCGCCCAGGCCGCCGAGGGGAACGATGCGGATGGGGTGAGGCATCGGTTAGAACATGCTCAACTGCTGGGAGCCGCCGGTCTCGTCTTGCGCGTCATCCTCCACTGGCACCCCGTGGGCCTCACGCTCTCTGAGGAGTGCGCCGAGTTTCGCGAAGTCGGCTTCGATGGTGGCACGAAGGGCACCGTTGTGCAGCGCCGCGGCCGGATGGTAGAGGGGGAAGAGCGTGATGCCATCGAACACGCGCGGCCTTGCGCGCACCTTGCTGATGGAGTCTCTGGGGAACCACCGGGCAAGGGCGTGGCGTCCCAGCGGAACGATCACGGCGGGCTTGATCGACTCTATCTGCGCGTCCAGGTAGCGGGAGCAGGCGCTGATCTCGCCGGGGAAGGGGTCGCGGTTGTTGGGAGGCCGGCATTTCACCATGTTGGTGATGAACACGTCCTCACGCTTCAGCCCGATGGAGAGCAGCAGTTCGTCGAGGAATTGACCTGCGGCGCCGATGAAGGGCCTGCCCTGGCGGTCTTCATTGAAGCCGGGTCCCTCGCCGATGAACATGAGGGAGGCGTTAGGGGCACCCTCTCCGGGCACAGCGTTCGTCCGTGCGCGATGGAGAGCACATTCCTGGCAGGTGTGTATCTGCTGGTGGAGTGCTTGGAGGTCAGCCACTGGCGCCCTGTCAGTCGGAAACGCCCTTGCTCTTGATGAAGTCGACGGCGTTCTGGATGGTACGGATCTGTTCCGCGTCTTCGTCGGATATCTTGAGGGTGGTGTCCCCGTCGGAGAATTCTTCCTCGAATGCCATGATGAGTTCCACGAGGTCGAGAGAGTCGGCGTTGAGGTCGTCGACGAAGGATGCCTCCATCGCGATGGCGCTCTCCTCCACCCCGAGCCTGTCCACTACTACGTTCTTCACACGGTCGTAAACGGTCGCCATTTGTCTTCCTCAGCAGCTATGTGTTCTGTTGTTCCCGATCGTTGAACGATGCCCCAAGCACGCCGTTCACGAATCTGGCGGAGCCTTCGCTCCCGAAGGTCTTGGCCAGCTCCACGGCTTCGTTGATGGCCACCAGCGGCGGTGTCGGTGAACCGTCCGCCAGTTCGAAGAGCCCCAGCCGGAGAACAGCCCGGTCGACGGCGGCGAGTTGTTCAATGGGCCAGAGGGGTTCGTGCTGCCGGATGAGGGCGTCCAACTGACTCTGCTCGTTGACCACGCCTTCAACACAGCCTTCGGCGAAGGCGACAGCGTCGGGTGAGGCGTGCAACTCGTCCGCCCGCGTTTCCAGCGCCGAGCGCCACTCGTGCCCCGTGAGGTCGTGCTCGTAGAGCACCTGGAGTGCGAGCACGCGCCCCTGGCGCTCCGGCCTGTTCCTGCGGCCTCGACTGGCCTTTCTCGTACCGCCGGGAGACTCGATCATCGGGCTTGTTAAGGAGACGCCCCGAGTGCTGGTCGAGGCGGGATTCCACGTAATCTTACGCCAGCGTGGAGATAGCGTCTAGGTCTGCTATCGCGAGCGCAGTCGCGTCCGGCGCGATACGTTTGGCGAGTCCGGTGAGCACTTTGCCGGGGCCGAACTCGATGAACCTGTCGACCCCACGTGCAGCCATCAGTTCCACGGACTGCTGCCAGTAGACGCAGCCGCAGAGTTGTGAGGCGAGTTCGGCACGGACCTCGTCTGCCGATCCGACCGGCTGCGCGGTCGTGTTTGCCACGACGGGCACGGTAGCCGTGTTCAGCGCCGCTTCCGCAAGGACGTCTGCCATCGCCTCCTGTGCCGGGCGCATGACCTCTGTGTGGAAGGCTCCGGCTACCTCCAGAGGGATGGCGCGGCGTGCGCCTGCGTTCTTCGCGTTCTCGATCGCTCGTTCGAGAGCATCGTTCGGGCCGCCGAGCACGATCTGCTCCGCGGAGTTCACGTTGGCCACCTGCGCGCCGGTCCCTTCGCAGGCCTGGCGGGCCGGTTCCAGCGTGAGGCCGATCAGCGCGGCCATGCCGCTCGGAGTGGCTTCGCAGGCCGCCTGCATCAGTTGGCCGCGTGTTCTTACAAGGCGTAATCCCTCCGATAGGGAGAGCGAACCTGCAGCCACGAGAGCGGCGTATTCGCCGACGCTGTGCCCAGCGGTGAAGGCGGGGCTCGGCATCGCGGCGCCGAGGCGTTCTTCCGCAGCACGCAGCATGGCGACGCTCACGCAGAGGATGGCGGGCTGAGCGTTATGGGAGCGGACCAGTTCGTCCGCGGGGCCTTCCAGGATGAGGCGTGAGAGCGGCACACCCAAGACCGAATCGGCTTCGTCGAAGACGGCGCGGGCGGCGGGCGAGTCGTGCCAAGCGTCAGAGCCCATGCCCACAGCCTGGGCTCCCTGACCGGGGAAGATGAAGGCGGTGCTCATCGAGCGCAGGCGAGGGCTACTCGAGCTCGCTCTCTACGCGGAGCACGTCGCGCCCGCGGTAGTAGCCGCAGGAAGGGCAGACGTGGTGCGGCTTCATCGACTCGCGGCAACGCGGGCACTCGACCAGACTGACGAGCGTCCTGTGCTGGTGGGCGCGGTTCGTGCCTACACGGGACTTGGAACGCTTCCTCTTTGGCAGTGGGGGCATGGTTCTTTCACTCCAACAACTTCCGCAGCACGGTCCAACGCTGGTCCTGATAGTGCTCGCACGAGCAGGCACTCGCGTTCCGGTCGTTGCCGCACTCGGGGCAGATTCCCTTGCAGTCCTCCCGGCAGACGGGCGCCATGGAGATGCCCGCCAGCCTGTACTGGCGCAGCGCGTCGCTCAGGTCGAGCACGTGCTGCTCATCTATGCTGTTCACGTCCGCTCCGGTGTCGTCCTCGCCGTAGCGGAGCTTCGCTCCTGTGGTGATGTCGATACTCGGCAGGAAGACATCGTCCACGTTCGCCTCTATCCATGACGCGAAAGGCGTCAGGCAGCGGCTGCAGACGTAGTCCACGGACAAGGCGACGGGACCGGAAGCCCAGACCCCGCGATCCGTGCGAGTGAGCCGGAACGCTCCCCTGACGTAGGCGGCAACGCCGTCGTCTGATTCGAGCGCCAAGCCGTCGACCTCAAACGTCCGGGTAGTCCCGACGACGTCCTTGAGGAGCTGGGCGACGTTCACTTGTAGCTGCAGGCTCATCGCCAAATCCGTACGCAACCGCATAAGTATAGCAGGCCGGGTGCGTACAGGAACTCAGCCGCGCGCGGGGTAACCGCGCCGGGTCACGGGAGGTCCCAGTCGCCCAGGGTGAGGCTTCGCAAATTCAAAGCCGCCGTTTTGATAGCATTTGATAGCATTTCTCTCCTGCACCTCCGTTTCACCTCCCCATCAGGAGGCCTTGGAGGGAAGGGACCAGACAGCCCTTTGCCACCGCCGGGGCCGCCTCGCACAAGTCCTTCCTGCCAGAACCAGCTTAAGGAGGAGGGGTCGCCTGCGCAACCGGCAGATGTCATAATGTCGGCAAGGGTGTTGCCTTTGCAGGAATGGCCCGGGGGGCTTGCCAGGCCGCGTAAGGGAATGAAACAGGAGGCCGTTGGTCGGCAGACGAGGGCATGCGAACGGGGCGAGCGTGCGCTGCCCGCGCACCCTGGATTCCCGCTGGTGGCGCGCTGAAGCGCGGGAATGACGGGACAGGGGCGGGGTTCCTGCCTCCGCAGGAACGACGGAACGCCTATCTTCACAGGACGACAGGGCAAGTGATCGAGGCGCTACCGGAATGCGACCACAGCGCTATCACGGCGCTACCGGAATGCGACCACGGCGCTACCACGGCACTACCAGAATCCGGCCAAGATGCTATCCGAAAGCGCGACCGCTGCGAGCGTCACCAACCGGAACAGTTGCCGCGCCGGTTCACCCATGTCTCCGAGCGCGACGTCCCGCCTCCGCCGCCGCGCGCAGGGCGGGCACGAGGTCGGCGGAGCGTGCGCCAGGAGTGAATACGGCGGCCACACCCATCTCCAGCAGGGAGGTCCGGTCCTGCGGAGGGATGATGCCGCCTGCGATGAGCGGGACGTGCTCGAGCCCGGCGCGTTGCAGCGCATCGATAACCGCAGGCACGAGCTCCATATGCGCACCGGAGAGGATGCTCAGGCCGACGGCCTCCGCCCCGAACTCACGCGCCTGCTCCGCGATCTCGTCCGGCGTCCTGCGGATGCCGGTGTACTGCACCTCGAACCCGGCCTCGCGCAGCAGGCGCACGATGACGCGCGCGCCGCGGTCGTGGCCGTCGAGGCCCGGCTTTGCGATGAGGACTCGCGGGGCATCCGACATGGGGCGTCAGCGCAGGTAAGGCGTTACGAATTCGATGAGCGCGCCGTGCGTCTTCGAGGGGTCGGCGAAGGCGATACGTCCAGTGAAGCCGTCACGCGGGCCGGTGATGATGGGGATGCCGAGCGCCTCGAGCTCGCGCGCCTTGACTTCGACGTCGTCCACGGTGAACGCCATATGGTGGATGCCCTCGCCGTGACGTTCGAGGAATCTGCCGATGACGGAGTCCGCACGGAGCGGCTGGAGCAGTTCGACATGCGTCTCTCCCTGCTCGATGAACGCGCCCCGTACCCCGTGCTCTTCGTTCACGAGGATGTGCGCCGCCTGCGGTGAATCCAACAGGTCGTAGAACTGCCGGAGAGACTCCTCGATGCTGACGACGGCGAGGCCGATGTGGTTGAGGGCGCCAACGCGCGTGTTGCTGCTTGCGAGCGTCATGGGTCGATGGTACCGCATTTCGCACGAGGGCGTTATGCCATGGGCATAAGGATTACTGAAGGAGTCGACATTCATTATTCGTCGCAGAGACTGACTTCCTTGCCGTTATCGGTTCCGTGTGTTTATATACCGGACGAGATTGAGCGGTCATAGCCGCTGGAGGGAGACGGTCATGAAGAAAGCGTACCGCTCATACCTGTCGCTCGTTGCAATAGCTGTGCTGACGGCGCTGGTGCTGGCCGCTTGTGGCGGCTCCGACGACCCCACGGCTACACCTCGTCCGACCGCAACGCCGGTTCCCGATGCTCCAGCAGCGCAGCCGACTCCCACGTCCGTGCCAAGTGCCCCGAGTGAGCCAACTGCTACGCCAGTGCCCGGAGCGCCCGCTCCGGCTCCAACCGCCACGCCTACGTCGGCTCCGCCACCCCCGACTGCAACGCCCTTGCCGTCGTTCGATGCGGAGGCACACTTCAAGGGCAAGACCATCCGCATCCTGGTCGGCTTCAACCCCGGTGGCGGGACTGACACCCAAGCACGGTTCCTCGCGGCGAAGTGGGGTCAGTACATTCCGGGCAATCCCCGCATCGTCATCAGTAACCTCACACCTTCGCTGGCCGCCAACAACTTCCTCTTCCAATCCGAGCCGAATGGGCTCATCCTCATCTACAACGCCACCGCACCCATCCAGTCGTCCACAGACCCGAATGCCATCTTCAAGGCGTCCGATTTCGAAGTGATCGGCGCGCCGGTGGCGCGAAACGCCGTGTGGATGATCAACGGAGATGCTCTGCCATACAACGACATCACGGAAGCCATGGGGGCATCCGGGCCGACGCTCATTGCAGCAGGCTCTGCTCCCACTCCCCAGGAGCTAACCGGAGTGGGCGATCTGGGCAACTTCCTGTTGGCAGACTGGCTCAACCTGCCGTACGAGTTCAAGCTGGTGGCATCCACCGGCACCGAGCAGGAATTGCTCATGATCGAGCGTGGCGACACGAACAACTTCACCGCGGGCAGCGTCTGGTACCAGTTGCCGCAGCGCAGGCCAGGCTGGATCTCCAGCGGCTTCATCAAGCCGTTCGCCGGCCTCGCCGGTCCGGGGGGCTTGATCGTGGGCAATGCGGAGGTCGAGGAGTTCACTGCCTCCTACGCACGCGACCTCATCACCGATGAGCAGAAGGATATCTGGGACGGGCTGATGGCCCCGGAGACGTTCGTGGGCAAGAACCTGCTGGCGCCTCCGGACACACCGCTGGACATCGTCAACACCCTTCGCAGGGCATGGGACGAAGCGCTGGCCGACCCTGAGTTCCGCGCCGACTTCGAGCGGCTACTTGGCCAGCCGATCGAGATCCAGCAGAGCGGCGCCGAGTTGCAGGAGATATTCGCGCAGGTGGAGGACTCGTTCCTGCGCAACATCGGGCAGTTGCGGGAAGTGCAGGAAGGCGTGTACGACAAGTTCACGAGGTAGCGTTCGTCACGTTGGTCTAACTCAGCGCGGCGGAGCATCGAACGCTCCGCCGCGCCGATGATGGAGGCGGCACGTGAGCGAGTTACTGGAAGGTCTGTCGTACCTGGGCAATGGCGGCTATTGGGCTGCTTTCACCGTTGCCGTCTTCATGGCCGTCTTCGTTGGGCTGCTGCCGGGTGTCTCAGCAACCTTGGTGATGGCGCTCTCCATCTCGTTCATCGTTCTGCGCATAGATGACCCGCTCATCGGCATCGTCATGCTGGCGACGCTAACCGGAGTGGACAACACGCTGGACTCCATCCCTGCCGTACTGCTTGGCCAGCCGGGCGCATCGACCCAGGTTACCTTCCTGGAAGGCAACCAACTGGCCCGGAGGGGACTGGCCGCGCACACGCTCGGGGCGGTCTATGCGGTCTCCGCGATGGGCGGCCTCGTCGGCGCTCTGGCGCTCGCAATCGTCATCCCGGTCATCAAGCCGTTCATCCTTGCGTTCGGGTTTCCTGAGATCGCCTCCATGGCGCTGTTCGGCGTGGCGATGGTCGCAGCGCTCAGTTCCGGCGCGATGGTGAAGGGGCTGGCGGCCGCCGCCTTCGGGTTGCTGCTGGGCACTATCGGGATCGACCCCATCTCTGCCGCGCACCGGTACACGTTCGGTTCCCTGCACCTGTGGGAAGGGCTCCCACTAATCGCCACGACCATCGGACTCTTCGCGTTGCCGGAGATGATCGACCTGACTATGACGAGGCGACCGGTCGCTATGCAAGGGGCGGTGGTCAACAACCGCGAGGTGTTCAGGGGTGTGCGCTACGGACTAACGAAGTGGAACATCGCCATCCGGAACGGACTCTTCGGCGTGTTCCTGGGCGCCGTGCCGGGCATAGGCGGGGCTGTCGTGGACTGGCTCTCCTACGCTATGGGCATCTTCTTCAGCAAGGACAAGAGCGAATTCGGCAAAGGTTCGCTGGACGGCGTGCTCTTTGCCGAAGCCGCGCAGAACTCGAAGGAAGCGGGACAGGCGATCCCCACCCTGGCGTTCGGCGTGCCGGGCGGCAGGGCATGGGCGTTCGTCATCGTCGCCATGCTGGCCTACGGCATAACGCCCGGCCCGCCGATGCTGGGCCGGTTCGCCGACATCACCATCATGATGGTGTTCAGCCTCGCGCTGGGGAACCTGGCGGTTACCGTCATCGGCATGTTCCTCACGGGGCAACTGGCGAAACTCACGCTGATCCCCTATCCACTCATCGGCGCAATCATCATCCCGATATCGTTCCTGTCGGCATACCTCTCCTCGACGGACCTCATCGCGATTTTCATCATCGTGTCCGCGGCATTGCTCGGCTTGCTGATGAAGCAGTACAAATGGCCGAGGCCGCCCCTGCTGCTGGGGTTCATCCTGGGCCGCATCATCGAGTTCAACTTCCAGTCCGCCATCTCCATCCACGGCATGGGTGGACTGTTGACGAGGCCGCTGACCATCGTGTTGCTGGTCCTGGCGGTGGCGATCGCGGTGACGTTCTCCAAGATGGGCAAGATCGGTACTGCGGGGACGCTTTCTGATGAGGAAACAATGCCGGTAGTGCGCGGCGCCAGCGGGGATGACCCCACGGCTTCGGCGGACGGGGCAGCCGCTGTGTCAGCCAAGAAGCGGACCCTGGCGATAACACCGGCAGGCATCTTCACGCTTGCAATCATCGGAATGGCGGCCTGGGCGCTGTTGGAGGCGTTCTCGTTCCCCACTCGCGGCAGGGTGTTCCCTGTATCGCTGAGCCTCGCAGTCATCATCCTGGGCAGCATCCAACTCGTGCACGACCTGCGGCAGGGCAAGACCGGCGCAATCATGGACATCGGCATGAGAAGCGCGGGTATGGAAGGCGCTGTAAAGACGGCGCTGCTCATCATCGGCTGGGTTACCTTCTTCGTTGTGCTCATCTTCGTGATCGGCCTGAAGTACGCGACCATGGTCTTCCCAATCGGCCCCACGCTGCTTTTCCTGGAAGGCCGCACACGCTGGATAGGATTGGCGGTTGCGGTTCCGTTCGTGGTGCTGTTCAACCTGATCGTCATGGACTACGTGATGGCCGTTATCTGGGCGGAACCGCTCATCCCGTTCTTCTCGACGCGTTAGCGAAGGAGCGGACGCTGCTCATTGGCCTCTGACTGTGTATCCCATGGCGGAGTCCTCCCCCGCCATCGGAAGCCCCGCACCCAACCGTGCGGGGCTTCATTTCCGCATCGGGCGCTCAGGGGCTTCGAGTACCGCAGTCCGGCTATCGCTTGCGTGCGGTCTGTATCCTGCGGAGAATCGGCAACGCTAAGGAGGGGCCATGAAGCGCAGTACAGACCGCATACGCACCATGCACGCTGGGAGCCTGCCGAGGCCGGATGACGTTCGGGAGATGGTTGCGGCCAAGGCAGCAGGAGACCCCGTGGATGAGGAGCAACTCGACGGGCGGCTTACTGAGGCGGTGGCCGATGTCGTTCGTCAGCAGATCGACTGCGGCATGGACAGCATCAACGACGGCGAACTGAGCAAGACGAACTTCACGAACTATGCCAACGAACGGCTTGGCGGTATCGAGTTGCGCACGTTCGGTCCCGGAGAGGGGCCGGAGCCGGAGCAGATATCGGCCCGGGACAGGCTCGCTTTCCCGGGGTACTTCGACTCGCCGCGCGGGTTCGTCGTGAGGCGTCCGCGGGATAAGCAGCTCTTCTGTGTCGGCCCGATCACGTACGCGGGTGCTGAACTCGTGCAGAGCGACATCGCGCGCTTCAAGGCCGCGTTGGGCGACATCGGCGACGCGGAACCGTTCCTGCCGGCTGTCGCGCCGGGAAGCATCGACCACTGGTTGTGGAACGAGTACTACGCCTCGGAAGAGGAGTTCCTCTATGCCATTGCCGACGCGATGCATGAGGAGTACAAGGCCATCGCGGATGCCGGGCTCGTCCTGCAGATAGACGATCCCGACCTTTTCGACGCATGGCAGATTCAGACCGAGATGGATGTCGCTGCGTACCGCAGGTTCGCCGAGAAGCGGGTGGAGGTCCTGAACTACGCGCTGCGCGACATCCCGCGCGAGCAGATACGCCTGCACGCCTGCTGGGGCAGTTACCACGGGCCGCACGTGTCCGACATCGGACTCGAGCACATGGTGGATATCTTCCTCAGCGTCAAGGCGCAGGCGTACTCGATCGAGGCGTCGAACCCGCGCCACCAGCACGAGTGGGAGACCTGGAAGGACGTTACCCTGCCGGACGGCGCGATCTTCATCCCCGGCGTCGTCGGCCACTTCAGCGATTTCGTTGAGCATCCGAAGCTGGTCGCGGAACGGCTGGTGCGGTTCGCGTCAATCGTGGGCAAAGAGAACCTGATGGCAGGCACCGACTGCGGACTCGGAATGCGCGTAGGCTCACCCGACGTCTGCTGGGCGAAATTCCAAGCTATGGCGGAAGGCGCGAGGCTCGCGAGCGAGGCGCTGTGGGGCTAAGGCGGAGACAACGCGCAGCCGCTACTCGATCGCGTACTCCTTGAGGAGGCTGCGCGCGATGACGATGCGCTGCACCTCGGACGTGCCCTCGTATATCTCGGTGATGCGCTGGTCGCGGTACATGCGTTCGACCGGGTTCTCCTTGAAGAAGCCGTAGCCGCCGAATATCTGGACGGCCCTGTCGACGCAGAAGTGCGCGGCCTCCGAGGCGTACAGCTTTGCCATAGCGGACTCGCGGCCATGGGGGAGTCCTGCGTCCTTCAGTTGGGCGGCACGTCTCGTGAACAGCCGCGCGGCCTCGATCTGGGTCGCCATATCCGCCAGCATGAACTGGATGGCCTGCCGTTCCTTGAGCAGTTCGCCGAACGTTTCGCGTTGCTGCGTGTAGCGGATGGCGGCTTCGAACGCGCCCTGCGCGAGCCCAACCGACTGCGTGGCGAGCGAGATGCGGCTGGAGTCGAGGATGGTCATCGCGACGCGGAAGCCCTCGCCTTCTTCGCCGAGGCGGTTGTCCACGGGGACGTGGACATCGTTGAAGTAGACCTCGGCGGTGCCGGAGCCGCGGATGCCAAGCTTGCCGTGCATGCCGCGCATCTCGATGCCTGGCGTATCGGTCTCGATCACGAACGCCGTCGTTCCCCGGTGACCCTTCGACCGGTCGGTGGCGGTGAAGACGACCATGAGGCCGGACTGCTCCGCGTTGGTGATGAATATCTTGGAGCCGTTGAGCACATAGGAGCCGTTGCCGTTGTGGACGGCAGCCGTCTGCATGTCGGCGGCGTCGCTGCCGGAACTGGGCTCGGAGAGCGCCCACGCGACAATCTTGTCGCCTGCGCATGCCGGGGGCAGGAAGCGCTCTGCCTGCTCGCCGTTGCAGAAGCGGTCCAACGTGGAGACGCCAAGCGAGAGGTGGGCGAGGAGCGTGGTGCTGGAAGTCATGCAGGCGCGTGCGACCTCCTCGGCGGCGATGGCGAGCTCCGCGTAGGATGCTCCTTCGCCTCCGTGGGCCGCCTTCGCGGTCATGCCCATTAGGCCCATGCGCTTCATGGCTTCGACGCTCTCCCAAGGGAACTCCTCGGTCTCGTCCCAGCGTGCGGCGTTCGGGGCGAGCTCGGCGTCGGCGAACTCGCGCATGGTATTCCGCAGCAGTCGCTCCTCTTCGGTGTACAGCGCGTCCATCGTCCCTCTCCTCGGAGGCGTCTCGCTATAATGCCTCGCGCCGCATTATAGCCCCGCAGGTCAGCCATGGCCGGAACGCTCTACGTCGTCGCGACACCCATCGGGAACCTGGAAGATCTCACGCTGCGTGCCGGCCGTGTGCTGGGAGAAGTCGCCCTGATCGCGGCGGAAGACACGCGGCAGACACGCAAACTGCTGAGCCGCCTGAGCCTGGGCACGCGCGCCGTCAGCTACAACGAGCACAACGCTCGGCAAAGGACGCCCACGCTGCTCGACGCGCTGCGGGAAGGCGACGTAGCGCTCGTGACGGATGCGGGCGCACCGGGCGTCAGCGACCCCGGTGCATGGTTGGTCGCAGAGGCTGCGCGAGCGGGGTTCGCCGTCGTGAGCGTACCAGGGCCATCCGCCGTTACTGCCGCGGTTGCGGTCTCAGGGTTCCCTGCCGACGCATTCCACTTCCTCGGTTTCTTGCCACGAACGTCGAAGACACGCCGTGCGGTGCTTGCGCAGGCGTCGTCCCTGAGGGCAACGCTGGTCCTCTTCGAGGCACCGCACCGGCTTCGTGCCGCACTCAACGACATCGCTGAAACGCTCGGTGACCGCCGCATGGCAGTGTGCCGGGAGATGACGAAAGTTCACGAAGAGGTCTTTCGCGGGACGGTCCGGGAGGCTATCGCTTACTTTGAGGCGCCGCGCGGCGAGTTCACGCTTGTTGTCGAAGGTGCAGGTGAGCCTCCGCCGGCTGCTCCTGTCTCGGCCGAGCGGATCACGGGAGCGATGGCAGTTGCACGGGCGTCCGGCCTGAGCCGTCGGGACGCCTCAGCGCAGGTGGCGCGGGAATTGGGCGTGCCGCGCCGGGCGGCGTATGCGGCATGGGAGGAGAACCAGGGATAGCCTGGACACGAGACGTTTCCCGAGAGGATGCTGCGCGCTACAGCGCGGGCTGCGCTCGGCATGACAGGGGCGAGATTCCCTAAGTTCACAAACGAAGTGCAACACCAGATTAAGGTGTTGCCATGGGGAAACGCTATACGCAGCTCGGGATTGAGGAACGCTGTGCGATTGCCCGCCTACGTACCGAGGGGCGCTCGATCCGGCAAATCGCAGCAACTCTGGATCGCCCGCCACCGACGATTGCTCGGGAGTTGAAGCG
>MPMJ01000078.1 GCA_002238425.1 SAR202 cluster bacterium bin16 | reverse complement strand
AGTTGTCAACAGCAATCGGAGGATGCGGAGGGCAGGTTGTCGCGCCACTCGTGAAAAGTTGTCAATGACAATCGGAGGACTGACGACGATGGATGAGCGGGATATGTATCCGGAATCGAGCCGGAGCTTGGAGAGCCTGCGGGAGATGCGGCTGCAAGCGCTGCTGCGCGACATGATCGATATGGAGGGCGGATCGAGAGCGGCGGCGGCGCTTGGGGTCAGCTACCGCACCCTGTCGCGGGCCGTCGAGTCGGGAAGCCTTACCGCACGGATGAGCGCTGCACTGGAGCGGCTGCTGCTGTTGGGCGGCGGGTCTGCGGCTGCGCGTGAGCGTGAACGCATGGATGCACTGGAGCGGCGGGTCGAAGGGCTGGCCAAGGAGATGCGCGCCGGGTTCGAAGAGATGCGTTCAGCATCGATGCGGGGCTCAAGGCGCTCAGGGAGGAGCACGACGTGGCGAACCGGGTGATCGGGCGCAGGCTGGACGGGCTGGAGGCGCGGGTGAAGGATGCTGCGACGGGAACGTCGGCACCCAGTGTGGAGGAACCGGGAGAGCAGGCGGAGAGGCCCCGGTACATCCCGCCGAGGATGTTCCCCCAGCTCGTCACGAAGGAGGCGGAGGAAGGCGAGGAGCTCGTGTACGGGGACGCCACGCCGCTGATCGTCGAGTGGCGGGAGGCGTTGAAGGCGCTCCACAGGGTGGCGAAGACCGGCCCTGCCCTGCGCCGCATCGATGCCCATGAGCGCCTGTGGGAGCTGGAGATCGTCCTCATCAAGGAGCACGGGCTGACGCTGCCGCCGATGAGGTACCCGTGGACCGACCGGCAGCGGGAGCGGCAGGTGTGGGAGCGCCGGGATGAGATCCGGCATATCCAGCGGGAACGGAAACGGGTGCTGCGCCGGAGGTGGCTGCGCCGCCTGCTCACCCTCGGGTTCTCGTGGGAATAGGCGGTGAGGCCCATCGCAGGCCCATCCGGGGAAGCATCCCCGGTCGCCGTGGGTCAGAAGCCTTGCCTGCGGCTCTCCAGCGGTGCCAGACTGAGTCTTGTTGTTCGGCTTGCCAGCGTTCGCACCGCAGAATGCTGGGGGTCTGTTTCCTGACCCGGGACTGCCTGGAAGATCGAGCGCTGCTCTCCGATGGCGGTACCAATGAGGGAACGAACCGCTGCTCCGGCGGTGGGAAGCTTCGGCGGGGTCTGAGTGAACTCCCCTGTGACGGGTGCTTCGAGAGCCGGGAACACTTGGGCAGGCATCCCGAAAGGCCTCGCCTCACACAGCGCCGGAGCGGAAGTGACGCTCTGGCGTGCTGCCTCGCGTGCGCGGGATGGACCGCTGCCAACGCTGAGGCTACTTCCCATGCGCCGATCTCGTGCGGCCCGCCGCAGGCTGGCGTGGTCGCGCCCGCGTGGTTCTGTGCTTCTCTTGCCATGACCGCTCCTCGTTCCAACCGCGTTGCGGATCACTCGCGGCCCTCAGCCGGGTTGTCGAAGTGCTGTGCGCCGGGGTCTGCAGTGGGCAGGGACGCCTCCCGCCGGAGGTAGGCGCGCACGGCAAGCCTCGCGAGGATGCGCAGCCCCTGCTCGGTCAGTTCCTGCGCCTCGGCATCTGACGCAGGGCTGGCGGCGACCCCGACGACCTCCATGTCAGAGATGTCCCTGGCGGGCCGTCGTCTGTTCTTGCTCCTGGCGCCTTTCATGTACCGCAGTCGCAGCGGCGGTTGGACGGGGCGCTGGCTGTCCTGCTTGGGCTCGACAAGCTCCCTGTCGTGGTTGACGCGGGTGAGACCGCCGTCGTCCTGCGCGAGGGCAAGGCTGCTTGCGGGGCCTCGCGGCCAGCGCCGCGAGCAGCAGCGCAAACGCCAGCGGCAGGAGCCTCCCCAACCGGAATCTCTCTCGCATCGCGACCCCGTTCACCTCCGTGCGTTCTGCCGCGCCCCGGTGAGCCGCAGCGGCAATGTGAAAGAGTGTGAACGATCGAACGCCGGAAAAAGACCTCCTGTAAGCCCCCTCCCCTCACAAGCCCCTCCCTCGTAGCACCCCGCACGTATGCGGGGGCTTTCAGGGCCTTCTCTTTTCGGCCCATTCCGTGATGTATTTGGGGTGTACAGGGATCTGAAGTTCTGTCGAAAGGGCAGATGAGGGTCGTGGGCAAGGCCGTGGCCTATCGGAGGGAGGGATCGCGTCAGTGGAGCAGTGAACACTTTTCGAAAGGGCGTGTTCCATATGTGAATGACATCGCCAGAGGTGAGAAATGCCATTTTGCACATCCGCCGGGAGACAGCCGCGGTACATCAGCCGCGAGTGAAGCGGTACATTTTGCACCGGGGGTGCGAGACCGGGCGGAACCGGGGCCGGGAAGCGGGTCGAAACTGCCGACAGCAAGGGGAGGATGAGCGATGAGGACGACTGAGCACGGCATCGAGAGCAGCGGGGACGTCGAGGACCTGCACCACCTGCGGCTCATGGCGCTGTTGCAGGAGCTCGTGCGGGAGAAGGGCTATAAGGGCGCGGCGCGGGTGCTGGAGATCGACCACCGGACCGTGGCCGAGATCGCGGGGACAGGGCGGCTGTCACGACGGGTGCGAGAGGCCCTGGAGCGGGCGCTGCAGGAGGGCATCGGCTCGGCCGCCGACCGTCAGCGAGAGCGCAACGACAGGCTGGAGCAGCGGGTGGAGAAGCTGGAGGGCGTCCGCGAGGAGCAGGTGAAGGAGATGCGGGCGGCCATCGGGGCCGTCGAGGACGCAGTCAGGGCACTGCGGGAGGACACGGCCCGGGCGTTCAGGCGGCTGGAGGGAGAGACAGCGCAGGCGCAGGCGAGGATCAATGGGTCGACCCAGGGCGCTGCGGCGGAGCCGGGGAACGCCTCACCCGGCGCGAAGACCCGCCCACCCAGGCGCGAGTACCCCGACCTCGTGACCCTCGAGCCTGCCGATGACGACGAGGAGGTGTTTGGGGGCGCCTGGCCGCTGATCGTCGAGTGGCGGACGCTGAAGAACACGCACCCCAACAAGGGCAAGGGACTCGCATGGCTGGCTGAGAAGGAGCGACTTCTGGTGGTGGAGCTCGCGCTGCTCGAAACCCACGGCATGACGCTGCCCCCCGAGAAGCGGCCGCTGCGCGGCTTCGACCGCGACGGGCAGACCACCTGGCGCAGGAAGGCGTTCTTCAACACGCGGAGGGAGCGGGCAAAGCAGGAGCGGCTGCGATGGCTGCGGCGTGTGCTCACGCTGGGGCTGTGGTGGGATTGAACGTGTCGGGGGGGTCTTGGACGAAAGATGTGAACTTTTGTTGAACTGGATGTGAATCGGATTGAACGATTCGGGCTGAGATGAGCGAAGGGACTTCACACAGGGTTTCAAGCCCGGTGATAATGGCTGCGTTGTCTGGCTTTCAAGGGTTTCCCGCCATAGCAAACCTGGGTGCGTGATCCCTGTTGCACGGGCTTGACCGGAACGGTCGCCCAAGAGGGAATGCTGGCACTGCGGAGTCGACGTTGGTCCTCTGCAACCAGCGCGGGCCGGGGAACGACGGAAGTGGACGCTGGTCTCCTCCGTCCTCGGCCCGGTCCGGCGGTTACGGTTGACGTTGGTCCTGTCACCGTCGGGCGGTCCGTCCGGTGAGCTGGGGTTGATCACCTCCATCTCGCCGGGGCACAGGTCTGGGCGGTTGGGGTTGATCGCTTCAGCCGCCGGATGCCTGGGGCGAAGCGCACCGGCGCTTCGTCCTCGACCGGGTCGGCTCGGAGTTACAGATGCTGTCACTCCGACCGGCGCCTTGTGTCCTGCGGCGGCCTCGCACAGGTCGGGCTCAGGTTCGACGTGGCGGTTTGCTACAGCGAACGCGAGCGCTCGCGACTGCCTGTCGCTGCGGCACTGCCGCTGGCGGCTGTCGCGCGTGCGCGGCGTGGACCGCTGCCGGCGCTGAGGCGTCTTCCCACGCACCCGTCTGCCGCGGATACCGCAGGCTGAGTAGTGACGTTGGCGCGACGACTGGCTTCCCCACCGCAGGGTCCCGGTAGCCCGCAGCGTCCTGGCGCCCGGGTTCCCTTCACCAGGGTGGCGATGGAGTGCCAATCCCTGTGTCCCCTGGATCGGCACCCCACCACCGACCGGTAGGATAACTGCCACGGCCTCTCCGCGTCTCTCGCGGCGCGGGCGGAGACGTGCTAGGTTGTGCGGTGCGTCGGGTGCCTCAGCCCTCCCTCGGGCGGCTCCGGCGCATCTGACGGCGGCGTTGGCGCGGCACCCAGCGCCGCCGTCGCGCGTCCGGCGCGGTGTGTGCCTCGACCACGCTCCGCCTCGCCGAACCAACCCCTCTGATCGCAGGCCGGTTCCCCGCCGAAGGGGTCCGGCGGTTCCGCATGTCTCTCGCCGCGGCCGCTCCGCGTTCGATTCGCGGACCAGGCCCGGCATACCCATCCCACAACGCTCCGTCTCCGCGTCGGCATCCATACCAGGGGAGACGTCTGTCCGTTTGCCAACCAGCCATCGAGCATGCCCGACGCCACGGATGCCGGCGTGGAGCAGAAGAGCAAGGTGCAGATGCACTGACCGGAATGCCGAGCTGTCGTCTCCCCATGAGGCGGCAGCCACACGCAAGGGTTCCCGCGATGGCCATCGCGGGAACCGAGGAAGGAAACGTCAGGGATAACGAGAGGCCGGGGGAATAGCCGTTCCCCTGGCCTCTCTTCCACCTGCGCGACAGAGGCGATGTACGGCCCGGCGCAACAGGAGGTACGACCCATGCTAGCACGAAACGCATACGACCCACGAGGACTCAATTGCCGTTGGGCCATGGCCCTCCCCGGCGCGACCGAGGAGGTGTAGCCATGGCCACCTACCTCATCCAGAGCACCCGCCAGCTCCAGCTGGCACTGCGCGACGTCCACAGCGCCCGGATGGGCACCGTGTCCTGGCAGGCCGCCGCAGAGCGGCTCGCCAACGCCGTCCGCAGCAGCGTCGCACGGCACCGCGACCGGCCCGGCATGGGCCACAGGCCAGTGCGCCTGCTCAACCGCGACGTCTTCTTCGCGGCGAGCGAGCACCTGCAGCTCACCCAGCGCGCCCTCAGCCGCAGCATCGGCCTGGCGGAGGACACGCTGGGCAAGATCGTCTCGCACCAGCGGGGCGCATCAGCCCAGACCATCGAGGCGCTCAGCGCTGCCCTCGGGGTCTCCCCCAACGACCTCTTCTTCGCCAGCGCGTACCGCGAGGGAGGTGCGGCATGACCACGCACGCACCGGCGCTCTTCAAGAGGGTGGGTAACGAGCCGTACATCGAGCGCACGCCCAGGCCCGCGCAGCCCCGCTGGCGCAGGCAGGACAGCGAGCGCATCAACCGCATGGAGGACCGCGAGCTCTTCGACCGTATCGCGGCCGCCATGGAGCGCAGCAGCGGAGGTGGGGCATGACCTCGCCGACGGTGCGCGCGCACGCACGCTACGCCCCGCGGCCGATGCCGGTGCGGGACGAGCTCCAGCACATCTCCGCGCCCCTGGTCGTCCAGGTGGCGTGGTCGGCCCAGCGCCAGCGCTGGGTCTGGTTCGAGTACCTCGACGAGATCGAGGACCTGATCGAGCAGCCGCTCTACGGCACGGTGGAGATACGCGACCCCGCGGTGGACGGGGTCCTCGCCATGCACGAGGGCGGCACGGCCTATGGCCAGCTCTCCCGTAAGCGCAGGTCGCAGACGGAGGTAGTCATGTCCATCGAGGAGATGTCCGACTACCGCGAGCTGCTGCGGCTCGTCACCGAGCCCGTCGACTGGCGGGGTTCGACTGAGGGCTCGCGGCGCTGGCGCGCCATCGCCAAGCGAGCCATACGCGGCTACTTCTACGAGAGGGAGCCAGCATGATGGTCTATGCGTCTCTCGGCCTCGTCGTCCGCCACCGGGACGACGGGGACGAGGAACGCTGCCTGTGCGGTGCGCACCGCGGTCATCCGACCGCCAGGTGGGCGTGCACCGCAAGGTCGAGCGTGACGGCGCGCATCATCGCGCAGAGGAGAGCGTCACGGGAGGAACCGCCCACGTCGCTCTGCCGCGCGTGGCGGGACCGTCAGGAGGACGCAGGCCACAGCCAGTCCCCACAGGGAACCGCCGGTCCTGCCAGCGTCCAGCTGAGCTTAGCGCTGGGTGCTTCGTCGAGCTGATGCGGTCACGCAAGGCCATCCCAACGTGCGGGAGGGCACAGCCGATACAACCAGCCGCGCGGCTCAACCGCAGTAGCGCACCGAATGCCATAAATTGTAAACGTATCTTCATTTACGGCGTCGAGGGGGTTCCCTATCTTGTTTACCACTGCTCGCAGCGCCGGAGTCAGTCACATTGGATCCACTCGCTATCACATCCCGAGCCATGCATTCGTTCGCCAAAGGCGTGAGCACGGCGGGGGCGTGTCAAACGCCAAGAACTATAGGCCAGTAAACGAAGGAATCGCCAAGGTCTTTAGGCCAGTTCGCCAAGGTCTTTAGGCCACCCTGGGCACCGAATCGGTGAGCATGGCCGCACTTCATTGCGAGGA
>MPMJ01000077.1 GCA_002238425.1 SAR202 cluster bacterium bin16 | reverse complement strand
CAACTGTCTTGAAAGTCAAGACAGGGCAATTGATTCAAGGGTAGTGTTTCGCCAGGGAGAGCCATGCCTGAGCATGGAATTGAGGATGATAAGCAGCTTGCGCATGCAAGCTGTGAGGGCCAGCTTCTTTGGCTTGCCTGCAGCCAGCAGCCGTTGATATAAGCCGGTGATGATGGGGTTGTGCCGGCTGGCCACCAACGCTCCCATGTACAAGGCAGCGCGTACCTGGGCCCGTCCTCCCCAGACGGTACGTTTGCCTCGCAAGGTACCGCTGTCCCGGTTGTAGGGAGCCACGCCCACGAGAGCGGCGATCTGTCGGCGGTCCAGGGTGCCCAGTTCGGGTAGATAAGCCAAGAGGGCGAGGGATAGTTGTGGCCCCACACCGGGGACACTGCGCAGGAGGTCATCCTTCTCTCGCCATATGGGGCTCCCGCGGAGCGTCTGCTTCAGGGTCTTATCCAAGTCATCTAGCTCTTGTTCCAGCCATGCGATGTGGGCCTCAATGCGGGGCCGGATGTCGGGGGCGGCGGCGCTGAGGCGATTCTTCTCTGAGACCCGCATGCTCATCACCTGGTGCCTTCGGGCAGCCAGGGTGTTGAGGGCCTGGGTCTCAGCATCCCGCAGAGGACGCACCGGCGGTTGAACCGCTTCGGCGAAGTGAGCCAGAACGGCAGCGTCAAGGGAGTCGGTCTTGGCCAGCTTACCCGTAGCCCTGGCAAAGTCCCGCACCTGGCGAGGGTTCACGACGACCACGGGTAGGGCTGCTGCTGCGAGGGCAGCCACCAAGGACAACTCCAGACCGCCGGTGGCCTCCAGCAAGACCATGGCAGGGTCCAGGGTCTCGAGCTGCGAGACCAGCTTCGTGATCCCCTTCTGGTCGTGGGAAATCTCCCACCTGTCGTCCAGTGGCCGAACGGCGACGTCCACCCGGGCCTTGGCTACATCAATGCCTACGTAGATAGCTTGCTGCTCCATGAATACCTCCTGCGAACTTCTGGCCCGTCCTTGCAAGATGCGGGCTCTGTCGGCCCAGGCAACTGTTCGGGCTCTGGTTCCGGGGGACGCGGCGACCCATGCTCCTTGACGGTCTTCCTGGACCCGGGTGCCTCCGGTCTGCCGCACCCCACTCCGGGCTAATGGAGTGGTTGTTGCACTCCATGACCAAGATACAAGGTGATTGACCCAGATTCCCCAACCTGATACAAGCCCCAGACAAGCCGCCCCAGGGTGGGTCAAAGACCCTGATTAACCTGGTTCATAGATCCTGATTTTCGACACCCCCGTACCAGAGGGCTGCGCTGGCGGGGTTCAAACCGTCGGGCATGCGAGGAAGCCCTTGCGTGTCTTCTGTCGGCGCCGTCTCCGGTCAGCCACTGTCAGCAGGGGATGGGCTCATGGCCGGGTCACCCGTGAGCGGGCCTCGAGGGTCTGATCTCAGACCGGAAGGAGCAGGTTCACATCATGTCGTCCCGGTCCACCGCGCCAACCCGTCCGAAGAAGAGACAGTTTCGTCGCCATGGACGTGGACAGCGGGGACCACGTCATCGCTGACACCACTCCCTGGCAGCAGATGCCCTACGAGAGCGGCGTCCTGTGCCCCCAGCGTAGGGGCGGTGCGGGCCGGGTATCCGACGCCGCGGCACCTCCGGGGGCCGCCCCCGCGGTCGAGCCCTCACCCGTCCTGATCCTCCCTGGCCGGCCCCAGGCGGTAGCCGGCGCGGGGCTCGTTGAAGATGAACCTGGGATCGTCGGCGCTCTCCCCCAGCTTCTGGCGCAGCCGCTTCACGTATGCACGCACCACCCTGGAATCGGCGGACCCCCGAGCTGACCAGACCCGGCTCATCAGGCGCTCCCGGCTCAGCGTCTTCCCTGCGTTCACCGCAAGCTCGCAGAGCAGGCGGTACTCCGTATCGGTCAACGCCACCGCCCGGTCGCCCACCGTCACCCGGCGTCGGGCGTATTCGATCGCCAGCTCGCCCAACTGGAAGGATTCCCGGTAGGACTCGCGCTGTGGCGCCTCCCGTCGCCTGAGCGCAGCGCCGACCCGGGCCACCAGCTCGGTGGGCGAGAAGGGCTCGACGATGTAGTCGTCGGCCCCGGCCTCGAAGGCCTGGGCGAGGTCGGGGTTCCGGTCTCCCCCTGGTCTCGAGAGCAGCACCACCGGCGCGTCGGTCAGCTGCAGCACGCGCTCCATCAGCCTCAGCCCGTCTGCGCCGGAATGGGCCGGATTCAGCAGCACGAGGTGGGGCCGCTCCATCGCGATCAGGCGCTCCACCTCCTCCGGGTCCAGAGCGACCACCGGGGTGTAGCCCGCCTCCGCCAGGGTGCCGCGTACGTGCCACAGCACCTGGGGATCCTCGTCCACCACCAGCACGCGCCCCTGCCCGCGGGCGATCCGGCTGCGGCCGGTTGATGACCGGCCCGCCGGGCCGGCTCCAAGCGGCCCGTCCTCTTCAGCCACCGGCAGGGTGAAGATGAACCGGGATTCCAGCCCGGGCCCTTCGGTTTCGGCCCAGATTCGGCCCCCGTGGGCCTCCACGATGCCCCGGCAGACCGCCAGGCTAAGGTCTTCTCCCTTGCTTCCCCACCGGCCGTCCCCGGCCTCCCGACGGGAGAGCCGGCGGAACAGCAGCGGCAGGGGCTGAGACGGTATGCCGCGGCCCCGGTCGGCCACGCACACCGCCACGTGCGGACCCTCCCTGCGGGCGGTCACCGTGACGATCGATCCCTCCGGGGAGTAGCCGGCGGCATTGGAGAGCAGGCGGTCCAGCACCTGGAGCGCGCGTTGCCGGTCCGCCGCCACCCGGGGCAGGTCCGGGGGGAGGTCCACCTCCACCGGATTACCGGTCCGTCCCTCGGGCAACGACGCCCGGGCCTGGGCGACGAGGGAGGCGAGGTCCGTGGGTTCGGGCGCCAGGAACAGTGTCCCCGCTTCGATGCGCGCCACCTCCAGCAGGTCCCAGATCAGGCCCCGCATCCGGTCGGCCTGCCACTCGATGATGCTGAAGAACTGGCGGACCTTGGTCACGTCCAGCCGGGCGAGGTCCTCCAGCACGGCGGAGGCGGAGCCCTTGATGGAGGTTAGGGGCTCCAGCAGCTCCTGGCCCACCAGGCCGAGGAACTCGGCCCGCTGCCGGCCCAGCTCCTTCATGGGCGTCAGATCCTGCACGGTGACCACCACCGACGCCACGCCGCCATCCTCCGACGGGATGGGCGTGGCGTTGACGATGGTGTTGACGCGGCGCCCGTCGGGGACCTGGATGACCATCTCCTCCGCCCGCACCGTCTCGCCGGAGCGCAGCACACGCGCCAGGGGATACTCCTTCATGGAGACCTCCCGGCCGTCGGCCCGCCGGAAGGTCAGCACCTCCAGCAGCTGCTCCGGGCTCTGCCCCGGGTTGCGCAGCCCGTCCACGATCCTCATGGCCTCCCGGTTGATCCAGGAGAGCGCCACTGTCCGCGCGTCGAAAACGACCACCCCTACCTGCGACGTGTTGACCAGCGTCTCGAGGTCAGCCCGTGCCCGCTGCTCCTCCCGGTAGCGGCGGGCGTTGGCGATGACCAGCGCCGCCTGTGAGGCGAACATCACCAGGGTCTCCTCGTCCTCCTGGCTGAACTCCCGACCCGCTGTCTCGTGAGCGAGATAGATGGTGCCCATGCCGACCCCCCGGTGGCGGATCGGCGCTACCAGCACGGCGAACGCCGGCACCGGAAGCGAGAATCCGGGCATCCCCAGCGTGCTGAGGTGGTCGGCGATGTTGGTGACCCGCAGGGGCGTTTTCATCCCGCTGAGGTATTCGAAGAAGCCCAACCCCTGGGGCATCTCCCACAGCCCCTGGTGCTCTTCCCTGGTCAGTCCGGAGACGATGAAGTCGGGCTGCTGCCCCGCTTCGCCAAGAACGGTTATCGCTCCGTAGCGGGAGCCGGTCAGGGTCCTTGCGCTGTCCACCACCTCCTGCAACACCGTGTCGAAGTCCAGGCTCTCGTTGATGCGCAGGCTGGCCTCGCTCATGCGGGAGAGACGGTCTCCCGGCGGCTGGCCTTCGGGTCCCGGCTGCTCGGATCGGTTCAAGGCTGCACCCCCACGAAGGCCGATGATCCGGGGCAGTATAGCATGTGGGTGCTCCGATTTGCCGGATTGTAACCGGTGCTGTCACCATGGTACTCGCAGTATATTCACGTATTGTTCACCCTCAAGATCACAAAACTGCTGCTATCGTACCCGCCGGGAGTCCGTATGCACGCGACATACACAGAGGAGATTCCGATGCCGCACAGCATGTTGCCTTCCAGTCGTCATCGAGCAGGCGGCACGCTCGACCCACTGCTGGTCACCGTCCGCTGCTTCGTGAACTGATGCCGGTCGCCCTCCTCGTAGTGTTGGGTGTGCTGGCGGTCGGCGCCTTGCTCTTCGGCTGCGCTCTGATAGCGCACGAGCGGTGGAGGAACGACTAGCGCGACGTGTGGACCGACGTAGACCCCATCTCATCGCAGGCCAATGAGAGTGGAACGGGGTCGAAGGCGGGAGGCTTGCCGAAGACCCCGTCTCGCTTCAGTGACTGCCTGGTTGTTCAGCCGGATTCCTTGCCAGGCAGTAATCCTATGGCCAACACATATGTGAAGGGCGGCAGTACGGCCCGAACGCCGATAGTGTCAGCATCGCTGATGAAGTAGAAAGCACTCGACATGGCTGGCCACAGTGTTACCCACCAAACGCTTCGACCCGACAGTCCCACAGTCGCCCTGCTATCACACCGTGACCGCTCCGAATCCGACAGGCAACAGTCCCAGAAAGACGTAGGTGCCTGTGAAGCAGCTATACCCGTGCCTGCCTGAAGCAAGCGTCTGTACTGGGGTGTCCATACGGGGCCAGCTCACGTGAGCCAGGATGAACGTGAAGGCCGGTATGAGCGCCCCCGCCGTGCTCACGCCTTTGGCGAACGAATGCATGGCTCGGGATGTGATAGCGAGTGGATCCAATGTGACTGACTCCGGCGCTGCGAGCAGCGGTGAACAAGATAGGGAACCCCTCGACGCCGTAAATGAAGAGACGTTCACAATTTATGACATTTGGTGCGCTACTGCGGTTGAGCCGCGCGGCTGGTTGTATCGGCTGTGGCCGGTTCGTATCGGCCCTCGGCGATGGGCTCCGACCTTTGGCCCTTGCCCGCGAACCCTGGGAGGGTTTCGCTTGCTCGACTACGGAACAACCCCAAAATGGGAACCTGTAAAGGGCGTGAAAGTGTCACGCAGCTGACCGGTGCCCCTTGGGAGTCAAATAGCGGCATTCATTGACAATGAGCGAAGATGGTTCAAAGTCAACGCCGGTGGGGTGATCGAGTTCAGCGTCTTCAGCAACCAATGTTTGAGTTGCCGCATTGATGATGAGATGGCCCTTCAAATGTGAAGCCGCAACCCCGGAACTGATTGAAATCAGGCTGCGGCAACTATCGACTGGCGATTCTCCACCACCGATGGAAGTTCCCTTTCGGCTGTCTCAAGACTTGGGAGCATTCTCCTTCTCGCGCACGATGGTTGTGCCCACCACTTTATCGTGCAGCGTCTGCTTGTTCTTGTCCCAAAGAGACCACAGAACGCTGACTGTCCAAAGCGCTATGAGTGCGCTCCGGTGGGGCCTGACTCTCCTCATTGGACCCCCAACATAGCAGAACTTTGGGTGAGTACGAGGTGAATTATCAGTGACTTGATTGTCGCTGAGGTTCCGCTGTTCCGGGTTGGGCCGGTTACCTCCGCTCCGGCGGTATTCCTCCGGATAGTCTGTCAGCAAGCAACTGAGCCGCCCCCGATGCTGGTACCGATGCGCTCAATGCCGACGTCGACCTTCTCAGTTCGGCGGGCTCAGACCTTCCTGACGCCATGGTAACAGGAAACAGGTGAACAACAGGCGATAACCTCGCAGTATCCGGTGATAGCATCGGTTACAATCCGTCCGCTAGGATCGGGCAACGACGAGCGCAGGCTCTGTGGAGAGGGATGACGGCACGGAGGGGCGTACCCAAGCCACCGGTGAGGGGTGCCGCCGTCTCAGTGCATGACCGACGCAGGCTCGCCGGTGAGAGTGAATCACCCGGCAGCTTCGCAGCTACGGGGCTGTGCGCTGCAGAAGGAGGAAGAGGATGCAGGCGTACTGCCTCAAGTGCAGGGAGAAGCGCGAGATGGACAACCCGCGCGACGAGACGACCAAGAACGGCAGGCCGATCATCAAGGGCGCATGCCCGGTGTGCGGCTCGGTGGTCAACATCATCGGCAGGACCGTCGCCGAGACGGGCTGAGAGGGGGGTGCTGTCATGCGGCGGCCATTGCCGCTGCTGGCCTAGGGCGTGTTCACACTACGCAAGGCATCAAAAATGGGTGCTGTAGCGAGTGAGCTGGCGCTCACACAACACGTCCCTACTCAACACGGAGCAATGAAATGCGCAGAAAACACTTGCGTCTCCGGCTATTCCCGGCTGCTTGTGCCCTTGCCGGGAGGCCCAGCCCGCGCCACAGGCGAGCAGGTGGGGGTCAGCGTCAGGTTAGTCAGCTTCACGGGCGCGGCGCATGAACACCTGAGAGTCCGCCGCCCACTCCGCATAGCCGATGCGCCTATCATCG
>MPMJ01000076.1 GCA_002238425.1 SAR202 cluster bacterium bin16 | reverse complement strand
CGGAGCCCTTCCGCACGTTGGGAATGGTCTGCGTGCTCGCGTCAGCCGGGCGAAGCGCCCAGCGCGAGGCGCAGTTGGACGCTCGCCAGTGCGGCATCTCCCTGTGGGGAACGGCTGCGGTCTGCGTCCTCCTGCCGGTCCCGCCATGCGCGCCAGGGCGACATGGCCGGTTCCGGCCGTGATGCTCTCCTCTGCGCGATGATGCGCGCCGTAAGGCTCGAGCGGGCGGTGCACGCCCACCTCACTGTGGGATGACCCCGGGGCGCACCGCACAGGCAGCGCTCCTCGTCCCCATCGTCCCGGTGGCGGACGACGAGGCCGAGCGATGCGTAGACCATCATGCCGGCTCCCTCTCGTAGAAGTAGCCGCGTATGGCCCGCTTGGCGATGGCGCGCCACCGCCGCGAGCCCTCGGTCGAACCCCGCCAGTCGACGGGCTCCGTGACGAGCCGCAGCAGCTCGCGGTAGTCCGACAGCTCCTCGACGGGCATGACTACCTCCGTCTGCGACCTGCGCTTGCGCGAGAGCTGTCCGTAGGCCGTGCCGCCCTCGTGCATGGCGAGCACCCCGTCCACCGCGGGGTCCCGGATCTCCACCGTGCCGTAGAGCGGCTGCTCGATGAGGTCCTCGATCTCGTCGAGGTACTCGAACCAGACCCAGCGCTGACGCTGGGCCGACCACGCCACCTGGACGACCAGGGGCGCGGAGATGTGCTGGAGCTCGTCCCGCACCGGCACTGGCTGCGGGGCGTAGCGTGTGTGGGCGCGCACCTTGGGTGAGGTCATGACCCACCTCCGCTGCGCCGCATGGCGGCCGCGATCCGGTCGAAGATCTCGCGGTCGTCCATGCGGTTGATGCGCTCGCTGTCCTGCCTGCGCCAGTGCAGTTGCGCAGGCCTGGGCGCAGGCTGGACGAACGACCTGTTCCACATCCTCTCGAAGTAGGCGGGGTGCGTGGTCACGCCGCACCTCCCTCGCGGTACGCGCTGGCGAAGAAGAGGTCGTCGGGGGAGACCCCGAGGGCATCGCTGAGCGCCTCGATGGTCTTCAGGGATGCGCCCCGCTGGTGGGAGACGATCTTGCCCAGCGTGTCCTCCGCCAGGCCGATGCTGCGGCTGAGGGCGCGCTGGGTGAGCTGCAGGCGCTCGCTCGCCGCGAAGAAGACATCGCGGTTGAGCAGGCGCACGGGCCTGCGGCCCATGCCGGGCCGGTCGCGGTGCCGGTTGATGCTGGTGCGGACGGCGCCGGCGAGCCGCTCGGCGGCGGCCTGCCAGGACACGGTGCCCATGCGGGCGCTGTGGACGTCGCGCAGTGCCAGCTGGAGCTGGCGGGTGCTCTGGATGAGGTAGGTGGCCATGGCTACACCTCCCCGCGCTGCCGGGGAGCGAAGCCCGGTGCATGGTCATGGAGTCCTCGTGGGCCGTATGCGTGTCGTGCTAGCATGGGTCGTACCTCCTGTTGCGCCGGGCCTTCTCGCCTCTGTCGCGCAGGAGCAAGAGAGGCCGGGGAGGGCGAACTCCCCGGCCTCTCGCTATCCCTGACGTTCCTCAGTGGGAACCCTTGCGTGGTGGCCGCCGCATCATGGGAGCGGCGGCTCAGTGGGTCCGATCAGTGCATCTGCACCTCCTTGTTCTTCTGCCCAACGCCGGCATCCGGCGCGGTGGGCGTGTTCGATGGCGTCGCGAAACGGACAGACGTCGCCCCCGGTGGATGCCGACGCGGGAGACGGAGCGTTGGGGGATGGGTGCCCGGCCCTGCGCGGTTGGAACGCGGAGCGGCCGTGGGCGAGAGACATGCGGAACTCGCCGGAACCCTCGGTGGGGAGCCGGTTGCGGTCAGCAGTGGAAGATGGCGTGGCGAGCGTGCGTGGCCGAGGCCGCTCCTGCGCCGGAACATGCGACGGCGGCACTGGCAATGCCGCACCAGCGCCGCCGTCAGGGCACGCCGGATCACCCGAGGGAGGCCCAGGCTCCCGGCGCGCCGCACAACCTAGCACGTCTCCGCCACGACCGCGAGAGGCGCGGAGAAGTCGTGGCAGTTATCCTACCGGTCGGCGGTGGGGTGCCGATCCAGGGGAGCTGGGGGTCGGCACTCCATCGCCGCTCTGGGGAAGAGAAGCCGGACATGGGGGGCCTGCTGGCTACCGGAGCCCTACAGTGGGGAAGCCGGTCACCGTGCCAGCGTCACGATCAGCCTGCGGCATCTGCGGCAGACCAGCGTGTGGGAAGAAGCCTCGGCGCCAGCAGCGGTTCATCCCGCGCACGCGAGGCAGCACGCCAGGGCATCACTCCTGCTCCGGCGCTTGTGTGAGGCGAAGCTTGTCAGGGTGCCCGCCCAGTGTCCCGGCTGTCGAAGCACCCATTCAGGGGAGTTCACTCAGACCCTGCTGATGCTTCCCGCTGCCGGAGTAGCGGTCCATCCCTCGTTCAGACCTTCGGAGAGCGGTGCTCGATCACTCCGGTCAAGGGCAGGGACTCTACGAAACCCTCCAGCATTCTCTGGTGCGAACGCTGGCAAGCCGAACAACACCTTCAGTATTGCCGCAGCCGCACGCCGCCGACAACGGTTTTCCGCCCTCACCGCCGGGATCGCTTCCCGCCAAGGGCCAGCTGTGAGCCTCAGCGCCTACTCCCACCAAAACCCCAGCGTGAGCGCGCGGCGCAGCCACCGCCGGCGAACCGCTCTCCTCCGCTCCCGGCGCGCATTGGACAACGCCAGCCTCCGCCACTTCAGTTCGCCGTACATCTTGAGACCGTCGAACGGGTCCCGCTCGGGCGCCAGCGTCAGGCCGTGTCCCTCCATGAGCGCGATCTCCAGCGACATCAACCGCTCCGTGGCCTCCGCCCGTTCCAGCATGCCCCTTGCCGTGCGGTCGGCGGCCCGCGCCTGGCGCCACGCGATGACCAGCGGCCCGGCATCCCCGTACACCTCCTCCTCCCCGTGCTCGGGCTCCGCCGTCACCACCTTCGGGCGCGCCTGACGGTACACCTGCCTCCTCGGACTTTCCCTCTGCGGCTCCGACGCCCTGGCTGTGGGAGTGACCTTCGACCCGCCGTCCGCGCCTGCGCCGCCCTCGTGCTGCACCTCGACCCGCGCCAGCCGCCGCTCCAGCCCGCGCACGACACCGGCCTGCTCCTCCCGCAGCGCTCCGACCTCCTGGGCTACGGACGAGCGGAGGCCTTCCATTTCCGGCGTGAGTGCCGCCAGCCGCGCCGCCAGTTCGCCGACCTCCTGCGCCAGCCGGTCCGTCTCCGCCTGCAGTCGACCTTCCAGGGCAACCCGCACGTGGTCCGTCAGCCTCCGCCGCCGCAGGCATGTGGTCACCGTCCTGACGTCCACGCCGAGCTGCTCAGCCGCCCACTTCACGTCATGCTCCCGCACCAGCCCCTCCAGCAGCGCCATCAGCCGCAGGCCGTGCGCGTCCTCGACGTAGCGCCGCGCGTGACCTTCCACGCTCTCCCGGTCCGTCTCCACGCTCTCGTGTTCCATCGCTCCCCTCTCTGCGCAAGCCTTGCACTTTTCACTCGTGGGCCTTGCGCGGAATGCCGGTCCAAGCCCGTGCAAGCCTTGTAATTCACAGGAGTGGGCCTTGCAGCAGACCGTGCAATGCGGCCCACACCCGGAGTGCTTCCTCACGATGCGACGCATCACCCGTCCGATAGGCGTCGGCCTTGCCCACGACTGCGCTCATCTCCTCGGACAAACCTTGAATCTCTGTACACGTCCATAACACCACGACCGCTCCGCGGATCGCCATGCGCCATAACGGGGGGCGCGCGCACCCCCTCCCCGGAGTGACCGGTTCCAGGAATGGCCCGGCTCCGTCCACGGCGTGTTCAGTTGGATAGTCGAGCAGGTCTCCGGCGACATGCTCACCGTCATCGCGGGACTCAACCTCATCGTCGAACACGTAGCCGCCGTCATGGCTTATGAGGGGGGTTCGCGCACGAGCCCGTCCATGAAGCTACCAGCCCGGTCCGCCCGTCCTCGCACTGTGATGCGGAACGCACGTGCAGGAGTCCCAGGGGAAAGGCACATGGATGGCGACCAGGCGCCCCGTGGCGAGCGACCTGGGGCTGGACAACCTGTTACGCACGGGGAGCACGGGCATGGCGAGGCCAGCCTGGGGCACATGCGCCGCAGACCGGCTCCTGACGTGGTCAGAGCGTTCGATGCACTCCGACCGTGCTGTGCAGAGGCGAAGCGCCGGTGCGCTCCGTCTCAAGTGCCGTCCAGCGGGCGAAGGGGTTCGCACTCCAACCGCCGGACCTGGACCAGGGGCGAAGGGGTTCATCGACTCCGCCGTACCGGTCCGCGCTGCCTGCGAGGGAGTTCACACCCCGCGGCGGCAGCAGTTCCCTCGTGGGCGACCATCGGGAGAGCAGCGCTCGATCCTTCCAGTCATGCCCGGGCTCAGGGATCACGCCCCCAGGTTTCTGTGGTCGGAAACCTCGGTTGAAAGCCGAACATCGCGCACATTGTGGCGGAGGCGGAGCGATAAGAAAGCGTCCTACAAGACCCATCCGGCGACTTTCTGGCAAAGTGTTCACAATTCTTCACCCAGACCAGGGGCAGGCTCACTCCCACCAGAATCCGAGGGTCAGCGCCCGGAGCAGCCACTTCCGGCGCAGCAGTCGGCCGCGCTCCCTCCGGTTCAGCCTCTGTAGCTGACGCCGGTTCCACAGTTGGCCCTGCCGCTCCGACCGGCTCCACGGGTACCGCGCGGGCGGCAGCGTCAGCCCGTGCTCCTCGATCAGCGCGACCTCCAGCTCCAGCCTCCGCTCGTTCACCGCGTTGCACCGCAGCGGAGGGCCGGACTTCACCAGCCGCAGCATCTCCGCATACGTCCTGCGCCACTCTGCGATCACCGGCGCGGCCTCCCCGTACACGTGCTCCTCGCCCTCCTCCGCCTCCTTCGTCACCACCTGGGGGTATCGTCTTGGCGGCACGTACCGGGGCCGCTCCCCCGCCTGCCCGCCGCCGCTTGCCGACCCTGAGGCCGCCTCGCTCCCCTGACGCGCCGCCTCCAGCGTTGCCAGGCGCTGCTCTACCAGCTGCAGGGTCTCGGCCTGCTCCTCCCCTGCCGCGACGACCTCTGCCCTGAGCGCCGCGACCTCCGCAACCACGGCGTCGATGCCGTCCAAGGCTTCGCGCAGCCCATCGGCCAGTTCCCCGGTGCGCTTCACCAGGCCATCCACCCGCTCGCGCTCGCGCACAGCCGCCGACCCGCCTCCCAACAGCAGCAGACGCTCCAGCGCCACGGCCATGCGCGGGGTGAGCCTGCCCGATTCCACCGCCCGCGACACCGTGCGGTAGCTGACCCCCAGCACCGCCGCCGCCTTCTCGCCTCCCTCGGTCCCGACGAGGTCGCGCAGCAGCGCCAGCAGCCGCTCCTCTCGCAGCTCCTCCACGCTCCCGCTCGATCCCGGGTCCAGGTCGCGGTCGTCGGTGTTCTGCTCCTCGCTCTCTGACATTCTGTCCACTTTCCCGAATGACATTGTCCACTCACCTCCCAGGCGTTCGCCGGCATCTCCCTGACATTCTGTCCACTTCTCCGAGTGGCGCTGTCTACCTGCAGCGGCAGGAGCCCCGGAACCGAAGTGCTTGCAGATAACCAGCGCGATGCCCCGTCCGATAGGCCACGGCCCTGCCCACGACGCAGCCTTCATTCGCGCATAGAAGTCGAATCTCTGTACACGGCTATGACATCACAGCCGCCCCGTTGCCCGGAATGGCTTCTGAGGGGGGCTCGCGCGCGAGCCCGTCTGTGAGAGAACCGCCGTGCGGCCCCGCTTCACCGGCTGGCGCTCCCCTCGCGATCATCCTCGGGCTGTCGCCGTCGCCCTCATTGCCGCCGGCCATCCCGCTCACCACCAACTCCCCCGGACCGTCGATGCCCGGTTCTCCGTCACCGGCGCGCTCACCGCCCGCCCCGCGGTCAGCGCCGTCGCCGGTCATGCCCGCCGGGGGCTGCGACTTGTGCACCCCTGCCGGGCTCTTGCTCGATCTCACCATTCCCTGGGGCTTCTCAGTTGTTGCCCCCTTCCCCTGTCCTTGCACCGGCACCCGGAATGCGGGGTTTCAACAAAGTGTTCACTGGTTACCGTCCTGTAGGGGGCGCTCTACCCGCGTTTCAGGAGTGCGATGACCATGCTTCCGGACCCGCGACAGACGTCAATCTTGTCAATGACGGTTTACTTTTGACCCAGGTGTGACGGTTTAGAATTGACCCACCCCGTCGCTAATGTCCAGCGATTCTGTCAGTTGTCGTCTGCCCGTCCGGCGTTGTGCTGAGGACGTGGTGCGAGGTGAACAGGCCTGCCTTGCGCTTCTCCTTGAGACGATAGCTCTCCCCCCTGATGTTGAGGATGTGGCTGTGGTGGAGCAACCGGTCAAGGACGGCCGAGGCGATGACGGTGTCACCCAGCAGGTCACCCCACTCGCCGAAGCCCTTGTTCGAGGTCAGGATGATGCTCCCGCGTTCGTAGCGGGCTGAGACCAGCGTGAAGAAGGCAGTCGCTGCGTCTCTGTCGTAGGGCCAGATGCCGAACTCGTCGACGACGAGGACCTTGGGAGCGAGGTAGACACGCATGCGCCGCCCGAGGTTCTGCTCGGCCTGGGCCCTCCTGAGGTCTTCCATCAGGTCGT
>MPMJ01000075.1 GCA_002238425.1 SAR202 cluster bacterium bin16 | reverse complement strand
GCGGTGCGTCATCCGCTCCGGACTCCGTTCCCCGCGCTCCGCACCCGTCTTGGCTGCAACTTCCGCCTCCATCACCGCTTGCACCAACACCGACAGCCCCTCTCGCAGAAAGTCAATGTCTGCCTCCTCTGCCTCCTTGCGCAACAGCTCCAACACATCCATCCTGTTCTTGGCCATCGAGGTCGCCTCCTTCATCGTCGTTGTTGATGAGGATGACCCGATGGCCACTTTCTTGCATAGCCCTCGTCTGCTCTTACACCACTTCCAGGGACACTACTTAAACCCGTTATGGTGAAGGGGGCCAAACAGGGTGGTCGCTCTACTCGTAAGTAGGGCATTAAGGGGGCCAAAAACTGGGGACATTGGCCCCCTTGATCGGCACCCATGACGCCGCTGTCATGTTGAGCGAAGCCGAGGAATCTCTCGGGAGACGCCCCGTCGTGTGCCGACGCTTCCCCGAGAGGTGTTTCGACTCCGCCTCCGGCTCCGCTCAACATGACATCCACCCCACGCCTGACCGCTATCCGCTAAACTGATACTCCACAGTTCCTGACCCTCGGAGCGATACATGACCACCCGCCAGCGCATGGCCCCCCTCCGCTACGACCCCGCGGAGATCGACCGCAAGTGGCAACAGCGGTGGGCCGACGACAACCTCTACCAGGTGAACGACGACGACCCCCGGCCCCGCTGGTACGCCCTCACCATGTACCCCTACCCCTCCGGCGACCTCCACATCGGCCACTGGTACGCCATGGCGCCGTCCGACGCCCACGCCCGCTTCATGCGGATGCGCGGCTACAACGTCCTCCACCCCATGGGGTTTGACGCCTTCGGCCTCCCGGCGGAGAACGCCGCCATCAATCGCGGCATCCACCCGTCCATCTGGACGATGGGGAACATCGACCGCATGCGCGCCCAGCTCCGCTCCATGGGCACGGTCTACGACTGGGACCGGGAGGTCGTCACCTGCGATCCGGGCTACTACGCCTGGAACCAGTGGTTCTTCCTCAAGATGTACGAGCAGGGCCTCGCCTACCGCGCATCCGCCCCCGTCAACTGGTGCCCCACCTGCCAGACCGTGCTCGCAAACGAGCAGGTCGTCGACGGCAAGTGCGAGCGCACCGGCGACGTCGTCATCCGCCGCGAGATGGACCAGTGGTTCTTCCGCATCACCGACTACGCCGACGAGCTGCTGGACTTCTCCGGCGTCGTCGACTGGCCCGAGCGCATCAAGACGATGCAGACCAACTGGATAGGCCGCAGCGAGGGCGTCGATATCTCGTTCGACATCTCGGAATACGGGCTGGACGAGCGCGAGATAACGACCTTCACGACGCGCATCGACACCATCTTCGGCGTCACGTTTGTCGTCCTCGCCCCGGAGCACTCGCTCGTCGAGCGTCTCACGACACCGGAGCAGCGCGACGCCGTTGAGGCGTACGTCGCGCGCGCCCGCGAGGCCACCGAGATCGACCGCCTCTCCGTCGAGCGCGAGAAGACCGGCGTCTTCACCGGCTCGTACGCCGTCAACCCACTCAACGGCGACCGCGTGCCCATCTGGGTGGGCGACTACGTGCTGCTCACCTACGGCACCGGCGCGGTGATGGGCGTCCCCGCCCACGACTCCCGCGACTTCGACTTCGCTCTCAAGTACGGGCTGGAGATCCGCGTCGTCGTTGCGCCGCCGAACTGGAGCGGCGCTCCGCTCAGGGAGGCGTGGGTCGAGAAGAGCGGCTCGCAGGTCAACTCCGGGCAGTTCAACGGCATGCCGAACGCCGAGGGGTACGAGGCCATCGCCGACCACGTCGAGCAGCAGGGCTGGGGCAGGCGCACCGTCGGCTACCGGATGCGCGACTGGCTCATCAGCCGCCAGCGCTACTGGGGCACGCCCATCCCCATCGTCTACTGCGATAACTGCGGCGCGCAGCCCGTGCCGTACGACCAGCTCCCCGTGGTGCTGCCCGACGACGCCGAGTTCAAGCCGACCGGCGAGTCGCCGCTCCGCTACCACGACGGCTTCCTCCACACGACCTGCCCCGCCTGCGGCGGCCCCGCAACCCGCGAGACCGACACGATGGACACGTTCGTGGACTCGTCGTGGTACTTCCTGCGCTACGTCAGCCCGGACTTCGCCGAGGGACCGTTCGACCCCTCGCGCGTCGACTCGTGGAACCCCGTCGACCAGTACACGGGCGGCGCGGAGCACGCGGTGATGCACCTGCTCTACGCCCGCTTCTTCACCAAGGTCGTCCGCGACCTCGGCCTTATCGGCTTCGGCGAACCGTTCCTCCGCCTCTTCAACCAGGGCACCGTGCTCTCAGACCACATGAAGATGAGCAAGAGCCGCGGCAATGTCATCGCCCCGGACGAGTACGTGAAGGACCTCGGCGCGGACGTCGTGCGCCTCTACCTGATGTTCATGGGCCCGTGGGAGGGCGGCGGCGACTGGAGCGACTCCGGCATCAACGGCGTCGCGCGCTGGGTGAACCGCCTCTGGGACCTCTGCCTGAGAGACACCAGCGCGCTCCCCGAGGCCGACGCCTCCTCCGACCGCGCCATCGTCCGCAAGACGCACCAGACGACCCGCGGCGTCATCGAGAGCCTGGAGCGCTTCAAGTACAACACCGCCCTCGCCTCGATGATGGAGCTCACCAACGAGATGTCGCCCGCCTACGACGCAGGCACGGTATCGCGCCGCGCGTGGAACGAGGCCGTCGAGTCGCTGCTGCTGCTGCTCGCGCCGATGGGCCCGCACCTCGCTGAGGAGCTCTGGGAGCGCACGGGGCACCCGTACAGCATCCACAACCAGCCCCTGCCCGAGTGGGACGAGGCGCTCGCCGCCATCGAGGAAGCAACGCTCGTCGTGCAGGTGAATGGCAAGGTCCGCGACCGCATCGCCGTCCCCGCCGCGATCTCCGAGGGCGACGCCAGGGAAGCGGCGCTCACGTCGGAGAAGGTGGTCGCCTACACGGAGGGCAAGCAGGTCAACAAGATCGTCTTCGTCCCCGGCCGCTACCTCATCAGCATCGTCGTCAAGGACTAGCCCAGGACCCCGTCATTCCCGCCCTCCCCGTCATTCCCGCGTGGGCGGGAATCCAGACGAACGACGCTGTCTGATCCCTTCCCCTTGATGGGGGACACCCCCACAAGCGCTCCGGGCGGGAGGGTGGGAAGAATTACGCCTGCCAGGCGCGAACAAGGAGGCGCGAGCCATTCATGAACCCCATCGAACGCCGCCGCTTCCAGACGCTCGTGCGGGGGATGCTCCCCGCCCCGTTCGTCTACGTCGCCGTGGCCGTGGTCTACTTCGCGTTCTTCGGCAACGAGCCGTTCTTCGGGACCCGGCTCGCGACCATCGCGGCGATCGCTACCGGCATCGCCGTGCCCATCGCCGCGCTCCTCATCACCGCGAACGCCCTGGCGAGCCAGCGGCCCCCCGCGCGCCTCGCGCAGACCCTCCTCATACTGGCCCACGCCCCAGGTCTCGTCGGGTTCGTGCTCACGGTAGGCGCAGACCAGCTCTGGTACAGCCTCGCGCTCGGCGCGGAAGGCTTCGTCATCCTCCTCGTCATCCGTGCCCGGCTGGGGACGTAGGCGCCCTTACTCCGGGCGCAGCAGCCAGACGCGGGCGAACGGGTGCGGCTCGGAGGTCTCTGCCTCGATGCGCATCCCCGACTGCGCAAACACCCAGAGCCAGTCGTCCAGCGTGTACTTGTTGTGGATGCGGAACTGCTCCAGCGCCCGCTCGTAGCGCGTCTCCTCCGGTTCGCCCGGCTCGATGAGGCGGCGCTCGACGTACTCCCGCATCGGCTGGCGGAACCAGTCGAACAGCAGCATCCGTCCGTCCGGCTTCAGCACGCGGGCGGCCTGCTCCCGCAGGAACGAGAACGGGTCGTCGAATCCGTGCAGCACCGCCGCCATCGTGAGCAGGTCGACCGACCCGTCGTCGTACGGCAGCGGCGAGCCTTCCACGTTCGCCAGCACGAGCGATGGCACGGGCCCGGCGTAGTCGATGGCGCGCGCGTTCTCGACCATCGCCTCGTTGGCGTCGACGCCGTGGAGCGTCGCGTCCGGCAGCCGCTCGGAGAGATCGCGCAGGAAGAGGCCGGGCCCCGGCCCCACGTCCACAATGACCGGCGCGGGCGGCAGCACCGGCGCGACCTCCTCGTCCCAGAACAGCCAGAACGCATCGTTGAAGCGCAGCGTGTACCGCTCCAGCTGGCGGCGCAGGGCGCGCTCGTCCCGCTGCGTCATCGCGGCACCCCCGCTAGGGCCACGTGGCTGGTACGCGGGTGCGCCTCGCCGACGAGCTCGAACCCGCCCTCCGCCAGCAGCCATCGCCACTCGTCCAGCGTAAAGCGGTTGTGGTACGGCTGCAGGCTCATCATCGCCGCTGGGTCGTTGCCGAGCCCGCCCCTGCCCTCGATGTAGGCCGGGAGCGTTTGCCGCTTCCAGTCGAAGAGCAGGTACACCCCACCCGGACGGAGCATCCGGCGCACCTCCGCCAACAGCACGAAGGGGTTGTCGAGGAAGCAGGCCACGTTCGCAGCGATGCAGAGGTCGAGCGACGCGTCCTCGACCGGGTACGGCGCGTGGTTGAGGTCGTGCAGAGTGAACGACGGCGCGCCGGTCGCGTAGTCGAGCCCCTTGGCGTTGGAGAGCATTGCCTTGGACACGTCCACGCCGCGCAGCGTGGCGTCCGGCAGCCGCGACGACAGCTCCTGCAGCAGTAGCCCCGCTCCGCAGCCGAGGTCGGCGATGGCGGGAGCGTCGCCGGTGCGCGGGCGCACCTGTGACTCGAAGAACTCCCAGAACGCGAGCGGATAGCGGCGTCCGAAGTCCGACGACATCCGCTCTACCATCGCGGTCTGGTTCCATCGGGAATCGGTGGCCATGCGCCGGCTACGCCTCCATGTTGACGGTGACGCCCTGCTCCTTGAAGACGTCGCTGCCGGCCTGCATCGCGTTGAACGCGGCGGGCAGGCCCGCGTACGGGATCGCCTGCAGGAACACTTCCGCTATCTCCTCCGGCGTGATGCCGAGGTGCAGCGCGTAGCGGGTGTAGGCCCCGACCTGTGGCGTGCGCCCCAGCGCCGTCATCATGCCGAGCACGATCATGCAGCGCGTCCTGAGGTCGATGCGCTCGCGCGACCATACCTCGCCGAAGTTGAAGCCGATGACGAAGTCCTCCAACCCCGGGACCATGTCGAGACCGGCGGCGTTGCCGGTGCTCCGCGAGCCCTCCGAACCGCTGATCGCCTTCCGTACCGCGCGTCCCCGCGCTTTGCTCTCCTCCGCCTGGTGCAGCGTCATGGGTAGTCCTCCTGTGTGCGAACGTATGGCCGTGCGATGCCGGCGGGCGCGATGCTACACGAGAAGGCGCGCCTTCGGCGCGTCAGGAGAGCGAGAACGTCGAGCCGTTCGGTCCGCGCGTGACCTCGATGCGAACCGGGAACGCTTCCTTGATGTCGTCCATGTGCGTGATGACGAGGATGCGCTCGAACCGGTCCTCGATGGCCTGGATGACCTCCAGGATGCGGTCGCGCCCCTCCGCGTCCTGCGTACCGAACCCCTCGTCGATGAAGAGCGTCGGCAGCGGCGCGCCCGCGCGCCACGCGAGCACCTTGCTGAGCGCGATGCGCACGGCGAAGTCGATGCGGAAGCGCTCGCCGCCGCTGAACATCTCGTAGGCACGGGAGCCGAGTTCGTCGGCGATGACGATCTCCAGAGTCTCGACCGCGTCTCCGCCGCTCCTGCGCTCCTTCTGCGTCTCCAGCTTCAGCGTCATCCGGCCGTCGGTCATGCGGCGCAGCAGGTCGTTGGCTTCGTCCTCCATGCGGGGGATCGCGGCTTCCATCAGCAGCGCCTGCACGCCGCCCTTGCCGAACGCGAGCGCGAGCTCGGTGTAGGCGCTCGCCTCGCCGGTGAGCGTGCTCCGCAGGGTCTCGGCCTGCGCCAGGTCCGCAGCGGCCTGCGCTACCTGCTGCATCTCGTTCTCGAGCGAGCCCTTGCGGGCCTGTAGGTTGTCGCGCATCGCGGACGCGGTCCGCAGTTGCTCTTCGACCTGCCCGCGCTGGGCTGTCCACGACGGCAGCTCGGCCAGTTCCTCGGCTATCGCCGCGCTCGTCTGCTCGGCCCGGGCGGCGTCGTTCGCCGCCTCCGACGCCCGGACGCGTGCGCGTTCGAGGGCCGCTGCGTCGTCGTCCATACGCTCGCGCGCCGTCGCGAGCGACTGCCGTTCCTCCTCCCAGTGCGCCAACTCCCGCACCTGCGCTTCCGCCGCATCGAGCGCCGCAGGGTCAAAGGAGAGCGCGGCCAGTTGCTCCCGCAGCCCGTGCGCCGCCGCCTGCTCGTCCTGCGCGTACGCCCCGTTGGCGAGCGCGGCCTCGTTCTGCTGGAGCAGGGGCATGGCCTGCTTCAACTGCTCCACGGCTCGCTGCGCCTCCTCACGTTGCACGGTCAGGCGGCTCTGCTCCTCCGCGATACGCTGCTGCTCGGCGACGAGTTCGCTCTGCGCACGCTCCCCGCCTGTTGCGGCCTCGATGGCCTGGTACTCCAGTTGCTCTGCGCGTTGCTTCTGCTCTTTGTGACGCTGAAGCAACCCCTCGATCTCGCTCTCGTAGGACGCGCGTATCTGCGCGATGCCGTCCGGCCCGAGCTGGCTGCTGCAGAGCGGGCACGTCGCCGCGTCCACATGGTCGTGGCCGAGCAAGTTGAGCTTGCCCCTCAAGTCTCTGCCGTTATTCTCGATCTGCTCGTTGTCCCGTCTGAGCGTCTGCGCCTCCAGCGTGAGTTGCCTGTGGGACTGTTCAGCCTGCGCCGCGTCGTTCCGGCGGCTCTCC
>MPMJ01000074.1 GCA_002238425.1 SAR202 cluster bacterium bin16 | reverse complement strand
CTCGCATCACGTGCTCAGCACAACGCCGGACGGGCAGACGACGACTGACAGAATCGCTGGACATTAGCGGCGGGGTGGGTCAATTCCAAACCGTCACAGGTGGGTCAAAAGTAAACCGTCATTGACAGAAGATAGGGGGCCTCAGGGGGAGAAGGCTTGTGCACTTGGGTTGTTGGAGTGAGCCTATTGCCACTGGCTGCAATCGGACTACTGGTATGGGGTCATGGGCGCCCTGTGGTCCCATGGCTCGCGCTGGCTACTGTAGTCGTTAGTGCAGTGCCGGTCTTCAGTTTGTCGGCCACGCTCGCGACCTACGGCAGCGCCGGGGCAGACCTCCACACGTTCAGGACACTTACCAACGGTCTCGGAACAGCGTCCTACGGTTTTGCCGGTCTCGGCGTCCTCGCGCTGTGTGTCCGGCTGCGACCGGTGGCATTCATACCCCTCGGCGCGGTCCTCGCGGGACTCATCCTGATCGGCTCCTTCTACCAGTACATCCCACCTTCCAACTCGGGCTCAGCGGTCACCCTGCTATTCGCAGGGCCGGGGTTTGCCCTAGTCATCTATGGGCTCTACTTATGGCGCCGCAATGGGCTGTCAGGTAGCCTGCAGGAGTGGAACCCAGGCTTGAAACTGGTCACGGTGCTGGGGATTGTGGCCGGATTCGGAGTCGCTGGGTTGCTTGCCTATCAGACCGAGCCTAACCGCCCCAACTGGACTTTTCAGCCACTCGACTTGCCTCGTCTCGGAGCGACTTCCGAGTTGGTTGTGGAGGGTGTGGTGGTCAACAAAGAGGCTTGGAGCAGGGAGTCTCATCGGCCAAGCGGCAGGAGATACACGATCAGATACACCATCTACCGCGTGGATGTCTCCCAGGTCTGGAGGGGAGAGGAGGCGGAGTCCGTGTCTGTAGCGGTGGCAGATTGGAGCCCCGTTAGCCTTACGCAGGGTCAGTCTTATCTGTTGTTCTCCTCAGGAATGGCAAACCAAGAAGACTTCCCTGGCCATTGGCGGCTGAGCGAACCGCATAGGGTGTGGACTGTCGAGGATGGCATCTTCCATCCGCATTTTGGCCTAGATCCTTCGAGACCATTAGGCCGCGAGAGGGTGGTTGAACTCCTTCTAGAAAATCCGTTGAGTACTCCCACACCGTAGGCAGAGTAGGCGTGGCTGGCTAGGGGTGATACCCGGCGAATAGCGGCGAACGACCTGCCACTACTCGTGCTGCTTGGCCTTTCAGCACTGAGCGGCTAAGGTCGCTGCTAGCCTGGTCTTGGCATGCAGTTTCTCCGTTGCGTTGCCTATCCAGTTGCCGAGCATATAGGTTCCCGTATTGAGGAGGAAGGCAGCCATGAATAATGCTCGGAGCGTCGGCGCTCTAGTTGGCGAGACCGTCGTTGACTTTCTCCGGGGAGCCGTCGAGAGGCATGGTCCTCGCGACGCCCTCCTGTTCAAGCCGGCATTCCGGTATCTACGTTGGACCTACTCCCGTCTGTGGGACGAGTCAGGGCAGGTCGCAACTCTCCTCCAACGCCGGGGGCTGAGGAAAGGGGACCAAGTCATCCTCTGGGGCCCCAATTCCCCCCACTGGGTGCTCATCTTCTTCGGCTGCCTGAGGGCGGGAGTCGTTCTCGTCCCCCTCGACCTACGCAGCGCTCCCGACTACGTCGCGAGGGTCGTGTCCAGAACGGAGCCGAAGCTGGCCTTCACGTCGCGGTTCACTCCAAAGGGAGAGGTTGACCTCGGCATCCCGGAGATGGCCTTCGAGGATCTCGAGGCCGCCATCGCCGGTCTGCCCGAGCCGGAGGACGTGGAAATAGAGCCGAACGACCTTGCGGAGATCATGTTCACATCCGGCACGACGGGCGACCCGAAGGGTGTCATGCTCACCCATCGGAATCTGACGGCGAATATCGAAGGTGTAGCCCAGTACATCTCCTGCGCGCCCTCCGGTAGGCTCCTGTCCATCCTTCCCCTGAGTCACATGTACGAGCAGATGGGCGGGTTGTTCGTGACCCTGCACAACGGCGCCAGCGTGACCTACCCCACCAGCCGCCAGCCGACCGTTCTCTCCCGGACGATGCGCGAGCGCAAGATCACCATCATGCTGCTCGTCCCCCAGGGGCTGGAGCTGCTCATGAACGGGATCGAGCGGGAGGTGGCCCGGCAGAACAAGCAGGCCCTGTGGAATAAGCTCCTCAAGGTAGCCGGATGGACACCGTTCCGGCTGCGACGTCATCTCTTCCGCCGGGTGCACAAGCAGTTCGGGGGAAAGCTGGACTTCATCGTCTCAGGCGGGGCCGCGCTGGATGCAGACCTCGCGCGCAAGTGGGAGCTGCTCGGAGTCAAGACCGTCCAGGGCTACGGGACCACCGAGGCGTCGCCCGTCATCAGCAATCACACCATCGAGGAGCGGCGCCACGACTCCACCGGCCGGCCGCTGCCGAACGTTGAGGTCAGGATCAGCAGCGAGGGCGAGATCCTGGCGCGCGGAGAGAACATCACCCCCGGCTACTGGCGCGCACCGGAGGAGACCGCCAAGGTCTTCGACGGCGACTGGTACAGGACGGGCGACCTGGGTTACTTCGACGGCGAGGGGTTCCTGCATATCCAGGGTCGGATGAAGGACATGATCGTGCTGCCGAGCGGCCAGAACGTCTTCCCAGAGGACATCCAGTCGGTCCTGGTGAAGCACCCCCGGGTCAAGGATGCCTCCGTGGTGGGACTGGCGAAGGGTTCGTCCGTGGAGGTGCACGCGGCCCTGATCCTGGACGATGCCGGCGATGCCCAAGACGCGGTCGCGTGGACCAACGACCAGCTTGCCGAACAGCAACGGATCAGGGGCTTCACCGTCTGGCAGGACGAGGACTTCCCCCGCACGCACACGCTAAAGGTGAAGAAGCAGATCATCATCGATACGATTCTCGGGAGGCTGCAGCCGGAGCCCCCGGCTGCGGCGCCTTCCGGCGGCAGGCTGGCGGGCGGACAGAGGGGCCTGCTCCACATCATCGCCGAGGTGAGCAAACGCGACGTCGGGGACCTCGTTGACGAGGCGGCACTCGGCGACGACCTCGAACTCGACTCGCTCGGCCGGGTCGAGCTGCTGTCGGCGGTCGAAGCAGAGCTCGGCGTCTACATGGATGAGAGCCAGGTGGGCCCGGAGACGACGGTCCGGCAACTCGCCGCCCTCGTGGAGGAGGGGTCGAGGAACCCGCCCATGATGAGCTTCCCGCGTTGGGGCATGCAGTGGTGGTGCCGCATGACCCGCGGACTCCTTCAACGGGGAGTCGTCTTCCCGCTCGTCGCCCTTCCCTACGGCCTGAGGGTGACGGGCCGCGAGCACTTGGAAGGCATCACCGGCCCCGTGCTCTTCGCGTCGAACCACAACCTCGGTCTGGACAACCCGCTAATCATCAAGGCCGTTCCCCTCAAGTGGCGTCGCCGGATGGCCGTGGCGGGGGCTGCCGATCTCTGGAGGAACCCGGTCTGGTGGATCATGAACCCGCTCTTGGGAAACGGCTTCCCGCTGGCAAGGGAAGGCTCCGTCAGGCCCAGCCTGGAGAATATGGGCAAGATCATGGACGACGGCTGGTCCGTGCTCATCTACCCGGAAGGCGAACTCACCGTCGGAGGCCCGATCAAGCCCTTCATGAGCGGCGCCGGACTCGTCGCCGTCGAGGGACGTATCCCCGTCGTTCCGCTCCGCTTGCACGTCCACAAGCTGGGCTCGCCCAGACGATTCCCTCTCATCAGGCGGGGAAGCATCGAGGTCAGGTTTGGGGCGCCGTTGAACTTCCCACCTGGAATGGACTATCAGGATGCGACAGCCGCCATTGAGAATGCGGTCAAGTCGCTGTGACCGGCGTCATCGGGCTGTCAATGAGGTGCGGCTAGCCAGTGAACGGACGGTTCCCAAGTGTCCGACACGCGGCTGCCTGTTGCCTTGACGAACGATTCCTCAAGCAAGTCGGACCCACACACGATGACCTCGCGGGTCACCAAGAAACTTCACTTTTACTCCTAGGTTACGGCGCAAGACAGGCCAGTTGTTACTTGCGTTGTTACTACAGTGACCTGATAGAGGGAGACATGGTTGCGGAGCGTGAGTACTCCGCAGACGATCCGGGAAACGTGATCGATGTGCTCACCAGCCTCTGCTTTGGGATGGGCGAAGAGGCCGCGCCGGGGGCATTCGTTTCCGCCTACGCTTACTCGACTTCATCGACGTCCTTGCGGACGTAACGGTCGAGGGTGAATTCCTCATAGGGAGTTGCAGAAAACCGGTGGCGGCACAGGTCCATTCGGTGTTGCGTCCCGTGAGCTATCGCATGGTTCACGAGTTCCTCTACGCAGCTTCGCTTCCACACCAACCCAAGGTCCGAGTCAGGGCGCAATCTGCCGGAATAGACGCCGACGAAGTAATTCATAGGCTTCTTCGCTTGAAAGGTACTTCCCTCGTATTCGACAACGGCTCCTGCGCGGAAGTGGGCGAACACGGGAGAACCAGATTGACCGGGGCGCGACCTACAGTCGATGAGAAACACGGGCAAGCCAGAAATGTCGACATCGGGTTCCGATGCGATAAAGCCCTTTGACCAGATCGGGAACGGTCCCCCAATTTGACCGTACGGGTAACCGATGACATGTAGTTCGCTGCCGATTTCCCATCTATGCCAGTCGTTCTTCAACGAGACGCTGTTAATTTTTCCTACGATGTTCGTCATCTCCTTGACCGGCAGGGCGATAATGTCCGCCTTGGCTCCCAAAGTCGGGTGTTCGGTCCAGGCAGGCGCTTCCGGATTCGCGTGGTCCGCCAAGTCAATGTGGTAGTGGACTTCGTGGGGACCATGCATCGTCACGACTGCATGGTTCGGGATGGCCAATTCCTTGTGCAGCGGCTCATCGGTGATATTGTCGCGTCCGGTGAAGTTGTGACGGTTCGTGACGAGCACTGGTCCATCTGGGGACATCACGAAGAAACAGGTTCCGCTAGCAAGCAGCGTCTGTCCGTAGTACATCCTTATGTACCGGGACACTACAGAAAGACTTTCGTAGTAGCCAGCCGCCTTGAGTTCGTCTTGGTTGTTCATCGAGTTGCTCCTCATCAGGATGGGCAGGAGGGTCAACGTAACTATTCGCGTATTTCGGAGCCAGTCAACTAACCTAGGGTTCGCCTTCCCTCCAAGCACCGAATCTGGCTGCAAGATCCGAGTTGGTGCCAAACAGTCGGCCTATGGACTCGGCCTCAACCTCGTACAAGGTTCTAAAGGCTGTCAAAGCGTGGTGGACGTAAGTCGACATAGCCAGACGGAGAGAGTGGATGCACAGCATCATAGTCATTCGGGCCGTCCTAGGCCACCCAGCCAAAGCTCGAAGACGGTTCTGTCTACCGTACACGTTGGGGGGTCTTCCAAGGGGCTATTGGGACGGTAGACGGTACCGATGCCAATCGGCCGCTCTCAGTGCCTTGTAGCCGCATTGCCAGCTCCACGGGCACGGCTTAGCCTATCAACCTCGCCCAGATGGTTTCGAAGACGAACTCGTATCTGCCGGACTGCGGGTTACCGGACTTCATGATCCCGCCCGCTAGGGTGTAGGTGACCTCGCGGGTCACCAAGATTCTCCAGTTTTACTCGTAAATTGGCAGGTTGAGCGGAGTAGTGTCCCTAGAAGTGGTGTAAGAGCAGACGAGGGCTATGCAAGAAAGTGGCCATCGGGTCATCCTCCATCAACAACGACGATGAAGGAGGCGACCTCGATGGCCAAGAACAGGATGGATGTGTTGGAGCTGTTGCGCAAGGAGGCGGCGGAGGCAGACATTGACTTTCTGCGAGAGGGGCTGTCGGTGTTGGTGCAAGCGGTGATGGAGGCGGAAGTTGCAGCCAAGACGGGTGCGGAGCGCGGGGAACGGAGTCCGGAGCGGATGACGCACCGCAACGGCTACCGGAACCGGCCATGGGATACGCGAGTGGGGACGCTCGACCTGCGCATCCCGAAGGTGCGGGAGGGCAGCTACTTCCCTTCGTTGCTCGAACCTCGCAGGCGCAGTGAGCGCGCGCTGCTCGCCGTTGTGCAGCAAGCCTATGTGGAAGGCGTCTCAACCCGCCGTGTCGAGGACCTGGTGCAGGCCTTGGGATGCGACGGCATCTCCAAGAGCCAGGTCTCGCGTATCTGCTCCGAGCTCGATGCGATGGTCGAGTCGTTCCTGGGGCGTCCCCTGGACGGCGGACCCTACCCGTATGTGTGGTTGGACGCGCTGACGCAGAAGGTCCGTGAGGGAGGCCGCATCGTCAACGTCAGCGTGGCCGTGGCAACCGCGGTCAACCGGGAGGGGAGGCGCGAGGTGCTCGGCATCGATGTCGGGGCGAGCGAGGACGGTGCGTTCTGGCTGTCGTTCCTTCGCTCGCTGGTGGCCCGGGGGCTGGCCGGTGTGCAACTCGTCACCTCCGATGCGCACCAGGGTCTGAAGGACGCGATCGCCACGGCCTTCGCGGGAGCGTCGTGGCAGCGCTGCCGCACCCACTTCATGACCAACCTGCTGTCCAAGGTGCCCCGCCGCGCGCAGCCTGGGGTAGCAACCATGGTGCGAACGGTCTATCAGCAACCGTCGCTTCAAGAGGTGCATGCCCAGCACGCGCATGTCGTGGGGATGCTGGACGAGCGCTTCCCCCTCGCAGCCGAACTGCTGGCGGATGCGGGGCCGGACATTCTGGCCTTCACGGCCTTTCCCATGGCCCATTGGCAGCAGGTCTGGTCGAACAACCCGCAGGAGCGACTGAACAAGGAGATCAGGCGCCGGACCGACGTGGTGGGCATCTTTCCGAACCGCGCCGCGATCCGCCGACTCATAGGAGCCCTCCTGGCCGAGCAGCACGATGA
>MPMJ01000073.1 GCA_002238425.1 SAR202 cluster bacterium bin16 | reverse complement strand
TCCTCGCAATGAAGTGCGGCCATGCTCACCGATTCGGTGCCCAGGGTGGCCTAAAGACCTTGGCGAACTGGCCTAAAGACCTTGGCGATTCCTTCGTTTACTGGCCTATAGTTCTTGGCGTTTGACATAGAAGGCACAGACTGACGCGTCGCGCACACTCTGCCGCGGCCCTCGCGCCGAGGGAACAATGAAGAGTTTGTTGCCCTGCTGCCGAACGCGGGGCATCTTATCCGTGCAGGGCACGGCTACTGGGTCTGGTGCGGTCCTGAAGACTATGATGGCGAGGCACCACCCGATCCTGAATCGTACTTGCAAGGCGATGCCGAGAGCAGGATGGGCTACAGCACATAGAACACCCCACGCCAACTCCCTACGGATGTCGGTGCTCGTTGCGTGTGGCCAAGGTGATGCAGTGTGGGACACTCTCGTTCTGCGCCAGATTGCTTCGGTTCATCCGAAGAGTGACTATCATTCTCTCCAGCGATAGTATCCTGCTCCGGTAACGACCCCCAGCGCCCGGTATACGGCAGGCATCTTCAATTTTCGTTGCAACCCCACTTGGACCCGTATGGCAACCTGATGCAGGGTCAACAGTGCCGAGACAGCCATCACGATGGTCAGGCCCCGTTCCGTGCCGGCAACCAGGTCGGTAGCACCGTAGGTGATGGTCATAGCCATTGCCAGCATCGCCGGCGGCGCCCAGAAGACCGACTTACGCCGTCGGTAGTTGTCACTGATGATCACCGCCAACAGGGCCAGGACCACAGGTCCCAATGTGACGACCGCTGCCTGCAATTTCGACACCGTATAGAGGTATTCACTCATGGGCGGGACCAGCAGCGCGATGGCATCGATGCCACTGAGAGGTTCCTCAGTACCATCCAGGGTCACCCAGGGTTGCATCATCGCCACCAAGGGAATGAGCGTGGCCACGAAAGCCATCAACCGGACGGTCAATGTAGCCAGCTCACGAGCCTTGTCCTGATTTGGGCTGCCTTGATGCATAGTGTGATTCCTCTGCCTCACACTTCAGTTCGCCTCGAATGGAGAGGCAGTGACCGCGCGAATGCTCTCGCTGGCGGCCCGGAATTCGCCCAACTCGGCGTTCAACTCCGATATTGCCGCCGGGATTTCCTGGAACGACGAGGCATCGAACACAAAGTCCGTCCGCAACTCCAGCTTGCGCAGGACCGCGTCCATATCGTCCAACTGCGTTCCGATTGCCTGGGCTTTGGCCAACGCAGAGTCCGCCTGCGATTCCCACTTCCGGTACAAGGCCCAGTCACGATCGTCGTCCTGCTGTGCTTGGGCCTTGGTGGCGGGATTAGTGATTGACTCCGTAAGTTCCCGCTGGGCCGTGAAGTACCTAATGGCACTGGTCTTGGCGTTGTCGATCGCCGCCTCAAACTTTACGTAGGCCAGTTTGGCATCCTTGTAAAGGGGCTCCCAGTGGTCAATGAGCGTGTCAATATCGCTAGTCTCAGAGATTGTGGGCTGAGACTCCGTTTGGGAAGCGTTGCCCCCGGGACTCTCATCGGCAAACACGCTCACGCTCCCCAACGCGCGATTCATGTTCTCGGCCTGATTCTCGGCCAACTGTACGGAGGCCGACACTCTAGCGGCCTCGGTCTGGGTCACCGCTTCATATACCGCAAGTCCCCCGTAGCCAATCACCACCGCAGCAACGATCATCAGGGAGTATTTCAGGATTCTACGAACCACAGCTTATCTTCACTTCGCTCAACAGCACAGAGGATGGAATGCCGCCAAGGCAACCGGTCACTCGCCAGAGCTGGCTCAGAGAGGCAGATACTACTCCAAGCTACCCTGAGCGTCGAGTGCCTGCGTGGTGTGCCGAAGGACTTCCTGCGCGGGAACGTTAAGGTGAATCATCACGTTGAGCAGGAGCAGCAGGTAGGTGATCCCGTCTGTGGCATTCTATCCGCCAGGGTTAGCCTGTGGCCCACATTAGGGCGAAGGTGCCAGCGAGCACCAGCAGCCCCGCCCCGTAGGCAGCCAGCAGCGCCCAGCCCGTAGGTTGCTTATCTGCCACGGCCCTCTTCGCGGCGCGGTGCAGGGCCAGCGTGAGGGGCAGGAACACTAACGAGAACCCCACCGCCATGCCTGTGGGTACGGCCAGCGCTACGGTAGTCGTTGTCGTACAGCTCGAATGCAACGAACACCCAGCCCACAATCAGCCCACCCGCTATGTACGGCAAAGGCTTCATTGCGAGCAGGATCACGTATGCAAGAACAGGGTGCACGATCCCACCTTACCCGGGGCGATAGTACTCCTTGATGGTACTCACGTTCGCTTGCCTGGGTTTGAGGCTAACACTATTGACCAAGCAGGTTTACCGGGCCCCAGTGCCAGTTCCGCTGGCCTCGTACACCTGTGCCAAGTCCATCGGAGCCGATGTCGCGGATCGCGGCTCTACACATCACCTTCGTGGCGCCCACGTGACTGGCGGACGAGATAGCCTTCCCTGTCCAAGTTAGCCAGCCTATTCGCCGCAGCGCTTGGCTATATGCCCTCTGTGGCAGCAAGCATGGATGCTGTCACGTGGCCACCCAAGAGGACGGCGGTGTCTAGCGTGTCCCTTCCTGTCTTCGTCAAGCCACCGACTGGAATGCCTTCCCGCAGGTGCCTACGGTCCTCAGGGGCTGCTAGGCGACTTCATCCGAGACACCTGAATCCCCTCGACGCGCCACCCAAAGCATCCTTGCTACACTGTTTACAAGCATCAGCACGGAAGTTTGACCAAACTCTGTCAAACTTCCGAGAGGGACCGGGCCGGACCGGCCACTTCTGGGGGAGGCACCGACATGCAGAAGGTATTGCAGGTACGAACGACAGTGCAGCCAGGTGGCAAGATAGAAATCGTGGATAAGGGGCTTCCCGTGGGGGAATCCGTTGACGTGGTCGTCAGTCAGTCGCCAGCGTCAGAGCGTCGGTCAATCGTTGACATTCTGGATGAAGCCCCGGGGCACCTGGTCTTCACGTCGGCCGCGGATGTGGCGGCCTACCTGGCGGAAGAGAAGGATGCATGGGGCCGCTGACATTACCCACTGCCGGGTCGGTCTACATCGACGCTAATGCAATTATCTACAGCGTGGAGCGCATTGAGCCATACCGAGAGTTGCTGGCGCCGATGTGGGAGGAAGCCGGAGTGGGCCGGTTCACACTTGCCAGCAGCGAACTCGTTGTATTGGAAACGCTCATCAAACCCCTCCGGGAAGGCAATGCTCGCCTTGAGATGCTGTTTCGGTCCATATTCGCCGCTGCGGAGATGGAACTCATCCCCGCGACGCTTGCGGTTTGGGAAGACGCTGCCCGCATCCGCGCCGCCACCGGTTTGAAGACATCCGATGCCCTTCACGCGGCAACAGCCCTTAGCGTCGGCTGTGCGCTCTTCATCACTAACGACACCGATTTTCGGCGTGTCCAGGGCCTGCCCATCGTCGTCTTGGATGACTTGGTCAATGCGTAGCCGGAAGGCGCGACCCGTGCCTGGGGACAATTTCAACGAGTGCTGTGAGTACCTGCTTACGCGGTACAGCCGACGGAATGCGCAGGTTGTCGCCGAGCGCCTCAAAACCTTGTGCGGCTTCCTCAAGCAGGAGGGCAACCATGTCGTGCAGACGACGTTCGGCGGTTCAGTCCGGAAGAACACCTACGTGACCGGCCTCAGCGACGTCGACGCCCTGCTGATCGTGAACGACTCCTCGCTGGTGAATCAGCCTCCCGCGAAGGTCAAGAGGCGCGTGCGGGACGCCATCAGACAGGGGCTCCCCGACAATACCGTGCGGATGGGCGATCTTGCGGTGACGGTCGAATACGCCGACGGAACCGAGATACAGCTACTGCCCGCCATACGGACGAGGACCAGCGGCATTCGCATCGCCCAACCAGGAACGACCGGGTGGAGCAACATCGCGCACCCCGAACGCTTTGCCAAGAAGCTCGCCGAGGTCAACACGGCGAGGGGGGGCAGGGTGGTGCCCGCGATCAAGCTCGCCAAGGCGATGGCGGACTGCTTCATCGAGCAGGAGGACAGGAAGATCAAGGGCTACCACATAGAGTCCCTCGCGATCGACGCGTTTGAGGACTATCGAGGCCCGCTCGACACGAGGTCCATGCTCATTCATCTGCTGGGGCACTCGATAAAGGCGGTGATGCATCCGCTCGCCGACTCCACGGGGCAGTCGAGGTACGTAGACGAATACCTTGGCCCTGCCGATTCCCCATCCCGTAAGCGGGCCTCGACGCACTTCGGGCAGATGCGCGCGATGGTCAGGACTTGCGAGACCAAGGCGGCGTTCAACGCTCTGTTCTGCGTGGGGCTGTGATGGCACCCCTCCCGCCGGAGACCGCCTACGTCGGCAATCTGCGCCTGCTAGACGAGCAGCTGACCGCCCTGTTCTGCTCCAACCGCTGCCCCGGCGACCTGATCCTGAAGACGTACGATCTGGCGCGGGCGATGCGGGACGCAGGCGTCCCCGTCGTAGGCGGGTTCCAGACCCCGATGGAGAAGGAGTGCCTGCGCCTGCTGCTGCGCGGCAGCCAGCCGGTGGTCGTCTGCCCTGCGCGCGGCATCGACAACATGCGTATCCCCCGGGACTGGCGCCCTGCTCTAGGCGGCAGGCGCTTGCTGGTACTGTCATCCTTCCCGGCCGCGGTCCGACGTCCGACGACGGAGGTCGCAGCCCAGCGCAACGATCTGGTGGCAGAGTTCGCTCATCGTGTGTTCATCGTCCACGCCGCCCCTGGTGGCAACACCGAAGCCTTCGCCCGTAAGCTCGCCACTTCCAGCAAACCCCTGCTGACATTGGACAGCCCAGCCGATAAGAATCTGGTGGGACTAGGAGCGGAGGTTATTCGACCCAATTCACTGGATGATATGGTTTCCAATGGGGCATGAGCGCGTAGAGGCAGGGGGATGCCCAGAGGGTCCACCTTTCGCGCGCTGACCTCACAGAGCCGGAGGTTCGATGATGATTGTCCGAAAAGCACTGCGCTGTGAGGGCTGTAGTGGAATCACGCTGACACGCATGGCGATTGGGCATCGTCCGAAGCAGACCCACAAATTCCCGTGCCCTGGTTGCGGAATTGAAATCATCTACGCGGTAGTGCTTGATCAGGAGGTCATTGACGGTTACTTCGATGAACCACGAAACGGTCACTGGCTAGGTCGTGTGGAAACGGAGGCAGCTGATGGTGAACATCTGGCCGTACTAACGTTCGACTCCGAGATCTTAGCAGAGCGCGAAGGCGTCTTCAGTCCATTCACCACTGTTATGAGGCGTTTTTACGACTACCCAGCATTCGAGCAAGATGAGATGCTTCGGCACGCGCTGCGCACCAATCGCTGGGACTCTCTTCGCCAGCTTCTCTCCTACTTTGAAACAGGGCGGGATGACCTGTTCGATCGGGTCGCCAAAGCTAAATTCCTGTGCGGTCCCGATGGAGACACGCGGACTGATCGTCTGAGTCTATTGCACGATCAAACCGCGCGCTTTCTGGGAATGTTTGTATATGAGGCCGACGACATCACGAGGGAAGTCGGAGAGCGCATCGGTGAAGCGCATCAAGCGGACGCGAGATTGTTAGAAGAGTTTGCGGAGATGATCGTCTCTAATGGACTGGCGGCAGAACTGTGGCGCCAGATGCATGACCTGCACCGTGAGTTCATGGAGGCCTGGGAGAGCTTGAGTCCAGTACTCAACCTGCGGTACTGGAAGAAAGAGCCTTCTGACCTGACTAAGTTCTCCGTCACAAGCAAGGACTTCGAACACATACGGCACTTCTATTTGAGTTGCTTTGAAACCCTATCACAGATTTCTGTTCTCGCTATTGGAGTGGAAACCATCGCTAATCATCGCCAACTATCTATTCCGACGCGCAAGGGAGCTCTATCAGTAATCCCCAATTACGCCGAGTTGGCTAGTGCAAACAAAGCAGACCACCTCGCAAAGAACCCACCGCTTGACCGGCTCTTCGCTCGTCACATGGCAACTGAAATCAGGAATGGAATCGGGCATCACGCGTCCTTCTACGACCGTACGACCGATGAAGTCGTGTGCGTCAAGTCAGAACAGGCGTGATTCAGGAGACATACAGGGAGAATTATACCCTGTTCTGTCGACGCGTTCTCGATTTGATGTCCTCCATCATCAGACTTGAGACCTACCTGTATATGCTACTGATGCTCGTGGGCGGAGATTATCTACCAGCGGGCTCCCCAAGACCAAGCATCTCACCAACCGAGCCGCCGCGCGGCGAAGAGACATCCACAAGGTATCGCTCGATCTAGAGCGTGGCGACTTCTGAACGCCTGCTACGCCCACATGCACCAGGCATGGAGAGTCTCTGGATCCTAGCGCTGCTGCGCCCTGCATTCGTTCCAGGGTCACTACCGCTAAGTGTTCGCAAGGTCGGAGAAGTGAGGGTGGACGAAGCTCCAAGGTGAGGGGTTGTCCGGTGGGCGGCCGTAGATTGCTCGGAGGCCTTGCCCGTCCGCGAATGCCCGCGTGGCGCAGCCTACGTAACTCTCAAGCAGTCTCGGGCAGGTAGCTAATGCTGCACAGCCAAGCAGTCTGGATGCGTAATAGAGGACGACGGCTTCGTCAAGGCTGACGCGGTGCTGCTGCAACCGACGGAGCGCAGGGGTCGTGGAGCCGTGCTTCGCCATGATAAGCCAGGGGTTGAGTTGGTTGATGTCGTGAGCTAGTTGGACACCAATGCGGTGCTGCAGAAGCGAGCATATGTCAATAATCAGGAACTATGTACCAGATAATCAGGAACTATGAACCAGGTTAATCAGGGTCTTTGACCCACCCTGGGAGCCGAACAGGTGACCATGGGCCGCACTTCGTAACGAGGAGCGGCGATG
>MPMJ01000072.1 GCA_002238425.1 SAR202 cluster bacterium bin16 | reverse complement strand
GGCAGCGAAGTACAGCACAGCAAAAAGGAGAGTTCCTATTGCTCCGGCTCACGTCACTTCTGATTGCCCTGCTAATCGTTGCCTGTTCTTCGGCTAACCCGACGCCCACAGCCACGCCTACACCAACGGCAACGATCACTCCCGCGCCCGATCCTCAGGCGCATCCCACTCCAACGGCTACGCCAAAGCCCACCTCAACACCAGTACCACCTACTGCAACGTCGACGCCTACCGCTACTCCGACACCTGAGCCCACGGCGACCCCTACGCCGACGGCTACCGCAATGCCAACGCCGAGTCCTACTCCTACGGCGACCGTTACACCGCTTCCCACGGCTACGCCTGCTCCGACTCCTACACCAGAGCCCTTGGATGCCTTCTATGAGAAATACTTGGATGCCGGTGGGATACCTATAGTTGCATCCTCAAGAGTGCCAGACGCAGCCCTCGTTCGAGCTCGTGACATAATCGATGAATTGCTCGCCAACCGGCCCGACTTGAGGGCTACAATCGCCGGAGAGGGTAGAAGAGTGACTGTCGTAGCAGACTCAGAGGTTATTACCGACATCCCCGAGTTTCGCGACCTATACGAGAACTATCCGGGCACTGATTGGGACCAGAGGATAAAGAGCGGTCTTTCTGGGAATCGCTATGATAGGACGACGGCAGTCTGGGCACGGAACCTCCTTTGCGGGAGTGGGGACGCCCATCCAGATGAGGATATATTTGTGCATGAGTTCGCCCATACTATCTTGCGTATGGGCGTAGAACTCCAATCGGGAGGACGGGATTTCAGGAATCGGCTGAATGCGGCCCATAAAGAGGCACTCAGCACCGGACTCTGGGAAAGCACCTATGCAGCTACAAACCCAGATGAATACTGGGCCGAAGGTGTCCAGTCTTGGTTCGGGCTGAATGACCCACCAGGACCAATTCATAACGACATAAACACTCGAAGCGAACTGGAGGGTTATGACCCAACACTGTCGGGGCTGATCCAGGAAGTATTTGGAGACACAGCCGTAACGTCATCCTGCCATTTGACCAAAGACATCAATCTCTTCAACATTCGGGGGCGAGTGGTTGGCCCTGATGACCAGCCGTTAGATGGCATCGGCCTGTGGGCTTGGCAGGGAGCGAGGGATAACAGTGGCTCCGGCAGGACAGGTCCTGACGGCACATTTGTCTTGCGCGTGCCGGATGGTTCATTCACCTTGGACGTCTATGCTGATTTCGACGCTGGATGTACCTTTGTTGGCTGGCTCGGCCCAGGCGGGTTCACTACGTTGCGTGAACATGCTGTTCATGTAGAAGTGAACGACACCGACGTAGATGGTATCGTGATCAAGCTTCCTAAGGAAGTCGACCACCTTCCGTTTATTGAACACTGCTCCTGACCGTTCGCCATTTCAAGACCCACCAATGGGAGCCAAGCCCGTGCGGTGATATCTCGTGTGCCTGTTTTCGTTTGCGTACCAGTACCGTCCCGCCCTTCAAGCCACCCGGCGACCACGAGGTCGCCAGGTGGCCCATTCCTCCGGATACAACGGCTCCGGTGGTAAGCGGAGGGAACTTTTGAGACGGAGGAAAGCCCAACCTGGGGTCGAATACATACTACAGTCTGGATAATGAGGGCGTATCCACTCCTCGAGCTGTCTCCATAGGATCGGCCGACCCATCCGCTCCAGGAACACCCTGCACCCCGCGGGCGGGTCTTGCGTACCTCCGCTACTATGCCTGAGAATCACTTCTCATGGGCATCCGCCCATACATGCTTTTCGTGTTCCTGGGGTTCCTCTGGCTCATAGGCGTGTGGGATGTGCACTACAAGAACATCTTCGGCATACGACTGGTAGCCCTCATGGTGCCGGAGAACGTCATCGCGTGCTCGTGGCCGCCGTTTGACTGCATGCACTTGGGCGGGCAGAAAGCGAAAGTATTCAAATCCTTGTCGGGGAACTAAAGGGGGCGATATGCCGCGTTGGGCGCTCATCGTGACGGTGGCCACTGCACTGTTCGCAGGGTGTGGGATTACGCTTGAACAGTGCCTTGAGCGTGACGTCGAGTCCCTGACGCCTCAGGAGCAGTCTGACTGTTTCCAGTATGCGAGCGACGCGCTGCAAACAGGCCATGGTGACCGGCAACGCATCGCCGAATTACGCGCACAGCTCCCGGCACCGACGCCGACGCCGGTGCCTATGGTCGATGTGGGCTTCCTGCGGTTCTCCTACGCTTACACCAGAGAGTACTCTGACCCCGCCGAACTCGTGATGTTCAACATCGAGAACCTGTCGGGGATAGCGCGAAGCATTGACCGGCTGGTATGGTCAGCACGAGATTCCAACGGGAACCATTACAGTCCGGCATTGATCTCTTTCCGTGACCTCATGGAGACAGAGGGGCAGGACTGTTGGCAAGGCAGTGCGCTGAGACCCGGTGGTGTGGGGTGCCGCGTAGGGTACATATGGCTGCTGCAGGAACCCAACGTGACCATAACAGAGGTACGCTACGACGGAGTCAGGCTCCCGTTACCACGAACGCGATGATTCGCCTCAGACTGCCTGATGACGACAGCCTCGGTTTCGCCATAGACGTGCGAACAGTGGAGAGGTGGGCGGGCTGAGAACGACGGAAGCTCCCGCATCAGTTGCGCGTAAGCTAAGCGTTCGGGCACAGGTTGTGATGCCAGCCTGCTAGGCTTGTTGTCGGGAAGATCAGCGCAGGAAGTACGCCGTTGTGACATGCCGCGCGGCTGGCATGTCCCCAGCAGAGACGACCTTCAGGTACCCTCCTACAATGTCACTTCCCACTGGAAAGTTCGCAATACGGTAACCTTAGGTTCACCATGAGCGGGGGTGGGGGGAGCCGAGGGGTCTCCCGGGGGAACGTTGGTGGGTGGCGAGGCGCCTCCTGAGAGATTCCTCGGCTTCGCTCGGAATGACACACTCCGGCATCATCCCTATGAGGGCACGGGGTAGGGGATGGGCGTGGTAGCATGGCCGATGGCGCCGTCGCGTGAGAGCGAGGCATGGCTCCGCCAGCACGACCGCGGCCGACCCTTCACCGGAGTAGCGCATTGACCTGGGTTACGGCGGCGCTCGCCAGCACCATACTGTTCGCGGTCGTGACGGTGCTGGACAAACGGCTGACCACCAACCTCTACCCGAGCGCGGGCGCTTTCAACGTTGGTTTCGGGGTGATGCAGGCGAGCATCTCCCTCATCTACTTCGCGTTCGTGATCCCACTGGTGGGGTTCGACGGCGGCGCCGGGGTCCCATGGGCGATGGCGAGCGGCGTGCTGTGGGGTCTGGGTCTGGCGCTCTTCTTCCACGCTCTGCGGCTGGAGGAGATGTCCCGCGCGGTGCCGGTGCAGCAGATGGCGCCGGTGTTCGCGGCGATCGTGGCCGTGCTCTTCCTTGGCGACATGTTGACTCTGTTGCAATGGGCGGCGGTGCTGGTGGTGATCTTCGGAGCGGTGTTGGTATCCGCGAGGCCGGAGCAGGGGCTGTTCCGCCTCGCGCGCGGGCGTGCGTTCTTCCTGCTGCTGGGCGGGAGCTTCTCGCTGGGGATGGCGTTCGTTGTGAGCGAGCAGGCGACGCGGGAGATGAACGTATGGGCGATCCAGGCGATACGTTCCGGGACGATGAGCGCGGCCATCTTCCTGCTGGCGGCACGGCCCAGGACGGTGCGCCAGTTCGCCAGCGCGTCGCGGGACCTCTACACGTTCTCGATGCTGGTGCTTGCGGAAGGGCTGCTCGCGCCGCTGGCGGCGCTGGCGTTCATCATCGCGCTGGACCTTGGGCAGGTGTCGTCGGTGAGCGTTCTGTCGGCGTCGCGCCCGCTGTTCACGCTGCTGCTCGGCGTGGGGCTGAGCACGCGCTTCTGGAACGTTCTCAACGAACCACTCGACCGGGAGACGGTGGGTCTGAAGACGACGGCGGTGGTGATGATCGTGGGCGGGGCAACGGTGCTGAGCCTCGGCTGAGGGGAGCCCCTCACCCGCCGCTGCGCGTCGACCTCTCCCAGAAGGAGTCTCCCAAAGGGAGAGGTGAGTCTGGGTTCAGCCGCCGCCGACGGGGCGGACGATCTCGACGCGGTCGCCGTGCTCCAGCGTGACGGTGGGGAAGGTCTCGCGCCCCAGTACGTCGCCGTTGCGGGCGACCGCGACGTAACGTCCGGCGAGGCCGAGCGTGTCGAGGTACTGGGCGATGGTGATGGGCGCGTCGAGTTCGTGGGTCGCGCCGTTTATGGTGAGCGTAATCATGGCGGGGTTGCCTTCGCCCATTAGCGTAACGCCCAAGGGGGATGTTGCGCTATCGCGCAGCCGAAAGCTCCGGCCATCCACCCCCATCCTAACCTCCCCCATCAAAGGGGAAGGAAATCAGGCGGAGGGGACGGCGTCGCTGACGGCGGCGGCGAGTTGGGATGCGGCGTTGGCGGGGTCAGTGGCGCCGAGGATGGCGCTGATGACGGCGACGCCGGATGCGCCAGCCTGCATGACGGCGGGCGCGTTGTTGGCGGTGATGCCGCCGATGCCGATGACGGGGACGCCGGGCTGCGCGCACCATCCGACGAGGCCGACGCCTGCGGGCGGCTGGCCGGGGTGCGTCGGCGAGTCGTAGACCGTGCCGACCACGAGGAAGTCGGCGCCCTGCGCTGCCGCTTCCCGCGCGGCGTCAACACCGTGCACGGAGCGTCCGATGAGGAGCGGACGGCCCATTCGCGCATGGGCAGACGCGATGCTGCGCGAGTTCTCGGTGAGCTGCACGCCGTCCGCACCGGAAGCCTCGGCGATGCTGACGCTGTCGTTGATGAAGAGCAGGGCCTTGCCGTTCGTGACCTCGCGGAGTCGTTGCGCGAGCTCGAGCTGGAGGGCGTCCGGCAGGTCCTTCTCGCGCATCTGCACGAGGTTCACGCCGCTGTCGACGGCCTGCGCGACGGCGTCGATGAGCGCGTCCGGTCCTCCTGCGAGATTCCTGTCCGTAACGAGTGCGACGATGGGGCGAGGGAGACTGGAGGGAGGTGTGTTGGTCAAGGGAGTCCTTCTCTAGGTGGTGGATCGGATGACGCCTTCCAGCGGGCTGCTGGCCTGGGCATAGCGTTGGGCTTCGATGCGTCCGGCGAGGTAGGCCTTGCGTCCGGCCTCGACGCCGAGTTTGAACGCCTCGCCCATGAGCGCGGGGTCCTGCGCGCGGGCGATGGCGGTGTTCACGAGGACGGCGTCCGCTCCCATCTCCATCGCCTGCGACGCGTGGGAGGGGACGGCGAGCCCGGCGTCGACGACGACGGGGATGTTCGCCTGCTCGATGATGATGGTGATCTCCTCGGCGGTGTGGATGCCCTGGCCGGAGCCGATGGCAGAGCCGAGCGGCATGACGGTCGCGCAGCCCGCCTCCTCCAGCCATTTCGCGAGCACCGGGTCTGCGTGGATGTAGGGGAGCACGGTGAAGCCGTCGGCGATGAGCGCCCTGGCGGCCTCCAGCGTGCCGATGGGGTCGGGCAGGAGGTACTTCGCGTCCGGGATGACTTCCAGTTTCACCCAGTTGGGGAGCCCGAGGGAGCGGGCGAGGCGCGCAATCATGAGCGCCTCCTCCACGGTCTTGCAGCCTGCGGTGTTGGGGAGGACGGTGTAGCGGTCGGGGTCGAGCACGTCGAGGATGGTCGGCTCGGTGGGGTTGTCGAGGTTGAGCCTTCGGATGGCGACGGTGACGATCTCCGCGCCGGATGCGTCGATGGAGGCGACGAGTTCGTCGTTGCTCCGGTGTCGTCCGGTGCCTGCGAGGAGGCGGGAGGAGAAGGAGAAATCGCCTATGTGGAGGCGGTCGTCAATCGTCATGGGGATATGATACCTGACTCGCCTAAAGGTGGAATCTCAGGCGGTCCGCCCGAGTCCCTGGACTACCTCTGTGAGCGGCTCGTTGCCAGCCGCTGTGTGACCTGCCGGTCACGCTGGATTCCCGTTTTCACGGGAATGACGGGAGAGATGCGGGAATGACGGGGCCCTGGGTCAGCGGAAGAGGTCCTTGCCGCGCTCGCGGATGACAGGGCGTATGCCGGAGTCGCTCTTCTCGTAGGGGTAGCCGCGTACGAGGGCCACGGGCACGCGGTGGAGCTTGTGCATGACGAGCTCCGACGCAGCGGCGAGCTCGTCGGCGACCGCGATGACGGTGGAGCGCAGCTCGCGCCCGTCGCTGTCGACGTCGCCGCGGTAGTCGAGCAGGGGTTCGATGCCGGCGCAGCCGATGGCGACGTTGAGCGCGCCCTCGCGCCAGGGGCGACCGAAGGTGTCGGAGACGATGACGGCCAGGTCCGCGCCGGTGGCGTCGCGGAGCGTGTCGCGGATGCGCCGGGCCGAGGCGTCGGGGTCGACGGGCAGCAGCACGACGTAGTCGCCGCCTCTGCCGACATTGGAGGCATCGACGCCGGAGTTGGCGCAGACGAAGCCGTGGCGCGTCTCCGTGATGAGCACGCCGCCCTCCATGCGAACGACGCGGACGGCTTCGCGCAGGATGACCTCGACGGCGCGGGCGTCCTTCTCCCACGTCAGCGCGAAGTCGCGCGCCTGCGCCGACGGCTCGACGCCGCGCAGGTCGGCGACGCGCCCCTCGGCCTTCGAGACGATCTTCTGCGTCACGACGACGACGTCGCCGTCGGCGAGCGGCGTCTGCTGTGCGCTGCACGCGTCGGCGATGAGGCGTCCGAGGTCGTCGCCGTCGGCGATCTCGGGCAGCCTGTCAACGGGAATGATGGTTACGTTGGGGGGCATAGCGAAGCGATGCTAGCAGAGCGAGGGAGTATCACGAGAACGCGGTCAGGCGGAGACGGGCTGCGGCGCCTCGACGTCGAGGTAGACGATCTGCGCGGTGGGTTCGGGAGGGCGCTTGCAGTGCCAGGCGAGGTAGGTCTCGATGGTCTCTCGGACGAGGGATTCGACCCGC
>MPMJ01000071.1 GCA_002238425.1 SAR202 cluster bacterium bin16 | reverse complement strand
GTGCCGGCCACTACAAAACTATGTCGGTCTGGCGAATCGACAACGACGCCAGCCATGCCGGTACCGCGATCTGGTGGTTGAATAACAACCCAGGTGTATGGCGTCAGTGGGTGACGGACGAGGCCGCCACCGCCATTCAGGAGGCCCTTGACGGCGGGGAGCGCGCGAAGGGCTGGCCTGACCAATGAGGAGAGTGCCTCTCGCCATGCCACCGTGTCCGGGCACGCTCGGTGTGGAGAACGAGCGAGGACAACGCTCCGTCGGTGCGCGTTGAGAACACCTTCCCAGCTGACAGGCCGCGTTCGGATGGGCGGGCTGCTCAGTCCTCGTGCTCGTCTGGCCGAGGGCTCTCCCCTACCCACAAACGTCGATCAAGAAGGTGCGCAATGAAGCATTTCCTAACATTCAGAGGCATCGGTAGCCCCAACGAATTCCTTATCATCAATGTTGTCGTCATTATCGTAGCGCCGCCCATCATATGCGCCGCCGCCTTGCTGTCCCTACCGTCAGACCGTGACTGGCACGAGCCCCTTAGCCGTGTGCTGTCCGTCGCAGTGGGTATCGTCTTACCGTATGCATGGCTTTCTGCCCTGGTCCGCAACCTCCGTCGAGCGCGGAACCGACGCAACATAACGTAGGTACCGGCAGCCACCACCCCTACGGGGACCGAGTGGCCCGCTTGGCGATGGCGCGCCACCGCCGCGAACCCTCGGTCGAACCCCGCCAGTCGCCGGGCTCTGTGACGAGCTGCAGCAGCTCGCGGTAGTCGGACATCTCCTCGATGGGCATGACAACCTCCGTCTGCGACCTGCGCTTACGCGAGAGCTGTCCGTAGAGGTCCCCCTCGTCCATGGCGAGGCCCCGTCCACCGCGGGGCCGCGGACCTCCACCGTGCCGTAGAGCGGCTGCTCAATCAGACCCACATCTCGTCGAGGTACTCGAACCAGACCCAGCGCCGCCGTTGGGCGGACCACGCCATCTGGACGACGAGGGGCGCGGAGACGTGCTGGAGCTCGTCCCGCACCGGCAACTGGCCTGGGGGTGTAGCGTCCATGCGCGCGCACCAGGTCTGCCCCACCTCCACTACGCCGCATGGCGGCTGGCTAGGCCGCCATCACAGATGCAGAACGCCCCAGCTAGGAACCAGCACCGGCAGTTCAGTTACGGCAAATCATCTCGTCCCTCAGCGCACGAGTCCCCGGATGGCAGGGACGCACTCCACCAGTCTGGCATTGACAGTACTCAACATCTCGATGGCCTCCTCCGTCTCAGCTTCGCCATTGTCCTTGAGTAGCACACGGGTGGTCTGAGGCAGGCTTGCCAGGACTTCGCGCACGCAGGACTGTTCCTCCTCCCCCAGCTCGATGTCCATCCCGCTGTCATCCACCAATTCCTGAATCATCCGGTCAAAGAAAACGGCGGGCATGCAGGCCATGACGCCGAGGCCCATGGTGACCATGATGCCGAATTCCTCGTCTGCCGCCAGTCCAGCAAGCCCTTCGCCGGTCAACAGGTCCCGCAAACAGGCCCGCTCCTCCTCGGTCGGCGTCAGCTCCACCTCAGCGACCTCCGTCACGGCCTGAATCGCATAGTCCACGTACGAATCGGCGACGCAGGTGGACAGATCGCCTGTGGCTTCGATGAAGGCCGGATTGTCAGCGTCAGCGAAGAGCACGACTATGTCGAGACCTTCGAACAGGTTTCGTACACATGCCTGCTCTTCGTTGTTCACCTTGACGCCTGCCTCATTCAGCACGGTAATGGTCGCCGAGGTGTAGAGAGTGCGGGCGGCCTGAGGGTCGATGCAAAGGAAGATGGATACTTGCCAATCATGGATTCCGGAGTCATCGGTGAAACGCTGCCCCATGGCCTGACTCAGCGTTTCATCGTCCACTTCAGTACGGATGCAGTCCTGCTCGGCGGGTGTGAAGGCGTCATAGGCATCTCCCCATGTGGTGTCGCCGTCCACGGCAAGGGAGAACGGGACGGGCGTGGGAGTCGGGGTCGGCATGGGGAGCTTCGTGGGAGCGGGAGTGGGAGCGGGAGTAGGTGTGGGCGTAGCCGTAGCAGTTGGCGTTACCGTGGGCGGGGAAGGGGTGGGAGTGGGGGTAGGCTCGGAGCACGCGGCCAGCGCCAGCGCGAGAAGAATCACCACCAGGAAGCGGGCTGTTCGCAACGGATGTCCTCCGTGTCATACGTGTCTCTACAGCGTAGCGCATCCACCCGGATGGGATACGCGGCGCTGGTTGAGAGGATGCCCCCGCGACCGGCACGGTGTACGCAGCGGGCATCCCTGCCCGCTGCGACTGTCACACGCCAGGGTGACATCTGGTGGGTGCGCGGACGGTTCCTCGGTTGCTACGCTCGCCCCATGAGACTCACCGAACAACAACTGATCGACGCGCTCGCTGGATGCCGTTCGCCGACACGGTGGAGATGGCACACATTTAGGGGAGTGGCGCGGCGTGGGCGTAGACGCCGCCATCGGGGCCAGCCGAATACACCACGCGGTCAGTGACCGCGTAGTGCAGGACGTCGGAGAAGCCGCCGGTCTCGACCTCCCAGAACAGGTTGGAGCCGTCCAGTGCGTCGACGGCGACCAGATACCCTTCGTCCAACTGGGCGTATAGGACTCCGTCGACCACCTTCAGGAAATGGCTGCGGAAGTCCTCGGTGGGGAGTGTCCACCGCACCTCGCCGGTACGGGCGTCCAGGGCGAACAAGTATTCGGCCAGCTCGGATGCCCCGTAGAGCACGCCGTCAGCCACCACTAGGGCGGAGCTGATTTCATACGCTTCGTCGTAGCTCCAGATCTCCTCCCCGGTGGCGGCATCCAGCGCATAGATGTAATCGGAGGGAGCCAGGTAGTAGATGCCATCGACCACAAGGGCCGGATAGTCCCGGGCGGGGAACTCCTCGGTGTTGACGCTCCAGAGCAGTTCTCCGGTCGCCTCGTCGAAGGCATAGGCCTGATTGATCACGGTCAGGTAGACCACCCCGTCCAGCGCCGTTGGGACCGATTCGACGTAACCCTCCACCTCCGCCTGCCAGGCCACCGATCCGCTGCGGGCGTCCAGAGCGTAGAAGGCGCCGTACTCCGCACCCTGGGCATACACCCGCCCGAGGTGGAACGCGGGCGCAACGTCGTGATCGATGGGATAGGGATGCTCCGCCGCCCAGACGAGCTCCCCGGTGGCCGCGTCCACAGCGTGGACCGTCCGGTCCACAGCGCCGCGGGCGGGGAAGTACACCATGCCCCCGCCCACTGCAGGAGCGCGCTGGACCCAGTCCCCGGTGTCGTAGCGCCACAGCTCATCTCCGGTGAATGCGTCCAAGGCGTAGAGGTGGTTGTCGTTGGAGCCGACGTAGATGGACCCATCGACCACGGCGGGGATGGAATGTATCTCATCTCCCGTCGCAAAGCTCCACAGCAGCTTGCCGGAGTCCGCGTTCAGGGCATAGAGGCTACCGTCGTCGGAGCCGGCGTACACCACGCCATCCACGACCACCGGCGCTGTGAGCACCCGCCCGCCGGTAGTGAATGACCAGACCACGGACTCATCCCGAACGCCGCCCGGTGGCTCTGGCGAACCGCCCTGGCCACCTGTCACCAGCTCAGGGAGGCAGGACACCACCCCGAAGCCAAGACTCGTAAACTCCCGTTCGGCTTCCGGCGAGGGGTCGACGTGGATCATCGCTATCGGAAGGACGTCGACTTCGTCCACCCGCTGCCGCAGGCAGAATCTCTGCTCGGCAGTCAGTTCCCCCACCTCCTTCAGGAGGTTCCCCACGAGGACGGAGTAGAAGATGCCCGACAGGTTCTCCGGTTCGAGGCACTCGAACAGTGCGGCCTGCCGCCCCTCGGTGTCCTGTTCGTCGAACAGCGGGCGTTCCCTCAGCTCCGCCAGCTCCGAGGCGTTGTACTCCGCCCCGATGCAGGACTGCTCCGAGGGTGAGAGGGTGTCCAGCAGGTCCCCCAGGTTGGCATCGGGGTTGAAGGCGTAGTAGTCGACCGCTCCCTGGCCGCCCATCGAACCGCCGTTGCCGCTCGGGACCGTGGTGGGGGTGGCAGACGGGCTGGGGACCGGCGTTGGCCTATCAAGCGTGGGGACGACCGTCGGCGTCTCTGCCAGTCTCTGCGTGGCTGTAGGTGTGCTAGTGGGGCCGGCGGCAGTCGTGGGCACCGGAGTCGGCGCCTCCCTGGAGCAGGCCAAGACTACGACCAGCGACGTCAATATCACCAGATAGACCAGCCTAGGCATACTGGACGTCACAGTGGCCCGCCCCCTGCCGTACGAACAAGAGAAGAGGCTCGGAATCCACTCCGACCAATGGGGCATTTCTAGTTTCCGCGAATCGGAAGGTAGGGGTACCGGTACCCTTCCGCCGATTCTCGCTGGTCTGCATGATCTGAAGGTTGCCGAGGCGATTGGACCCACCCTTAGACACGGGGCGCTTGTGGTCCAGGTAACGAGAAACGGCGCTGCGGCCGGTTGGCCGCAGCGCCTTGTCTCCCCGTGAATCCGACCGGGTGGGGCTTAAATGCAGAAAAATCTCACACATACCGGGGATACCTCCGGTTGCAGTTTAGCAGCTTTCTTGCGGAGAGCGGGCCTGCCATGAGCAGCCAGGGGGAGGGCATCGCCTGCGCCCTCCCCCTTTCGCTCTGATCTAGCGCCCCGCGCCGACCGGCTCGGCCTCCCGCTCCAACTCCATACCGAGCGCCCACTCGAACATGGAGAGGCTCGCGGGCTGGGGCTTGCGGCTCCGGCTCTTGGGCTTGACCGGCCCCTCTGTCATGAACTCCGCCCAGGAGAACAGCGTTCGCTGCGCCTCGTCGTCCGTACCGGTCGACCCAGTCACCATCTCCTCAGACGCCGTCCCGCTGGGACTCGCATCGAAGACGACGGGCGCAGGTTCCGGGACCTGCCAGCCGTCATCGACCAGGTACTCCTCGGCGGTGGACTCGGCATCCCGCGCAGCCGCGAATACCGACTCAACCGTCTCCGCCTCATCCTCATCGCCGTTCACGATCTTGCGCGCCAGCGCGAGCATGAGGTCGTCCCCGTCGTCGCCGTACGCGGCGAGGCCGTCCTCCGGCAACTCGCCCTCCACCGCCAGCGAGGATTGGAGCTTCTTCGCCACCAGCTTCAGAGCATCGGCCTGCAGGCTGTTCCTGTAGGCCATGAAGACGATCCGCACCGGCTGCGTCTGGCCGATGCGCCACGAGCGGCGCGACGCCTGCCGCATGACGTAGACGCTGTAATCCGTCTCAAACCAGACCAGCGTTGGAAAGTCGATCAAGTCGAGGCCGGTCTGCACCAGCCTGGGGTGGCAGATGAGGACATCGAGCCCCTTCTCCACCTGCTCGGCGACCCACGCCTCGCGCCGCTCCGGCGCGACCGCGTCGGCCTTCATCACCGCCACCCGGAAGCCGTGCCGGGTGAGCATGTCATCCATCCGCTCGGTGATGTCCCGCGTGCCGGTGTGCGTCGCGTACACCAGCACACGGCGCCCCTCCAGCCGCTCGGCCGCCACGAGGTCGACCAGCGCCTTCTCCTTGGGATACAACCGCTCCTCGGAGAGCGGGGGAACCCCCGCGATGGGGTCGCCCGTTGCGGGGTCGAAGACGGTCTCGCCCCGCGTGCAGCCGTCCGGGTAGGCGAGCAGCGTCTGCAGGTAGGTGGCCAGCAGCCGCTTGGACCCGGTCGCCAGCGCCGCGCCCAGCGCCTGCTTCAGCGCCCCGTAGAGCGTGTCGTAGGCCGAGCGCTGGGAGAACCCCGTGTAGTCCGGATCGGAGTCCATGGTCGAGAGCAGCACCCGCTCCTCGTATGGGGGAAGGCCGGACGCCACGTCCGAGAGCCGCAGGAAGATCGAGTTGCCGATCAGGTGGAAGAGCGCCGACGGGGCGAGGCCGGGACGCTCGCGCACCACCTTGCGGTAGCGGCGCCTCCGGCTGTTGCGCCCGTCCTCGACCGGGGTGTCCTCGCCCTGCTTGTAGACCGTCTCCTCGGTGAAGCCGTAACGGTCGATCCAGCGCCCCTCCTCCGAGTGCTTGAACTCGGTGCGGATCTCCGGGGAAAACCGGTAGAGGAGGTGGAAGAGGGTGCTGGCGTAGCCGCCCATCAGCGTGCCGGAGAGCGTGAGGGAGCGTCCGCACGACTCCGCGAGCACGCCCGCGGCGATGCCCTGCGCGGAGCCGCGAGACTTGTATTCATGCACCTCGTCTCCGATGAAGAGGTCGAAGAATCCCCGCATCCGGTGCTTGACGTAGTCGGCCAGGGGGTAGCGGCGGGGGCCGCTGTTGTCGGCCTGCCAGAGGGGGGAGTTGCAGACGTCGCAGACGCGCCGCCTCCAGGAGAGGTCCTTCAGGGAGAGCGGCACGCCCTCCTTGTCGAGGACCTGCTCCCCGCAGGCCGGGCAGCAGGGGATGCGGAAGGGCTCGCCGTCACCTCGTCCCGCACGAGCCTGCCGCCCGCAACTGCCCACCGCTCATTGACGGCGGGCTGCCAGCGGTAGGAGAGCTTCGCCTTCTCGCGGGACATGACCGCGAAGAGGGGAGCGGAGCCGGGGAGGAGGCGGAGGCGTTCGAGGTCTGTGATCGAGGTGACGATGGCGCCGCGGGCGCCGGGAACCGTCTCCTCGACCTCGCGCTTCCACTTGGGCACGAGGTGCGGTGGGCAGAGCACCAGCACGCGCCTGAAGCCCGCCGCGTGCGCTGCGCTCGCGGCGATGAACGTCTTGCCGGTTCCCATTTCGCCGACGACGGTCGTGCCCTGGTTGGCGCCGAGGGAGAGGGCCGCGCCGCGTATGGCGTCCGCCTGCGCGCCGAGCGGGTTGCGCAGGAGCCGGGGGAGTTGGACGGCCTGCTCGGAGGGCCGGTAGAGGGGCGGGTACGACTCCACCACCCGCTGGGCGATGGAGTCTCTGAAGGTGTCGATGAAGCTCGCGAGGTTCATGGGGTTCTTCTCCTTGTGTTCGTGGGTGTCCCACGGACTTCAGGAGAGGCCGCCTGCGCCGGTGTCCGATAGGGGAGATGGCGCACGGGCACACCACCCCTCCATGCGCAGCACGGAGGAAGAGGGTGCGCCCGGAGGCAGTTCCTGGGAGCGCCCGTGGGGGCACCCTCTCGTCGTTTGGTTTGCTGAGTGCGATGCGGACGCTCAGTCCGTCTCGTCCTCGAAGGCGTCGTCCTGCTCGTCAGCAGGGGTCCTCGGTTGGAACGGGACGATGCCCTTGCCGCGCCGGGTCTCGGCAGCGGCCTTCGCCCGGTCGCTCTTGGCCTTCTTGACCATGCCGGCATGCTGTAGGGTAGGCCGCCGGCGAGTTACCCCGTCGTTACCGGAGCACTTTTCCGTCGGCCCCCCTCCGAACCGGACGTGCGGCTTTCACCGCATCCGGCTCTCCAGTGGTCTATGTCCGCGTTAGTTC
>MPMJ01000001.1 GCA_002238425.1 SAR202 cluster bacterium bin16 | reverse complement strand
GGTCGAACAACCCGCAGGAGCGACTGAACAAGGAGATCAGGCGCCGGACCGACGTGGTGGGCATCTTTCCGAACCGCGCCGCGATCCGCCGACTCATAGGAGCCCTCCTGGCCGAGCAGCACGATGAGTGGCAGGTCGCCCGACGCTACCTCGCCGGGCCCGCCACGCTCATGCCCCCTGAGGATGGCAATGAGGAGGCCATGCCGCTGCCTGAAGGCGTAGCAGCATAACAAGACAGCGAGGGTGACGCTCTTACACCACTTGACGGGACACTACCGCGATAGAGCGCGGAGCAAGCAGGGCACCCACAAGGGATGCCCCTACACCAGGCACCTCCTCGTCCCGCACCCACCGGTAGACCACGCGCGCGTGCGGTCTACCCCCGAATGGCAGCGCGCCGTGCCTCCCGAGGCTTTACAGGAGGGGCGCTCCGGACAGACAATGTTGGGACGCGCAGTGGGGCGGTTAGCTCAGTTGGTTAGAGCGCTTGCTTCACACGCAAGAGGTCACAGGTTCAAGTCCTGTATCGCCCACCACTGTGGTGGGGGCCCCTACTGCGTAGGGGTGTGCCGAGGTGGCGGAACGGCAGACGCGCTGTGTTCAGGGCGCAGTGTCCTTACGGGCGTGCGAGTTCAAATCTCGCCCTCGGCACCAATGTGAAAGATGACGCCTCCGGCCCCGCAACCGGCGGCAACAGAGCGTGCGCTAGTAGCTCAGTGGATAGAGCGCATCCCTGCGGAGGATGAGGTCGTGGGTTCGAGTCCCGCCTAGCGCGCCACTCTTTTCTCCCCGTACACTGGCAGCCGGAACGCTCCGTGCTGCCCAGAACGATGAACGACACCGCCCCTCTCCACCAGCGCTATCTGCCGTGGATGGCCGCGCTGGCGGCGCTGTTCGCGCTGCGCGTGCTGGCGCAGGCGGTGCAGTGGGCGAGCCCGGTGCCGTTCCTCCCGGAGTTCGACACCTGGCAGGGCTCGGGACTGCCGTACCCGGCGCTGCTGGCGTCGCAGGTGCTTATCATCGTGCTGCTCGCGCGGGCGTTGGTGGTGGTGCGATCGCAGTCGATCAGGCCCGCGTCGTGGAAGCACCGCGCGTGCTTCATCCTCGGCGGAGCGTACTTTGGGGCGATGGCGTTCCGGCTCGTAGCGGGGCTCACGTTCCTGTCGGACGTCGATTGGTTCGCAGAGAGCCTGCCCGCGTTCTTCCACCTGGTGCTCGCGACGTTCGTCCTGCTGTTCGGCCACTACGTCTACAGCGCAGGCAGGGACGCGGGAGGCGCGGCGTGACCGATGCGAACGCGGACACGACGCTCACCCGCCTCGTCGTCGTGGGGTCGTATCCGGGGGTGCTGGCGACAGGGTTCGCGGTCTATGCGGCGCTCGTGGGGTCCGGCTGGCAGGTCACGGCTGCGTCTTGGGTGGCGGTTATCACCGGCGCGGCGCTCGTGACGCTGCACGAGGCGCGGCTGCCGTACCGGCGGGAGTGGCATCCGACCGGGAGCGACGTCCGTGCGGACGGGACGTTCCTCGCGACGGTGCAGGCGGTGCTGCCGCTGCTGTTCTCAGTAACGGTTGTGGTCGCGATCGCGGACCTGCTTGACGCGGGCGGGCTGGCCGTCGAGGGCCTGTGGCCGCACGGCTTCCCGATCGCGGCGCAGGTCGTGCTGATGATCGCGGCGGCGGACTTCCCGCGCTACTGGCTGCACCGGGCGTTCCATCGCTTCCTGCCGATGTGGCGTCTGCACGCGGTGCACCACTCGCCGCACCGGCTCTACTGGCTGAACGTGGGGCGCTTCCACCCCATCGAAAAGGCGGTCCAGTACACGGTCGACACGCTGCCGTTTGCGCTGGTGGGCGTGCCGCCTGAGGTGCTCGCGGCGTACTTCGTCTTCTACGCGCTCAATGGCTTCTTTCAGCACTCCAACTGCCGGGTGCGGCTCGGGCCGCTCAACTACGTGGTGAGCGGGCCGGAGTTGCACCGCTGGCACCATTCGGAGGTGACGGTGGAATCGGACAACAACTTCGGCAACAACCTCATCGTCTGGGACGTGCTGTTCGGCACGCGGTTCCTCCCGGCGGACCGCGAGGTAGGCCCGCTGGGGCTGCACAATCGCGAGTATCCGCTGGGCTTCCTGGCGCAGATGCGGACGCCGTTCATAGCGGGGCTGGAACGATGAGCAAACTGACCTACAAGCTGTTCAAGACGGCGCTGAGCGCGACGCAGGCGCGTCGCTATCGCAGCATGATGCGCGCCGCAGAGTCGCCGCGCGGAACGCAGGATGCGGTGCTCCGCCGCATCCTCGCCGCGAACGCGGAGACGGAGTTCGGCAGGGAGCATGGGCTGGCGAGTGTCGCGAGCGTAAGCGACTTCCGACAAGCCGTGCCGGTGCTGACGTACGAGGACCTGCGGGAGGCCATCGAACGGCAGGAGCGGCCCGGCGAGCGCTGCCTGACGAACGAGCAGCCGGTCTACTACCACCGCACGAGCGGGACGGTCGGCGCGCCCAAGAATATCCCCGTGACGGCGTCCGGACTCGCGCAGATGAAGCGCGACCAGCGGCTCTCCGCGTACGTCTGGGCGCGGGACTCCGGCGTGCTGGAGGGCAAGGTGTTCGCCATCAGCGGCGCGGCGGTGGAAGGGCACATGGATGGCGGCACGCCGTTCGGCTCCGCCTCTGGCCTGCTCTACCGTCACCAGTCGCGCTTCGTGCAGTCGCGGTACGTGCTTCCCGCCGAAGTGTCGGACATCGAGGACTACGACGCTCGATACCTCGCGATGGCGGCCTACGGCCTCGCCGAGCCCGGTGTGACCGGCGCGGCGACGGCGAACCCATCGACGTTCCTTCGCCTGCTGTCGGTCGTCCACGACAACGCCGATGCCATGCTCGGTGCCATCGCGTCAGGGAAGTTGCCGGGCGCTGCGTCCCATCTCGCGCTGACGCCCCGACCGGAGCGCGCACGGGAATTGGAGCGTCGATTGAGCGCTGCCGGGCGGCTGACGTACGCCGACATCTGGCCGGGCCTGCGCGGCATCGTGACGTGGACGGGCGGGAGTTGCGGCATCGCACTGGGGAACCTGTCGCCGCTGCTGCCGGACGGCGTGCAGATCATCGAGTGGGGGTACTCGTCGAGCGAGTTCCGGGGGACGCTGAACGTCGACGTGGGGCGCAACGCGTGCCTGCCGACCTTCCTCAACACGTTCTTCGAGTTCGCGGAGCGGGACGCCTGGGAGGCCAACACGGGCGAGTTCCTCTGCCTCGACGAGCTGGAGGACGGTCGGGAGTACTACGTGTTCGTGACGACGGGCGACGGCCTCTACCGGTACGACATCAACGACATCGTGCGGGTGAACGGCTGGGTGGGGAACACGCCAACGTTCGGGTTCGTGCAGAAGGGCAAGGGCGTCACGAACATCACGGGAGAGAAGGTGACCGAGGCGCAGGTGCTCAACGTAGTGACGTCGGCCTTCGCCGCCACGGGCGCGCCGCCGGAGTTCTTCATCATGCTGGCGGATGAGGCTGCGTCCGGCTACACGCTCTACGTGGAGACCCCTGCATCGGCGTTCGCCAAGGGCGATGCCGCGAACGAGATAGACGGCCTGCTCAGCGTGTCGAACATCGAGTACGAGAGCAAGCGGAAGAGCGGACGGCTCGCGCCACTGCGCGTGCGTCTGCTGCCGGACGGCGCGGGCGGGCGCTACCGCGAGAGCTGCGTGGCGTCGGGGCAGCGGGACGCGCAGTTCAAGTACCTGCACCTGCAGTACGTACGCGACTGCGCCTTCGACTTCGATGCCATCGCCGTGGGGGAGTGAGGGCGTTGCGCATCGAGCGTCTGGACGTCTACAGCTTCCCGGTGCCGTTCAAGGCGGTCTTCCGCCACGCGTCGGCGAGCCGCTCACGCGCCGAGAACCTCATCGTCGCGGTGCGCTCGGACGACGGCATTACCGGCTACGGCGAGGGCTGCCCGCGCGATTACGTGACGGGCGAGACGGTCGAGGGCGGCGCTGCGTTCATCCGCCGTCACGCTCAGGCGATAGCGAACGAGGTGACCGATGGCGCGAGCCTGCGGGCGTGGGCCGACACCCACCGGAGTGAGATTGACGAGCACCCGGCGGCGTTCTGCGCAATCGAACTCGCGGTGCTGGACCTGCTCGGCAAGGCGGAGGGCGTGCCGGTCGAGGACATCGTTGGTGTGCCGCGCATCGACGATGGGTTTACGTACTCCGCTGTGCTGGGCGACTCGCCGTATCTCGTGTACCGCATACAGTTCTGGCGCTACCGGAAGAAGGGGTTCACGGACTTCAAGGTGAAGGTCTCCGGCGACCTCGGACGCGACCGCCGGAAGCTGCGCGTGTTGGAAGGGAAGCAACTGAGCGTGCGGCTCGATGCGAACAACCTCTGGGCGTCCGCCGATGAGTGCATCGCGCACCTGAACGCGCTCGGCGGCGGCGTGTCGGCGATCGAGGAGCCGCTCACGGCGGGCGACCTCGTGGGTTTCGAGCGCGTGAGCGAGGCGTGCGGCGTGCGCATCATCCTGGACGAGAGCCTGCTGCGCGTTTCGCAGCTGGACGGCCTGAGCAGCCCGGAGCGGTGGATCGTGAACGTGCGCGTCTCCAAGATGGGCGGGATCGGGAGGGCGCTGGAGGTCGTCGAGCGCGCGGCGAGTCTCGGGATGGGCGTCATCGTCGGGGCGCAGGTGGGTGAGACGAGCATCCTCACGCGGGCGGGACTGACGGTGATGCAGGCGGCGCGTCCCGTGCTTGCAGCGTCGGAGGGCGCGTTCGGGACGCACCTGCTGCGCGAAGACTTGACGGCAGAGAGCCTGATGTTCGGCGGCGGCGGAGTGCTGACGTTGGCGGACAGCGGTGCGCCGGGACTCGGACTGGCAGTGCACGAGGAGATGCTGGTGGAGGTGTAGCGCTCGCTGCGCCGGTTCGTGCTATCGTAGCTGTGCCGCAGGCGAATGGCGGCAGGAGGCATGGGTCATGCTCAGCGCCGAGGACAACGCTCTGCTCACCGCAACGTCGCGCGGGACGGCGATGGGCGACCTGCTGCGCCGGTTCTGGGTGCCGTTCCTCCTCTCCGACGAGCTTCCGAAGCTGGACTGCCCGCCCATCCGCACCCGGCTCATGAACGAGGCGCTCGTTGCGTTCCGCGACACGTCGGGGCGCGTGGGGCTGCTGGCGGAGCGCTGCCCCCACCGCCGCGCGAGCCTCTTCTTCGGGCGGAACGAGGAGGACGGCCTCCGCTGCATCTACCATGGCTGGAAGTTCGACGTGGACGGGCAGTGCGTGGACATGCCGTCCGAACCTGCGAGCAGCAACTACAGGGACAAGGTGCGCCAGACCGCCTACCCCACGGTCGAGGCCGGTGGCGTCGTCTGGGCGTACCTCGGCCCGGCTGAGCAGACGCCCGCGATGCCCGACTTCTCGTGGCTGCATCTGCCGCTGTCGCACGTCCACGCCACGAAGCGGCTCGAGCGCACGAACTGGGTGCAGGGGCTCGAGGGCGGCATCGACTCGGCGCACTCCAACTTCCTGCACGCGACGGTGGACGGCTTCCGCCGGACGCCCGCGTGGCTGGAGCGCGCTCAGGCCGCGACCGACCTGCGCGCCCGCTACCACGCGCTCGACCGTTCGCCCGTGTTCCTTCCGGAGGATACTGATTACGGGCTGCGCGTCGGCGCGCGGCGGGACATCGGCGAGGGCACGCACTACTGGCGCTTCACCCACTGGATGATGCCGTTCTACAACCTGTTCAAGCAGGGTTCGAAGAAGCCGGGCGCCAACAGCCAGGGCATCGCGTGGACGCCGATAGACGACCACAACTGCTGGACCATCGTGGTGACGTGGAACGACGAGCGCCCGCTGAGCGGCGAGGACATCGAAGCGGCGGAGGACTTCGCGGGGCCTGCGCTTTCCGGCTCGTTCCTGCCCGTCCGCAACATGGAGAACGATTACATGATCGACCGGGAGTTGCAGGTGAGCGGGACGTTCAGCGGCATCCCCGGCACGCAGGCGCAGGACATGGCGGTGCAGGAGAGCATGGGCTCTATCGTGGCTCGATTCGAGGAGCACCTCGGCACCAGCGACGCCGCCATCATCAAGATGCGGCGAAGGCTGATCCGGCAGGCGCGCGCCCTCGCGGATGGCGCGGACGCACCGCTCGCCTCGCGCGACGGCTCCGTCTACCGCGTGCAGTTTGGGGAGACGCTCGTGCAGGAAGGCGAGGAGCTCGACGCGGCAACGCGTGAGCGTCTGTGCGCTCCTGCGGCATCGTAGGCTGGTTGAGACCGGACACCACCGAGGAGGGACGACATGGCGCGGCTGACTATCGCTGACCTGCAACAGATGAAGGACGACGGGAAGAAGATCGCGGCGGGCGTCTGCTACGACGTGCAGATGACGCGCATCCTGGAGCGCGCGGGCGTCGACCTGCTCTCGGTGGGCGACAGCGTCAGCAGGACGTTCCTCGGCATGGAGAGCGACGACGAGTTCTCACTCGAGGCGATGTTGTTGTTCGGCAAGGCCGTGGGCCGCGTCGCGGAGCGGGCCGTCATCAACGTGGACATGCCGACGGTCGTCTGCAACGCAGGACCGAAGGCGGTGGAGGAGGCCACGCGCCGCATCAAGGCGGAGACGGGCGCGGACATGACGAAGGTCGACATCCGCACGCAGGAGGAGGAACTGTTCGACGACGTGCTGGCGGTCATCGGGGCGGGCCTTCCGGTGTACCCGCAGATCGGCTTCCAGGTGTTCGAGCCGCGCCACGGCGGACCTGAGGCGCGCGAGCACATCATGAAGTGGGCGAACGCGGTGCAGGACGCGGGCGCGGTGATGATTGACCTCACGAACGTGACGCTCGACATCTACGCGGATGTGGCCAAGGCGATGCGTATCCCCGTCATCGGCGGGCAGACGGGACCGGAGTCGGACGGACGCATCTACGTGAGCTACGCGCTGGCAGGCTACCGCGCCGACACGATCGACCGCACGGATGGCGGAGTGAGCGCCGCTCGCTACATCTACGAGATCGCCGAGAAGGCGATAGCGAGCGTCCACGACGCCACGTGGGTCGCGCCCTAGAGGACGGGAGCTGAACCAGCCGCGCATGTCCCTCGTCAGGCATTTCACCGCCACCGGCTTCGTCGTTCAGGACGGCGCGACGCTGTTGCACTGGCACCCCAAGCTGGGCATGTGGCTTCCTCCCGGCGGCCACGTCGAGGAGAACGAAGACCCGGTGCAGGCCGTGCTTCGGGAGGTGGAAGAGGAGACCGGGATACCGGTCGAGGTGGTGCCCACGGGAGACTTCGAGCACGACCATACCTATCCCGTCCAGATAGCTCCTCCTCTGACGATCCTGATCGAGGACATCGACGACCCGGTGGACGGATTCCACCAGCACATCGACTTCATCTATGCCTGCCGCCCGGCGGCTGCCGTGAGCGGGGCGCCGGACGGCTGGGTGTGGGTGAGCGAGGAAGAACTTGCCGCAGGTACGTCACTGAGCCGCCCCGGCGCGAGCCCGGAGCTTCCGCCGGAAGACGTGCGGTTGGTGGGAGGGCTGGCGTTCCGGGCGGTTCGAGCGGCTCTTCCGGGCTGAGGCAGCGGGCTGCCCGCGGTTATGGCTAGAGGCTGTCGAGCAGCCGCCCCCAGCCGGTGCTGCGTGGCTGCGCGCCCATCGCTCTGAGCGTTCCCCAGTACATGGCGAGGTCTCCTGCGACGACCGGCACGCCGGTCTTCGCTTCGAGGTTCGCGGCGTGCCCAAGGAGACGGAGGCCCCCGCCGCAGACGACGATGGCGTCGGCGCGGCCCTCCGCGCGCTCCGCGGTCCTGAGGACGTGAGCGTTGGTGGTTGCCGCGTCCTGCTCCCACGCGAGCTTGTCGGACTCTTCGGCTGAACCGACGATGCCCTGCTCGAGCCAGTTCTCCTGGAGGACGACCTCGAATCCATTGGACTCGAAGCCGTGCCTGGCCATGGAGACCCACTCGCCCGGGGTGTAGTAGCCGCCCGCGATAGCGATGCGGCGCGCGCCCAGGTAGTCGAGCGCATCGAGTATCGAGGCGCCCATCAGCACGGCGGGCACACCGGCTGCATCGGAGACCTGCGACTGCGCATCGCGAGCACGCTTCGCGTGGGTGAGCGAGAACGGGATGCCGAACTGCGCGACGACGTCTGCTCCTGCTTCCGCGAGGTCTCGCGCAGCCTCCTGCATAGCGGGGAGTGCTTCCGCGATGCGGTCGAGGCCGAAGCCGGCCATCGTCCGGGTTTGGCCGCGGGACGGGATGAACGCGCCGGCGACACTGGTGCCCTCCGGGGCGACCCGGAGGAATTCGAGTGGAAGGTCGTTCCAGGTTGTGAGGGGAGCGAGGAAGCCGACCCTCGTCATGGCCCGCTGATCTTGAGCGTGTGGCCGGTGGGAACCTCGCCGGTGTAGGCCCAGTCCGGCATGTCGAAGTCGACGCCCTCGATGGCGAGCATGCGCTTGTACTCCTCGCGGATGTAGGGGTCCTCTTCCTGGTAGGTGATGCTCCGCCCGCCCATCTCGATGGGCAGGTTGCCGGAGACTTCGGTCTCGCCCTGGCGCCTCAACTGTATGCCGACGCCCTGCGGGATGCCGCCGAAGACGAGGAGCCGCAGCGGTTGCTGGCCCGTGCTGTGGTGCATGTGGAACCAGCCTGTGCCGCCGGGGTTGTTCACCACCATGCCTCCGGGGCGGTAGTCCTGCCGCATGACCGACTCGCCGTTGCCGGTCTCCCAGGGGCGGATCGTCGCGGACTGCGGCCACGCGAGCGTGTAGCCGGAGCCGTTGATGCAGATGAGCACGACAGAGCCGGGGCCGGGCGGGTGGTGCGCCATCGAGTAGCGCCCGCTGTGGTGCTCGCCCACGAACGTGTAGAAGCGGCCGTGCGCCATCTGCGGGATGACGCGCCGGTAGCCGGGCGAGCGCTGGTTGTCGAGCGGCAGTTCGCAGGTCGCCATGTCCGGGATCAGGTTGGTGACGCGCATGGCGCGCTCGTGCAGCGGGTCGGCGACGATGCTGTCCTGCGGACGGAAGTAGTCGTCGGAATCGTCGAAGCGGTCGTTGAAAGCGAAGTCGCTGTCGAAGATGAACTGCTCGTTGTCGAAGAGGTTGAAGAGAGGCGGGGCGGTCGTGCCCCCCACGAGGACGACAGGGTTGGAGCTCGCATTGATGATGCGGTGGTTGGTGTTGACCGGTATCGCGAAGAGGCTGCCGGCCTGCCACTCAAACGTGTGCTTGCGGTCGCTGCCCTCGCGCCACACCTCCGTCGAGCCCCGGCCCTCGAAGACGTAGTAGACCTCTTCGTAGATGTGGCGCTCGACGGTCGATTCGGAGCGCGGCGGCAGTTCCCAGGCGTACATGCCGAGCTTGCCGTCTGTGCCGTCGAGCTGGATGAATGAGCCGAGCCCGCCCATGCGTTTCCAAGGGGACTTGGGTATCTCGCGGATGTCGTACATACCGAGCCCGCGGTAGATGGGAAGGCCCTGCGCCTCCATGAAGTGGTCGTACGGCGTCCGCGCCACCTTCCATGCGCCGAGTCCCGCACGCTCCTTCTCACCCGATGGTTCGACGAATGCCCTCGCCTCGTTCACCTGCGTCATCGCGCTCACCTCCCGTCAGCCCAGGGATTGCTCACGGGGCAATCTTTGCGCGTATCGCGCGTTGTGGCAAGCGGGGGCGCGGACATATGGTCGTTGTGGAGTCGATAGTGCGGAGGCTACGGTAGACGCCACTCAGGTTTCAGAGGTGGGCAGTTGCCTTCGCACTTCGTGTTCGTTGACGAAACGGGGGACTTGGGCCCCAAGGGTACTGGTTACTATGGATACGGCATTTTGGAGGTGGCTGCGGTCGACTATGGCACGATTAGGAAACTGCTTGCGGAAGCGCGTATGAAGTACAGGCTCTATAGAGACCTGGAAATGGATCTGCGTAAGCAGCCCTTGACAGAGATATTCACACACCTGAGCGAACTTGCTTCCCGGGACGTGGTCAGGTGCAGCGGCTTGTACATCGACAAGCTGCGGTACAGCGGGCGGTACCTTACGTGGTCAAATGTGGACTTCACCCGTAAGTCGGACTGGGCGCATCATCTGAGAAACTACCTACTTAGAGTCGCGCTCGAGCACCACTATCAGCCGTATGGAGTGGGAGGCCGGAGCATTGATCTCATCCTCGATCGTGCCGCCTTGAATGTGGAGCAACACAGGAACCTCGAGGACTATCTGGCGAATCGTGTACCTACTCGCGCTGGTAGGCCGTTTCGCTTACCCGCCATGGAATATCTAACCATCTCAGATAGCCGGTACACGGGCGCCTTGCAGATTGCTCATATCCTGGCTGACGTGGTGAAGCACTACGCCAAGCAGACCATCGACCCGAACCGCTGGGCACCGGTGGGGTTCGTACGAGTGTCTGCCTTCCTTGGTTCCCCACCGACTGGTTATGTGTGGCAATTCCCCGGTTAACAAGCCGAGGGGCCGCGCCATCCAATGGGATGACCGACCCCTCACTCAGATGTATTCATCATACCGGCAACGCTGGGGATGTCAATCTGATAGTGGCTGCGTACCCACTCTATGCGGGCTACGACTGTCCTTCCTCTGGCGCGGCAGGGTTGACCGGAGTGCGGCTGCGCCTTGGCCTGGAGATGTTGTAGCGCGCGGCCACCCGTTTGCTCAGCCGGACGACGACCCACCCGAGCACTATGAGCGGGATGAAGACGACGACCCAGATGAGGATGTAGGAGAGCGCGATGCCGACCGCCGAGAGGGCGCGCACCGCGTCCTTGAACGTGCTTTCGACCTCCCATCCGCCGATGAGGAAGCCTTCGGATTCACTCACGAACACCTCGAAGGAACCGGAGGACGATATGCGTCCCGCGTCGCTCATCGCGCTGACGGTCAGCCGCACGTTGTAGGGGTCCGGCCGGAAGTCGATGTAGGCATGCGTGGCCTCTACGCGGGTGCCCTCGTCGATCTCGCCGCTGACGGTGGGCGAGCCGTCGCCGAAGTCCCACTGGTACTCGTAGTCCCAGAGCTCCTCGGGTGCGGTGAAGGAGGCGGTGTAGCGGACCTCCTCGCCCTCCTCGACCGTGCGCCACTCGCCTGCGAAGACCTCGATGGACGGCACCTCGGTCACGGTCGCGAGCAGCGAGTCCGTCCCTTCGGCGATGCCGCCCTCGCCCCTGCCGGTGATCTCGACGGTGACGATGTAGGGCGAGTCGTGGTCGTCCGGGTAGACGTGGTTCACGGTTGCGGTGACGCGTTGCCCGTCCGGGGTCGGCGCGGTGGTGGTGCCGAAGACCGTCGAACCGTCGCCGAAGTCCCAGCTGAACTCGAACTCGTCGATGCCGTCCGGCGGTGTGAACGTCGCGCGGAAGCGTGCCGGCTGCCCGACCCTGAACGCCTCGTCCGGCCCCACGTCGACGCTCATGTCGAGCGGCGCTACGGTCAGGTTGACCTCGATGAGCGAGAAGGCTGAAACCTGCTGGAAGTAGTTGAGCCGCCCCTGCATCTCCTCGATCTGGAGCTGAATAGAGGAGAGCTCGTTCTGAACTTCGAGCGCCTCCTCCACGTTCTGCGCCTGCTCGAGGAAGCCCAGGAGGCGCGCCTGGGTTGCCTGCAGGCTGGAGAGGCGCGACTGCGTGTCGACGTACTGGTCGGTCACGTCCTCGCTGGTGACGGCCCGGGTAACGACGTCCCGCGCGGTGGCCTCGATCATGTCGAAGGCCCGGTCGAGCGACTCCGCGGGCACGCGGATGGCGACCGCGCCGGTGTGGCGCGACACGCGGTCGGAGCTGACGAGCCACCCACCAAGCGACGCGGCGATGCCCGCGATGCGGTCGAGCGTACCGGCGACGTCGTCGACGATGAGCGACATCTGCGCCGTGTGAACGATGATGCGGCTCTGGGTGAGCGGGGAGGAGCGAGGGCTGCCAGGGCCGCCATCGGACTCCTCCGCCCCGTCCATGGACTCCATCATGGCAGGGGGTATGGGGGTGGCCTGCGCCATCATGGTGCCGGGCGCCTCCTCCATCATGACGCTGTCGGAGGCGGCCTCATCGTCTACAGAGAGACCCAGCCATGCCCTGTCGGCAGTAGGGGTGGGGTCGCTCCCACCGCAGGCTGCGGCCAGCAACAGCGCCACCGGGACCAGCGCCGCAAGCAGCACCCTCGTCATCGTCGCCAGCTTCTTCATTCCCGCCCCTCCGCGCGCGTTTACAGTCTACGCGCCTCACGTTTCGCGGCGCTCACACCTCGCCGTGCTCTTGGAGTAGTATGCGCTCACCGCGCGAAACGTTCCCGCGGGACGCTGCGCGGCGACACCTTCCGCATCGCACAGGAGTAACGGACCAGATGATCATCGACTCCCACGGCCACTACACCACTGCGCCCGCCGGGGTGCAGATCTTCCGCGCCACCCAGATCACCTTCATGGGCGCGCCCGTGAAGCACCCCGTCAACGTCTCCGACGACGAGATACGCGCTTCGCTGGAGAACGGCCAGCTCAAACTTCAGAACGAGCGCGGCACGGACGTCGCCATCTTCTCGCCGCGCGCCTCCTGGATGGGCCATCACTTCGGCGGCGAGCTCATCAGCCGCTACTGGACCGAGATCAACAACGACATGATCAAGCGCGTCTGCGACATCTACCCGGACCGCTTCATCGGCGCGTGCTCGTTGCCGCAATCGCCCGGCGTACCGCCGGAGCGCGGCGTCGTGCAGGAGCTGGAGCGCGCAGTGAACGACCTGGGGTTCGTCGGCTGCAACCTCAACCCGGACCCGTCCGGCGGCTACTGGACCGACCCGCCGCTCGGCGACCGCTACTGGTACCCGCTCTACGAGAAGATGGTGGAGCTGGACGTGCCCGCGATGATCCACGGCTCAGGCACGTGCAACCCCGCGTTCACCACCACCGGCTCCCACTACATGAACGTCGACAACACCGGCTTCGTCCAGTTGATGGACTCCAACATCTTCCAGGACTTCCCCGGCATCAGGTTCATCCTGCCGCACGGCGGCGGGGCCATCCCCTACCAGTACGCGCGCTTCAAGGGGCTGAGCATCATGGCGAAGCGCGAGCCGTTCGACGAGTTCCTCAGCCGCCTCTACTTCGACACCGCCATCTACAACCAGGCCGCGACGGAGTTCATGCTGAAGACCATCGGCGTCGACAACGTGCTCTTCGCCTCCGAGATGATCGGCGGCGTGCAGGCCATCGACCCAGACACCGGGCGCTGGTACGACGACACGAAGCCGTACATCGATGGCATCGACTGGCTGACCGACGACGACAGGTACAAGCTGTTTCACGGCAACGTGCTGAAGGCATACCCCCGCGCGAAGCCGTACATCGAGCGCATCGAGGCAGGTAACGCGTAGGGACAACAGAGGAGGAAGCCATGGAGACGACTCTCGCTGCAGTCAAGGTTGAGCCCCGCAAGGCGGAGATACAGGAGATTGATGTCCCTGATATCGACTACAACAGCGCCCTGATGAGAGTCGAAGCCGCCGGCATGTGCGGCTCCTACGGCTACTTCACGGGAGCGGGGCGCGGAGGGAGTCCAACCCCGGGGATGAACGCGCACGAGAACGCGGGCATCATCGTGAAGGCAGGGCAGGGCTTCCTGGACCGGCACGGCGTCGAGGAAGGCGAGCTCGTCGCGCTGGAAGAGTACCTTCCGTGCGGGCACTGTGAGTGGTGCCGCATCGGCGAGTTCAGGCACTGCTGGTTCACCGACACGCACAACAACCCCAACCCCAGCAGGCTCGACGGCGGCTTCCGGAAGGACCTCTACCTCCCCCCGAACGTCGTGCTGCACAAGGTCTCGCAGTCGCTGACGCCCGACGAGGCCGCGCTGGCCCTGCCGGTCGGCAACGGCGTGCAGTGGGCGGTCAAGGAAGGCGAGGCCGCTCCGGGCAAGACGGTCGTCGTGCAGGGGCCGGGCTCCAAGGGCCTCGGCGCCACCCTCGCGGCGAAGAAGGCCGGCGCGACGGTCATCGTGACGGGCCTGTCCAAGGACGGTTCGCGGCTCGAAGCGGCGAGGCGGCTCGGCGCGGACCACACCGTCGACGTCCAGACCAACGACTTCACCGAGACGATCATGGACATCACGAACGGGCGCGGCGCTGACGCGGTGGTCGACTGCACGACCGGCCGCATCCCCGCCATCTTCAACCAGGCTATCGACGTCCTGGTGCGGCGCGGCGGCATCGTGGTCACGCAGGCCTACGAGCTCGAATCGTTCTCGCTGGAGAAGCTGACCGGCAAGTACGGACAGCTCCGGGCGTGCCGGGGCCACAGCTACGCCAGCGTAGCGATGGGCCTCGAACTGATCGCCTCCGGCGGGTACCCGCTCAAGGAGCTGGTGACGCACAACTTCCCCCTGGACCTGACCGGCGAGGCCTGCCTCGCCTCAGGCGGCGAGGGCGATGCGGGCGACGCCGTCTGGGTGATGGTCAACCCCAACATGGAAACGGCTGCCTGAATGTGTGGGCTCTCGTAGGGGCGGTTCGCGAACCGCCCCTACACCTGACGGAGACAGCGACCCGGGGCGCAGGGACCACGAAAGGAGCGACGGTATGGCCACCTTAGTCGGAACGTTCTTCCACTCGCATGGAGGCACGACGTCGCTCCCGCCGGAGCTGTGGGTCGAGCGCCGGAACGCCCGGCCGATCCGCCCCGACATGCCCAACGAGTCCCTGGAAGTGAACATCGAGAAGGCCAACCGCACGCACGAGGGCTTCCGCGTCCTGCGCGAGCGCATCGCCGAGCTGAAGCCCGACGTGCTCGTCATATTCAGCGACGACCAGTTGGAGTGCTTCGACTTCAACAACTACCCCGCGTTCGCGGTCTACGTCGGCGACAGCTACGCGAAGTCGCCGCGCGAGCCGCGCACCGCAGAGATCGGACGCCACGCCGAGCCCGGTTTCCGCTTCCCCGGCCACCCGGACCTCGCTGTGCACCTGCTTTCCGGCGTCATGCAGCGCGGCTTCGACCCCGCCTTCTGCATGGATATGCCGAAGCCGGACCGCGGCCTCGCGGGCGGCGTCATCCGGTCAGTCGAGGAGCTGACCGACTTCTCGCTGCCCTCCGTGCCCATCATGATGAACCTCTACTTCGCGCCGCAGGTGAGCGGCCTGCGCAGCTACCAGTTCGGCAGGGCCGTGCGCGAGGCGATCGACGATGCCCCGTCCGACTTGCGCGTCGCCGTCGCGGCGTCGGGCGGGCTCTGGCACACGCCCGGGATGCCGGGCGCTTGGCTGAACGAGGAGTTCGACCGCGCCATTCTGGCGCGCCTCGAAGAGGGCGACGCCCGCGGCATGGCCGACTACTTCGACTCCTATGTGATCCCGGAGGACGACACGAGCCAGGACGCCGCCTACCGCGGGCGCGTCAGCACCGGCATGCCGTCGCCGGGCGGCCCCGCGTTCGGCACCCGCGAGACCTGCGCATGGATCGCCGCCGCCGCCGTCACCGACGGCCGCCCCACCACCATAGTCGACTACATCGAGGTCTACGCCTCGCCGGTTGGGAATGCGTTTGCCTACTGCGACGACGTGTGAGGGGGGCATCGAAACAGTCTCGCTGTAGGGGGTAGTACAACTGAACAGGGGGTCAATGAGAAACCGACACCGTCGGACGCTTGAACGAATGCAGGCGACTCCGACCCCGGCGGACATCAGGTGGACGGAGATTGAGGCGCTGCTACGATCAATGGGAACCTCGGTAGTCGAGCGAGCTGGTTCCAGAGTACAATTTGTCAAGGGAGCGGAGTCCATCGTGGTGCATAGGCCGCATCCCCGGCCCGTCGCTGGACGTGAGACTGTCCGCGACATCGTGAGGTTTATCGAGCGTACAGGAGAGGGCTGATGTTGGAGTACAAGGGCTATATTGGTGAGGTCGTGTACGACGAAGAGGCTGAGGTCCTGCACGCCCGCGTCATCAACAGCGGCCCTTACCCCATAGCCAACGCCGAGGCCACCGACGTGGAGGGCATCAAGCGGGAGTTCCGCATCTCTATCGACGTCTATCTCGACGGGTGCGCGGAGCTTGGCATTGAGCCGGTCGCGCCCACAGCGATTCCTGTTACGCCATAGGCTGCCGTCAGCGACGGCCCCACCACCACCATCGTCGACTACATCGAGGTCTACGCCTCGCCGGTCGGCAACGCGTTTGCGTATTGTGACGACGTGCGAGGGTGTGACAGCATCTGGTTGAAGGAGGACTGCAGAGGGCAGGCTCCTCTGTGGGGCGAGTGAGGGTGTCCCCGATTCGACTACTACGGGAACCCCTCTATGTTCCTGTCGATGGCCGGGTTGTAGCGCTGGCCTGAAGCTGGAGTCCCAGAGCATGCAGCACCTTGAGCACCGTGCCAAACTCCGGGTTGCCGTCCGCAGACAACGACTTGTACAGGCTCTCCCTGCCCAGACTTGCCTCCTGAGCGACCATCGCCATGCGCCGTGCGCGTGCTATGTCACCCAGAGTAGCCATAATCAGGCTCAGGTCACCCTCTTCGAGGGCGACATTCAGGTAGGCGGCCATGTCCTCCTCAGTCTCCAGGTGCACCGCAGGGTCCCAGGAACGGGTCTTCGTCCTCGCCATGTCTGCTGTCTCCTATAGCCCTCTGGAACCAACGCGCGTAGACGTCGGTTTGGCGTACCTCAACCATCACTCGGGTTGTAGGCTACAGGATACTTATGGCGCAAGTGATGTGCTTCCACGGTAGGCGGGTGACGAAGCGGCCTCCCCATACTCCGGGAACATTGCCATGATCTCGTCGATGTTGGGGTTGTAGGTCTGGTGGCTGTGGTAGGTCGCCCGCGCCTGGTGCACAGTGCGTTTTGCGTTCTACAGGATGTGAAACGTAGAGTGCAAGGTATGCGCGTGCTCCCGGTCCGGCCTGCGTTCCTCGTCCCGCTGCTGCTCGTTGTCGTGGCTGCCTGTGGCGCGCCCGCTCCCGTGGCGACGCCTACCCCAACGCTTGCTCCGACTCCGACGCCTGCCCCTGCGCTGACAGCGACACCCACGCTGACGCCAACGCCGAGTCCAACCGTGGGGCCGTCCCAGGACGGACAGACTGCTATGCTTCTGCAGCGCGCGGAGCAGATGAGGGTCGAGATAATCGAGGCTACCCGGGAGGGCTGCGCCTTCCTGTACGAGGAAGGGGAGTACCGCAGCAACGGGTCCAGCGTAGCCGAGGGGAACGCCGGTGGGGACGTGCCGTACGGCAGAGTCGCCCGCACGACGATTGAGTTCGGCCCCGGTGGGCACTTCAGGGGAGAGAGCCAGTCCGTGACCGGTCTGCAAAGCACGCTGAGCGGCGGCGGCGTCGACGCGGACTTCCCCGCCTGGCTCGATGAGCAGATGGTGAGCTTGGCGGAGATGCTGGCCAGGGGTCGGTACGTCGGCGAATCGTCGTTTATCGGGCAGTCAAGCCTGCGCTACGAGACGCGTGTGGAAGGCGGCGCCTCATCGTCAGGTGCGGCGGAATCCCTGTTCGTCTTTGACTACGTTGTCGATAACCCCTTCATGCGCAGCGAGCACCAGTACGCCGTCTTCCCCGATGGCAACGTGCAACTCGAACGGCAGTGGACAGCGAGCGCTTTCGGCGTCGTGGGTTGCAGCCCGAACGGCGAAACCGCGCGTTCTGCCGGAGAGGCTGTGGTGATCGAGATCGAGCGGAACGCGCTGAACGTGCGTGAAAGCCTCGTGGAGAGCATCGACGCCGGATGCGCCCTCACGCTCACTATGGAGTACAACTCCGCCCCTCAGGCGGAGCGGGTGGAAGGCGGCGACGCTCGCGACCTGCTTGCGTGGTTCGTAGCGATTGCAGGACTGGCGAATCCCGACAACGCGGGCGGCGATGACAGTCCAATGGGGGCGGAGTATTCATATGTAGGGGAGACGGAGCTATACGGCCGCGCGGCCGTACGTTTCGAGCACACAGAGGTGCGGGCCAGCGAGTCCGGCCTCACCAACTACTTGAACGTACTGGAGTTCGTGCGGGAAAACCCGCTCCTCTCCCGCGCAACCGTCTATGGCGCGCTTCTCCCGGACGGGGCTCCCGCCATGGTCCACCGGCAAGCCGTGTCGAGCCTCGCAGCCGATTGTGGGTGATGGGGCGGATCACCCCGGAAACATCGCGATGATCTCGTCGATGTTGGGGTTGTAGGCCTGGTGGCTGTGGTAGATCGCCCGTGCCTGGTTGCGGTCCGGCGTGTAGTACAACTTCTCCTGCGTCATCTCGATGCACTGGTTCGTGGCGGGGTCCCGGAAGACGTTCATCGGGTCGCCGCCGTCCGCTACCGTCGCCATCGCCTCGTTCAGCATCCGGCGCAGCATGATGACACCCGTGTCCGACTCCCCGAGCTTCTCGCGGGTGCGGTCGGCGATGGGCGTCTGCGTCACCCACGCCATGAAGTCCTGCACCAGCGGAACCGCCACGTTCAACCCGCCGTTCGCGTCGTAGAGCGGGATCTCGTAGTACGGCACCTTCTCCTGCGGCGGCACCTCCACGTCAGGCGGGAACTGGTACCGCGTGTAGACGACGTGCAGCGTGTTCTCGTCGTCCACCGGCACGCGTATCTGGAACTCCGTGCTCGTCGTGCCGGTGGTGGAGCGGAGGATGTTGGGGAACACCCACGGGTGGCCGACCTTCCAGATGTCGTCCTCCTCGGTGCTGCCCTCGACGATGCGGCGCTTGAAGACGCCGTTGGCGAACTCGGTGAAGCCGATGCGCCGGTGAGGGCGCATCATCGCCTGGCGCCACGTCGGCACCTCCTCGCCCGTCTTCTGCGCGAGGTACCAGCCGTAGACGCCGTGCAGCCACTCGGCATGAACGGGGTCGGCTGAGTTCTCCTGGCACTGCAGCCAGTTGCACGGGAGCATCGTGAAGCCTATGTCGCGCCACGCGTGGTCGGTCACGAACAGGTCCCAGCGCGGGACCAGCGGCGCGGGCAGCGGGCCCATGTACGCGAACAGCAGCCCGCTGAGCTCCTCGACCGGGTACGCGGTGACCTTCACCTTCTCCTTGAAGCGCCCGTCCGGGTGCACTGTCTCCTCGAACGGCTGCTCGATACACTGGCCGCTCTCGTCCATCATCCAGCCGTGGTACATGCAGCGGAGCCCGTGCTCCTCAGGGATGCCATACGACAGGTCGACGCGCCGGTGTGGGCAGAAGCGGTCGATGAGCCCCAGCGTGCCGGACTTGTCCTTGTACAGCACGAGGTCCTCACCGAGCAGGCGCACCGGCTTCGTGGGGCGCTCGTCCATCTCGGCTGCCGCGGCGATGGGATGCCAGTAGCGCCGCATCAACTCGCCCATCGGCGTCCCCGGCCCGACCTGCGTGAGACGTTCGTTCTCCTGCTGCGTAAGCATCCCTGCGCCTCCTCTGTGCGGAGCGATCCTGTTGCGCCGGGATTGTAGCGCATCCCTTCTCCCTACAAGGGGAGGAGTGTGCCGCTCCTGCGGGCCGGGGGGTGAGGGTGCTGGGGGGTTGTCATGCTGAGCGGAGTGCAGCGGAGCCCGCGCCTTGGCGCGCAGCATCCTCTCGGGCACCCCTCCGCGCGCGCCATCTGCCCCTTTGCACAACTCCGCCTGCACGGTACCGTGATGGTTGGGCCGGTGGTCTCCCTGCCTCCCTCCATGCGGGGCGGGCCGAGATGGACTTGTCGGACCACCCCGGGAAAGCAACGGAATGCAACGATCTTCAGAAAACTCCCCTCCGCGCCACTCCTGGCGCCTCCGCCCTGGGCGTGAGCAGATCGTTGCTTTTCCGTTGCTTCTGCGTTGCCTTCCGTCCGCACCGGCGTTGCAAAGAGTCTGCGTCGGTGTTGCATAACTCCGGGTTGCCCCGCGTTGCGCATGGCGTCCGCCCGCCAGGCGCGCAGCGGACGTATAATGCGCCCAACCAAGGGGCATAAGGAGGCGGGCGATGACCATCTACGGGTTCGAGGACCACTGCTGGCAGGACGTGGTGAGCGCGGAAGACATCGAACTGTACAAGCACTACGAACGCGAGCTCTTCGTCGGACGGCGTCCGGCGATCCTGGCGATCGACCTGTACAACTCGGCGTACCAGGGCGGCCCGAAGCCGGTGCACGAGGTCGCGAAGGAGTTCCCGAGCGCCTGCGGCGAGCACGCGTGGAACGCCATCGAGCCGACGAAGCAGCTCTTCGCCATGGCCCGCGCCCGCGGCTTCCCGGTCGTCTACACGACGGGCGAGGACAGGCCGGAGGCGCGCCCCAACCGCCTCAAGTCGACAAACCGCCGCTCCAGGAACCAGGGCGAGAACCCATTCGGCATCTACGAGGCGTTCGCGCCGGAGCCGGAGGACCTCATCATCTACAAGCAGCGCGCGAGCGGCTTCTACGGCACGCCGCTGGTCGCGCAACTCGTCCAGATGGGCGTCGACACGGTGCTGGTCTGCGGCGAGAGCACGAGCGGCTGCGTCCGGGCCTCGGTCGCCGACGCCTACTCCAACGGCTTCCACGTCGTCATCGCCGAGGAGTGCGTCTACGACCGTGCCCAGCTGTCGCACAAGGTCAACCTGTTCGACATGCACCACAAGTACGCCGACGTCATGCACCTCGACGAACTCGCCGAGCACCTAGAGGCCTTCCCGGAGGCGTAAGGAGGGGGCCTGCGCTACAGCGTGTCGAACTCATCGGGAGTTAGTCCGGCCTGTCGCAGTATGCTGCGCAGTGTGCCGACGGCAACTTCTCGATGGCGTGGGACGATTGCCGTTCGCAGCCCGTCCTCGAGTTCTCTGACGAACTTGACGTGGCTGCCCCGTTGCGTTGTCTCCGTGAACCCTGCCGCCGTGAGTCTGCGGGCGACTTCCCGGAACGGCAGCGGTCTAACTGGCGGCAACCTCTACCTCGATGCGGCGGAGGTCGGGTGCGGATGACGGAACGGGCGGCTCGAAGTGCAGTCCCAACGCTTCGCGCAGGTTTGCGAGCGCCTCATCGACCGATTCTCCCTGGCTGGCGACGTCGGCCTCCAAGGCCTGCGCAACGTACCACGGCCCTTCCTTCCACACGCTCGCTGTAAAGACTCGCTTCATTGCCTGCGCTCCACCCCCATCGTGGCCACGACAGGAGCCATACCGGTTCATCGTAGCACACGCTTCACCGCTGGGCGCCCTGCACGCGGGACTCGCGGCCTGCCCACTCCCGCTCGCGCAGGACGTACTTCTGGATCTTGCCCGTCGCGGTCTTGGGGAGGTCGCCGAACTCGACATGGCGCGGCGCCTTGAAGCGCGCGATGCGGTCGCGGCAGAAGGCGATGACCTCCTCCTCGGTGAGCGTCGCGCCCTCACGCAGCGTGATGAACGCCTTGGGCGTCTCGCCCCAACGGTCGTCCGGCACGGCGACAACGGAGACCTCCAGCACGCCGGGGTGCTCCATGATGACCTTCTCCACCTCCTGGCTGGAGATGTTCTCCCCGCCAGAGATTATGACGTCCTTCGCCCGGTCCTTCAGCTCGATCTGACCGTCCGGGTGCCACACGCCGAGGTCGCCCGAGTGGAACCAGCCGCCCGCAAACGCCTTCTCCGTGGCGTCCGGGTCGTCCAGGTAGCCGGACATCACGCCGTTGGAGCGCATGACGACCTCGCCCATCGTCTCGCCGTCGCGGGGCACGTCGCTCATCTGCTCGTCGACGACGCGGAGACCGGTGCCCGCGTGGACGTACGGCACGCCCTGCTTCGCCCTGGCGAACGCGCGCTCCTCCGGAGTCATGTCGTCCCAGGCGAGTTGAGGCACGCAGAGCGTGATGGGTCCATAGGTCTCGGTGAGGCCGTAGAGGTGGATGATGTTCGCGCCCATGCCCTCCATCGTCCGCACGACCTGCGGAGCGGGCGGCGCGCCGCCGGTGGCGATGGTGAGGCCGGAGAGGTCCTGCCCCTCCGCGGCAGGCGAGGAGTACATGCCCGTGAGCACCGTCGGCGCTCCGCACATGTTGGTGACGCCATGCTGCTCGATGAGCCGGTAGACCTCTGCGGGGTCGACGCGGCGCAGGCAGACGTGCGTGCCGCCGACGACGGTGACAGCCCAGGTGTGGCACCAGCCGTTGCAGTGGAACATGGGAAGCGTCCAGAGGTAGACGCTGCGCCAGTTCAGCCCGGTCTCGATGACCTCGCCGAGTGCGTTGAGATACGCGCCGCGCGCGTGGTACTGCACGCCCTTGGGCATGCCGGTGGTGCCGGAGGTGTAGTTAACGGTGATGATGTCCATCTCCGAGGCGATGGGGTCGCGGTGCTCCCCTTCCGGCGCGGTCGCGAGGAACTCCTCGTACTCCGGCCCTGGGATGTCGTCGGCGCGCGGGACCTCGTCCACGACCTGCACGTAGAGCGATATGCCGGGCACTTCGTCGCGCACCTGGCGGACGGTGGGCGCGAACTCGGAGTCGAACACGAGCACCTTCGCCTTGGAGTGGTTGAGGATGTAGGCGATCTCACGCGGCGAGAGGCGCGTGTTGATGGCCACGAGCGCCGCGCCGATGCTCATGGGCCCGTAGTGCGCCTCCAGCAGCGGCGGGAGGTTAGGGACGATGAACGCGACGCGGTCGCCTCTGCCGACGCCCGCGCCCTTCAGCGCTCCGGCGAGCCTGTTCACGCGGTCGCGCAGTTCGCGGTAGGAGTAGACGCGCTCCTTGTAGATGACGGCGGGCTTGTCCGGGTAGACGAACGAACTCCGCTCGAGGAACGAGAACGGCTCCAGGTTCTGGTAGAAGACGCTGTTGTCCATGCGTGGCCTCCGAGGTTCGGCGGATGCGGCGCTATCCTAGCATCGGCAGCGGTCGCGGGGACGCATCAGACGGGTGGTATCATCGACACGTGGGGCGGCCCCTGCCCCGATATCCCATCGAGGTGTTGCACCGTGTCAGTTGCCGAGGACCGCTTGAAGGAGTTGGGGTTGGAGTTGCCGCAGGTGTCCACGCCGGTGGCGAATTACGTTCCCGCCGTGCGCACCGGGAACCTGCTGTACGTGGCGGGACAGGTGCCGCGCGACGCGGAAGGCGCGATGATCACCGGGAAGGTGGGCGCGGACATGGAAGTCGACGATGCGTACAACGCGGCGCGCATCTGCGGGCTCTCCGCGCTCGCGGTGGCGAAGCGAGAGATAGGCGACCTCGACAACGTCGTGCGGGTCGTGCGCGTGATGGGCCTGGTGAATGCCACGCCGGACTACACGCAGCAGCCGCAGGTCATCAACGGCTTCTCAGACCTGATGGTGGCGGTCTTCGGCGAGGCGGGACGGCACGCGCGCGTCGCCTACGGCGCGGGTTCGCTGCCGGGCGGCGCTGCGGTGGAGGTCGAGTCGCTGTTCGAGGTGCGGTAGGGCCGCGTTGCTAGAGGCTCTCTCCGGCGGCGAAGCGTGCAGCGCGGAGCGTGTTCGTGAGCAGCATGGCGATGGTCATGGGACCCACGCCGCCGGGCACAGGCGTAATGGCTGACGCCTTCTCCGCGACTGCGTCGTAGTCCACGTCCCCAACGAGCCGGTAGCCGGACTTCCGCGTTGCGTCGTCCACGCGGTTGATGCCCACGTCTATAACCACCGCGCCGTCGGCCACCATGTCTGCCGTGAGCGCACGGGGCCTGCCGATCGCGGCCACGACGATATCAGCCTGCAGGGTGAGGGCGGCCAGGTCGCGCGTGCCGGTGTGGCAGACGGTAACGGTGGCGTTCGCGCCGTGCGCTTTCTGCATGAGCAGAACGGAGAGCGGCTTGCCGACGATGTTGCTGCGTCCCACGATGACGACGTGTTTGCCTGCGGGGTCGTTGCCGGAGCGAACGAGCATCTGCTGCACGCCCGCGGGCGTCGCGGGGAGGAACCGTGGGTTGCCTTCCAGCAAGCGTCCGCCATTGATGGGGTGCATGCCGTCCACGTCCTTGTCCGGGTCTATCGCGAGGATGACCTCTCGCTCCTCGATGTGAGGGGGAAGCGGAAGCTGGACGAGGATGCCGTGGAAGCGGGGATCGGCGTTGAGTTGCTGCACGAGGGAGATGAGCTCGTCCTGTGACGTCTCCGTTGGCAGTTCGAACGTCTCGCTGAACATATCCGCCTCATCGCAGGCGCGGCGCTTGTTGCGCACGTAGACGGCGGAGGCGGGGTCGTCGCCAACCAGCACGGCGGCGAGGCCGGGGACCACACCAAGACGCTTGGTAAGCGCACGTGTCTCTTCGGCCACCTCGCCGCGTATCTCCTCAGCCATCTGCTTGCCATCGATAACGGTCACGGTCACGGACATCGCCTCCAGTGGGGTGCGTCAGATGATAGCAGCCGCTGGGCGGTCGGGCTGATATGATGCTGCCCGCTGGGTGTATCGGGCTTCGCCAGGTACATCCGGCGCGTTGCAGATGGAGGAAGGAAGGTGCAGGACATCTCTGTCGGCGTGGACATGATTGAGATAGATCGCATCGCTGCAGCGCTGGAGCGTTTCGGGACGCGGTTCCTGGAGCGCGTCTATACGGAGAGTGAGATTGCTTACTGTCGCGGACGCGCCCCCCAACTGGCTGCGCGGTTCGCTGCGAAAGAGGCGACGATGAAGGCATTGGGGACCGGTACGCGCGGCGTCGGGTGGCGCGAAGTAGAGGTGACGCGGAAACGCAGCGGCGAGCCGGAGATAGCGTTACACGGCAGGGCAGACGCTCGGGCGCGCAAGCTGGGTATAGACCGGCTCGCGGTGAGCCTGTCGCATTCGCGTGCCTACGCTGTGGCGTCGGTTGTGGGGCGTTTGTCTTGAAGGTCGTAACCTCGGAGGAGATGCGGCTCCTGGAGTCGCGTGCGGCGGAGGCGGGGGTCCCGGCGGAATCGCTGATGGAGAGCGCAGGGCTCGCGGTCGCCCGGAGCATCGCGCACCGGCTGGACGGCGTGCGAAGCAAACGCGTCGTCGTGCTGGTGGGACCGGGGAACAACGGCGGCGACGGTATGGTCGCGGCGCGTTACCTGGCGGACTGGGGGGCGGTGGTGACCCTCTACATGACGACGGCGCGGCGGCGTGAGGACAAGTTCGAGGAGTGCCGCGAGCGCCGCTGCCGTGTGGTCGAGGCGTCCGAAGACCTCGAATGCTGGCAACTGGGCAGCTACGTCTCGCTTGCCGATCTCGTGCTCGACGCGGTGCTCGGCATCGGCGCGCATCCAGGCCTCGACCCGGTCCTGCGGGCGATCTTCGAGTCCGTGGCGGAGATGAAGGCGCACTCCCAGCGACCGGTGTTCGCCGCGCTCGACCTACCCACAGGCCTCGACGCGGACACCGGCGAGTGCGACGACGCCTGCTTCCCTGCGGACGTGACACTCGCGCTCGGCGCGCCGAAAGCAGGCCTGCTTCAGTTCCCTGGAGCCGGACGCGTTGGAACACTCGAAACGCTCTCCATCGGCTTGCCGGAAGGCGTCGACTACGGGCTGCCGCTCGACCTCGTGGATGCTTCGCTCACGGGTGGCCTGTTGCCGCCCCGCCCCGCGGACGGTCACAAAGGGAGTTTCGGGAACGTACTCGTCGTCGGTGGACACCGGCGGTATGTTGGCGCGCCCGTGCTGGCGGCGTCTGCGGCGTATCGTATGGGAGCCGGGCTCGTCAACCTCGCCGCTCCGGAGAGCGTGAGCAGAGTCGCGGCAACGCAACTCATCGAGCAGGTGCACGCCCCGCTGGCGGAGAGCGCTGACGGCGGCATTGCGGCCGAAGCTGCGGGAACCGCTCGCGAGGCGCTGAACGCTGCTTCCGCAGCCGTGGTCGGGCCAGGCATGGGGGCAGACGAATCGTCGGTCGCGTTCCTGCGCGCACTGCTGCTCACTGAGCCCGCGGTGCCTACGCCGGTCGTGCTGGACGCGGACGCGCTGAACATCCTCGCAAACATCTACGGCTGGCCGTCGATGCTCGCGGTACCCACTGTGCTGACGCCGCACCCGGGCGAGATGGGGAAGTTGCTCGGACGGCCTGCGCACGAGGTTCAGGTGGACCGCAAGGGCGCGGCGATGGCGTCGGCGGAACAGTGGGGCCAAGTGGTGGTGCTCAAGGGCGCGCATACGGTCATCGCGGCGCCGGACGGGCGTGTTGCGCTCAGCCCGTTCGCGAATCCCGCGCTCGCCACGGCAGGCTCTGGCGACGTGCTCGCCGGCATCATAGGCGGCCTGCTGGCGCAGGGCATGGAGCGCTACGAGGCTGCGGTGGCGAGCGTGTACCTGCACGGAGCGGCGGCTGAACGCTGGAGCGCGGCCAACGGCAGTGGGGGCATGCTCGCGAGCGATCTCCTCGCGCTGCTTCCGCGCGTTACGGAGGACACGCGCGCTCGCTGAGGGGTCGAGCCCTAGCTCCGTGTCAGAGAGAGGACGATCTTCGAGGCAGGCACGAAGTCATCGCGGTGGACGCGGATGGAGGCGTTGGTCGAAGGCATGGAAGGCGTGATGTCGAATCCGCCCATGGTCTTGAACTGCACGCGGATGCCCTGACGCTTCAGTTCCTCGTAGATGGCGACAGCCCCGTTCTTGCGTGCTGCGCCCCAGACCGTGTGCACCTCCCGCCAGGTGCGGGCTTCGCGGTACGCCCGGTAGTACCAGACACCGCCAGCGATGGCGACGGCAATGAGTGCGATGACGAAGAGGAATTCCACGCTTATCTCTCTTTCGAATGCCTTACGTCCACCAGTGCTGCGACACGATCGAGGATCGCCATCGCCACGTCATATTTTGCCATGAGCGGCAGTTCTGTGTCCCCGCTTTCGTCTACGAGCCAGACCTTGTTCTCGTCTGAACCGAAACCTGCGCCAGGCAGCGTGATGTCGTTTGCCGCGACGAGATGGACGCGCTTGCCCTCCAGTTTGGCGCGAGCGTTCTTCAGCAGACTGCTGCTCTCTGCGGCGAAAGCCACCTTCACGATGCCGTCCGGCGCGGCTGCGATGATGTCCTCCGTACGCTCCAGGGCGAGCGTCAGATCGGCCGTAGCTTCCTTCTTGATCTTCTCGCCGCTGGGTTCAGCGGGACGGTAGTCGGCGACAGCGGCTGCCATCACGAGGGCATCAGCAGAGCAGGCGGCTTCCTGAACAGCGGTGCGCATCTGTTCTGCGGTGTTCGCACGCGCGACGCGCACGCCGACTGGAGGGTCGATCGAGGCGGGCGCGGTCACGAGCGTCACATCCGCGCCGCGGTCCCTCGCCGCCTCTGCGATGGCGTACCCCATCTTGCCGGAGGAACGGTTGGTGAGTATGCGGACGGGGTCGAGCGGTTCCTCCGTGCCCCCCGCGCTGACGACGATGCTCCGCCCGCGCAGGTCGCCGTTCGCGCCGAGCGTCTGCGCGATGCGTCCGAGCAGTTCCGGTGTATCGGCGAGCCGTCCCCAACCCACGAGCCCTGAGGCAAGCCGTCCTTCGCCCGGCCCGACGATGATCGCTTCCCGTTCCATAAGCGTGTTCACATTCTGCCGCACGGCCGGGTGCTCCCACATGTTGGCGTCCATCGCGGGGGCGATGAGCAACGGCGCGCCGGTCGCCAGCGCGGTCACGCTGATGGGGTCGTCGGCCAGGCCGCGCGCAAGCTTCGCGAGCGTGTGAGGGGGCGCGGGGGCGGCCAGGGCGTTCACGCTGATGGGGTGGTCGGCGAGGCCGAGCGCAAGCTTGTGGAGCATGTGAGCGGTCGCGGGAGCGACGACGAGGATATGCGCGGCTTGCGCGAGGGCGACGTGCTCGATCGCCTCCGGTGAATGCAGGTCGAACAGGTCGGTCAATACGGGGCGGTGGGTGATGCTGCGGAAGGTGAGCGGTGTTACGAACCGGGTTGCGGAGTGCGTCATGAGCACGTCGACTTCGGCTCCGCCCTGAGTGAGCTTGCTGGCGAGGTCGGCAGCCTTGTAGGCGGCGATGCTGCCGCTGACGCCGAGCAGGATGCGCTTGCCGTGGAACGGGCCGCTCATCGCGCGCCTCCCGTCTGGGCGGGCTCGCGGTTCAGGTTGAAGATGTGGCGCAGGCCGCGCAGGGTCAACTCCGGGTCGACCACGTCGAATACCGAGGTCTGCTCGGCAATGATCGGGACGAGACCGCCAGTGCCGACGACTCTCGCATCCGGCGCGTCCATCTCGTCGCGGAAGCGGCGCACCATCGCCTCAACGAGTCCGGTGAAACCGAAGACGAGTCCGGAGTTGATGGAGGCCGTGGTGTTCTTGCCGATGGCGTGCTCCGGCGCGGTGAGGTCCACGCGGCGCAGCATGGAGGTGTTGGCGGCGAGCGCATCCCCCGCAAGGCCGACGCCGATGGAGATCGCCCCACCGAGGTAGTCGCCGTCCGCCGTGACGGCGTCGAAGACGGTTGCGGTCCCGAGGTCCACGACGATGGCAGGTCCGCCGTAGTAGTGGAGGGCAGCAGCGGCGTCTACAACACGGTCGGCGCCCACGTCGTGGGGGCTCTGGTACTGGATGCGGATGCCGGTGCGGGTTCCCGCGCCCACGACGACGGGGTCGCAGGAGAAGAGGGAGCGCGCGACCTCCTCGAACACGCCGGTGAGCGGGGGGACGACGCTGCACATGGCAGTGTCGGTGACGTCGCCCACAGCGATGCTCTTCAAGGGCAGGAGTTCGCGCAGTTGGAGGGCGTACTCGTCCGTCAGGCGCCGCGAGTCGGTGGAGAGTCGCCAGCTCGCGACGAGGTCATCGCCATCGAAGGCACCGATGGTGATGTTGGTGTTGCCTATGTCCAGCGTAAGGAGCATGGAGAGATTATACGCCCCTCACGAGTGGGCTCCCGATACCTACTCATCTCGGGTGCTGCGAGCCCCGAGCAGTGCGGCCACAGCCAGCAGGATCAGGACAAAGGTGGCCATTTCGAAGAGGAAGACGCTGCGCAAACCCCAGGCGACGACCATCGCTCCCCCTGCGAGGGGCCCCAGCGCGACGCCGAACGCGTGTGCGAGCTGCGCGGCGCCGAACGCTGCCCCGTGCTGTCCACTGGGCGAGCGCAGTGCGATGAGTCCGTTCACGAGTCCGGAGAGGCCGCCGGAGAAGAGCGCGATGGCGGCGAACCCTGCAGCAAGGGTGAGGTAGTCGTTCGCGAAGTAGGGCACGAGGGACGAGAACGCAGCGAGCACCGCCCCAAACATGAGGACGCGCTGCAGCCCTATCTTGGGGGCGAGCCAGCCCATCCCTATAGAGGAGATGGCGGACGCGATTCCTCCGAGAGCGAACACGATCCCGGATTTGGTGCCGCTGTGGGATCCGCCCTCCACTATGCCAACGAGTCCGGGGATCGCGGGCTGGATCATGAGGTGTGCGGCAAGCACGAGGAAGACGACCCCGTAGAGCGGCAGCATCGCTCGGGACGTGCTCAGCCGCCAGAGAACCACGAATGGTTGTACGAGACCCAGGGCAGACTCAGAGGGGCGGAAGTCCTCCCGTACCAGGAAGATGACGATGACGGCGGAACTCCAGAGTGCGGCGCCGGTAGCGAAGAACGCTGCTCTGAACCCGAATGCGTCGTAGATCATCCCGCCGAACAACGGGCCGAGCGCTACGCCTACGAACAGGCCCGACTGAACGATACCGGCGGCGAAGGGAAGCCGTTCTCTGGGCGTATGCGCCGCAACGAGGGCCATGATGGTTGGAACGACGCCGCTCGTTGCCCCGATCACGAAACGGGAGGCCATGAGCTGGAACGGCGTTTGCGAGAAGCCGGAGATCGTGAGGAACAGGCCTCCAAGGATCAGAGACCTCAGGACGTTCAACTTGCGCCCGTAGCGGTCGCCCAGGACGCCCCAGATGGGGCTGGAGAGTCCCATGCCGAGGCCAAATACCCACCCGGCCAGTCCAGCCCAGAACGCGGCGCGCTCCGTGGTGAACCCGCCCAACTCCTCGAAGAACAGCGGGTAGAAGGGGAAGGTGAAGGAGAAGCCGAGGGTCGTCCCCACCTGTGCGAACCACAGTGCGATGAGGTTCTTCTTCCATGAGACGGGGCGTGCGAGCGTTGTGGACGACACGAGAGGCAGGATAGCACCCCATTCGTGAGGGAAGCGCGGAGCATCTCTCGCGCGGCCTCAACGCTGCGTCTGCTAACATGAAACGCGATACCCCACGTTCCGGAGTCCCTGCGCATGACGACGAATCCGGCCGGAGAGCCGCTTTCGAAAGCCTACGACCCGCGCCAGGTTGAGGGCAGACTGTACGAGTGGTGGGAGCGCTCCGGTTACTTCAGGGCCACGCCCGACCCGGACCGGGAACCGTTCACCATCATCATGCCGCCGCCCAACGTCACGGGCGAGTTGCACCTCGGCCACGCGATGACGGCCGCGATAGAAGACGCGCTCACCCGGTATCACCGCATGAAGGGTGACGTGGCCCTCTATCTGCCTGGCACCGACCACGCGGGTATCGCCACGCAGGTCGTCGTCGAGCGGCAGCTTGCCGCAGATGAACTGACGCGCCACGACATCGGACGCGAGGCGTTCCTCAAGCGTATCTGGGAGTGGGTAGACAAGACCGGCGACACGATAGACAACCAGCACCGCAGGCTTGGCGCGTCGTGCGACTGGGAACGCAAGACGTTCACGCTGGACGAAGGCCCGGCCCGCGCCGTTCGTACGACGTTCAAGAACCTCTACGACGAAGGACTCATCTACCGCGGGGAGCGGATGATCAACTGGTGCGTCAGTTGCCGTACCGCGCTGTCCGATCTCGAGGTCGAACACGAGGAGGTACAGGGCAACCTGTACTACATCCGCTATCTCTACGAGGACGGCTCCGGGCACCTGACCGTTGCGACGACCCGCCCGGAAACGCTGCTGGGTGACACAGCGGTTGCGGTGAACCCAACGGATGAACGGTACGCAGGCGCTCCGGGCAAACGGGTCCGTCTGCCGGTGCTTGGGCGGCTCATCCCCGTCATCGCCGACGATGCGGTTGCAGCCGAGTTCGGCACGGGCGCGCTGAAGATCACGCCAGGGCATGACCCCAACGACTTCGAAACGGGAGAACGTCACGGCCTGCCCATCCTGAACGTGCTGAATGCAGACGGCACGCTGAACGAGGAGGCGGGCCCATACGCCGGGTTCGACCGATTCGATGCGCGAAAGGCGATCGTCGCGCAGCTGGAACAAGAGGGATTGCTGGAGAAAGTGGAGCCGCATTCGCACTCGGTGGGCCATTGCCAGCGCAGTGGCGACCCGGTCGAACCCATAGTCTCGATGCAATGGTTCGTCAATATCGCTCCACTGGCCGAACCCGCTCTCGCCGCCGTGCAGGACGGACGCATCCGCATCGTTCCCGAGCGCTTCGCGCGCGTCTACGCGAATTGGATGGAGAACATCCGGGACTGGTGCATCTCCCGGCAACTGTGGTGGGGGCACCGTATCCCGGTCTGGTACTGCGGGGCGTGCAGCCATCAAACCGTTGCTGTGGATGAACCGCAGGTATGCGAAGGGTGCGGTTCGGGCGATATCGAGCAGGACGAAGACGTGCTCGACACGTGGTTCTCGTCCGGGCTGTGGACGCACTCGACGCTCGGCTGGCCGGAGAGCAATGCCGACCTGAACTACTTCTATCCCACCTCCGTGATGGAGACGGGCTACGACATCCTCTTCTTCTGGGTGGCCCGCATGATCATGATGGGAATGCGGAACATGGGGGATGTCCCCTTCCGTACCGTGTACCTGCACGGCCTTGTGCGCGACGAGCAGGGACAGAAGATGAGCAAGACTCGGGGGAACGTCCGAGACCCCCTTGACGCTATCGATCAGTACGGGACCGACGCGCTGCGTTTCGCGTTGACGACCGGCACTACGCCCGGCAACGACTCCCGCTTCAGCGACGACCGCTTGGAGGCGGCGCGCAACTTCGCGAACAAGTTGTGGAACGTCGGCAGGTTCGTCATCGGCCAGACGGAAGGGCAGGAAGGCATGGAAGGGTGGTACGCCACCCCGCCGCGCGAGCACCGGCATGACAGGTGGATGCTCTCCAAGGCGCAGCAGACCGCCGTTCGCGTGAACGACCTCATCGCCGATTTCCAGATAGGTGAGGCGGAGCGCGTCCTTCACGAATTCATCTGGAGCGACTTCGCCGACTGGTACATCGAGCTCGCGAAGGTGCGGATGCGCGGCGGCGACGACCAACCCCGGCGTGTGCTGGCGCACGTGCTGGAGCGGGTACTACGGCTGCTCCACCCCTTCATGCCCTTCGTGACGGAAGAGATATGGCAGCGGCTCACTGCCGTGTTGCCCGCTGAGGGCAACCTGCCCGAGTCCATCATGATCGCTCCGTACCCGGACCCGAAGGCCCGCCTGTCCGAGGAGGAGTTGCAGGCGCGCAGGGACGCTGACGCTCCAGCTTCTGAGGATGTGGATCTGTTGATAGACCTCGTGCGGGCCATCCGCAACGTCCGCGCCGAGCTGAAGATCGAGCCCCAGACCCTGCTGGACGCCGCAGTCGCTACATCCCGGCCCGCCGCCGCACTGGAAACCGAGACAGACGCCATCCGGGGACTCGCCCGCGTCGGCGCGCTGCGGTTCGGCGATGCGGACGTGGGTCAGGACATGGTGCGTCTCGTGGTGCGGGACGTGACGGTAGCGCTCAACGTTGGAGGGTCGGTGGACCTGGGGGCGGAACGGGAGCGCCTGCGTGGAGAAGCTGCGAGCGTGGAGAAGCACGTCACAGGGCTGGAAGGCCGTCTGAGCAACACGCAGTTCCTGGACAAGGCACCTGCTGAGGTGGTGGAGCGCGAACGAGAGCGACTGGAGAGCGGCCGAGCGAGGCTGGAACGTATCACCGAACTACTCCGCGACCTTGGAGGCTAGCCGCATCGGTACGAGGACGCACCACGGCGCGGAGTTCCGCGAACCGCTGACGGACGCAGATGCCGTGAGCGGTTCGTAGGCCATGCGACTACCCTCGAAACGCGGCATCATGGGTGGGCTCCGCCTGGAGCTGGTCGTCATCACAGGCGGACTGATCGCGTCGGCCCACGCCTCGATGATGATTATCACCCCGGTGATGCCGGAATTCATCAATCTGATCGGCGGCGGCGTTTTCGCGCTCGGCCTCACCTTTTCTGTCTACGGTGTGGGACGCTTCATCACGAACATCCCGGCGGGCGTGATATCGGAGAAGGTGGGGCGGAAGTGGATCATCACCATCGGCGGGCTGGGGGTTGCGCTGTTCGCGACCCTGGGCGGTTTCGCTGAGGACGTCCCGACGTTTCTGACCCTCCGGTTCCTGAGCGGGGTTGCGAGTTCCATGACCATCGTGATGGCGAATGTCGTCGCGGCGGACCTGAGTACGGTGGAGAACCGCGGGCGTGTTCTGGGACTCATGCACGGGCTGCAACTCGTCGTGGGGACGGGCAGCCCGGCGTTGGGAGGGCTGATAGGGGAGGTTTTCGGGACACGTGCGCCGTTCTACGTCTCCGGGATCTTCGTGCTGACGTTCGCGCTGTGGGGCATCGTACGGTTGCCTGAGACACGCCCTCAGCCGGGGAGCGAGGGCGCCGGTGAGCATATCCGGCACCGCAACTCTCCGCGCGGTGCGCTCTTCCTGTTGCGGGACATGAGCTTCTTCATCGTCTGTGTGAGCGGATTCTCCACGTTCTTCCTGCGTGGAGGGATGGCAACGACGCTTATTCCGCAGTTCGCCTACGACGTTATGGAGCTGGGGCCGGGTGCGATAGGCCTCCTGTTCACCGTCTCGTCGCTCATGCACGGCATCCTTATCTATCCGGCGGGAGCGCTCTCGGACAAGTATGGGCGGAAGATCATCATCGTACCTGCCGGCCTGCTGACCGGTCTGACCGTCGCTGCACTGCCTTTCTCGGACACACTGCCAGCGTTCATCACCGTGTTCGTGTTTCTGCACATCGCGCAGGGCTGGGGCGGGCAGGCGCCCATTGCCTACGTTGCCGACCTTGCACCCGCGGGGATGCGAGGTATGGCGATAGGGCTCTACAGGACGTTCGGGGACGCGGCGGGGATGATTGGGCCGGTGGTCTCCACGAGCCTCGTCGCGGGCGTCTCCTACCACGCTGCGTTCGGGTTCAATGCGGTGCTGTGGACGGTGACGATCGTGGTGTTCGCCTATCTGGCTGTGGAGACCGCGGGGAAGCACCGCAAGCGAGGGCCCATCGCGGCGCCGCAGGAAGCGCAGCCGGAGCGGGCGCAGCCGTAGGCGGAGGAGTTCTACCCCCTATCGGCGGCTGCGCGCTCGCGGAGTTCGTTGAGCATGCGCAGTCCCTTGCGGGTGTCGCTGGCGATGCGGGCCTGTTCCGAGTTGCCGATGCGCCGCTTGAAGAGCCAGTAGGTGAACGCGCGGGACTGGGCCAGCGTGAGACGCACGCGGCGTCCGCGCCTGTGCTCGCGCTGGAACTGCCTCAGGAGGGGCATGAGTTCGGCGCGGTAGAGCCGCTCGGCGATGAGGTTCTGCACGCCGAACGGGTGCTGGAGGCCAAGCACGCTGCGCTCCTTCTCCACCTCGCGTTCCACGGCGTACCAGAGCGCCTCCTCCACGACGACGCCGTAGAAGTGGTTGAGGTGCGCGCGGTACTTCTCCGGACCCAGAAGACTCTTGACCCGAGCCTCGGTTATCCCATCCGGCAGCATGCCGGTGAAGAGCAACTCCTCCGCCTCGCCGGCGGGGATGCGGCCCGCCGGAGCCTCGCGCAACAGGCGCTCCGCCAGCAGCAGCCAGTCGAAAGCCTCCCCCTCGATGAGGTAGTCGAGCTGTACGCCGTCCACGACCTCGGAAGGGGCGGACCATTCGCCGATGGCAGTGAGCAGCGCTTCCGGCCACGGCGCGCCAGTGGAGAGTGCGCTGCGGAACCGTTCGACCGTTCCGTTGGCCGCCTCATCGGTTGGAGGATTGGACACCAGGGTTGGGCGCGGCGCGACGGTGGTCTGCATGGCGGCTATCGGCCCTTCCGTTTGCGGGCCTTCTTGCCGCCGCCGGCAGCACGTTCCGCCTGCCGCCGCATCCATCGCGGGGCGTCCGGCGGGACGTCCACGGGAGCGGCAGGCGCCGCGGAGGGGCGACGTTGACCGACGGCCTTGGCCATCACGGTCTCGGTTCGCGTGGTGTCCACGGTTGCGGCCCTGCCGTTCGTGCTGCCCGCCTTCGGCGCCGCCTGTCCGACAGGCGCGACGTGGAAGATGGTGTGGACGATATCGTGCTGCACCCGTTCCAGCAGGCCGTCGAAGGCCTCGTGGCCCTGTTTCTTGTACATGACGAGAGGGTCGCGCTGGCCGTAGGCGTAGAGGCCGATGCCCTGCCGCAGGTTGGACATCATGGTGAGGTGTTGCACCCAGAGCCGGTCGATGGTCTGGAGCATGACGGCGCGTTCGATGGCGCGCATGGTCTCCGCGCCGAATTCCTCTTCCCGCTGCTCGTAGAGGGACTCGGCGGCGGCGAGGAGCTCCTCCTCGGTCTGCGCCGCCCCTTCCCGGAGCAGGGAGTCGGCGTCGAATCCGGCGGGCAGGGGCATGATGACGCCGACGCTTGCGAGGAACGGCTCGATCTCCCATTCCTCCGGCTCGCCGGGGAGGTAGGTCTGCACGAGGGCTGAGATCTCCTTGCCGATCATCTCCTGGATGTTGGCCCGGAGGTCGGCTCCTTCCAGCACCTTGTCCCGCTCCGCGTAGATGACCTCCCGCTGGCGGTTGACGACGTCGTCGTACTCGACGAGGTGCTTGCGGATGTCGAAGAAGTAGGACTCGGCCTTGCCCTGGGTCATCTCGAGGCTCTTGGTGAGCATGCCGCTCTCCAGCGGGGCGTCTTCGGCGAACGCCTTGCCCACGAGGCGGCCCACCATGCCGCCGGAGAACCGGGTGAGGATGTCGTCCTCCAGCGAGCCGTAGAAGCGCGTCTCGCCCGGGTCGCCCTGGCGTCCGGAGCGTCCGCGGAGCTGGTTGTCTATGCGGCGCGATTCGTAGCGCTCGGCGCCGATGACGTAGAGGCCCCCTTTGGATACGACGTCTTCATGCGCGTGCTGCCACGCGCCGGGCTCCGCCTGCGACGACGGGTCGCCGCCGAGGATGATGTCCGTGCCGCGTCCTGCCATGTTGGTGGAGACAGTGACCGCGCCGGGCTTCCCCGCCTCCGCCACGATCTGCGCCTCGCGCTCGTGATTCTTGGCGTTAAGTACCTCATGCTTGATACCGCGCCTGCGGAGCAGGCCGCTGAGCTGCTCCGAGCGTTCGATGGAGGTCGTGCCAACGAGTACGGGCCTGCCCTCGGCGTTCAACTCCTCGATCTGGTCGGCGATGGCCCGGAACTTCGCGGCGTGTGTCTTGTAGACGAAGTCCGCGTGGTCTTCCCGGACCATGGGAGCGTTGGTGGGGACGGCGAGCACCTCCAAGCCGTAGACCTTGAAGAACTCCTCCGCTTCGGTGAGGGCGGTGCCGGTCATGCCGGCCAGTTTGGCGTACATGCGGAAGTAGTTCTGGAGCGTGACGGTGGCGTAGGTGATGGTCTCGCGCTGGACCTTGACGCCCTCCTTCGCCTCGATTGCCTGGTGGAGGCCCTCGCCGTAGCGGCGTCCGGGCATGAGGCGGCCGGTGAACTCGTCGACGATGACGACCTCGCCGTCCCTGACGACGTAGTCCCTGTCCCGCTGGTAGACGAACTGGGCCCGCAGCGCGTTCTCCACGAAGTGGGTGAGGACAGAGTTGGACGGGTCGTAGAGGTTGCCGATGTTGAGGAGAGATTCGATCTTCGAGATGCCCGAGTCGGTGAGCAGGGCCTGCCGCTCCTTCTCCGCGATGGTGTAGTCCTCCTCCGCCCGCAGGCGGGGGATGACGCGGGCGACCGTGCCGTAGAGCGTCGTTGATTCCTGGGAGGGGCCGCTGATGATGAGTGGGGTGCGGGCCTCGTCGATGAGGATGTTGTCCACCTCGTCGACGATGGCGTAGTGCAGTTGCCGCTGCACCTTCTGGACGAGGGCAGAGGCCATGTTGTCGCGGAGGTAATCGAAGCCGAACTCGTTGTTGGTGCCGTAGGTGATGTCGGCCTCGTAGGCCTCCTTGCGGGAGACGGGGCGCATCTCCGGCGGGGCGCTGCCAGGCCGGTAGCCGGGGTCCAGGACGTGGGCGGCCTCGTGCTGGAGGCAGCCGGTGGAGAGGCCGAGGAAGGAGTAGACCTTGCCCATCCAGAGCGCGTCGCGACGGGCGAGGTAGTCGTTGACCGTCACGACGTGGACGCCGTTGCCTTCCAGCGCGTTGAGGTAGACGGGGAGGGTTGCGACGAGGGTCTTGCCCTCGCCGGTCTTCATCTCTGCGACCTTGCCCTCGTGGAGGGCTGCGCCGCCGATGAGCTGGACGTCGAAGTGGCGCAGGCCGATGGCGCGCCACGCGGCCTCCCGCACGACGGCGAATGCCTCATCGCGGAGGTCATCGAGCGTTTCGCCGCGGGCGATGCGCTCGCGGAAAGCGGCGGTGCGGGCGGCGAGCTCGTCGTCGGTGAGGGCAGTCAGGCTGCGTTCGAAGTCTCCGACGACGTCGACCACGCGCTGGTAGCGCTTGACTTCCTTGTCGTTCGAGTCGCCGAAGACGTTGAGCAGTTTGCCGAGCATGTTATGGACGGCCTCCCGTGTTCATTCTAGCAGCACCTCTCAAGGCTCGAATGCGGAAATCGCCTGCTGGCAGAATCGATGAAAAAGTCACTGCCTGCTAACGGAATCGATGAAAAAGTTATCGATTGTTAACGTAGGGCGTGCGCGACGGTGCGTATACTGCGCCCGGAACGGAGAAGGAATCCGTATGAGCTACAGCTTCCGAACGTTTCGAGGGGACGTCTTCGGCGGGATTACAGCGGTGGTGGTGGTGTTGCCGGTATCGCTCGCTTTCGGCGTGGCGTCGGGGCTGGGAGCGATCGCAGGGCTGTACGGCGCGGTCGCGGTCGGTTTCTTCGCAGCCGTATTCGGCGGGACGAAGTCCCAGATATCCAGCCCCACGGGTCCCATGGCCGTGGCGATGGCCGTGATCGTGACGAGCCACGCGGAGACCTTCACGCAGGCGTTCACCATCGTCATCATGGCCGGGGTGATACAGGTCATGCTTGGCGTGCTGCGGATCGGACGGTTCGTGGCGTATACGCCGTACTCGGTGATATCCGGGTTCATGTCCGGCATCGGGGTAATTATCATCCTCATCCAGACGCTGCCATTCCTCGGGGTGGCCACGGCGACAGGCGGGCCGGTGGGAGCGGTCCGTGCGTGGCCGGATGCGTTGAGTGACCTGAACCTGAGCGCGGTCGCCATCGCCGCGACGACACTGGTGGTCGGCGTGGCCTGGCCCGCCCGCTTAGGGAAGTACCTGCCGCCCACGCTGGCGGCGCTGATCGCCGGGTCGCTGCTGGGAGTCCTATGGCTGACGAACACGCCGGTCATCGGCGAGGTCCCGACCGGTCTGCCGGAGCTGCAGCGGCCCGACTTCTCCCCCGGGTTCCTGGTGGGGGCGATACAACCGGCGTTGATCCTTGCGCTCCTGGGGTCCATAGACAGCCTGCTGACCTCGCTGGTGGCCGATGCGATAACGCGCACGCAGCACGATCCCAACCGTGAACTGGTGGGGCAGGGCATCGCCAACACCGTCGCCGGGTTCATCGGCGGGCTGCCTGGCGCCGGAGCCACGGTGGGCACCGTGGTGAACCTTCGGGCCGGAGGGAGGACACGGGTATCCGGCGTGCTCTGCGCAGCGGTGCTGCTGGCGCTGGTGCTGGAACTCGGCCGGTTCGTCGAGCAGGTCCCGCACGCCGTCCTCGCGGGCATCCTGATGAAGGTAGGCTGGGACATCATCGACTGGCGTTTCATCACCCGGATGCACCGCGTCCACCGGGAACACCTGCTGGTGATGTTGCTCACCCTGGGGCTTACCGTGTTCCTGGACCTGGTGACCGCCGTCGCCATAGGCCTGATCGTGGCCGGGATGGCGAGCGCCCGGCACTGGGAGCGGCTGGAGCTGGACAGCGTGATGTCCATACCGCTCCTGGACAGCACCTTCCTCACCCCTGACGACGAGTCCGACGACGCGGATATCTTCTCCGCGCGGGTCGGCCTCGTATCGATGCGCGGGAGTTTCTCCGTTGCATCGTCCGGCAAGATGATCGACGCGATAAGCGCCGACATCCGCGACCATGAAATCGTCATCCTCAATTTTTCGGATACGGTGCACATGGACGACAGCGCGGCGCTCGTGATAGAGCAGATGGTCAACGTGGCGCACGAGCAGGACACGGAGTGTATCGTCATGGGGCTCGGCGGCAGGCCGGCCATCGCGATGCGGGCACTGAACGTGCTGCGGCGAGTTCCCGAGGACCACTTCGCCGCCGATATCGACGAGGCCAGGGAGATAGCGAAAAGGATACTCGCATGAAGATCAACTACAGCCTCACGACGTTCCGGGGCGACGTTCTCGGCGGCGTGACGGCGGGAGTCGTGGGGCTTCCGCTGGCGCTCGCGTTCGGCGTAGCGTCCGGCCTCGGGGCGACCGCGGGCATCTACGGGGCGGTCGCGGTCGGTTTCTTCGCGGCGGTGTTCGGGGGGACGAAGTCGCAGATATCGGGCCCGACGGGCTCGATGACGGTGGCGATGGCGGTCATCGTGACCGCCCACGCGGGGAGCCTGGCAGAGGCGTTCACGATCGTGGTGATGGCGGGCGTGATACAGATCGCGCTCGGCCTCATGCGAGTAGGGCGGTACGTCTCCTATACCCCTTACTCCGTGGTGTCCGGGTTCATGTCCGGGATCGGCATCCTCATCATCCTCATCCAGACGTTGCCGTTCCTGGGGGCGCCTGTTGTTACCGGCGGGCCCGCGGACGCGGTGAACGGGTGGCCGGATGCGCTGGCCAGTGTCAACTACGCCGCGCTCGCAGTTGGGGTGACCACGCTGGTGGTGATGGTGGGCTGGCCAGGCCGGTTCTCGAAGTTCTTCCCGGCGACCCTGGTGGCGCTGCTTGCAGGGACGCTCCTGAGCGTTCTGTGGTTGACCGACGTTCCCGCCATCGGGGATGTGTCGGCCACGCTGCCGGGGTTGCAACGGCTGGACTTCGCCCCGAGCGTGCTGGCCGGGGCGATACAGCCGGCGCTGATCCTTGCACTGCTCGGCTCGATAGACAGCCTGCTGACCTCGCTGGTTGCGGATTCGATGACCCGGACGCGCCACGATTCCGACCGGGAGCTGGTGGGGCAGGGCATCGGCAACACCATAGCGGGGCTCATCGGCGCGCTGCCCGGCGCCGGTTCCACGCCGGGCTCCGTGGTCAACATCCGTTCCGGCGGGCGGACTCAGGTATCGGGAGCCATACGCGCGGGAGTCGTGCTGCTGCTCGTGCTGGGCCTTGCCGAGTACGTCAAGGTGATTCCCCATGCTGTGCTTGCGGGCATCCTGATAAAGGTGGGCTGGGACATCATCGACTGGCGTTTCGTCACGCGCTTGCACCGGGTCCAGCGGGAGCACCTGCTGGTGATGGTGCTGACCATGGGGCTGACGGTGTTCCTGGACCTCGTGACCGCCGTCGCCATAGGCCTGATCGTGGCGGGCATGGCGAGCGCCCGGCACTGGGAGCGGCTGGAGCTGGACAGCGTGATGTCCATCCCGCTCCTGGATAGTACCTTCCTCACGCCGGACGACGAGTCCGACGATACGGATATCTTCTCCGCGCGGGTCGGTCTCGTATCGATGCGCGGGAGTTTCTCGGTCGCGTCGTCGGGCAAGCTGACGACTGTGATAACCGCCGACATCAGGGACCATGAGGTGGTGATCCTGAACTTCTCCGATACGCTGCACATGGACGATAGCGCGGCGCTGGTGATCGAGCAGTTGATCGACGTCGCCTACGACCAGGAAACGGCGTGCATCATCATGGGCCTGAAGGGCAGGCCCGCCGTCACGTTGCAGGCTTTGAACGTGCTGCGGCGCGTTCCCGAGGGGCGGTTCGTCGAGAACATCGACGAGGCGCGCGAGGCAGCCAGGAGCATACTCGGGGACCGGGACGAGGTTGATATACTCCCCGCATCCCAAGACTGATGCGGAGGAACGATGGCCGACCTTGAGAAGCGAACGCTGGGGCGCACCGGGATGGACGTTACGGTGCTGGGTTTCGGGGCGATGGAACTGCGGGGCGCGCCACGCGGCAGAGAGATATCCGAGGAGGACGCCGGGAGGCTGCTGAACACGGTGCTCGACCTCGGCATCAACTACATCGATACGTCAATCGACTACGGCGTAAGCGAGGAGCGCATCGGGCGGCACATCGCGAATCGTCGCGGCGAGTATTTCCTTGCGAGCAAGTGCGGGTGCCTCGTGGGCTGGGAGCCTGAGCCGGGCGTGGACCGGGGCGGGCCGCACGTCTACACGAAGGACAACGTTGTTGCGGGGGTCGAGCAGAGCCTGCGCCGGATGAACACGGACTACATGGACCTGTTGCAGGTGCACATGACGCCCTCCCGCCAGGTGCTGGAGGAGAGCGGCACCATCGAGGCGATGCAGGAGTTGCAGCAACAGGGGAAGGTTCGCTTCCTCGGCATGTCCGGCACGATCCCGAACCTCGCGGACCACATCGAGATGGGCGTGTTCGACGCGTTCCAGATCCCGTATTCAGCGTCGCAGCGCGAGCACGAGGACCTCGTCGCGGCAGCGGCGGCAGCGGGGTCGGGGACGGTCATCCGGGGCGGCGCCGCACGAGGAGCGCCGAGCGGCGAGGAACGTGTGGCCACGCGGAACCCGGAGCTGCTGGACGTCTGGGAGCAGGCGAAGATGGACGAGCTGCTGGAAGAGGGGCAGTCCCGGATGGAGTTCGTCATCCGCTTCACGCAGACGCACCCGGGCATGCACACGAATATCGTGGGTACGCTCAACCCGGAGCACCTCCGGCAGAACCTGGCGGCGGCGGCGAAGGGCAACCTCTCGGACGGCGTGTACGAAGAGGCGAAGCGCCGCCTGGCGGAGGCGGGCACAGCCCCGGCGTAGCATGGCCGGTCCCGTCGGCATCATCAGCGCAGGCGACATGGGCGCGGCCATCGGCGCGGTGCTCGTGTCGGGGGGCGTCGACGTTGCCGCGAACCTCACCGGCCGGAGCGAGCTGACGCGGCTCCGCGCCCACGAGGCGGGGATACGCGACGCGGGGAGCACGGATGCGCTCGTCGAGGAGTGCGGCCTGCTGCTGTCGGTGCTGCCGCCCTCGGAGGCGGTGAGCATCGCGGAGGAGGTCGCCGGGGCGATGGCGCGCACGGGCTCGACGCCGGTGTTCGCGGAGTGCAATGCCATCGCACCGCAGACGGTGGTGCGTATCGCCACGCTCATGCTGGACACGGGCGCGCCGTTCATCGACGCGGGCATCATCGGAGGGCCGCCGGGGCCGGGTTCCGATCCGCACATCTACTGCTCCGGCCCGGACACGTCGGTGCTGGAGTCGTTGCGGGAGTGCGGGCTGGACATCCGCCGGGTCGGGCCGGGGTTCGGGCAGGCGTCCGGTCTCAAGATGGTCTACGCCGCGTCCACCAAGGGCACGACGGCGGTGTGGACGGAGCTGCTGACGGCTGCGGAGGCGATGGGGCTGACGGACGCGCTGCTGGCCGAGTTTGGCGACGCGGTCGACCCTGCGCGTCATATCAAGGCGGCGACGCAGATGCCGCGACGCGCCCGTCGATGGGTGGGGGAGATGGAGGAGATCGCGGCGACGTTCGAACACCTCGGGCTGACGCCACGCATCCTGCTCGGCGCGGCGGACATGTTCCGTCTCACGGGAGAGACGAGCCTCGCGGACCAGACGTCGCGTGAGCCGGACCCGGAGTTGGGTGAGATGCTGCGCGCGCTGGCGGAGCAGGCGAATACAGGTGGTTGAGGGTGGCGGTCGTTCGACACGATCTCTCTCCGACGTGGAGTTGAGGCATGCAAGATGAACCTGTCCTAAACGCCGAGGCTGCGCGTTGCGTTGCGGCAGAGGCCGTCGCGCGGGGCCACGCGGCACTGGAGCAATACGCTACCGCCCAGGGTACGTTCCAGGAGTGGCGGAAGGAGGATGGCAGCCTGGTGACTGCCGCCGACCTCGCGTCTGATGACGAGATTGCCGCTTGCATCCGCAGGTTGGCGCCTGGCACGAGCATCCTCTCAGAAGAACGAACGGAAGCTATCCCCGGACAACAAGCCAGTTGGCTCGTGGACCCTCTTTGCGGCACTGCCCCCTTCGCACAGGGGCTGGTCAACTGGGGAGTGAGCGTGGCATTCCAAGAGGATGGTCGCCTTGTTGCGGGAGCCTTTGCGACTTCCATGACGAAGACGCCATGGTCCGGCGGCGCAGGAATGGGCGTGCGGGTCGGAGAGGAGGTCGCTCCTGCGTACTCGGGTCCTTCCGAACTCGGTACGAGCATCGTTTGCATAGAGAATTCTCCGGGAGGCACGTTCCCCGACCACGTCAACACCTACCGCGACGTACTCCGGCGGGCGGAGCATGTCCACACGTACGGTTCGGCTGTCTTCCCGGGAGCCCAGGTATGCATGGGCCGTATGGGCGCGGTGTTGTTTCCGGAGGCAGACCTCGTCCACGTTGCGGGAGTGGCGGCGGTCGCTGAGGGAGTCGGCCTGATGGTGAGTGACGCACAGGGTCGTGGGATCGACTGGTCGGCGGGTCACGCTTCTCTTGTGCTCATCGCTCCGCCACGGATCCATGCACAGGTGCTGGATGCGATTAACCACGGCTAAGGGTGGGTGACCAGGCCGCGCACTCGCGAAGGCTTGCCCGCGCGACGCGAGCCCGCTAAAACAGGGACACTCATCAGGGAAGATTGCATGGAGCGCCACACCATTTGTCATATCGGGGTACGCCCTTGACGACGGGGAATCAACAGCCCAGCGGTGCAACCGAAGGCGCGTTGCTGTGGACGCCGTCGGAGGAGCGGCGGGCGGGGGCGCGGGTCGCTGCGTACGAGCGATGGCTCGGGGGGGGGGGCCGGGCTTGCCTCTGGGGGTACCAGGGACACTGGGGGTGAGCGGCGGGCGGGGACGCGGCTCGCTGCGTACGAGCGATGGCTCGGGGAGGCGCACGGGCTTCGCTTCGGGGACTACGAGGAACTGTGGGAGTGGTCGGTGGAGGACGTTGGGCGCTTCTGGGAATCGTGCTGGGACTATTTCGGAGTGAAGGCGCATACGCCGTATACGGACGTGCTCGCTCCGGGGCCGAACGGGACGCGCGTCGAGGGCGCGAGGTGGTTCACCGGCGCGACGCTGAATTACGCGGAGCATGTTCTCGCGCGGAGCGGCAGCGAGGTCTGCATCGTCGGCGTGCACGAGTCCGGCGCAACGGTGGAGTGGACGTGGGACGACCTTCGCGCCCGGACGGCGGAGGCGGCGGCAGGGTTGTGGGCGCTGGGCGTGGGGCGCGGCGACGGCGTGGTCGCGTTCATGCCGAACGTGCCGGAGGCCATCGCGGCGGCGCTGGCGGCGGCATCGCTTGGGGCGTCGTGGTCGAGTTGCCCGCCGGAGTTCGGCACGCAGAGCGTCATCGAGCGGTTCCGGCAGATGGACCCGAAGGTGCTGTTCGCCGTGGACGGCTATACGTACAACGGTAAGCGGTTCGACTCGCGCGACGCGGTCGGCGTTATCCAGGCTGCGCTGCCGACGCTCGAACGGACGGTCGTGCTCCCGTACCTCGAATCGCAGCCTGACCTGCGCCCGCTGGGCACCGCGACCTCGCTGTGGGCGGATTTCGTCGTCCCCGGAGAGGAGTTGGCGTTCGAGCCGGTGCCGTTCGACCATCCGCTCTGCGTGGCGTACTCGTCGGGCACCACCGGGGCCCCGAAGGCCATCGTGCACGGGCACGGCGGCGCGCTGCTGGAGCACGCGAAATTCCTCTCGCTGCAGATGGACATCGGCGAGGGCGACCGCTTCTTCTGGTTCAGCACGACGGGCTGGATCATGTGGAACATCCTGATGAGCGGGCTGTTGCTGGGCGCGTCCATCGTCGTGTACGACGGCAGCCCCGGCCACCCGGACATGTACGCGCTGTGGCGGGTGGCAGAGCGGACGCGCATCACGTCGTTCGGCGTGAGCGCGCCGTACATCCTCGGCTGCATGAAGGCGGAGATCGAGCCGGGGGCGTCGCTGGACCTGAGCGCGATGCGATCCATCGGCTCAACGGGCGCGCCGCTGCCGCCGGAGGGCTTTGCGTGGGTGTACGAGCACGTCAAGAGCGACCTGCTGCTCGCGTCGATCAGCGGCGGCACGGACATCTTCACCGCGTTCGTTGGGGGCGGAGCCGGGCTGCCCGTGCGCGCGGGCGAGATCCAGTGCCGGTGCCTTGGCTGCAAGGTGGAGAGCTTCGACGAGAACGGGGAGCCGGTCGTGGGCGAAGTCGGCGAACTCGTCGTCACCGAGCCTATGCCGTCCATGCCCGTGTGCTTCCTGAACGACCCGGGCGGCGAGCGGCTGCATGAGAGCTACTTCGACGTCTACCGGGACGTATGGCGGCACGGCGACTGGCTGAAGGTGACCGAGGAGGGTGCGTGCGTCATCTACGGGCGCTCCGACTCGACGCTTAACCGAAGCGGCGTCCGAATGGGGACTAGCGAGTTCTACCGCGTCGTGGAGGACATACCGGAGGTGCTGGACAGCCTCGTCATCGACACGACGCAACTCGGGGTCGAGGGCAAGCTGTACCTCTTCCTCGTGATGCGCGAGGGCTGCGCGCTGGACGACGCGATGCGGCAGCGCATCGCGGGGGCGATACGCACCACGCTCTCGCCGCGCCATGTTCCGGACGAGATGCGGCAGATAGCAGAAGTGCCGCGTACGCTCAACGGGAAGAAGCTGGAAGTGCCGGTGAAGAAGATGCTGAACGGCGTTCCGCTGGAGCAAGCCGTTAGCAGGGACGCGCTGGCGAACCCGGACTCGCTGACCTACTTCGTGGAGATGGCGGACGCTTCACCCGCGTCCCCGCATCAAGTGCGGGGCAGGCTCTAACCTTCTCCCATCGAGGGGGAAGGGATCAACGCCATCCCTAGGAACTGGCCCGAGGGGCTTCTTCTTCCTCGCCCTCGGGCGGGAGGCCGCGACGACCGAAGTCGTAGAGCACCGGCGAGAGCAGACCCGCGGCGATGGCGAACCCGCTGAAGATGTAGATGGACGTTGCGATGCTCGTCTGTTCCGCGAGGAACCCGAACAGGAGCGGCGAGAGGAAGATGCCGATTGCCCAGTAGAGGCCCACGACGGAGAGGGCCATCGCGCGCTGGTTCGGTTCGCTGTTCTCTGCCGCAAGCGTCGGGTAGAGCGAGCGCAGGCTGCCGAACGTCATGCCGGTGATGGCCATGAAGATGACGGGAACGATCGGCACGTGACCTGTCAGGCCAACGCCCGCGGCAAGGACGCCGGTGATGGTGATGCCGAGCGCAGCGGTGCGGCGGCTGCCGAGACGTCCGAGGATCATGCCGAAGAAGTAAGCGAGAACGCTGACGCCGATGCTGTTGAGTCGTATAACCAGCGCGGTCTCGCCCTCGCTGTAGTCCACCTCGCGGAAGAATGCGACGAACAGCCCCATGACGAGGCCTATGTACGCCGCGCTCGTGAACGCCACCATGTGCGCGTGGAGGAGCGTGCGCTTGACGAGCATCGTCTTCGCCGGAGCGAGGCTGGCAGCGAAGCTGCGCACCTGGTCCTTACGCGGGAGCCTCGGCAGCGAGGAGGTGACGATGAAGCCGATGAACGTCGCTATCGCGGTCATGAGGAAGGCTTCCGGGTAGCCGACGCCCCCAGCGATGAACCCGGCGACGACTCCGCCGATGATGCCGCCGCCCGACTCGAAAGCCAGCTGCCGCCCCATCACCTTCCCGGCCTCGCCCTCCGCGCTGCGGCTGATGTACGACTGCGCCGCCGACCAGTAGACCGAGCGGGACGCGCCGTTGAAGAACTGCGCGACGGTGAGCCAGATGAAGGAGGCCGCGAATACGGGGACCATCGAGGCGATGGTGACGGTTGAGAAGCTGAACCAGAGGATGAACTTCTCGCCGAAGCGGTCAGAGAGAGCGCCGCCTACGAGCCTCAGCATAATCATGATGATGCCGGGCGCGGCGACGATGAACCCCTGGCTGGAGAGAGAGAAGCCCTGATCGATGGCGTAGAGCGGGAAGAGGATGGTGGATGCGCCCATCCCGAACCCGTAGAACAGGCCGTTCACGTACCCCAGGTAGGTGGGATGGCGGCGCGGATGACGGGCGAAAGCCCCGAGGAGGGCGAGGTTGGGGAGCGCGTTCACGCCTGCAACCTACCCCCGCGGTGGCGCGGCGTCAATCAGAGAGGGAAGTGGCGGGGTCACCCCCATCCTGGCCTTCCCCCATCGAGGGGGAAGGAATCAACGAACACCGCGCGTTGACACGCTCGCGGAGGCGTTCGTAGACTCTCCTCAGTGCGTGGCGCTCTCACCGCAGCGCCCTCCCCAGAGGACTGTACTCCCTTGGCCGACATGTCCCCCACGACCAGCGACGACATCCGCGCTGCATATCTGCGATTCTTCGAGGAGCGCGGCCATTTGGTGATGCCGAGCGCGTCGCTGATCCCGGCGGGCGACCCCACGCTGCTCCTGACGTCCGCGGGCATGGCGCCGTTCAAGCCCTACTACGCGGGTGACGAGACGCCACCTAACCCTCGACTCGCGTCTGTGCAGAAGTGCTTCCGTACCACCGACATAGACGAGGTTGGCGACTTCACGCACCACACGATGTTCGAGATGCTGGGCAACTTCAGCATCGGCGACTACTTCAAGCGCGAGGCGATCTCGTGGGCATGGGAGTTCACCACCGGCGTGCTTCTGCTGCCCCCGGAGCGCATCTGGGTGACGGTGCACGACACCGACGACGAGGCGCGCGCGATATGGCGCGACGAGGTGGGGGTGCCGAACGAGCGCATCGTTACGCTGGGCGACAAGGACAACTTCTGGGGCCCTGCGGGCGACGAGGGTGCGTGCGGCCCGTCCAGCGAGCTCTACTACGATTTCGGCGAGGAGCATGGGCCGGGCACGAAGCCGGGCGACGACACGAGCCGGTTCCTCGAGTACTGGAACCTCGTCTTCCCGCAGTTCTACCAGGCGGCGGACGGCACGCGGACGGACCTGCCCGCGCCGGGCATAGACACCGGCATGGGGCTGGAGCGGATGACCGCCATCATGCAGGGCGTGTCCTCCGCCTACGAGACAGACCTGCTCACACCGATACGCCAGCGCGTAGAGCAACTGGCGGGCAAGACGTACCGACAAGACCCCGACGACGACTTCGCCATCCACGTCGTGACGGAGCATGCCCGGAGCGCGGCGTTCCTCATCGCCGACGGGGTTGTGCCCGCGAACGAGGGTCGCGGCTACGTGCTGCGCCGCGTGATACGGCGCGGCATCCGCTTCGCGCGGAAGCTCGGCATCGAGGCCGGTTTCCTGCCGGACGTGGCCGCGACCGTTATCGAGCGGTTCGGAGCGCTCTATCCCGAACTTCGCGAGCACGAGCGATTCGTCCTCAAGACGCTGGAGTCCGAGGAGGAGCGCTTCTACGAGGCTTACGACCGTGGCGCTGAGATACTCGGTGGGATGATTGACTACCGCAAGGCGCATGGCGGGGCTATACCTGAGACATTGGTTTCGGCTACGCCCGACAGGGAGAACGTCAGTGCGTTCTTGGAGCAGCACGGATTCGTTGGACCCTCTGCCGATTCCTCGGGGGAACGTCTCGGCCAAGAGAGGGCCGTGGAGCTGTTAGTGGAGTTGGTCACTGAAGACCAGAGGGAACTCATCACCTCTTGGCCCATCACTGTTTCTGGACATGAAGCGTTCTTCTTGTACGACACCTATGGCTTCCCACTGGAACTCACGCAGGAGATAGCGCGGGAGCAGGGCCTGGACGTCGACACCGCGGGATTCGAACGGGCGATGGAGGAGCAGCGCGAGCGCGGGCGGGCGGCGGCCCGCTTCGGCGGAGGGCGCGAGGAGATTCGCGTTTACGAGGTGCTGGACGTTCGGGAGACCGCGTTCCTCGGCTACGACCGCATCGAGACGGATACCGTTATAGCGGCCATCCTCAAGGACGGTGAGCCGGTGCAGCGCGCCGACGCCGGAGAGGGCGTCGAGATCGTGTTGCGCGAGACGCCGTTCTACGCGGAGGGCGGCGGGCAGGTCGGGGATACGGGCCTCATCGCGGCGTCCGGCGGATCGGCCCGGGTGAGCGACACGCAGAAGCCGTTCGGTGAGTTCATCGTCCACGCGGCGCAGGTCGCCGAGGGCTCGGTCGCGGTCGGTGACGCGGTGCATGCGTCGGTCGACGGGGAGCGCAGGTTGGACGTTGCGCGCAACCACACGGCGACACACCTGCTGCACGCCGTGCTGCGGGACGTGCTCGGCTCCCACGTGCGGCAGGCGGGGTCGCTGGTAGCGCCGGACCGGCTGCGGTTCGACTTCACGCACGTCTCGGCGGTGAGCCGTGATGAATTGGGCGAGATAGAGCGGCGCATCAACGAGTCGGTGCGCGGCGACCTGTCGCTGGTGAAAGATGAACGCTCCTACCGCGAGGCGACTGCCAACGGCGCGCTCGCGTTCTTCGGTGAGCGGTACGGCGACCGTGTGCGCACGGTGCAGATCGGCGAGGTGGAGCCGGTGAGCTTCGAGGTGTGCGGCGGCACGCACTTGGAGCGGACGGGGCAGATCGGCACGTTCAGGGTCGTGGGCGAGAGCAGCGTGGGGACGGGCGTACGGCGCATCGAGGCGGTGACGGGTCGCGGCGGCGAGGAGTGGGTGAGCCAGCGGCTGCGGCAGTTGGACGAGGCGGCAGCGTTGCTGCGCTCCGCTCCCGCCGAACTGCCTCAGCGGATAGAGGGGTTGCTGGCGCAGGCGGAGGAGGCTCGGCGCTCGCTGCGCGCGGGGCAGCGTGAGGCGTCGCGGCAGGAGGCGGAGACGCTGCGCGACGAGGCGCGAGACGTTGGCGGCGTGCAGGTGCTGGCGGTGCGGAGCGACGCGCCGGATGCACAGACGCTGCGCGAGATGGGGGACCGCCTGCGGGACAAGCTCGGCTCCGGGGTGGTCGTGCTCGGTAGCGTGTTCAATGGACGCCCGGGCTTGCTGGCGATGGTGACGCCCGACCTGGTGGAGCGCGGCCTCGACGCCGGCGCCATCGTCAACGAGGCGGCGCGCGTGATGGGCGGCGGTGGGGGCGGTCAGCCGCGTTTGGCGCAGGCGGGCGGCAAGGACGCCTCGAAATTGGACGACGCGCTGGCGGCGGTCGCGGACATCGTCACGCGGCAGACGGGCTGATGCGCGCGCTGGGGCTCGACGTCGGCGAACGCCGCATCGGCGTTGCGTCGGGTGACACGGATTCCGGCGTCGCGGTTCCCGCAGGAGTGATCGAGAACTCACCGGAAGCCACGGCAGACGTGGCGCGAGAGGCGAACGCGCGGGGCGCGGGGGTTATCGTCGTGGGCATGCCGTACTCGATGTCTGGGCGCGTGGGGCCGCAGGCACTGGTCGTTCAGGAGTTCGTGCGCGGGCTGCAGGAGGCCGGGCTCGTGGTCGAGACGGTGGACGAGCGGCTCTCGTCCGCGGAGGCGGAGCGCGCCCTGGCGGGTGGCCGCACGCGGGGGAGGGGCCGTCGGAGGCCTGAGAAGGGCGCAGTGGACGCGGCGGCGGCGGTGGTGATCCTGCAGGCGTGGCTGGACGGTAAGCGCGGCTCCGGGGCGGCTTGATAGAATGGCGCGCATGCGGATGCGAGGGAACCCCCGTGTGTATGGAGCGGCAGGCGCTTCGGTGCTGGCGGCCGCCGTTACGGCGCGCTACATCGCCAAGTGGCGGCAACGCCGGACGATGGGGCACCGTGGTGGCGGTCGCGAGATCGGCGGCGGTCGCTGCTTCATCGGACTCGATCTCACGGACCCGACGGCAGCGCAGCAGCGTCCGTGCGACTACGCAGTGCTCGATACCGACCTGGCGTGCTCATTCGGGCAGTGGGACTATCGCGAGGACGCTTCGCACATCATCCCGGACCGCGCTATCGGGCGCTCCTTCATCCTTGCCATCGACGGCCCGCAGGGGCTGGCCGGGTCGCCGGACGCGGCGAGGCGGGGACCGGGGCGGGGCGGCCGGTTCGCGGGACGCGACGATGCGGGATTGGGAGCGGCGCGTGAACGCACCCGGGCGTACGCCCTACACCTTGCCCGCCGACGGCAAGCCGTACTCCGGCCTCATCGTGGGGTCCGTGCGGCTCTTCCACCGGCTGGTCGAGAGCGGCAGCCGGTTCCGCCTGCTGGGACTGGACGGCACACCTGCGTCCAACTCGACGCTGATCGAGGTGTTTCCGGGTGGGGCATGGAAGGCAGTGTCGAACGGAACGAAACTTCCTACTAAGCGCACGCTGGAAGGCCGCCAGGCCCGCACCGAGCTGCTGTCCGCGCTGGGCGTTCAACTGCCATCCGATGACACGCCGACGGACGATCAGTTGGATGCTGCCATGGCAGCATGGACGGCGTACAAGTTGTGGGTGGGCGAGGCGGTCATCGAAGGCGAGGGGCCACGCTGGGACATGGAGGCCGGGGTCATCCGCGAGGGGTACGTCGTGCAGCCGGCGCCTGCGCCGGAGACCGAGGCCGCGGAGGCGGCGTAGGGCTGGGTGATCCACCCCTATCCTATCCTTCCCCCATCGAGGGGGAAGGGATCAGACATTCGGAGACAGGTAACAGAGACAGAACAGGGCGCCTCCTGAAGAGGCGCCCCGTTTGCGTAGCTGGTTTACGGATGACGAGGGTCAGACCGCGGCGTAGTTGACGTTCTCCTTGGGGGTGCGGAACTCCTCGGAAGCCTCGACCCATTCGGACTCGCGCGGCAGCACCACGGCGGCCGACCTGATGTAGTAGACGTCCGGGTCCCACACGGACTCGGGTTCGATGCCGTAGTCGCGCAGGAGTTTCGCGGCCCTGAGCAGCGCTCGGCGGGTACGGATGATGCCGGTGTCGCTGATGCCGAGGTGCTCCATCGTCCGGTTGGTCACGCGGCCCATCGTCTCCTGCATGCCGGAGTCCTGCGGCCAGGTGCCGGGCAGGCCGGAGAACTGGACGGTCTTCTGTCGCTCCCAGTCCACGTTGAAGTCGTTGTCTATGTGGTGCTTCGGCCACCATGCGTTCTCGGGGCGGTTGGCCATCGGCGGGAGGAAACCGTCCACGGAGGGGTGGAGACCCTGCTGTCCATTGCCCGGACCGAACTTCAGGAAGTCGAGCTCCTTCTCGGTGAGCGGTCGCACGGGGTTGTAGGTGAAGCAGAGGGCGAGGACGTGGTTGTCGTCCATGGGGATGTAGGCGTGGCCGCTGAAGAGCGGGTCAGCGCCGTAGGGAGGGATGATGGTGTGGAAGGGGAGCATGTACTGGGTGATGCGCCAGTAGTAGGAGTCTTCCTCGGCGTTGCGGCGCGCGCCGATGAGCACGCCGTAGTCGGTGTCCTTCACCTGGAAGCGGGGATGGCGGTCGCGCATCTTGTAGATCATCCCCTGCTCCTGCTTCGATTCGAGCCGGAACGGGTCGAGGAAGTTGGAGTGAAGGAAGCCGCTGTGGCTGGAGTCGATCTCGCCCTCGATGGTCTGGAAGTAGTTGTTCTGGGCGATGCGCTTGGTGAGGTAGCAGTGGGACTCCGGCACCATGTTCCACTCGAGGTTCGGCAGCGCAGGAGGGGAGTCCTGGTCCGGTCCCATGTAGGTCCAGATGACGCCGTTGCGCTCCAGGGTGCGGTAGGTCTTGAGCGTCACCTTGTCCTTGAAGTTGCTCTCCGGAGGCTCGCTGGGCATGTCCATGCAGCTGCCGTCCGCCGCGAACTTCCAGCCGTGGTAGGCGCAGCGCAGGCCCTCCTCCTCGTTGCGTCCAAAGTAGAGCGACGCGGTGCGGTGCGGGCAGTACGGAGTCATGGTGGCGACGTCGCCGCTCGTGAGGCGCACGACGAGGAGGTCTTCACCGAGGAGCCGCGTGCGGTGCGGCACACCGTCGGCCTCGACCTCGCAGGAGAAGACCGCAGGGATCCAGTAGCGGCGCATGAGGTCGCCCATAGGCGTCCCGGCGCTCACCTGCGTCAGCAGTTCATTGTCCGTTGCTGAGAGCATGATTCCTCCTGAACCCGTACTCCGTGTGCCTGAAGGTATCCTTGCGCGTGAGTATACGACTCTCTGTGTATGTGAATCCACATCAGAGCGCGCAGGCGTGGGGTAGAATGAAAAGACGTTGCGCGGGAGGTTGTCATCTTGGTGCGATTCCTGACTGCCGGCGAGTCTCACGGGCCCGGACTCGTTGCATTGCTCGAAGGGCTGCCCGCTGGCATCGCCATATCTGAGGCGGTGATACGCGAGGACCTGGCGCGCCGCCAGATGGGCTACGGCCGCGGCGGACGCATGCAGATCGAGACGGACTACGCGGTGCTGCAGTCCGGCGTGCGGCACGGCTACACGACGGGCGCGCCCATCGCGATGCTCATCGAGAACCGCGACCACACGACCGGCAACGGTCCGGACGGCAAGCCGTGGACGCACACGATGTCGAAGGAGCCCGTTGAGGGCGACGTGACGCCGATCCACCGTCTGCGCCCCGGCCACGCGGACACGCCCGGCATCAGCAAGTACCTGCAGGACGACGCGCGGAACATCCTGGAGCGTTCGTCGGCGCGGGAGTCGACGTCGCGGGTCGCCGTGGGGGCGATCTGCCGGGCGTTCCTCTCCGAGTTCGGCGTCGAGGTGCACAGCCACGTCACGAACATCGGCGGCGTGCAGGCGCATCCCCCGGAGCCGGTGGACTGGGACGTGGCAGAGGACTCGCCGGTGCGCTGCGCCGACCCGGACGCGAGCGCGCTCATGGTGCGCGAGGTCGACGCCGCGAAGGAAGCAGGCGACAGCCTCGGCGGGGTCGTGGAGGTCGTCGCGACGGGCCTGCCGATCGGGCTGGGCTCGCACATACAGTGGGACACGAAGCTCAGCACGCGGCTGATGGCGTCGGTGGGGAGCGTGAACGCGGTGAAGGGAGTCGAGGTCGGCAAGGGATTCGAACTCGCCGACCTGCGCGGCTCGAAGGTGCACGACGTCATCAAGCCCATCGAGGAGTGGGAGCGGAACGGGAACGGCGGATGGGCGAAGCCGTGGCCCCGGCGCACGAACAACGCGGGCGGTCTGGAGGGCGGCATGACGACCGGCGAGCCGCTCATCATCCGCGCGGTCGTCAAGCCCATCGCCACGATGATAAGCCCGCTGCCGTCCGTCGACCTGACGACCGGCGAGCTGGCCCAGGCGCACTACGAGCGGAGCGACATCACTTTCGTGCCGACGTGCGGCGTGATAGCAGAGGCGATGGTGCTGGTAACCCTGGCCGATGCGTTCATGGAGAAGTTCGGCGGCGACCACATCTCCGAGACGCTTCGCAACTACGAGAGCTACCGGGCGACGGTGGGGCCGCGAAACGGATCGTAGGCGCATGATCGGAACGGGGACATGAGAGTCCTTGGGCTGCTGCTCGTTGCCGGCGTTTTGCTGCTCGCTGCGGGTTGGATGTTCAGGCATAGCAGGAACATCTCCGGCGCGACGAAGTTCATCCTGATCGCCTTCGGTACTGTCCTTGCAGGCGTTGCGCTGGCGTTCCTGATAAGCGCGGTCATCGAGTCCGTGATGTCGTTCTAGGGCAAGTGGGAGCAATGACCACCCGTAACCGCATCTACCTCATCGGATTCTCAGGCGCTGGCAAGAGCGCCGTGGGGCGCAGCACTGCACGCCTGCTCGGGTGGCGTTTCGTGGATGCCGACGAGCGCATCGTTGAGCGCGCGGGGAAGGCGGTCGAGCGCATCTTCGCCGAGGACGGCGAGCCCGCGTTTCGGGAACTGGAGCGGGCCACCATCGCGGAGTTCGCGCGCGAGGAGCACATCGTCGTCTCGAGCGGGGCGGGGGCTGGGGAGAGGGCGGGGGGGCGGGGGCGGGGCGGGGGGGGGGGGGGGGGGGGGGGACCCCTGGTTCGCTCGGGGGGGGGGGGGGGTTTTTGTGATGCACGACCAGTCGCTCGGCGGGATGCTCAGCTCGGGCCTCGTCGTGGCGCTCGAAGCGCGACCGGAGACGGTGTACCGGCGGCTGTCGCACATCGCGGAGCTGGACGGCGCTGAAGCGATGACGCGTCCAATGCTGCAGTCGGACGACCCGCTCGGGCGCATCGAGTCACTGAAGCGGGAGCGCCAGTGGGCCTACTCGCATGCGCACTGGACGGTGCACACGGACGACCTGACGATAGAGCAGGCTGCGCAAGAGGTCGTGCGGGCATGGCGTCGGCTGGGCGCGCCTGCGGCGTGGGAGGACGACCCGGAGCTCGCCGCGACGGTGCGGCTGGAGCAGGGCGCCTATCCCATATTCGTGGGGTGGGACACGCTGGAGGAGCAACTGGGGCGCCGCCTCGCGCAGATGGGCTTGTCCGGCCGGGCGTTCATCGTTTGCGACAGCAACGTCGTGCACCCGTACGGACGCGCGGCGCAACGGTCGCTGCACGCGGCGGGCATCGAGATGGGGCTGTTCACCTTCCCTGCGGGCGAAGCGAGCAAGAACCTGGCGACGGCCATCGTCCTCTACGAATGGCTTGCCGAACGGAGGGCGGAGCGCCGCGACGCCATCGTTGCGGTCGGCGGGGGCGTCGTGGGCGACCTCGCGGGCTACGTCGCCGCGACGTTCCTGCGCGGCATACGCGTCGTGCAGGTCCCGACGTCGCTGACGGCGATGGTCGATTCGAGCATCGGTGGGAAGACGGGCGTCGACCTGCCGGTGGCCAAGAACATGGTGGGTGCATTCCACCATCCGTCGATGGTGCTGGCCGACGTGTCGGCGCTGCGGACGCTCCCGGAGCGCGCGCTGCGCGAAGGCTGGGCGGAGGCGGTGAAGCACGGGCTCGCGCTCGAAGCGGGGCTGGTGGACCTCTACGAGGAGCACGCCGATGCGCTGCAGTCGCTGGACCCGGAACTGACGGCGCGCGCCGTTGCATGGAACATGGCGGTTAAGGCGCGGGTGGTGAGCGCGGACGAGCGCGAAACGAGCGGGCTGCGGCAGCTGTTGAACTACGGTCACACGATAGGGCACGGCGTCGAGGCGGCAGCGGGCTACGACGCGTACCTGCACGGCGAGGCGGTCGCCATCGGCATGACGGGCGCGGCGCGTCTCGGGATGCTGGAGGGCGTGACCCCGCCGGAGTTGGTCGAACGCCAGGCGTCGCTCATCGCGCGGTTCGGCCTGCCGTCCGCATACATGGGCGTCGAGCCTGATGCAATCATCGAGGCGATGAGCCGCGACAAGAAGACGACGGCAGGCCAGATCTCGTGGGTGCTGCTGGACGGCGTTGGCTCGTCGCGCACGCACCGGGGCATCGCGCCGGAGCGCGTCGCGAGCGTCGTGCGGGAGTTAGGGGCGTAGGGGTGCGAGCCCTCGCCACCTGAGTATCAGGCGGACTGGTAGATGGCAGGGCGGTATCGGGGTTCCGGCACTGGTTTCCCTGCCTCTCTTGCGGCTTCAACCCACGCTTTCATCGCTGTTCGCACTTCCGAAAGCGCTTCTTCGGGCGTTCCGCCGAACGCGGAGCAGTACTGCAGATCAGGGATATCCGCGACGTGGCACTGGTCCTCTTCGCTGTAGAAGACGTTGATGTGGTAGTCCTTCATGGAAGACCCCGCCTAACTCGCGGCTGCGGGTTCCAGTTCCCCGGCCTTGAGTTGGCGGAGTGTGTGGAGGATGGAGGCGGTGGACGGACGGTCGCCGATGTCCTGCCCCACCTGCATCGCGACGATGCGATCCGAGGTCAGGATGATGGTGGTGGGGGCCGCCACGCCGTCGCCGAGCAGGTCGAACACGCCGTATGCCTTCGCGACCGCCTGGTCCGGGTCTGCGAGGACAGGGTATCTGGCGCCGGTGCGCTGCTGCATGTTCTGGGCGCGGGGTACGTCGTCTGTGCTCAGGGCAATCAGTTCGGCGTCCAGCGCTCGCATCTCGTCGTAGGCCGCTTCCAGCTCGCCGAGCTGGTTGATGCAGGTCCCTCAGAAGTTGCCCCGGTAGAAGACCACCACGACTACTTCGTTGGCCGCGAGCGTATCGGAGAGGCTGACGAGGCCGCCCTGCGCGGCGGCGAGTTCGAAGTCGGGGACAGGTATGCCGCTTGTGGGGTCTGGAGCGGGTTCTGACTCACCGTTACAGGAGAGCGCGATGACCGGGAACAGCAGCGAGAGGACGATGAGCATCGAGAAGCCGATGGCAACGCGCTGCCACCACGGGTTCTGGAAGAAGGAGCGGTGGTCGTCCGTGAGGCGGTTGAGTTCTTCGATCTCGGCGAGCTCTCGCTCGGAGTACTCGTCGTTTTTCCTGGGGCCGAGCATCAGAGCCTATCCCCCAGCGACGGCCGGGACGATGCTCACCTCGTCCCCCGCTTTGACGGGCGTGCCGAGCCCCTCCAGGAAGCGGACGTCCTCATTGTTGAGGTAGAGGTTCACGAAGTAGCGCAGCGCGCCGTTCTCATCCAGGATGCGATCCTGGATGCCGGGGTACTGCGCTTCGAGTTCCGCGATGACGCCGCCGAGCGTCTCGGCGGTCACGGCTGCCTTGTCGGCTCCATCGGTGATCCGCCGCAGCGGACCGGGTATGCGTACGGTAACGCTCATCCTGTTCTGGTCCTCCGAGTTACGGTTCTATCAGGTCGCCCAACGCGTGGTCGACCCTGACGCCAAGCGAGCGCACCCACTCGAGGCTGCGCTCGATCTCTTCCAACTCACCTTCGACCTCGAGTATCACCCAGCCCACGCCTTCCTGTACGTCGGCGCGGCGGATGTTGGTGACGACGTCGAAGTCGTGTCCCATCCGGTAGATGACGGGTTGCTTGATCATATGGTCAAGGAAGGTGAAGCGCACCCGTTGCATCGTCGTGGTCATGATACTCAAGCCTTCACGCCCACGTGCTGCTCGAACGCCGAGACCGTGCCCTCGATGAGGATGGGGTTCACGACGTCGCTCACGATCTCCGTGGTCTTGAGCCCGTTGCCGGTGATATACACAACGGTCGGCTCGTCCGGCTGGATCTCTCCGCGCTCGACGAGGCGCTTCAGCCCGGCGATGGCGACGCCGCCCGCGCCCTCGGTGAAGATGCCCTCGGTCTGCGCGAGGAGCTTGATGCCCTCCGCAACCTCGTGCTCCTCCGCGATGACGGCGGAGCCGCCGGACGCCTCGATGGTCTTCAGCGCGTAGTAGCCGTCGGCGGGATTGCCGATGCCAAGCGACTTGGCGATGGTGGCGGGCTTCACGGGGCGTATCACGAAGCGGCCCTCTTCGTAAGCGGTCGCGATGGGGGAGCAGCCGCGCGCCTGCGCGCAGTGCATTCGCGTCTCCACCGGGCCGATGATGCCGGTCTGCTCGAACTCCTTGAGTCCCTGGTAGATCTTCGTGAACATCGCACCGGATGCCGAGGGCGCGATGGCGTGCGCGGGTGCGCGCCAGCCGAGCTGCTCCGCGACCTCGTAGCCGAGCGTCTTGCTGCCGTCGGCGTAGAAGGGGCGGACGTTGATGTTGACGAACGCCCACTGGTACTGGTCGGCCAGTTCGCTGCAGAGGCGGTTGACGTCGTCGTAGCTGCCGTTGACGGCAATCATGGTCGGGTTGTAGATGGCCGCGCCCAGCACCTTGCCCGCCTCGAGGTCCGAGGGGATGAAGACGTAGGCCGCCATCCCGGCCCGTGCCGCGTGGGCGGCGACGGCGCAGGCGAGGTTGCCGGTCGAGGCGCACGCGAGCGTCTCGAATCCGAGTTCCAGCGCTTTCGCTGAAGCGACTGCGACGACGCGGTCCTTGAACGAGTAGGACGGGTTGACGCTGTCGTTCTTGATCCAGAGTTCCTCCAGCCCGAGTTGCTTCGCAAGCCCGTGTGAACGGATGAGCGGGGTGAACCCGGCGTTGATGTCCACGAGCGGGTTGTACTCGGCTGGGAGGAAATCGGCGTAGCGCCAGAGGCTGTTGGGGCCGGACATGATGCGCTCTCTGCTGGCGATGTCCGCGATGGCGTCCATGTCATAGACGACTTCCAGCGGTCCGAAGCAGAAATCACAGACGTTGAAAGCGCCGATGGGGTATTCGCGGGAACATTCCTTACAGCGCAGCGCGGCGACGTTCACCATGTGGCAACCTCCTGCGTGCGATGCATCACGCGCGCGGCGGTTCGCCTACTCCGCGCACGCTGTCCCCGTTCTGTTTGCCGTTCAAGGCGTGGGAGCGCATCTTGCACACTCGTAACAGAGTAGCAGTTGGGGGAGTCGAGCGTCAAAGGCGTAGGGGTGCGGCGGAGCCCTTATCACGCTGTGCGCGTGCTAGGCTGAACGCAGGAGGCTGACGATGACAGACGGGCATGGCGTCGTGCTGATCACCGGAGCGTCGAGCGGCATCGGCATGGCAACGGCGCTCTACATGGCGGAGCGAGGATTCCGGGTGGTGGGGACCAGCCGGGCGAAGGAGCGACTCGCCGAGTTGGAAGCGGAAGCCGCACGGCGGAACCTGCCCGTCTACGGGGTCGAGTTGGACATCAATCGAGACGCAGGTCTGGCGGAGGACCTCGCAGCCATCGTGGAGGACCACGGCCCTGTGTCGGTGCTGGTCAATAACGCCGGATACGGCCTGTTCGGGCCCGTGCAGACACTCACTTCGGACGAACTGCGGGCACAGTTCGAGACCAACGTCTTTGCCGTGGCGCGCCTCATGCGGGCGGTCCTGCCGGGCATGATCGAGCAGGGCGGCGGGACTATCGTGAACGTCAGCTCCATCCTGGGGCGGATCGGCGCGCCGTTCCACGGGGCATATGCCTCCTCCAAGTTTGCGCTCGAAGGGCTGACCGAATCGCTCAGGACTGAGGTTTGGCCGCTCGGCGTTCGCGTCGTGCTGGTCGAACCGGGGCTGATACGCACCGCATTCCCGGAGAACCAGCTCATGGCTGAGGGCATCGACTCCGGCGATGGAGCGCCGTATGCCCGGTACGTCCAGGCCTACCGGAAGAGGGCCTGCGGGGCGTTCAGGCGAGGCGCAGACCCGGTCATCGTCGCGAAGGTCATCCATGGCATCGTCCGTGCCCGGCGTCCCCGCTTCCGCTACCCGGCCGGCATCGACTCGCGATCCGGCTCCCTGGCGGCTCGCGTGTTGCCGGAGCGCATATTCCTCTCGCTGCTGGGCTGGGCGACGCGCCGCTAGCCGCCGCGCGAGCCGCTGCCGCTCAAGGTTTATAGCTAGCCACTCAAGTTTGCTATACTACGAGTAGAGCAGATTACTCGTATCGAGCGGTGTCATGGCGAAGAACTACTACGAAACGCTGGGGGTGGCCAAGAACGCCACCGAGAAGGAGATACGCTCCGCGTACCGCCGTCTCGCACGGAAGCACCATCCGGACGTGAACCACGGCGACAGCAGCGCCGAGGCGAAGTTCAAGGAGATCAACGAGGCGTACCAGGTGCTCTCGGACGCCGACTCCCGGAAGAAGTACGACCGCTTCGGCGAGAACTGGCGGCACGCCGACCAGATGCACGGCGGCGGGCAGGGGTCGGGAGCGTCGCCGTTCACGTTCTTCACGAACGCTCGCACGCGCCGGAGCGGCGGTTCCCCCGGGTTCAGCGCATTCACGGACATGGACGGCCTCGGCGACTTCAGCAACCTCTTCGACGGATTCGCCGACGCGCGCTGGGGTGCGCGCCGGCAGGCAGCGCCCCGCCGGTTGGACGTGCCGGTGACCGTCACGCTGGAGGAGGCGTTCGCAGGCTCGACGCGCACGGTGCAGCATCCCGGCGGCAAGCGGCTGGAGGTGCGGATACCCGCAGGCGTCGAGAGCGGAGCGCGCATACACGTGAACCCGAAACGTGACGGCGTTGACGAGTTCTACCTCGTGGTGACCGTTGCACCGCACGCCGTGTTCGAGCGTACAGGCGACGACGTGCGCTTTACGGCGCGCGTGCCGCTGCTGGACGCGGTGCTCGGCGGCGAGACGCAGGCCCCCACGCTCGGCGGCAAGAGCGTCGCAGTGCGCATCCCGCCCGGAACGCAGAACGGACGCACGATACGTCTCCGCGGGAAGGGGATGCCGAAGCGCGGCGGCAGTGGCCACGGCGACATGCTGGTCACGGTGATGGCGGTGCTGCCGGTGGAGTTGACCGAAGAACAGCGCGAGCTGTTCGAACGGCTGCGCGATGCCGAACACAGCGCACAGCAGGCTGGAGTGTAGGAGAGACAGGCATGATGGAGCAGACGGTCGTTACCGAGGTGTGGAGCAGGGGTTCGAGCATGGACGGCGTCAACGACGACGAGCCGTGCTACGTCATCAGCGTCGCGTCCCGCATGGTGGGCGTGCACGCGCAGACGCTCCGCACGTACGAGCGCATCGGGCTGCTTACACCGAAGCGCTCGCGGGGAAACATCCGCATGTTCTCTCCGGCGGACATATCGCGCGCTCGCTGGATCAAGTCTCTCATGGAGGACCTGGGCATCAACCTTGCTGGAGTGGAGGTGCTGATGCGTATGCAGGCGCGGATGGTCGAACTGGAGCGCCAGGTACGCCGTTTGGAGGAACGCCTGGGCAGCCGCTGACGCGGACCGCCGGGGCTGATCGGAGTATCGTCATGGTTTTCAAGCAGGAAGATTTCACGGAACAGGCGCAGGTCGTCATCGGGGCGAGTTACGAACTCGTCCGGAGGTTCCGCCACTCGCAATGGGACGTGGAGCACGTCATGCTCGCGCTGCTGGAAAGCGCCGAGTCCGTGCCTGCGCGTGTACTGAGCGGTATGGGCGTCAACGTGGACCGCACCCGCGGTGAACTGGAGATCGTGCTCAAGAAGACGCCCCAGCTCGCCTACGACTCCAACCAGATGCACCCCACGCCCCGGGCCATAGCCATGCTGCAGGCGGCGAAGGACGAAGCCGAGCGGCTGCACGACGAGCACATCGCCACCGAGCACCTCTTCCTCGCCATCCTCTCCGACGCACGCGGTGAAGCGGCGCGCATCCTGGCGGAGCACGGCGTCACGAAGGAGCGCGTCTACCAGGCCCTCCTGAACGTTCGCGGCGGACACCGCGTCACCGACCCGCGCGCCGAGCACCGCTACCAGACGCTCGAACGCTACACGATAGACCTGACCCAGCTCGCCCGCGAAGGGAAGCTGGACCCGGTCATAGGCCGCATGGACGAGATACGCCGCGTGATGCAGACGCTGATCCGCCGCACGAAGGACAACCCGGTCATCATCGGCGGGGCGGGCGTCGGCAAAACGGCGATCGCTGAAGGACTCGCGCAGCGCATCGTCGCAGGCGACGTGCCGGAGTCGCTGCGGGACAAGCGCGTGCTCGCATTGGACATGGCGGGACTGGTCGCCGGTGCGAAGTTCCGCGGCGAGTTCGAGGAGCGGCTGAAGTCGGTGATCGACGAGATGAAGGAGGCGCGCCGGGAGGTGGTGCTCTTCATCGACGAACTACACACCGTCGTGGGAGCCGGAGCGGGCGAGGGAGGACTGGACGCCGCGAACATCATGAAGCCCGCACTTGCGCGCGGCGAGTTGCAGGTCATCGGGGCTACGACGCCGGACGAGTACCGCAAGCACATCGAGAAGGACGCCGCGCTCGAGCGCCGGTTCCAGACGATATGGCTGGAAGAGCCGACGGTCGATCAGACCATCGAGATACTCCGCGGACTGCGCCCGCGCTTCGAGGCGCATCACAGGGTGCAGTTGGACGACACCGCACTCGTCGCGGCGGCGCGCCTGAGCGCGCGTTACATCTCCGGCAGGAACATGCCGGACAAGGCGGTCGACCTGATAGACGAGGCTGCGGCGAAACTGCGGCTGGACGTGGAGAGCCTGCCGCCGGAGCTCACCGCGCAGGACCAGCAGATCCGCGACCTGCTGGAGCAGGAGGAATCGGCGGCCCAACGGAGCGATTACGAAGGCGCAGCCAGCCTGAAGGTGGAGCGCGTCCGGGTGGAGGAAGAGTTCAACCGCGACCGCAGCGAGTTCCTGGGGCGCGACCACACCGACCTTGTGGTGCGCACGGAGGACATCGCCACGCTCATCGCGACGTGGACGGGCATCCCTGCCGCCCGCCTGATGGAGGAGGAAGCGGAGCGCCTGTTGCACCTGGAGGACCGTCTGCACGAGCGGGTCGTCGGCCAGCATGACGCCGTCGTCGCCGTGGCCGATGCGATACGCCGCGCCCGGGCAGGGCTGCGCGACGAAAAGCGTCCGGTAGGCTCGTTCATGTTCCTCGGCCCGACGGGCGTCGGGAAGACGGAACTGGCCCGTGCGCTCGCGGCCTGCCTGTTCGACGATGAGGAGAACATGGTGCGCGTGGACATGTCCGAATTTGCGGAACGGCACACCGTCTCCCGTCTCATCGGCGCTCCGCCGGGCTACGTCGGCTACGACGAGGCCGGACAGCTCACCGAGGCGATACGCCGCAGGCCGTTCCGGGTCGTACTCTTCGACGAGATCGAGAAGGGACACCCGGATGTCTTCAGCGTCATGCTCCAGATCCTGGAGGACGGGCGGCTGACGGATGGCCACGGGCGCACCGTGGACTTCAGCCACACCATCATCATCATGACCAGCAACATCGGCACGGCGGAGTTCAGCAAGGGAGGCATCGGCTTTCGCCCCGGGCAGCCCACCACGGAGGAAGAGCGGCACCGCCGCGCGGTGATGGAGGCGCTCAAGAAGCACTTCACGCCAGAGTTCCTCAACCGCGTGGACGAGTACATCGTCTTCCACCCGCTGACCCGTGAGGAACTGCATGACATCATCGGCCTGATGGTGCGCCAGGTGCAGGAGCGTCTCGCGGAGCGCTCGATTGAGATTCACCTCACCGACGCTGCGAAGGACTGGCTGGAGGACGAGGGGTTCGACCCCGTCTATGGCGCACGCCCTCTGCGGCGCGCGGTGGAGCGCCACGTGGAGAACGTCATTGCAAGGGGCATCCTCGCCGGAGAATACGTCGACGGCGACACCGTCACCGTGGACGCGGGAAGCGGTGGCCTGACGTTCACGAAAACGCCTGCCGCCGAACCTGCGACCGCGAGCGTCTAGCGCATAGCAAGCGTCGACAGGGGTGCCCTCGTGGGCGCCCCTCACTCTGCCTGCCACATCCCGCCTCCGAGATTGACTCTGGGGGTCGCATCTGGTATGGCTTGCGCACGCATATCGCTGGTTCCTGCGTCTCGCTCAACGACGAGAGACGGAATCCGCAGCAGAGTGCGCTTGAGCTTTGCGATGTGCAGGAATCCTGTTGATGCAGAGGGAGGCCTGCGATGAGGAACCTGAGCAGAACGACGATGGGGCGGTTGACCGCCCTGCTCCTGATGGGTGTGCTGGTTGCCGTGATGACGGGGGCCTGCGGCAGCGACCCCACTGCCACACCGGTTCCGACGGCAACGCCCGTTCCGCCAACGGCAACGCCCGTTCCCTCGCAGCCGTCTGACCCGCAGCCTGACCCCACGGCCACCCCGACCCCCGACGCGATGATGGAGTTCAAGTCGGAATGGGAGGACCTCATTGCGGCGGCGCAGGAAGAAGGCGAAGTAACCATCGTGATGGGCGGTTCCGCGAGCCGGAACTACCGGCCCGTCGTCGCGGTATTCGAAGAAGAGTTCGGCATCACCGCCACGGTCTCAACCGGCAGCGGCGGCGCGCAGACAGACCGTGTTCTTGCCGAACAGTCCGCCGGACGCTACGACGTCGACGTGCTCATGATAGGCGGCACGTCGGCCTTGCGGCTCATCGCCGCAGAGGCGCTGATCCCAATCCCACCGCTCCTCATCCACCCGGAGGTTACGAGCGGCGATGGTTGGTTCCAGGGGAGGGTCTGGTACTCGGATGCGGCGACGCAGCAGTATGTCCTGAACCATGGCGCCGCGGCGTCTCCCGAGAACCTGGGCATGCGTTACAACACGGACCTGGTCACCCAGGCGGACATCGACGCGATGAACTCTGTCTTTGACTACCTCGACCCGAAGTGGGCGAACCAGATCGTCGCTATCCCCTCCATCGCGGAGGGCGCCGGTGGCACGTACTCCACCATCATCAGCCACCCGGATATCGGTGAGGAGTTCATGGAGCGGTTCGTGGACCCGGACTTCGGCGTTACGTTCTCGACGGACTTCCGGTTCATCACGGACAGCCTTGCGGGAGGCAAGTTCGCCATGGGCATCGCGATCGGCTCGGCCGGGCGCGACCTCGACGAACTCGCGGAGCAGGGCGGACCTGCTGACCGCTTGATCAAGCCGTTCGCGGAACGCGACACGATGAGTGGCGGCGGAGCAGGGGACAACGTGCAGATGCCCATCAATGCCCCCAACCCGAACGCGGCGAAGCTGTTCCTCAACTGGTTCCTCTCCATCGACGGCCAGACTGCCAAGCACGAGGTGAGCGAAGGCACTCCGAGCCCGAGCCTGCGCGACGACATCCCGTGCACCGGCACGGTGGACCCGCGTGAGTGCAGAGAGCCCGGGAAGAGCTACATCTACCTGACCGGCGACCCGGAGTACACGCAGCGGACAGAGGAGAGCCTGGAGCGTGCCCGGGAGATCCACCGCGCGGCGCGCGGCGGATAGAGGAGCAGAACATGCTGGGGCGCTCCGGTGACGGGGCGCCCCAGCTTTAGATTGAGGAGGCAGGGCATGCAGTTGGCAAGGCCGCGCCCACGGGTCCGGCGCTTCAGGATGCCCCCCACGAACGCCTATATCATGGCGGTCGTCCTTATCGTGCTGGGCTTCTACCTGATCTGGCCCGTGCTCCTGCTGGTCATCAACAGCTTCGACGCACGAGCCGACTGGTTCGTGGGCGAGCGTCAGTGGGGACTGCAGCATTGGCGGGATGCCTGGTCTACGCCCGGTCTCGTCGGCTCGCTTGGCAACAGCATCATGATCTGGGCGTTCGTCGTTGGGATCAGCTTCCCGATCGCCGTGCTCATCTCGTGGGTTCTCGCACGGACGAACATCCCGTTCAGTCACAGCATCGAGTTCCTCTTCTGGGTCTCCTTCATGATGCCGGGCATCGCCACGACCATCGCCTGGATCACGTTGATGGACCCGGATATCGGTCTTCTCAACATCGCGATAGCGAAACTGCCGTTCATAGAGAACGGGCCGTTCAACATCTTCACTGTGCAGGGCATCGTCTGGGCGCACCTGATGGCGAATGGCATCTCCATCAAGGTCATGCTCCTGACCCCTGCTTTCCGCAATATGGACGCGAGCATGGAGGAGGCAGCACGGGTGAGCGGCGCCTCCAACATCCTCACGATGATGCGTGTGACGCTTCCGCTCATGATTTCGCCTATGGCGCTCGTGTTCGCCCTGCAACTGCTGCGCATCTTCCAATCGTTCGAGACCGAACTGCTGCTGGGCCTCCCGTTCGACTTCTACGTCTACTCCACCAAGATATTCGAACTCGTGCGCCAGCCGGTACCGAACTACGGCGTCGCGACGGTGCTTGCGAGCCTGACTCTGCTGGTCATCGCAGTCATCATTCCCGCGCAACGCTGGATCATCCAGCGCCGCCGCTACACCACCATCACCGGCAGTTTCAAGCCGGGGCTCATAGACCTGGGCCCGTGGAGGATCCCTCTCTTCGCCACCATCGGATTCCTGATCTTCATGCTCACCATAGGCCCGGCGATATCGCTCCTGTTCGGCAGCTTCATGACCCGTGCGGGCTACTTCTACCTCGACCCCACCTACACGCTGGAGCACTGGGAGCTCGTCCTCACGGACAACCTCTTCCTGAAGGCGATGCGGACGACGCTCACCCTCGCCATCACCGCCGCGATACTCAGTCCGATCCTCTTTTCGCTCATCGCTTACATCCTCGTTCGCACGAGGTGGACGGGCAGGTGGGCCTTGGACCTCATCATCTGGGGCTCGGGAGCGATACCGGGCATCCTCTCCGGACTCGGCCTGCTCTGGCTGTTCCTGGGTACCCCGTTGCTCAGCGCCCTCTACGGCACGATCTACGCTTTGCTGCTCGTCGTCATCATCCAGGGCAACACCACCGGGACGAATGTCATGAAGGGTGTGTTCGTGCAGATAGGCGCGGACATGGAAGAAGCCGCCCGCGTCTCCGGCGCGGGATGGATACGCACCTACTTCCGCATCTGGATACCGCTGCTGATGCCGACGCTGATCCTGCTCGCGACGCTCAACTTCGTCATAGCCGCAGGCACGACCAGCAGTATCGTCCTGCTCGCCTCGCGCGACACCATCACTCTTTCGCTGCTGGCGCTGGAGTTCGCCTCGCCCGGTATCGGACAGCGAGAGGAAGCGAGCATCGTCGGTCTGTTTATCATCGTCCTCACGGTGGGGCTGGCAACGCTCGCCCGCGCGTTCGGCCTGCGCCTTGGCGTACGGCACGAGCAACGGGCGAATGAACGGCAGGCCGAAGCGAGCCAGGCGCCCCCCGTGGCACAGCCGCACACGTAGGCAGGAGGTCCCATGACGACCGACGCCGAGATCAGACGCGCGGAGACGCCCGACGACCTGGAGGCCTTCCCGGAGCCGGACGCCTACCTGGAATGGCAGCGCGACGAGGGCGTGAAGGTCATCGTGGACTTCGCTTTCGAGGACCTCGCCCGCATCGAACTCGGGGACTGGGAGCGCAAGGGCGGGAAGGGCGCAATCATCAACATCCCCAACCCGCTTCTGCTCAACGACTCTCACCTCGTCGAGATACGCCCCAGCGGCAGTTCGGAACCGGAGCACCACCTCTACGAGGAGATGGTCTATATCGTCTCCGGTCGAGGCGCGACGAGCATCTGGCTGGACGGCGGCGCGGAGCAGACGTTCGAGTGGCACGCGGGCAGCCTGTTCTCGATCCCGCTCAACGCGTGGTACCGCCACTTCAACGCGAGCGGCACGGAGCCCGCGCGTTACCTCGGCGTGACGAACGCTCCGCCCGTGCTGCGCTGGTGGCGCAACCGCGAGTTCGTGTTCAACAACGACTTCCGCTTCACCGACCGTTTCGGCGGGGACGGCGACTACTTCAGCGGGAGCGGCACGCTCTACCAGCGCCGCAAGTGGGCGAGCAACTTCATCCCCAACGCGCCCGGCATGCCGCTCTACGACTACTTGACCCGCGGCGCGGGCGGCGTGAACGCCAGCCTGGAGATGGCGGGCAACGTCACCAAGGCACACATCTCCGAGTTCCCCATCGGCACGTACAAGAAGGCCCACCGCCACGGCCCCGGCGCGCACCTCGTCATCCTCAGCGGCGAAGGCTTCTCCCTGCTCTGGAACGACGACGAGCAGTCAGACCTGCGCAAGGCCGACTGGAAGGTCGGCGGCATGGTCGTCGTCCCGGCGGACCGCACGTTCCACCAGCACTTCAACGGCGGCCCGACGCGGGCGCGCTACCTCGCGCTGCGGCCGGGCACCGGGCTTGTCAACGGGCCGCGTTCCTCCGACCTGAGCGTCAACGAAGGCGGCGGCCAGATCGAGTACGAGAACGAGTCGCCCCGCATCCACGAGATATTCGAGGCGGAGCTGGAGAAGAGCGGGGCGCCCTGCCGGATGAAGGCGTTCATCCCGTGGTGTACCGGCGAGGTCGGCCCCACCCGCGTGCGGGACACGTAGTCCCTCACTTGCACCCCTCGGGATCGGGCCTCGTGGTAACCTCCTCCGCATGGATACGAAACCGTTGGGAAAGAGTGGCGTTGCGCTGCCGGAGGTTGGCTTTGGCACGTGGGAGTTCAGCGGGGATTCATCCGTCATCCAGCGCGCGATAGAGCTGGGCTCGTTCCTCATCGACACAGCCGAGTCCTACGACACGGAGGGGCGCGTCGGCAAGGCGATCGCCGGTCGACGTGATGAGGTGTTCGTCGCCACGAAGGTCTCGCCGTGGCACTTCCGCCACGCGGACGTGCTCGACGCGTGCGACCGCAGTCTGAAGGCGCTGGGCATCGACACGATAGACCTCTACCAGCTGCATGCGCCGTCCGCCGACGTCCCCATCGAGGAGACGATGGGCGCGATGGCCGACCTCGTCGCGGCGGGCAAGGTGCGCCACGTCGGCGTCAGCAACTTCTCCGTCCGGGAGATGGAGGCCGCCGAGGCCGCGCTGGGCGAGGACCTGGTTGTCGAGAACCAGATCAAGTACAGCCTGTTCGACCACGAGTTCGCCGACAGCGTGATCCCGTACTGCGAGGAGCGCGGCATCATGGTGCTGGCGTACAGCTCGCTGGAGCAGGGCGCGTTCCAGCGCGAGATGCGCGGCAACGCGCGGCTCGTCGAGGTGATGCAGAGCGTCTGCTCGGAGACCGGAAGGACCGCTGCGCAGGTGCTGCTGAACTGGACGCTCCGCTCGCCCGTCGTCATCACCATCCCGAAGACCAACACCCTCTCCCGCGTGGACGAGAACTGCGCCGCGGCGGGCTGGCGGCTGACCGACGCCCAGTGGCACGCGCTCACCGACGCCGCGGGCTCGACCCGCTCCTCCTACTGGTGGAGGTAGCGTGAGCGCAGGCGCCATCGTTGTCGCCGCGGGCTCGAGCACCCGCATGGGCAGCGCGGGCGACAAGACGCTGGCCGATATCGGCGGCGAACCGCTCATCGCCCGCACCATCGACGTCTTCGAGCGCTGCGACGCCATAGCCGCCATCGCGCTCGTCGTGTCGGAGGGCAACCGAGATGCAATCGCTGCATTGCGCGACAACAAAGGCTGGCACAAGACGCTGCCCCCGCTCATCGGAGGCGCGCGACGGCAGGACAGCGTCCGCGCCGGGCTCGACGCGCTCCCGCCGGACTGCGACTGGGTCCTCGTCCACGACGGCGCGCGCCCTTTCGTTACGCCCCGCATGATCGAGGAAGGGCTCGCCGCTGCCGCCGCCACCGGCGCGGCGATCGCCGTCGTGCCTGCGTTCGACACCGTGAAGCGCATCGGGGAGGGCGGGCGTGTGGTCGAGACGCTCGACCGCAGCGAGCTTGCGATGGTGCAGACGCCGCAGGTGTTCCGTCGCGACGTGCTCGGACGCGCCCACGCCGAGGTCATGGTCGACGTAACCGACGACGCCGCAATGGTGGAGCGCATCGGCATCGAGGTGCGCACCTTCGCGGGCGCTCGCAGCAACATCAAGGTGACGACGCCCGAAGACCTGCTGATCGCGACCGCGATGCTGAGGTGAACCTCCCCAGGCTTGTGACATCCGCCCCTTACCCCGTTGCCCTGTGCCCGTTACGCTGGATGGATGACTGCTCAGCCGCTTCTACGCATCGACCGTCCCATATCCCCCGCCGTTGCGATAGACAGCGTCCAAGGCCGGACTTACACACACCCCTTCTCTGGTCTGCCCTTGGATTCTTGAACGCTGAAGCAGGCCGTGGCCTTGCCGGCCAAGATTCCAAGATCAGGAAACACCCCGCGCTCACTCGTAGGAATCGGATCTTGAAACCGGTTGTTGAACAGGCCTCCTCCTGGCCCTTGTATCACCGCGTGGTCTCTGGCCGGTGGTTCGCACACTCCCTCGATGCGCTGCAGTTGAATAGGACAACACGGAAGCAGGCCAAGGCCTTGCGGAGCAAGGTGTCAGAGCCCCCGCCTTGCCCCTCGTTTACTCGTAGGGCTGACCCCTTGAGCCACGCCTTGCTCGGAGGCCCCTCAGCCCGCGGGGTGGGGCGGTTTGCGTTCCGCTGCTAAACTCACGGGCACACCGCGACGGAGGATGACGCGATGACCACCCGGTTCGGCATCGGCTACGACGCACACGCGCTGGAGGCGGGCGTGCCGCTCACGCTCGGCGGCGTCCGTATCCCGTCGGACCGCGGGCTCGCCGGGCACAGCGACGGCGACATCGCCGCGCACGCCATCATCGACGCGCTGCTCGGCGCAGCAGCCCTTGGCGACATCGGCACGCACTTCAAGGCAGACGACCCCTCCGTCCCGCAGGGCGTGAAGAGCACGTCGCTCCTCGAGCGCACCGTGGCCATGCTCCGCCGGGCCGGATGGAGCGTGGTCAACGTCGATGCTACAATCGTTCTCCAGCGCCCCTATCTCTCGGAGTTCGTCCCGGCCATGCGGTGGTCCATCGCCGCTTCACTTGGAGTGGGGCTCTCTGCCGTGAGCATCAAGGCCACCACTGAGGACGGCCTCGGGTACACGGGCTCGGAAACGGGCGCAGCGGCCATGGCCGTGGCATCCATCACAGACGGCAATCCATGAAACTCTCTGACACCCTCACCGGCGAGAAGCGCGATTTCGAACCCGCCGGCGACGAGGTCCGCATCTACGTCTGCGGTGTGACCCCATACTCCTCCGCGCACGTCGGGCATGCGATGAGCTACATCATCTTCGACGTGCTCCACCGCTACTTGGAGTTCCGGGGGTTCACGGTGCGCCGCGTCCAGAATTTCACCGACATCGACGACAAGCTCATCGACCGCGCCGCCCAGGCGGGCACGACCGTCGATGCGCTCGCCGAGCAGCACATCGACGAATACTTCGCGAACATGGCCGCGCTCAACGTCCGCGAGGCCGACGAGTACCCCCGCGCCACGCAGGAAGTGCCGAAGATCATCGAGGTCATCTCCGGCCTCATCGACACGGGTCATGCCTATGAGTCCAATGGCGACGTCTACTTCCGTGTCCGCAGCGACGAACAGTACGGTAAGCTCAGCCACCGCTCGCTGGATGCGATGCGGGCGGGCGCGCGCATCGAGCCGGGCGTGCAGAAGGAACACCCCATGGACTTCGCGCTCTGGAAGTCCGCCAAGCCCGGCGAGCCGTCGTGGGAGAGCCCGTGGGGCGGCGGACGCCCCGGCTGGCACATCGAGTGCTCGGCGATGGCGCTGCGCTATCTCGGGGAGAGCATCGATATCCACGGCGGCGGGCAGGACCTCATCTTCCCGCACCACGAGAACGAGATCGCCCAGAGCGAGGCGTTCACGGGCACCCGCCCGTTCGCGCGCTTCTGGCTGCACAACGGCCTGCTCAACATGGACGCTCAGAAGATGAGCAAGTCGCTCGGCAACCTCGTCACCATCAGCGATGCGCTGGAGCACTACTCGGCGGACGCCATACGCCTCTCCGTGCTCAACGCGCACTATCGCAGCCCCGGCTACTACTCGGACGAAGCGCTCGCCGGATCGGAGCGCGCCGCGGGGCGGCTCCGGCAGGCGGCTTCGGCGGAGTCCAACGCCGGTGCCGGAGATGCCCTCGATGCCTCGGAGACACGGGCCCGCTTCATCGAAGCGATGGACGACGACCTCAACAGCCCGCAGGCGGTCGCTGCTCTCTTCGACCTGGCGCGTGACATCAACCGGGGCTCGACCGAGGGGCAGGACGTTGCCTCGGCGCAGGAGACGCTCTGCGAGCTGACCGCCGTGCTGGGCCTGACGCTGGAGGAGCGCGAGGCTTCGGTCGACGCGGACCTCGCCGCGAGGGTCGAGGCGCTCGTCGAGCAGCGCACCGCCCTGCGCGCCGCCCGCGACTTCGCTGGCGCCGACGCCGTCCGCGACGAGCTCACCGCGCTGGGCGTCGAGCTCACGGACTCCCCCTCCGGCACCACCTGGCGCGTCGTCGGGTAGGGTCGCGTGTGGGCATGAGCACCACGTCCGCCACTGACCTGCGCGACGCCCTCGCCGCCATCGTTGGCGCGGAGCACGTCCTGACCGACGATGAGTCCCGAGAGCGGCTGTCGTTCGATGCAGTGACCGCCCACCGGCTTGGCGGGCGCTCGGAACTGGCCGAGGCGCGGGTGGACGCGGTGGCGCGTCCGGCTGGCACGGCAGAAGTTGCGGCGGTGGTGACGTTCGCGTCGGAGCACGGCATACCGGTCGTGCCCTACGGTGGCGGCACCGGCGTCATGGGCGCGGTCGTGCCGGTGCGCGGCGGCATCGCGCTCGACCTGCGGCGCATGGACAACATCGTCGAAGTGAGCCGCGAGGACAGGACGGCCCGCGTCCAGCCCGGCGTCTACCTCGCCGACCTCGATGCTGCCGCCCACGACTACGGCATGATGCTGGGGCACGATCCGTGGAGCGTGCCGATAGCCACAGTCGGCGGCGCAATCTCGACGGACAGCGTCGGCTACCGCGCCAGCAGGTACGGCTCGATGGGACAGCAGGTGCGGGCGCTGGAGGTGGTGCTGGGGAGCGGCGAGGTCGTGCGGACGCGCGCCATCCAGCGGCAGAGCAGCGGCCCGATGCTGAAGGGGCTGTTCGCAGGCGCCGAAGGCACGATGGGTGTGATAACCGAGGCGACGATAGACCTGCGCGCTCTTCCGGAAGTGCGCGAGTTCGCGTCGGTGGGGTTCGACACGTTCGAGCAGGGCTATCCAGTGGTGACCCGGCTGTTCGACATCGGCCTCGTCCCCGCGCTGATCGACCTCACCGAGGAACCCAGGACTCCGGAGAACGCCGCGCCATGCATCCTCTACCTCGGCTTCGAGGGCTACCGTGAGCAGGTGGAGGCGCAACGCAATCGCACGATGGCCGAGGCGCTGTCGGCCGGCGGTCGCGACCTCGGCCCCGGCCCGACCCGTGAGTACTGGGAGACGCGGCACGCCGTCGCCGAGCGCTGGCGCGACCGGACACGGCCGCTGCGCCCGACCGAACGCTGGAAGGAACAGCGATGGCGCTATGCCGACTACCTGCACGTCGCGATGCCGGTATCGCGCGTGCTCGCCTACAAGCGCTACTGCGAGGAGACCGCCGCACACTACGGTCTGGACATACGGGAGTCCGCTGTATGGACGCACCCTGAGTTGTTCTCCGTGTTCGTGCGCGCTCCGCATGGTGAGGGCGACGGCGATGCGTCGGCAACGGCCCTGCGGCAAGCGGTGGACGCCATGCTGGAAGAGGCGCTGCGCCTCGGTGGGGGCGTCGAATACTGTCACGGCCTCGGCTTAAAGCTCGACGCCTGGGCCGAACGTGAGTGGGGCGATGCCTTGCTCCTTGCCCGGCGGTTGAAGCGTGCGGTCGACCCGAACGGCATCCTGAACCCGGAGAAGCTGGGGCTGTGAGTTTTCCGCTCGTCGTGGTCGCGGGCGCGACCGGCGCCATCGGCGCAGAGGTCGTGCGCGAGCTGCAGTCTCGGGGCTCCCGCGTCCGTGCGCTGGTTCGCGAACCCGCGCGCCTGACGACGGAGCCGGAGGAGATATTCGTCGGCAACCTGCTCAACCCGCGGACACTGGAGGGTTCATGCGCAGGGGCGGACGCAGTCGTCTCGTGCGTTGGCGCCAAGCTCACATTGAGGATGTTCACGTACAAGGCAGAGGCGTTCCATGCGGTGGACGACGGAGGGAACCGCAGCCTGCTGCGTGAGGCTGAGGAAGCGGGCGTGCGGCGGTTCGGGTACGTCTCCGTATACGGCGGGCGCTTCCTCGGCATGATGGAGTACGTCAGGGCGCACGAGTCGTTCGCCGCCGCCATGCGCATGTCCTCCATCGGCCACCTGATTGTGCGTCCCACGGTCACGTTCGCGCGACTCGCGCTGCTGGTGGAGCAAGGCCGCAAGCGTGGGAGGCTGTCTTTGATCGGCACGGGTCAAGCGCAGGTGAATCCCGTGCATGAAGCGGATGTTGCAAAGGCGCTCGTCGATGGACTGGAAGGCCGGGAGGATGAGGTGGACGTTGGCGGGCCGGAGGTGCTGACCTGGGAGGAGATAGGAGGGCTGGCTGCGGCCGCTGCCGGAGACGCGGACGTGCGCTTCTCCTACCTGTGGCGTGCGCAGTTGCGTGCGGCGCTGCGGCGCTTTACCGGACGTCATGGGTACGACTCGGCGGTCTACCGCATCTCGGAGTCGGCGGTCGACATCGTAGCGCCTGCCGTCGGCGAGCGGCGGCTGGAGGACTACTTCGCGTCGCTGAGGGCTAGGTGACCGTCAGGTTGAGGACTGCGAGTATGACGAAGATGACGCCCAGGCCGATCGTGAATTGGAAGAGCGTGCGCTCGACGCCGCGCCGCGTTCGGTAGGACTGGATAGAGCCGGCGCCGAAGAGGCCGCCTCCCGCGCCGCGCACCTGCATGAGGATGCTCGCCACGAGCAGCACGACCACGATTATGACTGCGAAACTGATGTAGGTTCCCAAGTGCTCCCCCTAGCTTTTCATCGCGTCCAACTGCTCGACGATGAGCCCGGCCACGACGGACGGGTTGGCGTTGCCGCGCGTCGCCTTCATCACCTGTCCCACCAGAAACTTGGCCGCGGTCTCCTTCCCCGCCAGATAGTCTGCAACCGCCTGGGGGTTCCCGTCTATGGCCTGGGCGACCGTATCGGTAAGTGCGCTCGAGTCCGAGATCTGGACGAGTCCAAGGTCGGCCACGACCGTCTCCGCGGACTTGCCGGTGTGGAACATCTCCTCGATGGCGCGCTTCCCCTGCGGTGTACCGAGCGTCCCGCTCTCCAGCATGCCCAGCAGCTCCGCGAGCCGCTCCGGCGTCACGGGCGATTCGTGGATGTCGGTGTGCGTCTCGTTGGCCAGGCGTCCCAGTTCGGTGAGCGTCCAGTTCGCTGCGGCCTTGGCCGTGGCGTCCGATCCCCCGTTCGCCCTGGCGTGCCGCACCGTGGCCTCGTAGTAGCCAGCCAGACCGGGCGTTGCGGTAAGGAGCGTGGCGTCGTAGGCCGGCAGGCCGTAGTCGTCGACGAATCGCTGCCTGCGCTCTTCCGGCAGTTCCGGCAACAGTTCCTCTATCTCGGCAACCCATGCGGGGTCCACGTTGAGCGGCGGCAGGTCCGGCTCCGGGAAGTAGCGGTAGTCGTTCGCCTCTTCCTTGCTGCGCAGAGAGGTGGTGACGCCCTTGTCCTCAAGCCAGCCGCGCGTTTCCTGCACGACACGCCCGCCGGAGTCCAGCACACTCGCCTGGCGCTCGACCTCGTGCTCGATGGCGCGGAAGACCGAGCGGAACGAGTTCATGTTCTTGACCTCGACCTTCGTGCCGAACGTGTCGCTGCCCTTCGGACGGATGCTGACGTTGGCGTCGCACCGGAACGAGCCCTCGTCCATGTTGGCGGTCGAGACTCCGAGGTAACGGAGGATGGTCTGGTAGGACATGAGGTACTGCCGTGCCTCCTCCGCGGAGCGGATGTCAGGCCGGCTGACCATCTCCACCAGCGGCACGCCGGAGCGGTTCACGTCTACGAGCGAGTAGCCCTCGCCGGTGGCAGGGTCGCTCAGGTGACTCAGCTTGGCGACGTCCTCTTCCATGTGAACGCGCTCGATGCCGACACGGCGTCGCTCACCGTCCACCGAGACGTCCAGGTAGCCGTCGTTGCAGAGCGGGAGGTCGTACTGGGATATCTGGTACCCCTTCATCAGGTCGGGGTAGGGGTAGTTCTTGCGGTCGAACTTGCTGTGAGGCGCGATGCTGCAGTGCAGCGCCAGTCCGATCATGATGATGGAGCGGATGGCCTCGCGGTTGATGACGGGCAGGGAGCCCGGCAATCCGAGACACACGGGACAGACCCGGGTGTTGGGCTCGGCGTCCTGGTAGTCGGCGGGGCAAGCGCAGTACATCTTGCTGCTCGTTCGCAGTTGCGCGTGCACTTCGAGGCCGATGACTGGTTCGTACTCGGTCATGGGGTTTCGATTATAGCGCAGAGCACACCGGGAGCGGCGGAGCGTCGAGGGACGGCAGCCCGCCGAGCACGGCGCGGTACAATTCCGGTATGACAACTGACTACGGAAGAGTGAGCGCGCCGGAATTCCCCGCGGATGCAGATTGGCTGAACACGGACCGTCCGCTGCGCTTGGCCGACTTCGCCGGGAAACTCCTGCTGCTCGATTTCTGGACGTACTGCTGCATCAACTGCATGCACCTCTTACCGACGCTCCGGCGGCTGGAGCGCGAATTCCCCGAGGAACTCGCGGTGGTGGGGGTGCACACCGCGAAGTTCGACGAGGAGCGGGCCACGGAGAACGTGCGCCAGGCGGTGATGCGGTACGGGATACGACACCCGGTGCTGAACGACGCCACGATGGAGACCTGGCGGCAGTACGCCGTGCGAGCCTGGCCGACGCTGATGTTCGTCGACCCTGCCGGAAGAGTCATCGGCAAGGTGGAAGGCGAACTCGGCTTCGAGCACGGCGCGGAATTGATCCGCAAGATGCTGGAGGTCTTCCGCGCCGAGGGGACGCTCAGACCGGGGTGGGAGGCGTATGACGTGGAGGCGCCTCGCTCCGGCGTGCTCTGCTACCCCGGCAAAGTGCTCGCCGACACTGTTGGGGAACGACTGTTCATCGCGGACTCCGGTCATCATCGTGTGCTCGTTACCGACCCGGACGGTGAGATACAGACTGTCATTGGCAGCGGCGACGAGGGCTTTGCGGACGGAGTGCCGGAAGGAGCGCGCTTCAGCAACCCGCAGGGCATGGCGCTGTTGGGTGAGACGTTGTACGTCGCCGATACGGGTAACCACGCCATCCGGGCAGTTGATCTGGAGATGGCGGTGGTCGAGACCGTGGCGGGGACAGGCGAGCGCGGTACGGGACGTGTGGACGGCGGGCCTGGACCAACCGTTCCGCTGCGTTCCCCTTGGGACCTGGCACTCGTCGGAAGGCGGCTCTTCATCGCGATGGCGGGCAGTCACCAGTTGTGGATGTACGACCTCGAGAATGGCTTGGTGCAGGCGGTCGCCGGCACTAGCGGCGAGGGCATCGTCGACGGCCTACCCGAGGATGCGCTGCTTGCACAGCCCAGCGGCATCGCCGCCGACGAGGACGGCGTGCTCTTCTTCGCGGACAGCGAGACGAGCTCGATACGCCAGGCCGACCTCATCACCGCGCACGAGATCACCACACTGGTTGGCGCGGGGCTGTTCGACTTCGGCGATGTGGATGGGGAGGTTTCCTTCGCGCGGATGCAGCACCCGTTGGGCGTAGCGTTTGAAGGGGGAGTCGTCTACGTCGCGGATACGTACAACAACAAGATCAAGCGTGTAGGAACGGAGACGTTGGCTGTTGCGACGATAGCGGGGACGGGAGAGCCGGGCCACGAAGATGGAGAATTTGCATCGTCGCGGTTCCACGAACCCGGCGGACTGAGCATATGGGGCGGAAAGATATACGTGGCAGATACCAACAACCACGCCGTGCGCGTACTCGACGTTGCCAGCGGGACTGTTTCGACACTGCCCGTTGACTATTAGACAGGCGGAGAACTCATGGAAGTGAACGGGCAATCGCCAGCTGTGCTTGAGCGTTAGCTCTCAGGGGGGGAGAACCGCTTCCGCAGCCAGAGCGCGGAGCCCAGGAGCGCGAGTACGATTGCTGCCTGGAGCACGATGGTCGTCACGGTGCCAAGCGTGCTCTGGAAGCTGAAGTACACGACCATGAGCAGAGCGAAGAGACCTATGAAGACGAATCCAGGGCGCATGGACCACCTTTCATGCTCGGCAGCATAACCGCCTGATTCTAGAGTCAAGTCAACGATAGCATGATTTATGCAACTTGCACAAGCTATAGTTCTGTGCTGAAGCAAATCCTTTCATTTCCGTGTATATGGCACAGGTTCCGCAGCATGTTCCGAGCCATTGATACAGCCACTAACGAGGGCGGGGAGGCTTCGCCAGCAGGACGATAACGCCTGAGGCGCCCCACGCCAGCGCGGCAGTGAGGAACGCTAGTGTGTAGCCGCCCTGCAGGTCGTAGAGCGCTCCGAATATGATCGGTCCTGCTGCGCCGGTGCCCATGACGATCGGCCTGAAGAGGCTGTTTACCGCGCCGAGATGCGCTCTGCCGAAATAGTTGGCAGTCAGCAGCGCGCGCAGGATGAGGTAACCACCCATGATGAATCCGGCCATGAACATAACGGGCACCAGCGCTGCCATCCCGCGTACGTTCAGGAAAACCATGATGAGCACGGCGGTCGCGACGGAGACACCGCCTAGGAGATAGCGGGCCGGGTAGCGTTCGCCGAGCAGTCCCCATCCGGGCCGCACAAGCCCTGACACGAGCCCGTATATGGCGATGCCGAACGACGCCTCCGCAGGGCCGAACCCCGTCTCCACGAGGAAGGGGTGCCAGTTGCTCTGGAAGCCGGTGATGCCGAGCCCGACGAGGCTGAACGCCGCAAGCAGCAGCCAGAACGCCGGTGTCCGCACGGCCTCCCGCCGCGTGAGAGAGCGCTCCTCTGCGGTCGCGGATGCGCCGGGTTGGGTGCTCGCACGGGTAGTGACGCCGTCCGGCAGCAGCCCCGATTCTTCCGGTGTCGTGCGAAGGAGCAACGCGAGCGCGAACGCGATGATGCCGACCCCCACGCCGAACCACAGCCATGCGCCGCGCCAGCCCACAGAATCGATGAGCAAGGAGATGGCGGTGGGGAAGACGAGGGCTCCCAATCCGACGCCCATTATGGAGACGCCGAGCGCCCGCCCGCGCTTCCGTATGAACCACTTGGGGACCAGCGCCTGGGAGATGAAGAAGCCGCCGCCCAGCTCTGCAATCCCACCCAGCACGCCAAAGAGGACGATGAACTGCCACAGGTCCGTGACGTTCTTTATGAACACCATCGAGACACCGAGAAGTACCGCGCCTGCCAGCGCGAGCACACGCGGGCCGTGTTTCGTGTCGTAGAGCGGACCGACCAACGGCGCGGCGAGGCCGATGATCAGCTCCCGCACCAAGAACGCGGAGAAGAACTCAGCCCGTGACCAGCCGAGTTCTTCGGTCATCGGGAGGAGCAGGACACTCGGCCCCCATATCGCGACTCCAGAGCCGATGCCGGAGGCGACGAACGCAACCCCGACGATGACCCAGCCGTAGAAGAACGGCCAGCGCTCAGGCCTCACGGGAGAGTCAGGACGTCCACCAGGAGTCCGGGGGGAAGACGTTGGTGCACATGTGGCGCATGGGGTCCTCGGCGTAGATGTCCGCCGTCGCCTCGCGGTACTTCAGGAAGTGCGGCATGCCGCGGTGCGCCTCCAGCGCCGCCTCGTCCTTATACACTTCGTACAGGAAGAAGCGGTCGGGGTCGTTCTGGTCCCGGACGCAGCTGAACTGGAAGTTGCCCTCCTCGTTCGCGTGCGTCCCTTCGCCGTCCGCCTGAACCGCGGCTATGTAATCGTCCGCGCGTCCAGGCTTCACCTTCACACTCACTACGAGAACGAGCATCGCTCTGCCTCCAGATGGATGTAGGCGGGGATTGTACCTTGCTCCGGGCTGTGGGGCAGGCTAGTGCGGACCGTCTATGCCGCGACCGCGCTCAGCGCGATGACCGCGGCCACAGTAACGCCCGCGCCGGCCCATTGCAGCGAGCGTGGACGCTCGCGGAGCAGGACGATGGCGAGCGCGACCGTCACGACGGGGTGTGCGGCCACGATCGGCGCGACGACTGGTACCGGCGCAGTATCGATGCCCAGGTTGTAGGTGACATAGCCCCCGGCGTCCAGCAGTGCCGCTCCGAGCAGGAGGCGTTTCCCATTCCATCCCTGCGGCAGGCGGATGACCTCGCCGCGCGACCGGATGAAGAGATAAGCAGGGATCATGGAGAGCGCCCTGACGATGAGCACCGCGACCATCGGGCTGGACGCTTCGGTGGCACGGTCCAGCAGGGCAAGTGCGAGCCCGAGTGCGAACATCGCGCCCACCCCCCAGAGCAGTCCTGTGCTGTTGCCGGAACTGGTGGACGGCTGTGCTGAGAGCATGAGGATGCCGCCCAGCACGACCCCCATCAGCAAGACTTGTGGCAGCGAGATGTGCTCTCCGAACAGGAGAACCGTGACGGTGACCGTCACTGCGAGCCAGGCTGATGCCGCGCTCGAGACGACTGAAACAGAGCCGCGCTGCAGGCCAGTGTAGTAGCAGAGGTAACCGGCGCCGAGGCATGCTCCGCATAGTGGGGCCCAGATCGCCATGGCCCCCCAGTCCACATCGAGTCCGTTTGCGGCAAGCTCGGCGATGACGAACGGCAGCGGCAGAGCGAGTCCGAATACCTGAACCAGGATGGTCGTGCTCAGGCTCCCGACGCGTACGGAGACCGAACGAGCGAGATAGTCCGCGATACCCCAGGAGAGAAGGCCGAGGCTGCCCCAGAAAATGCCGTTCAGTGGGTCGATGTGAACTCTCCGAGTGGGCGCTGCGTTCAGGATGCCCGGAGGGCCCTCGTCAGCAGACTGTCGTTAGCCTAGATCAGGTAGATGCGTTCCTGCAGACGGCGGTCTTCCAATGCGCGGATGGCGCGGGCTTGAGAGACGAACTCCGGGAGCGGGACGCCGGAGAGAAGTCCGGTATCCGTCAGCAATGAGTGGAGAGCGGGGAAGAGCCTGTCCGCCGTGGGGTCGACGTTGAGAAAGTCACCGGCGAAGTGGTATGGGAGGAAATACGGCGTGAAGTAGGCGAAGTTCTCCCGCAGGATGTCCCGTTCGGTGTCTTTGGCGACCGCGCAACGCGCCTCGACGTAGGCCATGGTCAGCGGCGGCGAGAAGTCCACGTAGGCGAGGTCTGCGTCCTCGCCTACGAAGTTCTTGATGTGTGGGTCGATGGCGAGCCCGGCGTCGATGGCCCGTTTGATGATGTCGATGGCGCTCGTCAGCACGTCAGCGCGTCCGTTGGTCAGGAGTTCTGGTTGCTCGTAGCGCTCGACCAAGTTGAGGCCGCCATCCTCACAGAGGTAGACGATGGTGTCGTCAGTGACGTGGCTGTCGGCGACACGCGGCATCGGGACGCCTGCGGCGGTGAGCTGCTCGCGGTACGTGTCCATCTCCGCCTTGAGGTCGGCGGAGGTTACCGCCAGCGGCGCGTTGCGGTGAATCGTCTTTTCGACGAGCGATTCGCCGTTGACGGTTAGCCTGCGTACACGCGTGTTGTTGACCGAAAAGGGGTTGGCGCCAGCCATGGTGGGTATGTTAACCGACATAAGGGTGGAAGGTAACCGACAGGTGCTGGTCTCACGTTTGCGGGCTGCCTAGAGCAGGCAGCCCGCAGAGGTAACGTCTCGTGTGACGAGTGTTGGTCAGCTTCCGGCTCCGACGAGAGAGCCGACAGGCTGGAGCTGCGCGACGAACTTCTTGGTGGAGGCCATGTGCCGGGAGAGGCCCAGTTCCTTGGGGTCGAGGCCGATGGCGAGGCCAACGATCTGGGGGAGGTGGAGGATGGGGAGATCGAATTGGCGGCCTGTGGCCTTTTCCACCTCGCTCTGCTCGCCGTCCATCTCAAGGTGGCAGAGCGGGCAGGGCACAACCATGGCGTCCGCGCCCTTGCTGACCGCTTCGCCGAGGTGCTTCGCGGTCATGGCGAAGGCGTTCTCCTCGTTGGCGGTGAGCGACGGGAAGCCGCAGCACTTGCCTTTGCCGCTGATGTCGACGTTGGTGCCGCCGAGCGCCTCGGTGACCTGTTCCAGGTAGAGCTTGCGCTCCGGGCGCTGGATGACGTCTATGGGGCGGCGGAGGTAGCAGCCGTAGAAGGGGGAGAAGCCGAGGCCGTCCAGCGGGCGCTTGATCTTGCTCTGGACGACGTCCAGTCCCACGTCTTCGACGAGTGCCCAGAGGAAGTGCTTCACGTCCGTCGTGCCCTGGTATTCGAGCCCCTGATCGGCCAGGTGCTCGCGGTTGATGCGGGCGCGGTAGGCCGGGTCCGTCAGCCGGAGCGCGCTCCCGCCGATGACACCCTGGCAGGTGCTGCAGATGGTGAGCAGCGAGAGGCCCATCGCTTCCGCCTTGGCGAGCGTGCGAGCGTTGATGGGGTCGGATATCTCAGCCGGGATGAGTCCTGCGCCGCTACAGCCGACATCCTTCAATTCTTCCACTTCGATGTCGAACTCGGCTGCGACCCGCACGAACGACTCGTAGAGTTCAGGGCAGAAGCCCTTGGAAACGCATCCGGGGTAGAAGGCGAACCGGTGGCTCATCGCTGCTTCTCCTTTCGCAACCCCGCGTTGTCGCGGTTGTACCTGTCGAATATCTTCCTGATGTGCTCAGCCCCCGGACGCTTGTAGTGCGGCTTCAGGGTTGCCTTGCCCTTCCGGAGGGCGCGTAGGCCGAGGGGGAGTGTCTTGATACCGCCCTTGATGAGGCCGCCGTAGGTCTGGAGCGCGACGGAGCGCTCGTCGAGCCAGCCCTTGCGGGAGATGGACTCCTCGAACGCGTCGTAGTGACGCTCCAGCATCTTGTTGCCGTAGCCGGACTTGATGCCGTGAGCGACAGCCCGGTCCCTCGTGTCCATGATGAGGTGCGTGGGCTCCAGTCCAAACGGACAGTGCTCCGTCGCCTCCCAGCAGTGGACGCAGTCCCAGATGCCGTGGACCTCGCTGCCCTCACGCAGGCGCTCGGAAGTGATGCCGTCGCGGGGGTCGAACGCGAACCGGTAGAGTTTGGTGAGCGCCGCAGGGCCGTAGAAGTCGAGGTTCACGTCTATCACCGTGCATCCCTCGTCGCAGAGGCCGCAGGTGGTGCAGCGCATCGCCTTGCGGACGGGACGGAGCTCCTCGTCAGTGACGGGGTGGCCGCCGTTGGGAACGACGCCGCGGGCGAAGACATCCACCTTGTCCCAGAGGAACTTGCGCATGTCGTGCATCACGTCCTTCTCCACCGGTGCGTACCGGATCGGCTGGACGGTGATGACGCCTTCCTTCTGGGTCTTGCCGACGTTGATGAGGCAGGTGACTTTCTGCGCGCCGTTGACGCTGAGGGTACAGTCGCCACAGAAGCCCACGGAGCAGTTGCCCCTGAAGGCGAGCGTGCCGTCCTGGGTCTCGCGCACAGCAACGAGCGCATCGAAGACCGTCATCTCAGGCGGCACGTCTATCTGGTAGTCGACGTATTCGGGCTGCGCCCGCGTACCTCCGCGCTGGAACTTGAAGGTGATCTCCATCTGCGCGACTCCTCTCTGCGAATCTCTACGCTCGCTGCCAACTCTGCTATGCGGGAGCGGTCTCCCTGCTCACCTGTGCTCCGCTCTCGCCTCTCGTGACCCGAAGGCGAGAGCTCTGCTTGTCGTCCTGTGCCGGATGGTCGGTGCGCTTGTGGACGCCCCGGCTCTCGGTGCGTTCCAAGGCGCTCGCGGCGATGGCTTCCGCGACGTCCAGCAGCCAGCCAACTTCCAGATACTGGACAAGGCCGAAGTTGTAGTCACGGGCGCTGGAGCCCGCGCCGAGTTGCGCGTGCTCCTCGCGCATCGCGCGTATGCGTTGCAGGGCTTCGCCGAGGCCCTGCGCGTCGCGGCTTTCGCCTACCTTCTCATGCATGAGCGAAGCAAGCTCGCTTCGCAGGGCGGCGACGGGCGCCCCACCGGGGCGGCCCAGCGCAGCGTCTAACTCCGAGCGCACGGCGCCTGCGGCCTGCTCGCCCACGGCGCTGTCGCCGAACGGGCGCACCTGCGCTGCTGCTGCCAACCCGGCGCTCTTGCCGGAGGCGATCGATGCCAGGAGGAAGTTGCCGTCCAGCCCCTGTGCGCCGTGGAAGCCGTTGCCCGCGCATTCACCGGCTGCGAAGAGTCCTGCCAGGGACGACTCCCCCTGTACGGTTACGTCGATGCCGCCGAGCAGCCGGGACATCGCCGGATGAACCGGCGCGGGGTCCTCAAGCAGGTTCACGCCGGCGAGCGCGTCCACGCGAAGTAGCGTGTCAGGGAAGCGTGCCTCAATCTGTGCGTTGTCCGGGGCGCCGTTCAGCCGGAGGTTGCCGTCCTCCAGCACTGCGCCCGCTCCGAGCAGGAGTGGGGAGAGGGCGAGGTGGCTGCCGCTCAACACTGCGGGGTAGTACTGGACGAACTCCATGTCCGCGAGCGCCGCGCCGGCCCCGTACGCAAGTGCGATGCCGGAGCCGCTGCACAGCAGGGATGCGGTGCTGGGCTCGAATGCGCGGCGCGGCCCGCCCGTAGCGAGCACGATGCCCTTCGCGCGGAACGGCTCCACCTCGCCGGTAGCGAGTTGGAGCGCGACGACGCCCGCACATTCTCCGTTCTCTATGACCAGCGAGAGGACGATCCATTCCTCGAAGATGTCCACGCCCGCGCCGATGGCCTGTTCCCAGAGGGTCTGCGTGACGGCGAGGCCGGTGATGTCGTTTACAAAGGCAGCCCGGGAGTCGCCAGAGCCAGAGACGCTCGCCCGGTCTATGACGGAGCCGACGCGGTTGAAGGGGACGCCCATGCGGTCGAGCTCCTCAACGAGGCCTGCTGCCTCGCTGCAGACGCTTTCGACCACCGAAGCGACGTTCAGTCCCGCTCCGGCGGCGAGCGTTTCGCTGATGTGGCTCTCGCGGCCATCGGCGCTGGCCGGCGCGTTGATGCCGTCCTGTACGGTGACCGAGTAACTGCGGGTGGGGTGCGACTGGGTGATCAGCGCTACCGATGCGCCTGCTCCCTTCGCCGCCACCGCGGCGCGGAGCCCGGCTATCCCGCCGCCAACGACGAGCACGTCATACATGTGCTCTCCCTCCGTGTATGTCTTGATGATGCGGGAAGCGCGCCCTTCGCGGCCTCATCCGAATCATGGCGCATCGCGCTCGGAGCGTCCGGCTCCATGTTGGGAAGCGCCCTCTCGTGCGCAACTTTACCACATCCTGCGCCCAACCTTGATTAGCCGAGTCAGTGGCCTCCGACGCGTATCAAGAATGCCAACCCCGCCGAAATCTGGCCGCCTTGATCGGTGGTTTACGAGTAAACCGGCCATGCCGTTTGGCCTCCTTGAGATCCTTGATCGGAGCGCTTTCGTGGCCGTGGCCTGCTTCTCGGCTTTCGGAGCATCAAGAATCTCAAGAAGGCCAGTGTTTTCAAAAGTTCGAGCCCGAGTCATAGGCGTTGTCGATGGGTGCGGTTGCCAGCCATAGACGGGGTCTATAGGTCGGGCCTGAGGGTTAGTCATATGCCCAGCGTAGCGGAGGCAGGGGCGACCGGGTAAGGGGCGGATGTCACAGTAGGTGGTTCCTGATGGGAACCGGCGGGGGCTATCATCTATGCGTATGAATGGATTTCCGCGCCACACCAAGATCGTCGCCACGCTTGGGCCTGCGGTCGCTTCGGATGAGCACCTGCGACAGGCCATCGCGGCAGGTGTGGACGTCTTCCGCCTCAACTTCTCACACGCAACGCACGAGGAGCTGGAGCAGACCGTTCCTCGCATCAAGGCTGTCAGCCGCGAGATCGGGCGCACCGTCGCCCTGATGCAGGACATCCAGGGGCCGCGCCTGCGCACGAGTGTCGTGGAGGAACCCGACGGCGTCCGGCTCACACCAGGGGAGACGGTGCGCGTCGTGTCCGACGACGTGCCGACCACGCTGGGCTCGGTTGCGATTCCGTACCCGCGGCTCGCGAGCGACGTCAGCAAGGGCGACCGCATCCTCATCGCGGACGGGAACCTCGTGTTGCGCGTCGCCGAGGTGAACGGCAGCGACCTGCGCGCATCCGTCGTTGCGGGTGGTGTGCTGACGTCGCACAAGGGGGTCAACCTGCCGGACTCCAGGGTTACGGCGGACCCGCTGACCGAGAAGGACCGGAAGGACCTGGCTTACGGCGTGTTCATCGGCGTGGACTACGTTGCGATGAGTTTCGTCCGCAGTGGCGACGACGTGCGCTCCTGCCGGGAGCTGCTGCAGAAGATGGGCTCAGCGTCGCCCATCATCTCGAAGATCGAGCACCCGATGGCGATCGAGTACCTCGATGAGATCATCGAAGAATCTGACGGCATCATGGTTGCGCGGGGCGACCTCGGGGTAGAGGTCTCGCCGGAGCGAGTACCGCTGCTGCAGAAGCTCATCATCAGCAAGGCGAACGAGGCAGGGAAGCCCGTCATCACGGCCACGCAGATGCTGGGTTCGATGATGGACAGCCCCATCCCCACGAGGGCAGAGGCGAGCGACATCGCCAACGCGATCCTGGACGGCACGGACGCGGTGATGCTCTCCGAGGAGACGGCAGTCGGGCAGTACCCCGTGGAAGCGATAGCGACGATGGGGCGAATCGCGCTGCAGGCGGAGACCGCCGAGACCCCGTTCCACGTCAACCACCCACATGACGAGTCCCACGCGATGGCCGAGGCCGCGCGCTTCGTAGCGGAGCGGCTGCAGGCCGAGGCGCTGGTGGTGTTCACGCAGTCCGGCCACACAGCGAAGACGATCTCCCACCTGCGGCCGAAGGCCCCCGTCTACGCATTCACACCCGACCCTGCGGTCTGCAACGGGCTGGCGCTCTGTTACGGTGTGCGCCCCATCCATGCGGACCTCTCCGACCGCACCGAGACGCGCGTGCTGCAGGCCTTCACCACGCTCCGCGAACGCGGCGCTGTCGCCCCGGGCGACCGCGTGGTCGTGTTCGGGGCGACGCGCATCGGCGCGGGCGGCATACCGAACGACATCAACGTTCGCACCGTCGGGGACCAGTGATCCGGGGGCAAGGGCGGTTGACGCACGAGGCTGCGTCTGTACACTCTCGGCATGGCCGAAAGCCCTGAAACCGGTTATCTCCGCCTCTTTCCCCTGCAGGCCGTCGTTCTGTACCCGGGGATGGAGTTGCCGCTCGTCGTGTTCGAGCCACGGTATCTCCAGTTGACCGACGAGTGCCTGTCGAACGACGAACCGTTCGGCGTGTTGCTGCTCAGGGAAGGCGGCGAAGTGGGGACGAGCGAGGTAACGCCGTTCGAGACCGGCACGACCGCGCACATCATGACGACGAGCGAGGCAGGAGGAGGCCGGTTGAGCGTCGTTGCGGTCGGCGGTCGCCGATTCAAGGTGCGGGAGTTCCTGCGCGACAACGCCTACCTCGCAGCCGACGTGGAGTACCTGCAAGACGAAAGCCACGAGATGGTGGACCCATCGCTAGTCGAGAACGTGCGCTTCGACGCTGCCTCGTTCGTGCGTCAGCTTGTGGCCTCTCGCGGCGGCTACGTGCGGGAGGTCAACTTCCCGGACGACCCGGAGGTGCTCTCGTACCAGGTGGCGCAGATATTCCAGGGCAACCTCGGAGTGCAGCAGAAGCTACTGGAGCAGCCGGCGTTCGACCGGCTCTGGGATGAGCTGGAACTGCTGAAGGACGCCCGCAAGCAGTTGGAGCGGCGCAGTCGACGCCGGCCCTCGCACGGCTTCTCCGAGAACTAGGGACGGCGCGTCGTCCCGCTGGGCGGGCGCAGCCTTTCCCACCCACCCGCCCGGAGCGCTTGTGGGGGAGACCGCCACACCGCGTGAAAGGGGTATTCCTCCGCATTGCCCCGGGCAGGGCACCCACAAGAGGTGCCCCTACACCAGAACTCCCCACACCTCCCTGCCGGTCACCGCCACCCCCTCTTCTCAAGGGAGGGAGGACCCTGCTTTCACCACGCATCACGTGGGGCGGGCGGTTGCAGCGCTGGGCTGCGCCGCCTATACTTCCGGTGCGGTGTTGCACCGCAACCGACCTTTAAACCAGTCCCGTGAGGCTGGCAAGGTAAGGTAACGTGAGACTCGGGACGCGGATACGTCCCGGTGTATGAGACGGGACCTCTTGCCAGCGGGCGAGAGGTTTTTTCTTGGCAGAAGGACGGCTCATCCTCACCGGAGAGGAGATGCGGCGGGCGCTGACGCGCATCGCGCATGAGATCGTCGAGTCCAACAAGGGACTCGAGGGTCTGACGCTGGTGGGGATACGGCGCAGGGGGGTGCCCCTCGCTCGGCGCATCGCCGACGCCATCGCCTCGTTCGAAGACGCGAGCGTTCCGGTCGGCGCGCTGGACATCAACCTGTACCGCGACGACCTGACGAGCCGTCCGCAGCCCCTCGTGCGTCCCACCGAGATGCCCTCCGGCATCGAGGGCAAGGCGGTAGTGCTGGTGGACGACGTGTTGTTCACCGGGCGCACAACCCGCGCCGCGCTCAATGCCCTGATGGACCTCGGGAGGCCGCGCATCGTGCAGCTCGCCGTCCTGGTGGACCGCGGGCACCACGAGATACCCATCCGGGCCGACTACGTGGGGAAGAACGTTCCCACGTCGCTCGACGAGATCGTGGAGGTGCGGGTCAGCGAGATCGACGGCGTGGAAGAGGTGGGGATCGTCGAGCGCACGAAGGCGGTGTCGACATGATGACGCACGCACAGGAACAGAGCGCGGTCGTGACTCAGGCGGAGGCACCGCATCGTCGCAGGCACGTGCTGGACCTGGACGACTTCTCGCGTGACGAGATAACAGCGCTGCTGGACTCGGCGGAAGCGATGCGCGAATTGCTGAGCAGGAGCATCAAGAAGGCGCCGTCCTTGCGGGGCAAGGTGGTGCTGACGCTCTTCCTGGAGCCGAGCACCCGGACGCGGGTGTCGTTCGAGCAGGCGGGGAAGATGCTGAGCGCAGACGTCATCAACATCAGCGGCTCCGGCAGCAGCGCGGAGAAGGGCGAATCGTTGCTGAACACGGCGCTCACGCTTCAGGCGATGCAGGCAGACCTCATCGTCATCCGGAGCCCGCACTCGGGCGCGCCGTACTTCCTGGCGCGCAACCTTCAACGGATGGGCGTCGTGAACGCGGGCGACGGACGCCACGCGCACCCGACGCAGGCGCTACTCGACCTGATGACGATGCGCCACCACATCGGCGAACTCGAGGGCAAGCGCGTCGTCATCGTTGGCGACGTGCTGCACAGCCGCGTTGCGCGGTCGGACGTGTTCGGCCTGCAAGCGCTAGGCGCGTCGGTTGTGCTGTGCGGTCCGCCGACGCTCATCCCGCTGGACCTGCTGCGTAGTGGGGAAGGGGAGAGTCTGCCGGACGTGAGCGTCGAGCACGACCTCGACCGTGCGATGGAAGACGCGGACGCGGTGATAGCGCTGCGCATCCAGCAGGAGCGCCAGGGCGCAGGCATGCTGCCGAGCATGCGCGAATATACGCGGCGGTGGCAGGTCACGGAGGCGCGCTATCGCAGGGCGAAGCCGGGCGCGCTGCTCATGCATCCGGGGCCGATGAACGAGGGCGTGGAGATCGCGTCGTCGCTCGCGCACGGGCCGGGCTCGCAGATCGAGGAGCAGGTGACGAACGGCGTCGCGGTGCGGATGGCGCTGCTCTACCAACTGCTGACCGGCGGGCAGGAAGAGGCGGCGGAGTGAGCAGGCCCATCTTCATCACGGACGCACGCATCATCGACCCGGTCTCGGGCTCAGATGGCACGGGCAATCTGTTCATGCGGGACGGCGTCATCGCGGATGCGCCGGAGACGACTCCCGCGGACGCGCTCGTCGTAGACGGAAAGGGGCTCGTTGCCGCGCCGGGGTTCATCGATCTGCACGCGCACTTGCGCGAGCCAGGGTTCGAGGACAAGGAGTCCATCGAGACGGGTACCGCGGCTGCCGCAGCCGGAGGATTCACGACGGTCTGCGCGATGCCGAATACGTCGCCGGCGATAGACACGGCGGCGGTTGTTGACTTCATCGCGCACCGTGCGAAAGAGGCCGGACCCGTGCGGGTGCTGGCGTTCGGCGCAGTTTCGCGGGGACGCAAGGGCGTCGAATTGACAGACATGGAGGAGCTTGCGCAGGCGGGAGTCGTCGGGTTCACCGACGACGGGAGCCCGGTCGCAACGGGTCTGCTCATGGAGCATGCGCTCCTCTACGCGGGCGAACTCGGCCTGCCGGTGATGGACCACTGCGAGGACCACTCCATCACGGCGGGGCTGGGCATGCACGAGGGGGCGGTCGCCTCGAGACTGGGACTCGCGGGGTATCCGTCGGCTGCGGAGGAATCGCTCGTCGCGCGGGACATCGCACTGCTCGGCCTGACCGGCGGGCACTTCCACGTTGCGCACGTCAGCACGGCGGGCGGCGTCGAGATGGTGCGTATGGCCAAACGTCGCGGGTTGCGCGTCACGGCCGAGGTAACGCCCAATCACCTGACGATGACAGACGAGTGGGTGCTTGGCGTGAACGGCACGGCGGGCGGCATCGCCGGACCGCTCACGCTCGCCGCGTATGAAACGCGGGCCAAGGTCAGCCCACCGCTGCGGTCGCGCACCGACCGCGAAGCTCTAGTGGAAGGGCTGTGCGACGGCACGATAGACGCCGTGGCGACCGACCACGCTCCTCATACGTTCGGGGACAAGGCGACGCCGTTCGACGAGGCGGCCGTCGGCATCTCCACGCTCGAAACGGCGTTCGGTTCGCTGATGAGCCTCGTGCGGTCGGGCGCGATAGACCTGCCGACGCTCGTTGCGCGCCTCACGACAGGGCCTGCGTCGGTGCTGGGCGAGCGATTCGCGAACCTGGCCTCGCTGGCTGCCGGTACGCCCGCGGACATCGTGCTGTTCGACCCGGAGGAGCGCTGGACGGTGGACGTGAGCCGGTTCGCGTCGAAGGGGAAGAACACGCCGCTGGCCGGACAAACACTGCAGGGCAGGGTGAGGATGACTATCGCAGGCGGACAGATCGCGTTCGGGGAGGCGGGGCAGTGACGGCGGCATATCTCGTGCTGAGCGACGGGACCGTGTACGAGGGCTATGCATTCGGGGCCGAGCGCGATGCTTTTGGCGAGGTGGTCTTCAATACGAGCATGTCCGGCTACCAGGAGATGCTGACCGACCCTTCCTACGCAGGGCAGATCCTCGTGCCGACGTACCCGATGCAGGGGAACTACGGCATCAACGGTTCGGACTCGGAATCGAAGGACATCAAGGTTGCGGCGTTCGTGGTGCGCGAGCACTCGTCGACGCCGAGCCACTACGACTCGACGCGCACGCTCCACACGTACCTCGCCGACGAGGGTGTCCCGGGCATCTGGGGCGTGGACACGCGGGCCATCACCCGGCGCATCCGCTCCCACGGAGTGATGATGGGCGTGCTGACCACGCGCGACCCCCAGGCGGCGCTCCGTGAACTGGCGTCGTTGCCTTCGTACGACACGGTGAACTTCGTCGACCGCGTGACGGTGGAGGAGGCGTATGAGTGGAGCGGTGAGGGCAGCAGGCGCATCGCGGTGGTGGACTGCGGCGTGAAGTACAACATCCTGCGGCTGTTGACGCAGCGCGGGGGCCGGGTGCGGGTGCATCCGCCGGGGGCCACGGCGGCGGGGGGGTGGCGGGGTGGGGGGCAACCCGCAGCGGCCACGGCGGACGAGGTATTGCGCGACAGCCCGGACGGCGTCGTCTTCTCGCCGGGGCCGGGCGACCCGGTGCATAACGCTCCTACCGTCGGGACGGCACGCGCGGTCATCGAACGGGTGCCTGCGCTCGGCATCTGCCTGGGGCACCAGATCATCGCCCGCGCGCTTGGCGCGGAGACGTACAAACTGAAGTTCGGTCACCGCGGGGGAAACCATCCGGTGCAGGACACCGCCACCGGGCGGGTCTACATCACCGCACAGAACCACGGGTTCGCCGTGTCCGACGACGCGCTGCCGGGCGCCATCGAGGTGACGCACCGGAACCTGAACGACGGGACGATAGAGGGCATCCGGCACCGCGAGTTGCCGGTGCTCACCATCCAGTACCACTCGGAGGCGTCGCCGGGGCCGCTCGACAACGAGTACATCTTCGACCGCTTCCTGGACATGGTGAAATGATGTGGTATTCTGATGCGAATTATTGGTGCGCTGCATTGATTCATTTGAACATAGGAGACGCGAGATGCGGACAACACTCGACATAGATGAGCGGCTCCTCCGCGAGGTGGTTGAGCGTACCGGAGAGAAGAACCGGAGCAGGGCAGCGAACAAGGCGTTTCAAGCGTACCTTCGGTCCGAGGCTGTCAGGGAACTCATCGCACTTGCGGGTCAGATAGACATCGTGGATGACAGAGAAGAGCGGCGGAGGATGGCCACTGAACGGCAGGAGCGGCTCCACGGCATAGGCCGACGGTCGGCAAGAACCGGTCAATGAGAGGGAAGTCGCATGGTTATCGCGGACAGCTCAGTATGGATCGAGTACTTTCGCTCCAAGAATTCTCCCGTTCAGGACGTCCTCAGAAATCTGTTGGAGGGGGACGAGGTGATAATGACCGGGGTGGTTCTCGCTGAGGTGCTCCGCGGCGTGCGGTCCGACCGCGAATACCACCTGCTGGCTGGACTCATGAGTGAACTCCCGTACGTGGAGGTAACGAAGGAGACCTGGATGAACTGCGGCAACATCGAGAGACAGTTGCGCGCGAAGGGGACCACCGTCCACATGGCAGACGCCCTGATCGCCACTCTTGCTATTGAGGGCGGACACGAAGTGTACACACGGGACAGCGACTTCGACCGCATCCCGGGGATACGCCTGTATCAACCTGGACGGCTTGCCTCGTGAGCGCTACCCACGGACTCCACAAGGTGCTCGTCATCGGCAGCGGGCCGATCGTCATCGGGCAGGCGGCCGAGTTCGACTACGCGGGGACACAGGCGTGCAAGTCGCTGCGCGAGGAGGGCATCTCCGTCGTCCTCGTGAACTCCAACCCTGCGACCATCATGACGGACGACGGGGTGGCGGATGCGGTCTACATCGAGCCGCTGACGGTCGAGGTGATAGAGCGCATCATCGCGCGGGAGCGTCCAGAGGGCCTGCTGCCGACGCTCGGAGGGCAGACGGGGCTGAACCTGGCGGTCGCGCTGCATGAGGCGGGTGTGCTCGACAGGTACGACGTCCGGCTGCTCGGCACCTCCATCGAGACGATTAAGACGGCAGAGGACCGGGAGCTCTTCCGTGACCTGCTGAACCGACTGGGAGAACCCACCCCGCCGAGCGAGATTGCGAACTCGCTGGAAGAAGGGATGCGGGTGGGGCGCGAGCTGGGTCTGCCGCTGGTGGTGCGGCCGGCGTACACGCTGGGCGGCACGGGCGGGGGATTCGCCACGACGATGGAGGAGTTGGAGACGGTGGTCACGAGCGGGCTCGCGGCCAGCCCCATCCACCAGGTGTTGGTGGAGCGTTCGATGCGCGGCTGGCGCGAGGTCGAATACGAGGTGATGCGCGACGCCGCCGACACGTGCATCACGATATGCAACATGGAGAACCTGGACGCGATGGGCGTCCACACCGGAGACAGCATCGTCATCGCGCCGAGCCAGACGCTCTCGGACAAGGAGTACCAGATGCTCCGCTCCGCGAGCATCCGCATCATCCGGGCACTGGGCATCGAGGGCGGATGCAATATCCAGTTCGGGTTGTCGCCGCATCCGACCGTCGGCGAGGTGCTGCCGGGCGGCGTACCCGACCCGATGCAGTATTTCGTCATCGAGGTGAACCCGCGCGTGAGCCGCTCATCCGCGCTGGCGTCCAAGGCAACGGGTTATCCCATCGCCCGCGTTGCGGCCAAGATCGCGGTCGGGCGGAGGCTGGATGAGATCCCGAATGCGGTGACGCAGCGCACGAGGGCCGCATTCGAGCCTGCGCTGGACTACTGCGTCATCAAGTCGCCGCGCTGGCCGTTCGACAAGTTCGCACGGGGCGACCGCGCCATCGGCACGCAGATGAAGGCGACGGGCGAGGTGATGGCGATCGACCGGGGGTTCGAGGCTGCGCTGCAGAAGGCGGTGCGCTCGATAGAGCTCGGTGGCCGCACGCTGCTGTGGGAGTCGCCGGAGTGGGACGGGCTCGCAGCCGAGGAACTTCCGCTCGAGCCGACGGATGAGCGTCTGTGGGCGATGGCAGCGGCGCTCCGCAGAGGCATGACGCCAGACGCGCTGGCGCAGGCAACGCACGTCGACCCGTGGTTCTTGCACGGCCTCCTGCGGATCATCGGCATGGAGGAGCGGCTGCGCTCCGAATCCCTTTCCCGCGACCTGCTGTGGGATGCCAAGCGCCTGGGGATGCCGGACGAGGTCATCGCTGCGCTCATAGGCCGTACGCACGAGGAAGTGCGCTCAATCAGGCAGGAGTTCGGTCTGCGACCGGTCTACAAGATGGTGGACACCTGCGCCGCCGAGTTCGAGGCGGTGACGCCGTACTTCTACAGCACCTACGAACAGGAGAACGAGGCGGAGCCGCTTCAGGGAGACAAGGCCGTGGTCATCGGCAGCGGGCCGATACGCATCGGACAGGGCATCGAGTTCGACTACTGCTCGGTCCACGCGGCGTGGGCGCTGGACGACGCGGGCGTCAACTCCATCATGGTCAACTCCAACCCGGAGACGGTCTCGACCGACTTCGACACGAGCGACCGCCTCTATTTTGAACCGCTCGATGAGGAGAGCGTCCGCGACATCATCGAGAACGAGGGCGTAGGCGGGGAGTACCCGCCGTCGGTCGTGCAGTTCGGCGGGCAGACCGCTATCAACCTGAGCCAGTCGATCGGCGCGGTGGGGTTGCCCATCCTCGGCTCGTCCGCGGACGCGATAGACATCGCCTCCGACCGCGAGCGGTTCGGCAACCTCATGGAGAGCCTCGGCATACCGCAGCCGATGGGCGACACGGCGACCTCGCTCGACGAGGGGAACGCGATAACGGAGCGGCTCGGCTTTCCGCTGGTGGTGAGGCCGAGCTACGTGCTCGGTGGTCGGGCGATGGAGATCGTGGACAACATGACGGAGTTCCGGCGCTACCTGTCGCGCGCATTCGAGGCCGCGCCGGGCCACCCCATCCTGATCGACAAGTACCTGCAGGGACGTGAGGTGGAGGTGGATGCGGTCGTGGACGGCGAGCAGGTGCTGATCCCCGGCATCATGGAGCATATCGAGCGCGCGGGCGTCCACTCCGGGGACTCGATGGCGGTCTACCCCGCGGAAGGGATATCGGAGCACGAACGGGACCTGCTCGTCGACTACACCGCACGCATCGGGCTCGCCATTGGTGTGCGCGGCCTGATGAATATCCAGTACGTCATCGTGGACGAGAGCAGACCGTTCGGCCTGACGGTTGCCGCCGACAGCGGGCTGTCGTCGGTGTACGTCATCGAGGTCAATCCACGGTCGAGCCGTACGGTGCCGTTCATCTCCAAGGTTACGGGCATCCCGATGGTGCAACTGGCGACCAACGTGATGCTCGGGCACTCTATAGCAGAGCAGGGCTACACCGGCGGACTGCAGCCGGACCCGCCCATGACCAGTGTGAAGGCGCCGGTATTCTCCATGTCCAAGCTTGCGGGAGTGGACACGTATCTGGGTCCAGAGATGAAGTCCACCGGGGAGGTGATGGGGATAGACGTGAGCACCCGGCCCGCGGTGGCGAAAGCGCTCATGGCAGCGGGACTCATGCTGCCGCCTTCCGGTCGCATCCTCATCACCATTGCGGACAGGGACAAATCTGACGCCGTTGCGTGGTTGAAGATGCTGGGTTCCATGGACTATGAACTGTATGCAACACACGGCACAGCCGCGCTGATGCGCGGGCTAGGTCTGACGGTCACCGAGGTGAACAAGGCGGCTGAGCCTTACCCCAACGCCTACTCCGTGGTGGCGGATGGGACGGTGGACGCCGTGTTGAACACGGTTGAAGAGGTCGCACAGGCATTGCGCGACGGGTTCGAGATACGCCGCGCAGCGACGGAGCGCAGGATACCGTGCTATACCTCCATGGACACGGCTCGCGCGGCGGTCGAGGCATTGGTGTTGGGCGGGTCCGATTACAACGTTGCGACCACCGCGGAATACGTACGTGGCGCACTACGGGTGGAAGAGCAGCACTCCACGCTATGAATCTGACAAACCTGGAACGAGAGGTCTGACGAGATGGTGCAGGATCCCCAGCAGGCAGACCCCCCCGAGGACCCGGAACCGCGCCCTCGACGGCGCAGGGCCACACGTGGCAGTACTGCGGACGCCACAACCGAAAGCGCGCCTACGACCGATGCGGTGAACGAATCATCGGCCGCTTCGGAAGAACCTCAGCGCGCGCCTGCGCGGCGTCGCGGGCGTCGCTCACCTGGCATCGCTGCCGCGCAGCCGTCCGATGAAGCAAGCGAATCGCCTGCGCAGGACGACACCGCACCCGAGGAACCACAGCGGGCTACAACGCGTCGGCGCGGACGTCGTTCGCCCGGCATAGCTGCTGCACCTGATTCGGAGGAAGTGAGCGAAGCGCCTGCAGAGGATGCTGCTGCCGAGGAACCGCAGCGCGCACCCACGCGTCGCCGCGGGAGTCGTTCGCCCGGCATAGCTGCCGCACCTGTTTCGGAGGAAGTGAACGGAGCGCCTACAGACGATGCTGCTGCCGAGGAACCGCAGCGCGCACCTTCGCGCCGCCGTGGGCGTCGTTCACCCGGGATAGCTGGAGCACCTGCTTCCGATGAGCCAAGCGAATCGCCTGCGCAGGACACTGCTTCTGAAGAGCCGCAGAGGGAGCCGACGCGTCGTCGCGGACGCCGTTCGCCCGGCATCGCTGCCGCGCAGCCACCCGAGGAGGTGAGCGAGCCTCCAGCGGAAGACGCTGGTCCTGGCGAAGGGCAACGAACCCCATCACGTCGTCGCGGCCGGGGCAGGCAAACCGCGGAACGCGCTGCGCTTGGAATGCCTCCCCCATCGAATGAACCGCGAGCGACAGAACGGGACCGGGACGCAGGCGGAGGGAGGAGAGGGCGTCGTGGCAGCCGTCGTGACACGGACGAGGTGGCTCCCACCAAGGCCTTCATGCACCCGAGCGAGAAGGAGTTCGCCGACCTTCTCGACTACTACCACATCAACTACCTCTACGAGCCTCGCTCTTTCCCTCTGCGCTGGGATGGGAGCCGTGTCGTGGAGATGTTCACGCCGGACTTCTACCTGCCGGAGTACGACCAGTACTTCGAGCTGACCACGATGAAGCAGAACCTGGTCACCCAGAAGAACCGGAAGCTCCGGCATGTGCGGGAGATGTATCCGGAGGTGAACGTGCAGTTGCTCTACCGGCGCGACCTGATGCGGCTGATGGGCAAGTACGGTTTCGGGCCACTCTCGGAGGTATCGGTCGAGGGGACGGAGCGTGTGCTGTTCGATGAGGCCACCGTGCAGAGGCGCGTACGGGAACTCGGCGCTCAGCTCACGGAGGACTATGCCGGGGAGGAGCCGGTGCTCATCGGCATCCTCCGAGGGGTGGTCGTGTTCATGGCGGACCTGATGCGGGCCATGAACCTGCCGGTGCAGGTCGAGTTCATGGAGATCACCCACTACGGCGAGGAGCGGGAGAAGAGCATCGACGTTATCCGCGACGTGATGACTGAGCTCAAGGGGCGGCACGTGATCATCGTCGAGGACATCGTGGACACCGGACTCACGTTGCGCTACCTGCTGGAGTACCTGCAGGCGAAGGGCCCCGCGAGTGTGCGCGTCTGCACGATGCTCGACAAGTCCGTGCGCCGGATGGCGGACGTGCCCATAGGCTACGTTGGCTTCGAGGTGCCGGACGAGTTCGTCATCGGCTACGGGCTGGACTACGGCGGGCGCTACCGCAACCTGCCGTACATCGGGGTGCTGCAGCCCGTGGAGCCGAAGGCCGTCCCTCAGCGTTGAGGCAAGGCTAGAGCCCGAAGAGGCGCTTCCCGTTGTCGTACGTGATCTTCCGGAGGCTCGCTGCAGGGATGTCCTGCCGAGACTCGAGGTATTCGAGGTTCTCGGGGAACCGGGCATCCCAGTGCGGGACGTCGGATGCGAACAGGAAGTGGTCGTCTCCGAGGTGTTCGATAGTCTGGGAGAGCAACGTCTCCTCCGGCTCCACGCTCACGTAGATCTCGTGCTCGCGGAAGACGTCCGTTGGCCGTTTCGTGGCGTACGGCAACTCCACCGCGCCGCGGAGTTCCCAGTGCTCGTCCAGCCGGTCCAGCCAGTAGGGCAACCACGTCGCGCCGACCTCCAGGAAGGCGAGCTTCAGCTTCGGGAAGCGTTCGAGCACCCCGTTCGCCATGACGCTGACGAAGTGCAGGGTGACGGACGCGGGGAAGACGTAGGTGTGCACCTCGGCGAACGTCTTGAACCGGTCGGCGCCCACCTCCTCGGGCCTGGAGCGTGTGCCGTGTATGCAGAGCGGCACGCCAAGGCGCTCGGCTTCGGCGAAGATGGGGTCATAGAAGGGGTCGCCGAATCCCAGGGTAAGCCCCTGTGAGAGGATCTCGAAGCTGACCAGCCCAAGCTCCGTAACCGCACGGCGGAGCTCTTCCGCTGCTGCATGCGGGTCGCGCATGGGCAGGACGCCGACGGGGCGGAGGCGCGGCGATGCTGCGCCGTAGTCAGTCGCGAAGTGGGTGTTGGTCGCGCGCGAGACGGCGATCGCCCACTCGGGCTCGGGGATGTAGGCGACGTGTCCGGAGCCGGTGGGGAAGAGGACCGCGGTTTCGATGTTCTCCCGGTCAGCGATGCGCAGCCACGTCTCGACCTGGCGCTCGGGCTCCAGACCTCCGTCCTTGTAATCGTGGTTGGTCAGCGTCCCGGCCAGCTCGGCATCCCACGGATGACCTCCCGGCCAGAGACCGCCCCCACGCTTATCGAATGGCGGCTCGATGTACCGCCACACATCCTGGGAGCGCTCCAGGATGTGGCCGTCCGCGTCGATCACTGGACCTCGTGCCATGTTGCCCTCCTCAAGGCCACCTGGGCCAGCGGCGTCCGGCTGACGGACGCCGGGTCTATCCCGTCGAATGGAGTCCCACATGGGGGGATTCTCCATAGCGCGCCGCCAGGATAGTAACCCTACCGACCTCAATCGCCAACCTCGGGACGAAGGACTGCTGAGGGGCGTGAAGGCGCGTTTTTCTGTTTTCTGTTGCTTTCTGCTGCATCAGGCGTTCTTCTCTCGTGGTTCGGGCCCTTTATTGCAACAAGCGGGCTGCGACCCGCACCGGTGATGCGGACGGAAAGCAACGGAAGAGCAACGGGAATGCAACGATCTGCAACAGGGTCTTCCGTGGGGCGCAAAGGCGGAGGTCGGCGGCCTAGGAATAGGGTACGCAGGGGCGTTTCGCTCGCACAAGGGGCAGATGGCGTTGTGCGTAGTATGGCAAGGGGCTCGCTCCCATCACCCCCATCCTGACCTTCCCCCATCGAGGGGGAAGGGATCAAGCATCGAGGGGGAGGGAACCAACGCCTTCACCCAGCGGTGGCGGGCGGAGTGCTACACTCCTCTCTGTCGTATGTGCGGGATATTCGGATACACCGGTCCTCGTGACGCCTCCAGCATCCTGCTGGATGGGCTCACGCGGCTCTCCTATCGCGGGTACGACAGCGCAGGTGTCGCCGTTGTCGACGATTTCGGGCACCTCTCGATACGGCGGGCGGCGGGGAAGCTGGACAATCTGCGGCGGCTGGTGGAGAACGAACCCGTCACCGGACGGCAGGGCATCGGCCACACGCGGTGGGCCACGCATGGCCCCGCCTCCAACATCAACGCGCACCCGCACACGGACGGCACCGGCGAAATCGTGGTCGTCCACAACGGCATCGTCGAGAACTACGCCGAGCTCAAAGCGCGACTGATCGCGAACGGCCACCAGTTCCATTCGCAGACGGACACCGAGATCATCCCCCACACGATCGAGGAGCTGATGGCGGACGGGCTCCCGTTCGAGGAGGCGGTGTGTCTCGCTGCAGGACGGCTGCGCGGCGCACATGCGATAGCGTGCATGCACGCACGAACGCCGGAGACAATCGTTGTCGCTCGCATAGGCAATGCGGGCGGCATCGCCGTGGGCTCGGGGGACGGCGAGATGCTCATCGCGAGCGATCTGCCGGCGCTGACGCCCTATACGTCGACTGCGATCTTCCTGGAGCCGGGCGAGTCGGCAGTGGTGCGGCCGGAAGGCTTCGAGCTTCGGACGTTGGGCGGCCGCGCGTCCACGCGCGCGCTGCGCCCGGTGGGTGTGAGCGGAGGAGCTGCGGCCAAGGGCGGCTACAAGCACTTCACGCTGAAGGAGATACACGAGCAGCCGGAGTCCGCGATGAGCGCGCTGCATGGACGCATCGCATTCTCACAGGGTGAAGCGCAACTGGACGAGTTGCTGCTGCCCTTCACCGACGCAGAGGCGATGGCGCTGACCCGTGTGCTGTTCCTGGGCATGGGCACGAGCGTCCATGCGGGCATGGTGGGCGCACGCTACGCGGAGACGCTCGCCCGCATCCCGGCGTGGGCAGAGAACGCCGCTGAGTTCCTCCACCGCGAGCCTGTGCTGGACCGGCACACGCTGGTCGTGGGCGTCACGCAGTCTGGCGAGACGGCGGACACGCTGCAGGCGCTGCATGAGGCGCGGATGCGCGGGGCGCGGACCGCGGTGATCACGAACGTTCCGGAGAGCGAGGCCACCCGCGCCGTGGAGTATCCGCTGCTTATGCACGCGGGTCACGAGGTTGGTGTCGCGTCGACGAAGACGATGGTCAATTCGATGGTTGTGATGTATCTCGCGGCCTGCGCGCTGGGGCAACAGCGCGACACGCTGAACGCGGAGAGCGCGGCGCGTTCGGTGGAGGAGATCACGCGCCTGCCAGCCTTGCTCGGAGCCGCGCTCGAGATGGCGGAACGAGATGTGGAGGAGGTCGCGCGGCGTTACATGAACGCACGGCGGTTCCTCTTCCTGGGACGCGGGCTCATGGAGCCAGTGGCGCGCGAGGGCGCGTACAAGATGAAGGAGACGAGCTACATCCACGCGGAGGGCATGCCCGCCGCGGAGATCAAGCACGGCCCCATCGCGCTCATCGACGAGGAGACGCCGGTGGTCGCGGTCGCGCCACGCAACGTGCTGTACGAGAAGATGCTCATCAGCATGTCGCAGGTGCGCGCTCGCGGGGGGAATGTCATTGCCGCGGCAACGGCCGGGAGCGCCGAGACCACGGCGTACGCGGACGACGTGCTGTGGATGCCGGAGTGTCCAACTCTGCTACAGCCGATGGTGGCGGTCGTACCCCTGCAGTTGTTCGCCTACCGGATGGCGGACCTGCTGGGCAACGACGTCGACCAGCCGCGTAACCTGGCGAAGAGCGTCACCGTCGAGTAGCGCGGGGCCGCGCGTATGCAACTCGGCGTCACGTATCTCGGCAACCGGTTCGTCCGGCATTACGCGGAACGGGACCTTCCTGAGATCGTCGAAGCCGGGTGCGATTACGTCGTCCATACCTTCAGCGAGTACGACCTCGCCTTCCACTCCGGTGAGATCAGGGCCCTGGTGGACGCCACTCATGAGGCCGGGCTCGAGGCATGGCTGGACTGCTGGGGGCTTGGTGGCCTCTTCGCAGGCGAGGCGTTCAGCGATCTCCTGCTCCGGCATCCCGAAGCCTGGCAGGTCCGACCTGATGGGGGGCGAATCCCCGTGGCTTGTCCCAACGCGCCCGCCTTCCGTGAGTTGCTTCAGACCTGGGTCGAGGCGGCTGCCAGAGCGGGCGCCGACGCTGTGTTCTTCGACGACCCGCTGGTTCCTGCCATGGAGGCTTGCGTCTGCGATGGCTGCCAGGAAGCGCAATCTGTCTTTTCCACAGCGGATGAGCCGGGGAGCGCAGGCCGGGTGGGCGGACGGACAACCCTGCAGCGGGGTCTTGTCCGCTTGATAGAGGACGCGTGCGGAAGCGCCCGTGGTCTTGGCCTGCGCACTGCAGTTGGTGTGCTCCCCGGGGCAAGCCTTCCGGAGCAGATGACGGCTGCCCGGGCGGCTGACGTAATCGCGGTGTCGCCCTTGTGGCGAGCGCACGGGCAGGCCGTCTCCCCGTACGTGTACGACGCGTGCACAGTGGTCGCCGCCGCATGCGGCGAATCCGGGCAGGAGCCTATGGCGTGGCTTCAGGCGTTCTCGATACCTGCCGGACAGGAGTACGAGATCAGCCAGGCTGCAGAGGCGATGGCCGCAGCAGGGATAGCCAACGTATCGACGTGGTGCTACCGCGCGGGTGAGCAGATGACTGCGATCCGCTCAGAGCAGGCGCAGGTGGCGTGGGCGGCGGTGGTGGCTGCGTACCGCCGCTTGAAGTCTGCGTCCGCCGGCGGATGACGCCGAATCACGGTCGGGCTAGCACCAGCGCAAACATCTCGTCGGGGTCTGTGAACCAGCGGACGTTGCCAAACCCGGCGTCGTGCAGCGCCCCGGCGAAGCTGTCCCTCGTGAACTTGTAGGAACTCTCGGTCCAGATCGTCTCTCCCGCCTGGACGCGAACCACGTCGCCGGTTGCCGGCAGGGTGAACGCTACGTCGGCCTCGGCCTGCAGATGCATCTCGATCCGCGAGTGCTCGGCGTTGAAGAAGGCGTAGTGTCTGAACAGGCTGATGTCGATCTCCGTGCCCAGCAGATCGTTGACCGCCTTCAGGGAGTTGAGGTTGAACAGGGCCGTAATGCCCCTGGCGTCGTTGTAGGCCGCCTCGATGATGCGTGTGTCTTTGACGAGGTCCGCACCCACGAGGAGTGCGTCCTCGGTCCGGGGCATCAGCGCTCGGACCTCCTCGAGGAAGCGGCTCCGCTCGGCCGGGTGCAGGTTTCCGATCGTGGACCCCAGGAAAGCGATGAGTCGCGTTCCCTGCGGATCGGGTATGGCGGGGAGGTGGCGCTCGAAATCGCCGACGACGGCGGCGATCTCGCCAAGGTCCGGGTACATATCGAACAGGGCTCGCGCACCCTCCCGTACGGCCGACTCGCTGATGTCGAACGGGATGTAACGCTTCAGCGTTCCGGTTTGCAGGGCGGGCCCGAGGAGCGTCCCGCTCTTGGCGCTGTTGCCGGGCCCCAACTCGACGATCTCGTGGGGTTGGACATCGTGAACTATCCCGGCGCCAAAGCCATCGAGCAACGAACGCTCGATGCGGGTGGGGTAGTACTCCTCCAGGTGCGTAATCTCATCGAACAGGCCGGAGCCTTCCTCGTGATAGAGGAACTTGGGGCTAAGCGTCTTCGGTTCAGCGGTCAGGCCTCGAACGATCTCCTGCACCGCCAACATGCGTTCTTCGTCCGCGGAAGTGCAGACCGTGACACTGAACCGACCGGTCATCGCATTGACCCCTGTTCTATCGTCTCGCGCCCCTTTGCGAAGCGGGTCGACACCCAATCTCCGAAGGCCTGGGCGACGGAGGAATCGAGCGAGATCCGCCTAACCATGTACAGGCTTCGCGTCGTGTCGAGGCCGGTCAGGTGCGCCGGGTAGACCTGGTCGAATTCGTGCTCGTGGACCGCGAGCGACGACACGATGCTGAACCCGAAGCCGTTGTTGACGGCTGCCAGTGTCGCGTGCGTTGAGTTTACGACCATGACCGGGATGTACCCGGGCTCCTTGATGCCCGCTCTTTCCAACGCGCCGCGAAGACCGGTCCAGGTGCCCGACCCGGGCTCCCGTTCGATGAACGGCAGGCCGTTCAGCTCGGTCACGTCAACCGAAGTCCTGCCAGCGAATGGGTGCCTTCCGGGCACCGCAAGCACCAATTCGTCTTCAGCGACGACCGTCCATTCGAGAGACGGGTGCGCCACCTTCATTCCGACGAAGCCCAGTGCGGACTGGCCATCCACGACCTGTGCAGTCGCCGATGCTGAGTCAGTGACGGCAACGTGTGGCCGCACCCGGGGGTATATCTCGGTGAACTGCGATAGCAGGCCCGGCAGCAAGTATTCGCCCGGCGCGGTGCTGGCCGCGATGCGGAGCTCTCCTTTGACCGCCGCATCATCCCGCGCGAGCGACTCGATGATGCGGTCGTGTGCAGCAAGGCTGTCCACGGCGTAAGCGAAGAGCCTGCTGCCTGCGGCGGTTGGCACCACGCGTTTCCGGTGGCGGGCCAGCAGGATCACACCAAGCTCTGACTCGAGCCGTTGCACGTGCCGGCTCACGCCTGGCTGACTGACATGCCGCTCACGGGCTGCCTCCCGGAAGCTGCCGGAACGGCATACGGCAACGAAGCTCCTCAGCGCGCTCACGTCCATGGTTCGATGATAATTCGTAATCGTCTCTCATGCCAGCTATCACGAGACGGTATCATACCGGCACTTCATCACGTAACGACGGAGAGTTACAAAGAATCATGGGGAAGATCGTCGTTGTGTTGGCCGTTGCCTTACTGGCAGTGATGGTTGCATGTTCGAGTGAGGAAGAGCAGGAGCTGCTTATCGCCGGCATCCCCGATCAGGATGTGAGCCTGCTGGAAGCGCGTTTCAACAACCTGGCCGAGTACCTCGCCGAGGAAACGGGCCTGAAAGTGCGCTACGTGCCGCAGGCGGACTACGCCGCCGTCGTCACCTCCTTCAAGCAGGGCGACATCCATCTCGTGTGGTACGGCGCACTCACCGGCGTGCAGGCACGAATCAACGTCCCCGAGGCCGACGCGATCGCACACCGCCCGCGCGACGGCGAGTTCCATTCCGTCTTCGTCGCGGCGCCCGGCTCGGGCATCAGCAGCCTCGAAGACCTGCGCGGCAAGACGGTGACGTTCGGCTCCGAGAGCTCCACCTCCGGGCACCTGATGCCCCGCTACTACCTGAGCCAGGCGGGAGTCGACACGGAGACGGAGCTGGGCGCCCTCAGTTTCAGCGGTTCACACGACACCACGTGGAAGCTCGTGGAGGCTGGCTCGTTTGACGCCGGCGCGCTCAGCGAGGCCGTGTGGGAGAGACGCGTCGCGAACGGCGAGGTCGACACGTCCAAGGTCGACGTGTTCTACCGAACGCCGGCGTACGTCAACTACCACTGGGTGGCGCACCCCGCGATCGCCGACGAGTTCGGCGAGGACGTGTTGGATGACATCACCGACGCGCTGCTCACCGTGGACGTTGACCGGGGCGGGCAGGCGAAGGAGATCGCCGAGTCCTTCAATGGCGAACGGTTCGTTCGCACGAGCAACGACAGGTACCAAGCGATTGAGGATGCTGCACGCGAATTCGGCATTATCGAGTAGCGAGACGTCAGTCGCGGCGACGGCGGTCCCCGCCGTCCGCTTCGACGGCGTCTCGATGCGCTACGGCCAAACGACCGTGCTGGCGCCGCTGGATTTCGCTGTCGAGCGCGGCACCCGGGTGGCCGTGATCGGGCCGAGCGGCGCCGGAAAGACGACGCTCCTGCGCCTCATGGCGGGCGCCGCCGCCCCGACGACCGGTGTTGTCGAGCTCTGCGGGCGTGACCTCGCCAACCTTCGTCCTGGCCGCGAACTCGCCCGCCTCGTTGGCATGATCGCGCAGCAGTTCGACCTCGTCCCAAACCTGTCGGTGCTGCACAACGTGCTGGCCGGCAGGCTCGGCGAGTGGAGTTTCGGCAAGTCATTGCTCTCGCTGGTCTGGCCCCGCGATCAGCGGCTGGCGTTCGACGCACTCGAGCGCGTCGGCGTCACGCACCTTGCGCACCAGCGCACCGGACACCTCTCCGGAGGCGAACAGCAGCGGGTCGCGATAGCCCGCGTTCTCGTCCAGCGCCCCACCGTCGTCCTCGCGGACGAGCCCGTGGCCTCGCTCGACCCCGCGCGAGCGAGAGAGGTGGTCCGCCTGCTCACCGACGTAACCGAGGAGCAGGGCGAAACGCTCGTCGCCAGCATCCACTCGATCGAACTTGCGCGCGAGTTCTTCGACCGCATCGTGGGACTGCGGAACGGGCTCGTGCAGTTCGATGTGCCCGCGTTCAGCATCGGCGACCACGTGCTTGATGATCTGTACGAGATCGAGGGGCTCCGGAGTGAGGTCTGAGCCGCCCGCATCCCGGGGGCGTCCGCGAGCGATCGAGAGCCGGCGAGCCATCACCCTCATCCTCATCGGCGCGTTCGCGCTGAGCCTGCTGGGCGTCGACTGGAGCGAGGGCGTTTTCAGGCCACGGGGTCTGATCGCGATCGTAGAGACGCTCGGTGCGCTCTTCCGGCCCGACCTCTCACCCGAACTCCTCAGGAAAGCCGCGGCTGCCGCGTGGCAGACGCTGGTCTATGCGGTCGCCGGGCTGACGGTCGCCCTGCTCATCGGTGTCCCGCTGGGAGTGATCGCATCCGGCTCCATTGCGCGCTCGCGTTTGGGGGCCGTCACCCAGATCGCCGCCGCACGGGCCGTCCTCGCCTTCTTCCGGGCCATCCATGAGCTCGTATGGGCGCTCCTGTTCGTTGCCGCCATAGGCCTCTCGCCGATGGCGGCGGTGCTGGCGCTGGGCATCCCCTACGGAGGAATCCTGGGCCGCATCTACTCAGAGCTGCTCCAGGACGTGCCACAGGCGCCCCTCGATGCGCTGCGGCGCTCCGGAGCGTCGGAGTGGCGGGTGTTCCTGTTCGGGCGGTTGCCGATGGCGCTACCCGACATGGTCTCGTACACGTTCTACCGGTTGGAGTGCGGCATACGGTCGGCGGCGGTCCTTGGCTGGGTCGGGCTTGGCGGGCTGGGGTTCCAGGTGCAGATCGCGCTCGAAGACCTTGCGTACTCGCGCGTCTGGACGTTCCTCTGGGTGCTGGTGGGCATGGTCGTGCTCGTGGACCTCTGGAGTTCGCAAGTGCGGCGGAGGCTCGCGCCGTGAGTGCGACGCCGACCGCTGCCCAGACTCCAGAGAGCAGGCCGCTGAGGCTGACGTTCGTGTCGGGATCCGTGTTGGCGATGTTCGTTCTCATCATCTGCTCGTGGACGTACATCGCCTTCGGGCAGTCGTGGCCTAGCCATGGCTTCTTCTCCGGAGAGACGGCTTCGCGGGCGTGGTCGTTCCTTGGTGACCTGGCAGGCAAAGGCCGTGAGGGGACGCCTGCCTATCTGGACGGAGCAGCGTGGGCGGAGGCTGGCCGGCTGGCGCTAGCGACCCTCGCCATGAGCGTGCTCGCCGCAGGAATCGCCGCCGTCGGGGCACTGCTTACGTTCATGTTCGCGGCGCGCAATGTCATGTCGGGCGAGCTGGCGCCCTACCGGAGTCCGGTCTGGGTAGCGTGGCTCGGGATCGTACGGCTCTTCTACGCGCTGAGCCGCTCGGTACCGGAACTGATATGGGCGATGCTGCTGGTGTTCATCTTCTCGCCGGGCATCCTTCCCGGAGCGCTGGCGCTCGCGATCCACAACTTCGGGATCCTTGGCAAACTCTCGGCGGAGGTGGTGGAGGGACTAGACACTCGCCCGGCACGCGCTCTCAGGACGTCGGGCGCCGGCTGGTTCCAGGTCATCGCGTACGCCATCCTGCCTGCGGCGCTGCCACGGTTCATCACGTACCTCTTCTACCGCTGGGAGGTCATCATCCGGACGACCCTCGTCGTCGGACTCGTCGCGGCAGGCGGGCTGGGCATGGAGTTCCGGCTCGCCCTGAGCCACTTCCACTACACGACCGTAACCCTGCTCCTCATCTGGTACCTGTTGCTGGTGCTGGGGGTCGATATCGTGTCAGCCGCGATGCGGCGGCTGGCGCGCTAGCTGACGCCCAGCGCGATCTCATCGAGGAGCGCTGCCCAGTCGGCACACTCGTGTTGGGGATCGAGGAGCGAACGGAGCGGCGCTTCAGCTTCGCGAAGGTGGGTGAGGAAGGTGGGGTCGGTTTCGCAACAGAGCAGCAGGCGCCGCAGCTCCGAGCTATCTCCCACGGGGAAGTATCCCGGATAGTCGTCGCCCAGCAGGCCGACGTTGCCGGGCATCCGGGACGCCAGTATCGGGACGCCGTCGACCGCAGCCTCAGAGACGACGTTCGCGCCCCCTTCCGAAAGCGAGGAGATCACCATCACCTGAGACCTCTTGAGCAACCGCCGGGCGCGCCACGCGGGCAAGCCGCGTATCCAGGTGTACCGCGAGTTCCTTGCAGCGAATGCACTTGCTCTACGGGTCATGGCGGAGCCCATCGAGTCGCCGAGTTGCAGCACTCGGATGCGGGATTCGCGTGGAAGGCGGCGGGTTGCTTCGGCTGTGAGGAAGGGGTCCTTTACCGGCCTCAGGTGCCCCACGACGGTCACATCGAAGTGACGTGCGTTCGGTGACGGGCCTGAAGTCGGCGTGGGCCTGGCGGACTGGACGATGGTACGTACCTTGTCCTTGTGTTCTGGCCGGAGCTCGTCGACGGCGAGGCGTTGGAGCGTGACGAGACGGTCTGCCGCGTCAAGGACGGGGCCTCCGCCTTCCTCGTAGAGGGGCCCGTAGACGTCAGTTCCTGCAAGGAGTACGACGATGGGGTTGGCCGGTCGGCGGGCCTTGAACGCCACGACGGCCTCTGCACTCCGCAGCGCATGGATCGCTACGAGCAGGTCAAAGTCCTGTCCGTTGTAGGTCTGGCTGATGGTGACGCGGTGGCCCAGACTCCGCAGGATCCCGGCCCAGCGGTTCGCCGTGACGCGGTTGCCGTTCCGGCTGTACGGCGGGGCAGGCGTCACGAGGCCGATGTACACGAGCGATACCTCCGGAGGGTCAGGCCGCGCAGGTGCGGAAACCGCACATCACGTCGCGACGATCGGGCGGGTAGAAATTGCGCCAGGTGTTGCGGATCAGGCGGCTGCGCGTGCTCCACGCTCCTCCGCGAAGCACTTTGTGGCCGCTGAACCATGGTTCAGAGTATTCCTTGTAGGGGTCGGCGATGAAACCCGGGTACGGCCCGAATGCTGTCGAGGTCCACTCCCAGACGTTGCCCAACATCTGCCTGATCCCCAAGGGCGTGTCTCCCGCGGGGAACGCGCGTACGTCGACGGTGCCCCGGCCTCGGAAATCGAGGTTCGCGCGGCCGTCTGTCGAGGGCCCGTCGCCCCAGGGGTAGCGACGCTTCGAGGAACCATTCGCGCCGCCCGCTGCCGCCAGCTCCCACTCGGCCTCCGTCGGCAACCGCCTGCCGGCCCAGGCGCAGTAGGCATTCGCCTCGTGCCAGTTCACGTGGATAATCGCGGTGTGCGGATCGATGGGTACCCAGGCGTCGTAGCGCCTGACCAGCCACGTACCGTCGCTCTCGCGGCGCCAGTAGACCGGGTGCTCCGCACCGAGCGCCTGCTTCCACCACCATCCTTCGTCCGTCCAGCATGAGCGGTCGCGGTAGCCGCCGGACTCGACGAAACGGAGGTACTCGCCGTTGCTCACCGCAGTGGCTGCCATCGCGAACGGCTCGACGTGGACCTCGTGCCCCCACTTCTCGTTGTCGAACACGAATGGCAGCTCGCCTTCGATGGCGCCCAGCGTGAACGTCCCGCCGGGAATGGCGACGTCGTGGGGTTCGAAATCGGACTGTGGTGAGGGAGCAGCCGTCGATGGAAGCACTGGTTCGGGGAATCCGAGCGTCTGCCGCGTATACGTGAACGCCTCGGCGTGCATGTCGGCGTGGATGGTGGCGAGTTGGATGAAGTACTGCTCCAGCGCATCCGGTTCATCTCGTCCGAGGCGTCCGGTCGCGTCGTGGGCCACCTTTCGCGCAAAGGCCCGAGTGTCCTCCCAGGAAGGGAAGCTCAGCCGCCAGCGGGTGTCGTGCGCGATGGCGGCTGAGTCGTAGAGAGCATCGGACTGAGGGATCTTGGTCTGCGCTTCGTAGAGATTGCGCAGCGTCCACTTCTCGAAGAACCACCCCACGTGGCCGACTTCCCAGAGTGCCGGGTTTACGATGGGGATCATGGGGCCCTGCTGCTGGAGGGTGTTGAGGTCGGCAGTCAGAGCAAGGACGGTCTCGACCGCGTCCAGTGCTTCCGCAACGAGGTCATCTGTTCTGCGCGAAGGTGCGGGCGGGAGGTCATACGTGCTCATGGCAACGATTGCCTCACGCTAGGCCGCGACCTCGAGCGTGTTGGCGGCGTCTTCAGGGGCGACGACGCGGCCAATCACCGCTCCAGTAGCCCCCCGCTTGGTAAGTCCGTCCAGGACTGTCTGGGTCGAGGTAGACGGCACGGCGATGAGCAAACCGCCGGACGTCTGCGCGTCGCAGAAGATGAGCTTCTCCTCGTCGGTGACATCGGGGCCCCAGGCGATGTCCGGGTCGAACGCATCGAGGTTGTTCCGCGTTCCGCCTGGAACAACACCCTGGTCGGCGAGTTCCCGCACTCCGGGCAGGAGTGGGATGTCGGAGAAGCGGAGCTTCGCGGCGGTCCCGCTCGCCTTCAGCATGCCGAGCAGATGGCCCGCCAATCCGAAGCCGGTGACGTCGGTGGCGGACTTGACTCCCGCTTCCACCATGGCCTCGGCGCCGGCGCGGTTCAACTGGCGCATCGTCTCGACAGCGCCGTTGAGCGTCGCGTCATCGGTGACCCCTGCCTTGGCCGCGGTCGTGATGATCCCCGAGCCGAGCGGCTTCGTCAGCACGAGGTCGTCACCAGCCGCTGCGGCGGCGTTGGTGACGATGCTGTCGGGCCGGACGATGCCGGTAACCGACAGTCCGTATTTCGGCTCGCGGTCCTTCACGGTGTGGCCACCGGCGATGACGATGCCCGCCTCTTTCGCGACGTCCATGCCACCGAGCAGCATGCGCCCGAGCACCTCCTTTGGCAGGTCCTCGGGGAAGCAGACGATGTTGAGCGCAAGGAGGGGGGTTCCCCCCATGGCGTAGACGTCGCTCAGGGCGTTCACCGCTGCGATGGCGCCGAAGTCATAGGGGTCGTCCACGATCGGCGGGAAGAAGTCGATCGTCTGCACGACGGCGATGTCGTCGGTCAGGCGGTAGACAGCTGCGTCGTCGCTCGTGTCGAATCCCACGAGCAAGTCATCGTGCTGCACGTGGGGAAGGTGGCTCAGAACCTCGCCGAGGTCCTCAGGGCTGAACTTCCCCGCTCACCCCGCGCAAGTGGCCAGGCTGGTCAGGCGGACTTCTTTCTGTTGCATGGAGTGATTATAGACGCTCGCAATGCCGAGCGCTGTCCTGGTGATGCCTATGTAATTGCCATCGATGCCATGACTTGACCAAGGTCGGTCTGCTCCTCGAGATGCCAGAGGCGGTCCAGGGCTGCCTGCTGGCGGGACTCATCGAGCAGGCCGGTCGTGAGCCGCCGGAACTTGTCCTCGATGTCGGTGTCGGTCATGGGTTTCTTGAAGTGCCCGGTGTAGTAGGGAACGGACGCCGTGTGCTGGCGGCCATCGGAGGTCTGCACCGTCAGGATGTTGAGGATGGCCTCTGGCCAGGCTGCGTCACACTCCGGGTCCTGTACGACCTCGATGCGCTGCATCAGGTCCAGCAACGCCTGGTCACGCAGGACGTCGTCCTCGAAGTGCGCGGGCTCGACCGTGCCGAACCGAAGGGCGCAAGCAACGACGAAGGGGATGCTGTGGTCGGCAGTCTCCCGCGTTTCAGGGCGCCAGCGGGTGGGGTCGCCCGCCATGATCCGTTTGCCGCTTTCGAATGTCCGGATGTGGACGTTGGCGATGTCCTCCGTGTCGGCGATACCGAGCGCCTCGCGTGCCTCCATCGCACCCTCGATCGCAGTCTGGGAGACGAAGCCCGCTGGGAACCGCTTGAAGCGCGACTCCATGAGCCGGAACGCGCGGTCGTTGCCGTCCTCCTTCGCCAGTGGTTCAAGTTCGATGGGGGCGCCAGCCACTCCTGCGAAGAACCCGTGCGAACCGGAGAACACCTCCGGTGGGCCTGTCATTCCGCGCTGGGCGAGCATGGCTGCGAAGACGCCATTCCTGCCTGCGTTGGGGACAGCCGCCGCCTTCCAGTGGGAGATGGTCCCGCGCCGTGCTTCGCCAAGCGTCATGCTGCTGACCACTGAGATGCGCAGCGCTTCCGCAAGCTGTTCCGCCGCGAGGCCTGTCACCTTGCCCGCTCCGAGCGGCGCAGAGATGGCGGCATATGCGGCCTGGTCCCAGGCGCCACCTGATGCGAGTTGGAAGCTGTCCGCCCATGCAGCCTGAACCTCGTAGGCGAGGGCAACAGCCGCTATCAGGTCCCGGCCCGACGCTCCGTGCGCCTCCGCAGCGGCCAGCACTGCGGGGATGTTGTCGGAAGGGTGGGCGATGTCCTTTCCGTTGTAGGAGTCGTTGAAGTCCAGATAGCGCACCATCGTGCCGTTCACGAAGGCGGCCATGTCCGCCGTGGTCGTGCCGGCGGTGCCCAGCAGCGTGGCCGGCGAAGCCCCCTGCACATCGAGTGCCAGGTCTCGAGCGGCGCGCACCGGGTCGGCATCGCTGGCTGCCAGTCCACAGCCCAGTGAATCGATCATGAGCCGTTTGACCTGGTGCACGACCTCGGGGGGCAAGCCGTCGTACCCGAGGCTGGCCGCGTACTTCGTAAGTCGTTCAACGATGGGATCGGTCATGCTCTCGCACCTCCTCCGAGACTCACTGGTCTGCCGAGTCTAGTCTCCAGGAGGGGCAGGTTCCACTCACGTGACTGCGTTCGGATCGGTCGTTCGGGGAGCACGTTGCGCTGGGGCGCGGTTGGAGGATAATGCGGCCACTAGGTCGCAGAGGAGGCGAGGATGATTATCGACGCGCACCAGCATCTGGTTACAGGGTCGCAGATCGGTCAGTATCAGGCGTTCCTCATCAACGGGCGCGGGTTCCACGGCAAGGGACACCCGGGCGTCACGGCGGAGACCGTTGCCAGTTGGAAGACTGCGGGCAAGAGTCACTCCGAGCTGTTGGACGACGTGGGAACGGACATGGCGTTCCTGTCTCCGCGCCCGTACTCGCTGATGCACTCAGAGAAGCCGGACAAGATCGTGCACTGGTTCTGCGAGGCGAACAACAATGCGATCGCGCTGGCCGTGCAGAACGAGCCTGACCGGTTCAGGGGCGTCGCGGGCCTGCCGCAGTGCGATGGGGCGCCCGTGACCGACACGTTCGAAGAGATCGACCGTTGCATCAACGACCTGGGGTTCATCGGCATCATGATCAACCCGGACCCGAGCGAGGGGCAGCACACGACACCGACGATGGGCGAGGAGTACTGGTACCCGCTCTACGAGAAGATGGAGAAAGAAGACATACCGGCGCTGATCCACCCGGCTAGCTGCAAGGACCTGCGCGAGTCGTTCCACAACCACTTCATCACGGAGGAGAGCATCGCCATCCTGTCGCTCGCCAAGTCCACGGTGTTCGACGACTTCCCGGGACTCAAGATCATCATGAGCCACGGCGGCGGCTCGATCCCCTACCAGATAGGGCGCTGGCGGGCGCGTATGCGAGGCGCGAACGGGGAGGAGACGTTCGACCGTCACGTGAAGAACCTCTACTACGACACCTGCCTCTACAACCAGGAGTCGCTGGAGCTTCTGTTCAAGATCGTGGGAACGGACCGCTGCCTGTTCGGCACCGAGCGTCCGGGTGCGGGGTCGGCCGACAACCCGCGCACCGGCGAGTGGTACGACAACACGAAGCCTCTCATCGACGACATCGATTTCCTGTCGGACGAGGACAGGGGCGCCATCTACGAGGGCAACACCCGGAGCGTGTACGGCAAGCGGTTCTCGTAGGGGAGGCGGCTGCACTGCTAGTGCATGCTCGTGGGCTGTGGGAGTGGTGCCGAAGGCCGGATTCGAACCGGCATGAGGTTGCCCTCAACGGTTTTTGAGACCGTCGCGTCTACCATTCCGCCACTTCGGCTCTGGTTCGGATTATAGCGAAGCGCGTCGCGCTGACTCTGCCCGCAGCACACGCTGAGAGCAACCTGCGCAGACGTAGGGTGGACACACTCCTTGGAGGTTGGAGCTGGAGCGGAAGACGGGATTTGAACCCGCGACCTTCTCCTTGGCAAGGAGACGCTCTACCCCTGAGCCACTTCCGCTCGTGCCAGCACCGGGCCCTTACAGCCTGGTGCCGAGGCCCAGACTTGAACTGGGGACACCAGCATTTTCAGTGCTGTGCTCTACCAACTGAGCTACCTCGGCCCGGTTATTTCATGCTACGGAGCGGCCTGAATCGTGTCAACCGGAGAGGACCGCTACAAGAGCCCAGCGCCGAGGGCGCGCTTGCGCGTCTCAAGGCTCACGAACGTCTCCGTATGCCGGATGCCCTGCACGATGCCCACCTTGTTGTGCAGGAACGAGGCGAGAGCCTCGGAGCTGGTCAGGTTCACCCAGATGAAGATATCGTAGCTCCCCGTGGTGATGGAGACGTGCTCCGCCTCCGTCAACTCGGATAGCTCATCGGCTACGGCCTCGACCCGCGAGGGGTCGACCTGCAGCCCGATGAATGCGGACGTGTGATAGCCGAGACGTTCCGGGTCCGGGATCGCGGCGACCTTGATGACCTTGTCCTGCAACAGCTTGGCCAACCGGCGGCGCGCCGTTCCCTCGCTCAGCCCCAGCTCGCGGGCCATCTGCGCGTGGGAGGCGCGGCCGTCCTGCTGCAGCGTCTCGATGATCCGTCGGTCTATGTTGTCCAAGGCTGCCCTCCGCACACAAGCGTTGCGTGGTTTGCTGGCCGGTACGCCCTCTACCGGTGTGCTGCCCCGCACTGGTGCAGCATCAGTTGAACCAAGTGCATCGTATAAGAGGATTCATGCATCGTCAACGAAGAGAGGAATGTTAATCGCCGTGAGGGGGGGTATCTGCGACGCGTTCCTTACGAATGAACGAAAATAAGCGCGATTCGTAACGCTCAGGCTGGATCCGCGAGTCGCCGCGGGGCTGGAAGATGGAGCCTGCGCCTGGAAGGTCGGCAGGAGTGGAGCGTCCCTGCTGTCCGATGCCACCGATGCGCCCCCTGGAGAGGATGCCCAACGCGGAGGCCGCCGCGCCTACCAAAGCAACGCGTTTCAGGAAGCCGCGACGGGTTACGGTGTTTCGGGCGGTCGCTTCGTTCTGGCCTGCCATCGTCTGCTGCGCTCCTGCGGCCAAGCTGGCCGCGACGAACAATTGTAGGCGGATGCCGGGGGATTGCAAGTGCCCGTATCCACTGAAGAGGGGACGCCGGAGGTCTCGGGGATCGAGCGTCTCAGTGCATCTGCCCAACCCGTGTGCGAAATTCATCACAAACTGTTGACACCCACCCTAGAGGTGGTTTAACGTGCTCTTCCTGGCGGGAGGATCGCCGATGGTATGTTCGCACAGCGTCTCTCCGCCCAATCCAGAAGCAGGCAGGGCTTCCGGCGACGCTGTTGAAAACGCAGGCCCTCGGACGATGTAAATGACCGGCCCAGACCCCACGTTTATAACAGCATCTGACTGGGCGGCGACGGCTGACCTCCTCGCAGCGCTGTGGTTCCTGCTCGGATCGGCCCTTGGCTTCGGAGCGTGCATGCTCCTGGCCCACGGCATGATTCCGTCCCTCGCTATCACGAGGGACATCCCAGGGCACGTGGCTCGCCGTATCCGCATCCCGCTGTACGCGGGAGCAGTCCTGTTCCTGCTACTCGGGTTCTATGCACTCTCGCTCTTCATCGAGAGGCTGGACTTCATCTCTGATCTCTTCTACAGGGGGGCGCAGTAGAGCCGGGGCTTCTTGGCGTGCAAGCTATGAGTAACTCCCTGATCAAGATAGCGGTTCCGGTCATCGGTCTCGTTGCAGCTCTGGTTCTCGCCTTCGTGGCCTACTTCTTCGTGCTGGCCTGGTGGTCGCAGCCTCCCGCGGTCCTCGGTTTCGGCGACGGTCCGACGCAGCCGATAGCGTTCCCTCACACGGTGCACGTCACCACTGCCGGTCTGGACTGCCAGTTCTGCCACCGCATTGCGTCAACGGAAGAGGCCGCTGGCGTGCCCGCTGTGGCGCAGTGCCAGTTCTGCCACGACTTCACCCGGATCACAGGCGAGGAGTCCGACTCTCCGACTGCGGAAACTGAGATTGCCAAACTGATCGGAGACCCGCTGGAAGGGCCGGACCCGATCAACTGGGTGCGAGTCCATCGGCTCCCCGACCACGTGCAGTTCGTGCACGCCCCGCATATCCAGCAGGGATTCTCCTGTTCGACTTGCCACGGCGACATCGCGAGCATGGAGGTCGTTGAGCAGGTCCGAAACTTGAAGATGCGCGATTGCGTCGACTGCCACCGCGACAACGAGGCACCGACCGATTGCACGACGTGCCACTACTAGGAAGAGCGAATGGCGCTGACTCGCAGACAGTTTCTGAAATGGGCGGGCGTGACCGGCATAGGCGCTGTCGTCTTCAACGGCTGCCGGGTGCCGGACCACGAGATTCAGGTTCAGAGCCCTGTCGAGATGCCGGAAGACCTCGTTACCGGCAGAGACAACTACTACGCCACCACTGCCCAGATTGGTGCGGCGAGCGAGGGACTGCTCGTCCGCGTGATGGAGGGTCGTGCCAAGAAGATCGAGGGCAACCCTGACCATCCGGTGAACACCGGCAAGCACGGCATCCGCGCCGAGGCTCTGCTACAGGCGCTCTACCACCCGGACAGGATCAAGCACCCGCTGCTCCGCATCGCCAAGGGCGGCCCGTACCGCCGTATCGACTGGGCAGAGGGCATCCAGCGCCTTACTGCCATCATCAGCGACCGACCGTCGAGCGAAGTGCTGCTCGCGACTCCGCTGCTCCGCGGGCGTGTTGCCGACGTCGTGCAGGCGTTCGCCGACGGCTCCGGCATACGGCTCCAGGGCTTCGATGCGCTTGGTTGCGAAAGCGTCACTCGGGAGGCGCTGCGCCAGCTCTACGGCCAGAACGCACAACCCGACTTCGACATCGCGCATGCGAGCTACATACTCAACTTCGGCGCCGACTTCCTCGGCACCTGGATCAACCCCACGCACTTCTCGCGCGGCTATGGCGAGTTCCGCCAGGGCGACGGCCGCTCACGAGGACGCCTGGTGCACATTGGCGCGCGTTACTCCACGACAGCCGCCGCTGCCGACCACTGGGTGTACGCAACCCCCGGTTCAGAGGGGCTGCTGGCGATGTCGATCGCGTACACCATGATTGACGAAGGCACGGCTGACTCGGACGCGGCGTCCGCGCTGACAGGCGGAGCAGGAGCGAGGGCGCTACAGGCCTTCGCACCCGAGCGCGTGGCCGCGCAGGTGGGCGTCGACGCGCACGTGATTACCGAGCTGGCCCACGAGTTGGCGGACAAGAAGCATCGCCCCGCGCTCGTCATGGGGGGCGGTCCGGCAGCGGCCCAGGTGAACGGTCTGTTCAACATGATGGCGGTCTACGCCCTCAATGCGCTCGTCGGGTCGGTGAACCGGCCCGGTGGACTCGTCTTCAACCCTGAACCGATCAGCGGGCGGGTCAGTTCTTCCTCACTGCGCGAATGGAAGCAGACGCTCGCCGACATGCGCTCCGGCGACATCACCGCCGTGCTGGTGCGCGAGGCGGACCTCGCTTACGGCCTGCCCGGCGCGCTCGATGCCCGAGCCGCGCTGCGCAGCGTCGACACCATCGTCAGCTTCTCAAGCTTCCTTGACGAGACGAGCGAGCTTGCCGACCTCATCCTGCCGTGCCACACGCCGTTGGAAGAGTGGGGCACGGACGAGCCGAACCCCGGCCCCGGCTACACGACCATCGGCTTCCAGCAGCCCGCAGTGAACCGCTTCCACAACACTCCGGGTTACGGCACGTTGAGCTTCGGCGACGTACTGCTGCAGACTGGGAGTCAGCTCGGCCTGCCCGACATGCCATGGGAGAACATGCGTGAGGCGGTACGCGCTCTGGCGCAGGACCTCCACGCGCAGGGACGCGGCTCCGTCGTACAGCCCACGTTCGCCGAGTTCTGGAAGCGGACACTGGAACGTGGCGGCTGGTGGGACACGGGCGCAACTGCGGACGGTTCCCGGCCTGACCTTCCCGCCCTTCCGACGAGCGCACCGGCGGATTCATCGGCAGACCCGAACCGCTACCCGCTGCACCTCGTGCCGTTCGAGGGCATCGGGGTGGGCGCAGGCCAATACTCGCACCTGCCATGGGCGCAGTCGGCGCCGGACCCCATCACCAGTGCTGCCTGGGACACGTGGGTGGAGCTCAACCCGCACACCGCCGATGAGATGGGGCTCAAGAACAACGACGTCGTCATCGTGGAGTCGGCCACGGGCCGCACCATCCGCGCATCGGTGTACATCAACCCCGCCACGCCTCCCGCCGTGGCCGCCGTGCCCATGGGGCAGGGCCACCGCGCCTTTACGAGCTATGCGGCCCGGCGTGGCGCGAACGTGCTGGACATACTGGAGCCCGCGGAAGACGCAGAGACCGGAGCATTCGCCTGGGGCGCTACCCGAGTGCGCATCTCCGGCACTACCCGGACGAAGGTGGTTCCGAAGCTGGAGGGCATCGAGCCCGCTCGCCAGCTCCACGGCGAAGAACTCATATTCGTGCACAAGGCATAGCAAAGCAGGACCTGCAATGGCAACGCGTACACAGAGCACACGGGCAGACCACAAGTGGGGGATGGTCATTGACCTGGACCGCTGTACCGGCTGCCAGGCATGCGTAATCGCCTGCCAGTCTGAGAACAACATCCCACTCAACGATCAGTCCGCATTCCTGGATGGCCGGGCCATCGAGTGGATACGAGTGGAGCGCTACTGGGAAGGGGACTACCCGGACATCAAGGCGCGCTTCCTGCCCGTCCTGTGCCAGCACTGCGACAACGCCCCGTGCGAGTCCGTCTGCCCGGTGTATGCGACCTACCACAACAATGAGGGACTCAACGTGCAGGTGTACAACCGCTGCGTGGGTACACGCTTCTGCGGCAACAACTGCCCCTACCACGCCCGGCTGTTCAACTACTGGGAGCCGGTCTGGCCGGAGGACCTCCGGAACCAGTTGAACCCGGACGTTACCGTGCGGACGCGCGGCATCATGGAGAAGTGCACCTTCTGCATCCAGCGCATCCGCCGGAGCACCCGAGGCGGCAAACAGGTGGAGGACCAGGCGTTCAACCCTGCGTGCGTGCAGGCGTGCCCGACCGACGCCATGACATTCGGGGACCTGAACAATCCCGACTCTCGCGTTTCGCAGAAGTGGGAGGACGAGCGCGCCTTCCGCGTGCTCGAGGCGCTCGGCACCAACCCCAGCGTGAAGTACCTGAAGCAGGTAGACGCACATGCATAACGGCGAACACGAATTCACGGCCGGCCCTCTGCCGACGCATCAAGACGTCGCGAGGGACGTGCTCGGCCGCTTCCAGGACCTGGGACACCGGTACTGGGGCTGGGTAACCGTGCTCGCGTTCCTGTTCCTCCTCGGCATCGTCGGTTTCATCATCCGCCTTTCGGAGGGCTTCAACGACGAGAACCGCGCGAACTGGGGCTACTTCGTCGCGACGCTTGCATTCATCGTCACAACGTTCACGGCCATGCCGGTCATCTCAGCGGGGCTGCGCCTCGCGAAGGCGAACTGGCGGCGGCCGCTCACGCGTGTGACGGAGAACATGGCCATCACTGGCCTGCTCGTCGTGCTGATGCTCATCCCCGCACTCATCGCGTTGCCTTCCATAGACGGCAGGCTCAGCATCTGGTTCGAATTCCCGTTGGGCGCCCCCGGCGTGTGGGACGTCATCGGCTACGGCACACTGGCGTTCATCGGCCTCGCCCTGCTCTGGGGCGTCGCTCTGCCCGATCTCGCAGCGGCACGGGACCATCTCCCCAACTCGACGCGCCAGCGCGTCATCGGTTGGTTGTCGCTCGGGTGGGTCGGTGGCGTCCGCCAGTGGCGCGTGCTCTACCAGGGCTCGTTGCTCGCAGGTGCGATGTACCTGCTCACGTACCCGCTCGTGCAGACGCTCATGATCTCCGACTTCCACCACGGGCTCATACCGGGGCTGAAGGACGCCATCATCCCCGCGACGGTGGTGGTCAACGGCCTGCAGGGCGCGGTGGGCATGACGCTCCTCACCATGTACCTGATGCGCCGGTTGGGGAACTACGAGAAGTACTTCAGCGTGGAACAGTTCTGGGCGCTCTCCAAGCCGTTGCTGTCGTTCTCCCTGCTCTGGTTCTACTTCTGGTGGGCGAGCTTCATCACCTTCTGGTATGGACGCCAGCCCGGCGAGAGCGAGGTCATCCGCCTGCTGGTGCTGGACGAGTACCGGGGCGCGCTGATGATCTCATTCTTCCTCAACTTCATCGGCCCGCTCATTGCGCTGGTCTGGAACCCCGTGCGCCGCAGCGTGTGGGGACCCGCGCTCGTGGGAACGGGCGTGGTCATCGGAGCGCTCGTCAATCAGGTGCGGCTCTACGTCTCGGCCTTTTCGGTCGCAGACCCGAGCCAGCACGTGCTGCACCCGCGCCCGGCCACGCAGTGGCCTGAGGCGCCGGACCTGCTCATCATTGTCGGCGCCATCTCTGGATGCGTGCTGCTCTTCATGCTCGTCAGCAAGATTATCCCGGTGGTCTCCATCTGGGAGATCGGCGAGGGACTCAGACTCGTGAAGGTGAGGCGTTACCTGAACCGCTACGCAAGAGTGATAGCCAAGTCGCACTAGCCGCACAGGCACGGACAACAGCCGGATGTATTACCGCAGAACACTAACCGACGCACAGATAAACAGGGAGCTCCTGGATGTTGTGTTCAGGACGCCCATGTGGTGGGTCGTCATAGTCTCTTGCCTGGGGCTCATCGTAGCGGGCGCGGCGAGCGCGTTCGGCTTCATGATGAACCAGGGCCTGGGCGTCACCGGCTTGCAGCAGCCCATCTTCTGGGGCTTCTTCATAACCAACTTCATCTTCTGGGTCGGCATCAGCCACGCAGGGGTGATGATCTCCGCCATCCTGCGCCTGAGCCAGGCAGAGTGGCGCAGGCCGATGGTCCGCGCGGCGGAGACCATGACGGTCTTCGCGCTGATGACCTCGCTGCTGCAACCGCTCATCCACGCGGGCAGGCCGTGGCGCATCTTCTACTGGGTGTTCCCCTACGACTGGGCGCGCGGCATCTGGCCGGACGTGCGGTCGCCGCTGGTGTGGGACCCCACCGCCATCATCACCTATCTCACGTCCAGTTCGCTGTTCGTATACACCGCGCTCATACCTGACCTCGCCATCATCCGCGACCGCAGCACCGGCTGGCGCCGCACGGTCTACGGCATCCTGGCGCTCGGCTGGCACGGCAACCCGCGGCAGTGGAAGCTGCAGGGCATCGCGGGCATCCTGCTCTCGGCCCTTATCCTGCCGGTGTTCGTCTCCGTGCACAGCATCGTGTCGTGGGACTTCGGCGTGAGCCTCGTGCCGTCGTGGCATGTGACCGTATTCGCGCCGTACTTCGTTATCGGCGCTGTTCACTCAGGCGTGTCTGCGGTCGTCACGCTGATGATCCTGATGCGGAAGCTGTACAAGCTGGAGAACTTCATCTGGGAAGAGCACATCGACGCCGTGGCTAGGCTGCTCATCGTTGTCGCCACCGCATGGCTCTTCTTCTTCTGGCTGGACCTGGTCTTCGCCCTGTGGTTGAAAGAAGAGCAAGAGATGACCGTCTGGCACCTCCGCCTCTTCGAGCCGCCGTGGAGCTGGCTGTTCCTGGCGTTCATCGTCTTCTCGTACATCATCCCGGTGCCACTATGGATGTTCCGGCGCGTTAGACGGAGCTTCACCTGGATGCTCTGGACGAGCCTCATGGTGAACGTCGGCATGTTCCTGGAACGTCTCATCATCATCGTTCCCGCGCTTATGCGGAAGGGACCGTGGGTGTTCACGTACGACACGTACCGCCCGAGTGCTGTGGAAGTGACGCTCATCGTCGGCTCCATCGCGCTGGTGGCGTTACTCCTGATGCTGTTCAGCAAGTTCTTCCCGCTCATCCCCGTCTGGGAGGAGAAGGAAGGTCAGAAACTGATAGACGAGGTCAAGGTTGGCGACCGTGTGATTCCTGCTCTGGTGAAAGAGCACTAGCGGGCGGAGCGAGGAGAGTTCGATGGCAAATACGAAACTGATGGGGCTGTTCCAGGACCCCGAACAAGCTGCGGGGGCCATGACCAAGCTCAAGGAAGATGGCTTCCCCGTCGAAGACCTGGACGTCTACTCCGGCAGCCCGTTCCCGGAGGGATCGTTCGGCGAACACGAGCCTGAGATGCGGTTGTACATGTTCCCGCTGGTGGGCGCGCTGGTCGGATTCGCCATCGGCCTGCTGTGGACGGCCGGTACGCAGATCTCCTACCCGCTGGTCACCGGCGGCAAGCCGCTGCTCAGCATCCCGCCCATGACCATCATCATGTACGAGAACACGATGCTCGGCGCGATCATCTTCACGGTGCTCGGCGTGCTCTTCGAGTCCCGCCTGCCGCGCCGTAACCTTGGCCTCTACGATGAGCGCATCACCGAGGGATACATCGGCGTTATCGTCGACTGCCCCGAGGAGCGCGCTACCGCTGCCGAGTCCGCGCTTCAGGGCGCGGGCGCCGAAGAGATAAAGAGGGAAGAGGGCTAGGTAACCCGTGCGAACCAGCCGCCGCAACATCCTATTGCTGCTCACCGCCGCCGTGCTGATGGCGTCGATCGCTGCAGCATGCTCTCCGGGAGACCCCTTCCGTTCAACGGGTTCGTACCCCATCGACGTCTTCCAGGAGATGCACTACAACCAGTCCCAGAAGTCGCAGGAGCCGCCTCGCTTCCTGCCGCCTGAGGACTCCTACCCGGTGGAAGGCGGCTACATCTCCGTTGACGAGATCGAGAACATCGCGGAATTGGAGAACCCCCTCGCGGGCGATCCGCTTGCGCTGCACCGCGGCGCCCTGCTCTACAAACAGAACTGCTCGGCCTGTCATGGGCTCACTGGAGGCGGCGACGGGTACGTGGGTGGATTGCTCAGCGAATACAACGTCACCCGTCCTCCCGCGTTCGGAGACGGTGAGGGCGTGATAGTCATCCGTGACACCGGCACGACTGAGGTAAGCCCCGGCGAGACGTTCGGCAACATCTCCGGTGGAAAGGGCTTCATGCCTGCGTTCGAGCCTCTGCTCACGGTAGAGGACCGCTGGGCGCTCGTGACGCTTATCGACGCTACCGTTGACGAGCGGCAGGCCGTGCTCCAGTCAATCAACGACATCCCGGAAGAGCAGCGCACCCTCGACCTTCTCCGGCTGCGGGGGCAGCTCTAGCGCGGGCGGCTTATCAGCCGCCGGGCGACAGCTGCCGTGATGACCGCCCAGACCACCCCGCGACTCAGTGGCGTTGCATCGCTTCTGTTGGCGTGTGCCGTCCTTTCCCTTATCCCTGTTGCACCTGCGAGCGCCCAGTCGTACGAGGAACTCCCTCCCGACCTGGAGGAGCGTGCGCAGGGCATCTACTCCGGCGTCATGTGTCCTCAGTGCGCAGGGCAGACGATCGACGAATCGAATGCACCTATCGCTGAGGCCATGCGGACGGCGATCAAGGCACAACTGCGCAACGGGGCATCGGACGGCGCCATAGTGGACAGCCTCGTACAATCATATGGAGAAGGGATACTTGCCTCACCCCCGACGCGCGGCTTCTCCCTGCTGGCCTGGCTCGTCCCGCCGTTCGCGCTTCTGCTCGGCGCAGCAGTTGTTCTCCTGACGATACGTAACATGCGCGGGCGTCCGGTGACCGAACCCGCCGCCGCTGGAGACGGCGGAATCTTCGGGGCAGCTCCGGGCGCTCCGCCCTTGCCCTTCGACCTCGTGGACAGAGAGTTGGGCGAGGACACCAAAGGGACGGAGGAACGCTGAACGGATGGCAAATCTCGGTACGGCGACCATACTCATAGCACTGCTCCTTACGGCCTACAGCGTGCTCACGTCGTTCGTGGGGGCGAAGCGACGCGATGCTCCTGCAATCGTCAGCGCTCAGCGTGCGAACTACCTGGTTACGCTCACGTTGGCGGTATCGATGGGCGCGCTCGTCTACGCGTTCCTCGAGAACGACTTCAGCATCAGGTACGTGGCGGAGAACAGCAATCTTGCCATGCCGCGCATCTACACCTGGGTCGCGTTCTACGCGGGGAACGCGGGATCCCTCCTGTATGTCGCCTTCGCGTTGAGCGGCATGGCCGCGCTTTCCATGGCGCTCGCTCCCAACCGGCTGGGTGCGCTCCGTCCATACGCCAATGGCGTGCTCATGCTCATCCTGCTCTTCTTCCTCGTCGTGCTCTTCTTCCTCGCGAATCCGTTCGCCACGCTGGAACGGGCCCCGGCGGATGGGCAGGGCATTAACCCGCTGCTTACGCACCCCGGCATGTTCGCGCATCCGCCGCTCATCATGACGGGCCTCGTCGCGATAGCAGTGCCGTTCTCCTTGGCCGTCGCGGCGCTTTTGCGAGGTCGGATAGACGAAGACTGGGTGGACGCAGGGCGCGTTTGGGGGCTGGCCGCGTGGGTGCTGCTGGCCATCGGGCTGCTGCTCGGATCGTGGTGGGCGTACACGATCCTCGGTTGGGGCGGCTACTGGGCCTGGGACCCCGTTGAGAACGCCGCGTTCATGCCCTGGCTGGCGCTCACCGCCTTCATCCATTCCATCATGGTGCAGAAGCGCCGAGGTATGTTCCGCATGTGGAACATCGCTCTCATCAACATCAGCTTCACCCTGGGGGCGTTCGGCATCTTCATCAACCGGGGCGGGCCTGTGCCGTCGGTGCACTCGTTCGGCGCGTCCACGCTTGGCTGGGTGTTCCTTACATTCCTGGGCGTGGTAACGGTGGCATCGTTCGCGCTTTTCTTCTACCGGATGGCCGTCCTGCGCAGCCCCTCTTCGCTCGAATCTGCGCTCTCGCGCGAGGCTGCCTTCCTCGTAAACAACCTGCTCCTGCTCGGCATCGCGTTCGTTACGCTGTGGGGCGTCGTTTTTCCGCTCATCTCGGAGGTGGTGACCGGAGATACCATCACCGTGGGGGAGCCGTTCTTCAATAGCGTGAACGGCCCCATCATGCTCGCGCTCATCCTGCTGATGGGCATCGGGCCGCTGCTGCCGTGGCGCACTGCAACGTGGCAGAGCGTCCGCCGCGCGCTGCTCGTTCCGGGCGTGATTACGCTCGTCATCACCGCGGTTGCCGCGCTTCTCTTCCAGGTGACGGTGCCCGTGGTCGTGCTCGGCATCGCGGTCAGCACGTTCGCGGGCATCAGCATCCTGCAGGAATGGGTGCGGGGAACGCTGGCGCGCAGCCGCTCCACCGGCGCGATGTGGCCCGTGGCATTCGGCCAACTGGTCGCCTCCAACCGGCCGCGCTATGGCGGCTACATCGTGCACCTGGCAATCGTCATGCTTGCCTTCGGCATCGTGGGCTCCTCGTTCTACGACCAGGAACGGGACGTGTTCATGTCCGTCGGCGACCGGGCCACGATAGGCGAGTACACCGTCGAGTTCATGGACGTCGACGCCGAGACGTTCGCCGACCGCACAGAGCGCACTGCGATCCTGAACGTCACGAGAGGAGGCGAGAGCCTCGGCACGCTCAACGCATGGCAGGGGGTTTACCCGTCGTTCTCCATGATCTCGACCCGGGCAGGCATACGCTCGACGCCTCAGGAAGACCTGTACGTCATATTCAGCGAACTGCAGCCGGACGGACAAACGGCAGCGTTCCGCCTGCTGGTGAACCCCATGGTCTGGTGGATGTGGCTGGCGGGCCCCTTCGTCATCCTCGGCACCGTCGTTGCGCTCTGGCCAGCACGCCGGCGCGCGGTTGCCTACGCCATCCCCCAGGTGCCAGGTGCGGCGACAAGCGGCGGAGCGCCCTAGGCTGGCTGCGGCCTTGGCCCCGGCAAGATAGCCATGACCATCCTCGTCCTAACACTGCTCGTCGTCGTGGCGATCGCCGTCCTCGTCTACCCGTTCTGGGCAGCACGGTACGGCGGAGTGCTCTTCGATGACCCCGCGCGTGACCTTGAGGCTGGCATACGCCGAGCCCGCGACCGCGTCTACGAGGAGATCCGTGCCCTCCAGCAGGAGTACTTCCTGGGAAATATGACCGAGTCCGAGTACCGGGCACTGCTCCAAACAGCGCGTCAGCGCGCAGCGGAACTGATCCGCGAACAGCAGCAGGTCAACGAGACCGCAGCCGCCATTGGTAGCCGCGTGGACGATGAGTTGCGGGAACTCCTTCCACGCGACGAAGAGCGTGAGGAAAAGGCGTGATGCGCGCAACCGCATCGGTCGTCGTCCTGCTGGCAGCGCTACTGCTGCTGCCCACTCAGGCCCTCGCGCAGCAAGTGGGAGAGATCGAGATTGCAGGTAGCGTTGAACACGGGGCGGACGCTGCCTCATTCGACCCCACGCAAGCACGGGTGACACTCAACGTGCTGGAGGGCATCACCCTCGTCTCGCAGGACTCCACCCAACCCGATGAGTCCGGCATGTTCAGTTTCAGTATCACGGCCGCTGAGGGGCGCACCTACTTCTTCTCCGTCGAGTACCAGGGCGCGAGCTACTCCGCCGTGCGCGGCGCCAGCGAACTGGGCGCGCCCGTGGTCATCACCGTCTTCGACGCCACGAATGACACCTCCGTCCTCGCTGTGCAGAGCCACACCGTTATCGTGACCGGCGCGGTGCCGGAGGATGGGTTCGTGGAGATACTCGAGCGCGTCATCGTGAGGAACGACAGCAACCTCACGTTGACCCCTGACCTGAACGCTGAAGGCCCGGCTATGCTGAGCTTCCTGCGCTTCGCTCTTCCCCCCGGCGCGTACAACCTGGACGTGCGGTCGAACATCACCGGCGGGCAGGTGCTGGAGGTGGACCGCGGCTTCGCGATCAACTCGCCGGTACCTCCGACCGTTCCGGGACTGCCTCACCAGTTCGAGTTCGTCTATCGCCTCGACTACGACGAGCCCACGATCGACCTCTCGCGCACGATGCGGTTCGGCGCGGAGTCGGTGCGGTTCGTCGTGCCGGTGGATGTTGCCACGCCATCGTCCGCCCGCCTGACGGACCTCGGCGCGACGGACCTCAACGGCCGTCTGCTGCGATTGCTGGAAGGACAGGACATCGCACCCGCTGAGGTGCTGCCGCTCGGTGTCTCCGGCCTGCCCGGCGAGTCGGCGTTGGACGCTGCGCTCGAGTCCGCCGGAGAGTGGTACGTCCGCTATATCGTTCCTGCCGTCGTTGGCCTGGCAGCTGCAGCACTCCTGCTGCTTTCGTTCCGCCGCCGCCGCGCGGTAGCCATGGGCGGCGCTACGAAGGAGCAACTGCTCGCTGAGGCTCGTACCCTGCGCGACGCATACGACCGGCACAATATCAGCACGGCGGCGTACGAGGGCAGGTGGCGCGTGATTCGAGACGCGCTCGTGCGGGCAGACGTTCGCGCCCGCCTCGCCGAGGCAGGTGAGGAAGGCCACACCAGAGACTGACTACGTGCGCCCATTGCGCTGCGCATCGGTTGGACGTATCGTTGGCGTATGCGCGTATCTTTCCCACGCCGCAGAACGCACGAGGCGTCCGTTCCATGCGACGGACCAGCCGTCCAGGTGGCGGGGCTGGCCAAGTCGTTCAACGGCACAACCGCCCTTCGCGAGGCCACGTTCGATGCCGAACGCGGAAGTATGGTCGCGCTCCTGGGTCCGAGTGGCGGTGGCAAGACGACGACGCTACGGCTCGTCGCCGGTTTCGAGACCCCCGACGCGGGCACCGTCACGATCGACGGCCAGACCGTCGCTGGACCGGGGAGGTTCCTGCCGCCTGAGCGCCGCCGTGTGGGCATGGTGTTTCAGGACTATGCGCTCTTCCCGCATCTGACCGTTCGCAAGAACGTGGCGTTCGGCGTTCCTCACGGCCCCGGTCATGACCGGGCGGTACAGGAGGCGTTGGAGCTCGTTGGCATGACGGCTGAGGCGGAGCGGATGCCGGACCAGCTCTCCGGAGGGCAGCAGCAGCGAGTCGCGCTCGCGCGGGCGCTTGCACCCAAGCCGAGCGTAGTGCTGCTCGACGAGCCGTTCTCGAACCTCGATGCGAACCTCCGGCGGCACGTGCGGGGTCACATCCGCCAGATACTGCGGGACGCAGAGACCACCGCGGTCTTCGTGACGCACGACCAGGATGAGGCGTTCAGCATCGCCGACAAGCTGTGCGTCATGCTGGATAACCGGCTCGAACAGACAGGCGCGCCGGAGGATGTGTACCTCTACCCTGCGTCACTCGGCGTCGCGCGGTTCATGGGGGTAGCCAATATCCTGCCCGGCGAGTGCTCAGGCGGCTACGTTCGCTGCGAACTGGGCGTGCTTCCGGTGGGCAATCCCGACCCTCCGAAGGGGCTGGTGATCGTGTGTGTGCGCCCGGAGACGGTGCGCCTGCACACGGAATCGGACGCGTCGGTCGAGGGGGTCGTGACCTCCGTCGAGTTCCACGGCACCTCCAAGGCGGTGAACCTGCGGCTCCGTTCCGGCAGGCCGGTGCGCTGTGTGATGGGCGTGCACATCCCCGCCGAGGTGGGGGAGACAGTGAAGGTGGGGGTCAACAGTTTCGTGGCGGCCTTCCCGCCGCCGTCCGCTCACGACATCGCTCACGCGGCCTAACGCGACGTGCCCGCGCCGTCCACGATGCTGAGCACTTCTCCCGGTTCGCCGATCGTGAACGCTCCGGACGTGCCCAGGCCTGCGAAGAGGCACCCTGCGGACGCTGCGGCCTGCCGTCCGGTGTCCGAAGAGTCCACCAGCAGCACCTCCCACGGCGGCACGTCCAATACCTCACAGGCGCGGAAGAGCGCGTCCGGCGCGGGCATCGGCTTCCGCCCATCGTCTGTTCCCACGAGCGCATGCGGGATGAGCCCCAGCGTTTCGAGGAGTGTCCTGGCGGGCTCGGAGGGGCCGTTCGTGAGCACGGCGGAGACGACGCCGCGCGCGTCCAGAGCATCGACCACTGCGGAGGCGTCCGGCTTCGCCGCGCCGTCTGCCACGATGCTGTCCAGCGTGAAGAAGACCGCGCTCAACTGCATATCCACAGCATACCGGCTGACGCGATAAACTACCCGCTGCCTGACGACACAGAAGGAGCGGACCAGATGGCGCTTTACGAGTACCGTTGCACGGACTGCGGAACGGAGTTCGAGCAGCGCAAGCCGATGAGCGAAGCGGACAGCCCGGCGGAGTGCCCGTCGTGTGGCAAGGAAGCAGCGAGGCTGCCTTCAGTCTTCGCTTCGAAGGACGGTTACACCCTGCGGGTCCCGCGCGCCGGGGCCTTCCGCGCCGGGCAATCCGGTCAGGGCTGAACACAACATCCAGGGAGCAGAGCAGTATGGTCACCAAGTCGGAACTGACGGTCGTGGAAGTCGAACTCAAGCAGGTGCGGGTCGAGCTTGCATCGCTCCGTACTGAGGTCGCTTCGCTGCGCAGCGAGTTGGACGAGTTGAAGGCTAAGGGCTAGGCGCAACCGCGTACGGCGCGACAGCAGAGTCCGCGCCTACGCTCCGCACGCAGGTGCGGTACCATGCGGGGCGATGTCCGCCGCACCCCGCCCATTCGTTGCCGAAACAGGCCTCTACGTACATACGACTGCGTACAGCGTCGTGCTTGGCGGCATCATCGTCCTGGTGCCGCTGTACATCATCTCGCTCGGCTACAACCCGGGCTGGTTGGGCGTCATCATCGCGGGACAGGGGCTGTTCCAGGTGGCGCTTCGGATGTTCGGCGGCGTCATCTCCGACCGCATCGGCGAACGGTGGGTGATCCAGGCGAGCTTCGCTGCGCTGGTGGTCGGGACTCTCGGTCTTGCGCTCTCCTCCTCGCTGTTCGCACTGCTTGCGGCGCAGGTGCTCTTCGGCGGCTCCCGCGCCATCTACTGGACGTCCTCCCAGTCCTACGGAAGCCGGATTGACGAGTCGCGCCCGACGACACTGATGGGGCGCTTCTTCGGGTTCGCGGCGGTGGGCGGCCTGGCGGGGAACGCGGGGGGCGGGTTCGTTGCGGTCGTCCTCGGCTACCAGGAGGGGTTCCTCATCGCAGCAGGGCTGTCGGCGGCGGCCATGCTCGTTGTTGCGGTCATGCCGCAACTCCCGAGACGGGCGGCGATGACGCTGCGCGAGATACTGGGGCCGGTGCCCGGCGTCTTCCGCAACCGCGCAACGCTGCTCCCCGCCGTCATGGCGCTCGGGACCTCGCTGCACGTCTCCGTGCTCTCCTCCGTCGGAGCGGCGGTCTACAAGGAGTTCGGCCTCTCCGACGATGCGTTCGGCGTGCTCATGGCCATCCATGCGGGCGGCGCGATAGTGGCCGGGTTCCTGTTCGCACGAGTCCTGCAGCGGGTAGGGCAGCGGCCGACATTCGCAGTGACGATGGCGCTGCACGGCCTGCCGCTCATCGGGATTGTGCTGTGGGGCAGCAGCTATCCGCTGGCGGTCGCGCTCATGTTCATCCTCGGGCTGTCGTTCAACGCCGGGCGGGTGCTGAACGTGAGCGTCACGGCGATGGTGAGCAGCCCGGAGCAGCGGGGTGTGTTCATGGCTGTGGTCGGCATCTACTGGGCGTCGGGGCAGATGCTGGGGCCGTTGGTGTTCGGGCCGCTCGCCGCGGTCACGAGCCTCACCTTCTCCTTCATCGCCGCGGGGGCTCTGATGACCGTGACCGCGCTGCTCACGCCGTTGCTCTACACCGCAGCGCGCAGCCGGAGCGAGAGCAAGGCGTAACGGAAACCCGTCGTTCCTGCGGAGGCACGCGCTTTAGCGCGCAACCTCGCAGCCTGTCCGATGTAGGGGCACCCCTTGTGGGCGCCCTTCTCCGCTCATGGTGAGCCTGTCGAACCATCCTGCGGAGGCAAGAACCTCGCCCCTTGCCCCTTGTCACCTGGCAGGGTAGGGGCCTTCGTGGACCGTGTTCAGGTAAGGTTCTGCCTCCCCCGAGAGATGTTTCGACTTCGCCTCCGGCTCCGCTCAACATGACAATTCGACGGAGAGTGGCGGCTGGTGCGATCTGGTGGCGCGCTCGAGCTTGCGGCGGGGCGTGAGCAGGTAGTGGCCGCAGGTGAGGCAGCGGATGCCGACGTCCGCGCCGAGCCGCTCGACGCGCCACTCAATCCCGCCGCACGGGTGCGGTTTGCGGAGCGTGAGCCGCTCGCCGAGGTGGAACTCTACGGCCACGGTCTGCTCATCCGCTCGAGCTCCGCGTTGATGGCGTCGCGCAAGCGCAGAGCCTCGGCGCGAGCGGCCTCTGCGAAGTCCGTGCCCTTCGATGCGTAGATGACGCTGCGGGACGCGGCGATGAGCGCGCGGCGACCATTCTCATCCGTTCCGTTCCGCACGGCGGCCTCGAGATCACCGCCCTGCGCGCCGATGCCGGGGATGAGGATCGGCATCGAGCCGACGATGCTCCGCACCCGCGCGAGTTCGTCCGGCGCCGTCGCGCCGACGACGAGCCCGATGTTGCCGTTGTCGTTCCACGCGACCGCCTGCCGCGCGACCTCCTCGTAGAGCGGGCCCTCCGTCCCGTTGCGGCGCACGGTGAGGTCCTGGAACTCGGCGCTGCCGGGGTTGGAGGTGCGCGTGAGCACGAACACGCCTCTGTCCGCGTAGTCCAGGAACGGCTGCACGGCGTCGTGCCCCTGGTACGGGTTCACGGTGAGGGCGTCTGCGCCCCACTGCTCGAAAGCCGCCTTCGCATAAGCGCGGGCGGTGTTGTCCATGTCGCCGCGCTTGGCGTCGAGCAGGACGGGCACGCCGTCGGGCACGGCCTCGATGGTGGCCTGCAGCGCCTCGATGCCGGGGATGCCCTCGGCCTCGTAGAACGCCCACTGCGGCTTGTACGCGCAGACGAGATCGCTCGTGGCGGCGATGATGGCGCGGTTGAACTCGGCGATGTCGTCGATGGGCATCGAGGGGAGCGACGGGTCCAGGCCGACGCACAGGAGGCTCCTGTTGCGCGCGGCGGCGGTGTCCAGTTGTTCGATGAAGGCGCTCATGGTCCTCAGTGTACCAAGCACGGACGGCTGGTAGCATCGGGCGCATGGCACGACTTGGGATTGCGCGGCGTCTGGTATGGTTGGGTGCAGGAGGCGCGGTGTGCCAGTTAGAGCATGTGGGCTAGGCCGGGAACAGCATGAATGATGAAGAACAGCTTATGCCGATGATGGATGGCGTCCTCACGCCTGATATTCTTGATAGCGTAACAGGCGTTCCGATACCCCCTCAAATCAAGCGCAATGCATTCAAAGCACTGATGCATTTGGGTTCCAACCTACTTAGAGGCATGAGGCAGCCATCCAGTGAACAAAGGGCATTGCATGATGCGAATGCTCTACTGACTAGGACTGCTGCGGAGAGAATAGCTGAACAGATGGAAGTTCCCTCTGAGTATGTAGATTGGGCCGGCGAAGCATTTGGACGAAAAATCCTACGAGAACAGGCCAGACTAGACTCTATAGCAAGTAAGACATTGGAAGAGATAATCGCAACTCTTGATTTTGGGGACTCTTCTGGAGTACAGGATTCCTCTCAAGCAATAGACGATGATTGGTTGAATGCCTTTGAGGCAGAAGGAAGGCAGAAGAGTTCAGAAGAAATGCGGAATGCGTTCGCTAAGATGTTGGCAGGCGAAATTCGCGAACCAGGGTCATTTTCTATTAGAGCAGTAAAAGCGTTGTCTAGTTTAGACCAGGCTACGGCAAAGCTTTTCAGACGTGCATGTTCCTTGGCTATAGCGCCGGGTTCATATCACAGAGTCACGCGAGTGTTTATTTCTGGACTGGGTAAAGATATTGGAAGTGACGGACTAGATAACCATGGCTTTGGGTTCGGTGCATTGCTGCGACTGTCTGAGCATGGATTGGTGGTTCCAGAGCATAACTTGACATGGTCAATTGAGATCTCCAAAGTCAGGCAAACTGCAGGCAGTGTTCTCACGGGCGCTCTAGTGGTTCACCAAGGTAGCCGATGGTGGATTTCTCCCAATCAGAATAACAAACAACCTAATAGAATCGAGTTGAGCGGTGTTGTTGTGTTCACTGACATAGGACGAGAACTATTCACGGTTGTGAACATTGAAAATGTTCCGAAATACACGGAAGAATTGATGGTGTTTCTCGATACTAAGGACTACCTACTGACCAGGCTTGACCCTTAAATCCGAAGGTAAAAGGACTTAGTCACAGGTGTACCAAGCACGGACGGCTGGTAGCATCGGGCGCATGGCACGACCCGCCCCCGCCCCCATGCGCCGCTCCGCCCGCGTTACGCGGCTGCTCACCACGACGTACGACCGCCTGCTGACGCATCACGGCCCGCAGGGCTGGTGGCCGGGCGACGGCCCGTTCGAGACGATCGTCGGCGCGATACTCACGCAGAACACGGCGTGGACGAACGCCGCGCGCGCCATTGCGAACCTCAGGGCGGCGGACGCGATGTCGCCCGCTGCGCTGCGCGCGATGCCGGAGGAGGCGCTGGCCGAGGTCGTCCGCCCGAGCGGTTACTTCAACGCCAAGGCACGCAAGCTGAAGGCGATGGCCGACTTCCTGGGTCGCTACGGCGACAGCGTGGAGGCGTGGCGCGCCATGCAGCCGAAGACGCTGCGCGAGGAGCTGCTGTCGGTGCACGGCATCGGGCCGGAGACGGCGGACGACATCGTGCTGTACGTGGCGGAGCTGCCATCGTTCGTGATGGACGTCTACACCCAGCGGATCGTGGACCGGATGCTGCCGCGCCACGGCCTGCGCGGCTACGACGCGTACCAGTCGCTGTTCGAGCGGCACCTGCCCCACGACGCGGCGCTCTTCAACGAGTACCACGCGCTGCTGGACGCTCACGCCAAGGACGTGTGCACCAAGCGCGAGCCGCGATGCGCGTCCTGCGTCCTCTCCGACCTCTGCGCGACAGGCCGTCGCGCCGCCCGCAAGCAAGGGTGAGGAAAGGTTTTTTGGGGAAATGCTGCTCATTTCTGCTCATCAGCCCCGATCTACCTCTGAAATCGGCCTTCCGCGTGAGCAGCCCGGCTGCTCATAACTGCTCATCCGCTGCTCATTCCCTGTGCATTTCTGTTCGTTTCTGCTCATAACTGCTCACCTGATTAGTGGCTCGGCTGCGCCGCCGGGCGCCTGTGCAGCGCTGCCGGAATCAGCGTACGCGGTCGGACCGCGACCGCGGAAGGGGCCGGTGTCAGAGAATCAACATGGATGGACAGGAGGGGGGCTGTCGCAGCGGGTGTTCGCGGCGGAGCGGCGCCGGGTGACGTTAACGACGCTCGAGGAGGGCGCAGCGGAGTGTCCGCGCATGGGGAGCATCCAAGGCTTCCTCTAGTCGACCCGTGCTCGCTGGTGGGGGATACGCAGAACAAGATGCTGATTCTGTAGGAGGAAAAGGGAAGGGTCGTGGTATGGTTAGGAACAAGAGAACGCACATGGACACGCAAGATAGCAATCTCTTGCACTCAGGTGCCATGGCTCTGGTGAAGGTGGCCATCAGCCAGTACCGGAATATGCAACCAGATTTCAGTGATATGGATCCAAGCTATAATTTAGCCAAGTTTTCTCTGATTCAGTCGATGCTCCATTCTGTGGTGGAAGTAGGGCTCAAGTCTCTAGTGCTGAGCGACTATCGGAAGGGCCATTCCTTGGGTAACATATATGGTGTGTTATTCAAGAAAGACAGAGTGGCAGCGGACTATCTGAATGCAGTGTTTGTAGAAGCAGTGGGTTTCTATAGATTATGCCATAGTCAGACCCCGTCATACTTTCAGTCGCTTAAGGCGTTTCTGGAGCAGTTTGGTCATGGCGACCTCTATACATCATACAGATATTGGACAGTGGAATCTAGAGCCGTTGAAACTGTACAGAGAGCCTTCTTACCTCGTGTTGCAGAATTGTACTATGAAGTGCTGCGCGCAATAGCCACTATACAGGTAAGACGTCGGTATGAGAAAGAGCAACGTTTGCAAGGTGTCTGTTGGCGAGTGGATACCAAAGTGATGCATGCGCTCAATCGCCGAGCTCTTCTTCTGCGCGAAGCTGGTGATGAGCTCGGTAGATGGGTGAGTTCATGCACTGGCCAGTATCGCTATATGCAAGGGATGGAAGATGCTGCTTGTACTGATTTTCAGATGGAAGGATTACCTAAGGTATCGGCTATCCTGCGCTTGGTGAAGGATGACCTCACACACGATGAAGACGGGGCGGTCAGCTATTGGGCTCATCGGCTTGAATACCTGCGTGAGGGATCGCAAGAGGCACCACAAGGCCTGATGGTCAAGAAAGCACCTGTTAGTAAGTACACTACGGAAATTCGGGACCCATCAGGTGAAAAGTTATTGGCTTGGCTTGGCCAGATGCCAGATGGTGCATGGCTTGTCCATATGGGTGAAATTCCTACTGCCGCGGCCTGGACCCGCGAAGATGCGGAACGTTATATCATTGCCCAAGCGGCGGTCCCGGTTCATATCGCGACAACCTCTCAGTCCCGGTGGACATATACAGTGCTGGATCACCCTGAAAGCCAACTAAAGGGTACAAGCCTATCTCCCGATGATACTGATGAAGACATATTTCAGAATACTCTATACAACGAATATGAATTCCGCATGTGGACTGACCATCATGGCATAAAAACTGGGGAGCGCATTGTCATGCAGTTTCCGTCTCATTGGTTTGAAAGAGGAGTCCACCGACTAGATGGACGTGTAACCGCTGTGGACGGATCTCTAGTCAGACTTTCCGCTCAAGATGTAGTCGATTTGCTGCGGTGCCCGATGGAACAATTACCTCCGGAGCGAGAGTGAATAGCGGCAATTCGCAGAAATCGCACTTTCGCTGCCAAGTGAGTTCCTGCCTGCCCGGGAACGACGAAATCCCCCATCCTGTCCATCCTGTGCATCGATGTTGATTCCCCGGATCCGTGACACGCGCTTCTTTCGAGGTCGTACCGTGATTGCGTACGCTGTTTCCATGGGTGGAGCGGAAGATGCCGGGGCGTGCTGGGGCGCGGGAACGACGGCAGGGGAATGCAACAGGATGCAACGGTTTTCAGGAACACACCCGCCGCCGTCACTCCTGACGGCTTCCGCTTCAGGAGTGGAGGGGCTGTTGCATCCGCGTCGTCTTGTGTCGCATCCGCGTTGCACGGTGCGGCATCTCCGTTGCTCGATGCTGCGGGGGTGTTGCGTTCTACGTCTCGCGTTCGTTGGTGACGGCGGCGTCGCCGGTGCAGTAGGGGATGAAGTTCTTCATGTGGCAGGTCGCGCCGTTCTTCGCCAGTTCGGCCTCGAAGAGGTCGTGTATCTCGCGAGCCTCGTCTTCGTACTCGACCTGCCTGCCGCCGGATTTCATGCTGAGGTCCGCGCCGGGGCGGGAGCCGCCGTAGGGGGCGACGAGGCCGTGCTCGCCCTGCCGCAGTGCGAGGTAGCGCGCCCGCTTCGTGCCGGCGTTGAAGTGCTGGTGGAACGTCCGCTCACTGGGGACGACGACCATGGAGCCCTTCTTCCAGTCCACCTTCCGCATGTCGGAGCGGTCGTCCTCGTTCCAGAGGAGCGAGAAACCGGCGTCGCCACTGAGGATGATGAGGTGCGCGCCGGGGCCGTGGTGGTGCGCCTTCTTGTAGGTCCCGACGGGGAACTCGGAGATGTGCGCGGTGATGCTGTTCTTCGCCATCTCCAACTGGGCGTTGATGCCGCCCGCGCCGCGCAGAGGCATGCCGTAGAGCGGCATGTTGTCGGCGTTGGGGATGAAGTTGGACTCCCAGATGCGCCCGTTGTAGAGCTTGCCGCTGCCGTTATAGGAGTCGTCCGCGATGCGGCCGGAGAAGACGTACGGCAGGTTGAAGATGAAGTGATTGTCGCGGTAGAGCCGCATGATGGGCGGCGCGCTGGTGACGGCGATGTAGCGCGCGGGCTCGGCGCCGGAGCCGTTGAAGAGCTGGTACCAGGCGTTCAGCGGGATGGCGAAGACGCTGCCCGCCTTCCACTCGAACGTCTGCTTGCGGCTCTCGTCTACCCAGATGCTGGCCGCGCCCCGGCCGGAGAGGACGTACATCTGCGTCTCGTACATGTGGTGGACGGGCTCCGACTTGCCGCCGGGCGCAATCTCAACGACGTGCGCGTCGTTCGGAAGGAGACGGTTGGGGATGTTGATGATGGCGCCCCTGCCGCCCTTCGGTTCCCACGGGGAGAGTTCGAGTGCGTTCAGGTCCTCGAAGGCGTAGTCGACGATATGCCGGACGCCCTGCTCGCGCACCCACGCCATGTACGGGTCGTCGACCTCGAAGTCGCCGAGGGGTTCGACGGGCTCCTCCGCCCGCAGCATCCTGCCGTCCTGGGCGCCGACGTTGGTGGTCATGGCGTTGCTCCTTCCGCTCTGATAGCGAAAGGGCGGGAGCACCAGCCCCCGCCCTTCGCCTGTTTCGCCCTCACCCTGGCCCTCTCCCAGAGGGAGAGGAGGATAGGAGGCCGCCTACGTGTCGCGCTCGCTGGTGACGCCTGCGACACCGGTGCAGTAGGGGATGAACGCCTTCATGTTGCACTGGGCGCCTGACTTGGCGAGTTCGGCCTCGAAGATCTCGTGGATCTCGCGGTCCTCGTCCTCGTACTCGACCTGGATGCCGCCCTCCTTGATGCTGACGTCGGCGGTGGCACGCTGGTTGGGGCCGATGAAGCCGCCGTTGCCGCCGCGCAGCGCCATGTAGCGGGCGCGCTTCGTGCCGGAGTTGAAGTGCTGGTGGTAGGTGCCGTCACCGGGAACGATGACGATGGAGCCGATCTGCCAGTCGCACTTGATCATGTCGGAGCGGTCTTCCTTGGTCCACAGGAGGGAGAAGCCGGAGTCGCCGCTGAGCAGGAAGAGGTGGGCGCCGGGGCCGTGGCGGTGGGCCTTCTTGTAGGTGCCGATGGGGAACTCGGAGATGTGGTTGCCCATGTCGTTCTTGCCCATCTGCAGCATGGCGTTGATGCCGCCCGCGCCGCGCTCCTTCCAGCCGTAGAGGGCCATGTCCGGAGCATTGGGGATGAAGTTCGTCTCCCAGATGCGCTTGTTGTAGAGCGTGCCGTTGCCGCTGAAGTAGGACTCGTCGTCCGTGTAGCGGGAGCGGAACATGAAGTCGTTGTTGAACATGAAGTCAGTGTCGCGGAAGAGGCGCATCATGGGCGGGGCGTTTGTGGTGGCCATGTAGCGCACCTTCTCGTCGCCGGAGCCGTTGAAGTGCTGGTACCAGGCGTTCAGAGGGATGGTGAAGAGAGAGCCGGCCCTCCACTCGAACGTCTGCTTGCTGTCCTCGTCCATCCAGACGGTCGTCGCGCCGCGCCCGGAGACGATGTAGAAGTTGATCTCGTACATGTGGTGCTCGGGCTCGGACTTGCCGCCGGGCACGATGTCCACGACGTGGAGGTCGTTCGGCATGTGGGCGTTGTCGATGTGGACGACTGCGCCCTCGCCGCCCTTGCGCTCCCATGGGCCAACCTCGACCTCGTGCCAGTTGGGGACGTAGAAGGTCTTGTGGACCATCACTCCCTCGCTCTCCAGCCAGTTCTCGTAGGCGTCGGGGATGCGGAAGTCTTCGAGTTGACCGGTTGGCGTCTCCGCCACCTTCATGTCGGTGCCTTGCATAACCATCAGGCGTCACCTCACTCTGTTGAATGTGGGGCAAGCGTATCTCAATAGCCCGTTACGCACAAATGAGACATAAGAGGGGGCAGGCAACTGGTGCCTGCCCCCTTGTGTGCGAACGTTGGCCGTGCGGTCTAGACCGGCACCGGCGCCTCCACCTTGTAGAAGCGGGCGCAGTTGTCCCAGAGGATCTTGCGCTTGTCCTCGTCGGTGATGTCGAGCTCGAGGAACGCTGTGACCGCGTTCGGGTAGCGCGAGTCGCCGTGGGGGTAGTCGGTGGAGAAGACCAGCTGGTCGTTGCCGATGTAGTCGATGGCGTACCTGGCGGGGTCCTCGTCAGGCTCGATGGAGACCCAGCACTGGCGCTTGAAGAGCTCGATGGGGCTCTCCTGGAGTTCCGGCATGTAGGCATCGAGTTCAAGCTCGTGCATCTCCTCGATGCGCCAGAGCAACCAGGGGATCCACGCGCAGTTGGCCTCCAGGAATGCGACTCGAAGGTCCGGGTGGCGCTCCAGGACGCCGCCACCTACGAAGCTGCCGAGGCCCATCATCTGCTCGAACGGCTGGGCGTAGACGCGGCGGAGCATGAAGTTGTCGAAGTGCTCGCCGGCCTGCTTGGACATGGAGCCGGAGGCCTCGTGGAAGCCGATGGGCACGTCCAGTTCTTGCAGCGTTTCCCACAGCGGGTCGTACCAAGCGTCGTGCCAGTTCCTGCCGTTGACGACGTTGGAGCGGACGAAGACAGCCTTGAAGCCGAGCTCCTGCACCGCGCGCCGCGCCTCCGCTACGGCGTCGTTGATGTCGTAGACGGAGATCATGCCCGCGCCGAACATGCGGTTGGGGTCGACGGAGCAGAAGTCGTACATCCAGTCGTTGTAGGCGCGGGCGATCGCGGCGCCCAGGCCCGCGTCGATGTCGGGCCGGGTGAGGACGCTGAGGCCGCGGCTGGGGAACATGACGGCGACGTCGATGCCTTCCGCCTCCATCGCCTCCAACTGGCAGTAGGAGTCCCACCCGCGCGAGGAGTGCTCCTTGTAGAGCACCTGGTTCTTCTCGTAGTTGTGGCCCCTGCGGTTGATGGTGGTCCCGCCCGCGCCGGTGCCATCGGCGATCTTCGCGAGGTCGGGCCAACTGATGCGGAGGTCGCGCACGTTCTCCGAGGTGATGCCGACCGGCGCGGCGCTCTTGTAGCGCTCGTCTATGTAGCGCTGCCAGAGGTCCGGCGGCTCCATGATGTGCATGTCGCTGTCGAAGATGAGGAAGCCGTTCTTAGCCATCGCTGCTCCTCCTCTGCGGCTCGTTCAGTGCCGCATCGTATCGTGTTCCTCTCCCTAGCTCCTGTTGCTCGCGACCACCTCGTCGGCGTGGTTCGCCCAGGTGTCGAGCACGCCCTGGATGTCGCTCTTCACCTGCTCGCTCTCGCCGGCCTGCGCGGTGAAGTAGGTCGAGATCCGGCTGACTTCCTGCAATGATGGCCAGCGCTCGAGCGGCAGTTCGATGTTGCGGTTCTTCTCCGCGTCGCGGATGACGTTGATGGGGTCGCCGCCGTCTTCCACGATCTTCATCTGCTCCGTCAGCTGCTTGCGGAGCAGGATGATGCCGCGGTCGGACTCGCCGAGCTTCTCCTGGACGCGGTCGGCGTTCGGGCCCTGCGTGATCCATGCAACGAAGTCCTGGTGGTTCACGAGGTCAGGGATGAGCTTGCCGGACTCGTCGTAGAGCGGCACGATGAAGTGCGGCACCTTCTCCTGTTTCGGCAGCGTCGTGCCCGGAGCGGCCTTGTAGAAGAACCAGGTGATGTGGAGCGTCGTGGTGTCGTCGACCGGCGTGCGGTACTGGAAGTTGCACTTCACGCCGTCGCCCACGAAAAGGATGTTGGGGAAGAGCGCGGGGTGGCCGACCTTCCAGTCGTGGTCTTCCTTCGAGGTGCCCTCGACGACACGGCGCTTGATGATGCCGTGCTCGAACTCGGTGAAGCCGATCTCCTTGTGGTTGCGCGGGATGATGGGGCTGAGGTCGGCCTCGCCGCCGAGGGCGATGGCCTTCTCGCGCTGCTGCACGACACCCCAGTAGCCGTGCAGCCACTCGAGGTGCACGGGGTCGTGGGAGTTCTCCTGGCACTGGAGCCAGTTGCAGGGCAGTTCAGCGATGCCGATGTCCGAGTAGCCGTTCTCGTAGGTGTACGGTTCCCACATGGGGATGAGCGGCACGGGGGCAGGGCCCATGTACGCCCAGAGCATCCCCGCCATCTCCTGCACGGGGTAGCCCGCGACCTTCACCTTCTCCTTGAAGCGTCCGTCCGGGTGGACGGTCTCTTCGAAGGGCTGCTCGATGCACTGGCCGGTCTCGTCCATCATCCAGCCGTGGTACATGCAGCGCAGGCCGTGCTCCTCCGGTATGCCGTAGGAGAGGTCGACGCGTCGGTGGGGGCAGAAGCGTTCGATGAGGCCGAGCGTGCCGGACTTGTCCCTGTAGAGGACGAGGTCCTCACCGAGCAGCCGCACTGCTTTCGTGGGGCGTTCGTCGAGTTCGGTCGCGGCGGCGAAGGGGTGCCAGTAGCGGCGCATGAGCTCGCCCATGGGCGTTCCGGCGCCGACCTGCGTTAGACGTTCGTTGTCCTGTGCGGAGAGCATCGCTTCATCCTCCCGGTGCAGGCAGATTGGCGGGATTGTAGCACGGGCGGGGGAGTTGCACTCGTATCCTCTGGCGAGTGCTGGTAGCGGTTACGACTCTTGCCAGGGGTTGGTCACTTCGATGGGGAGATAGTCGAAGTCGGCAACGTTGCGCGTGGCAAGGGAGAGGTCGTTTGCTATGGCGATCCCGGCGATGAGCGCGTCGTTCACTCTCAGCAATCGACCGGAGCGCTGGGCCTGTGCACGGAGAGTGCCGGCATACTCGGCCGCTTCGCGGTACAAGGGCAGGATGCGGTCTTCGTATGCCGTAATGATGATGCTCATGGCGGATTCCAGTTCAGAGCGCCGCCTGCCGGCTGGCAGGAGCTGCAGACCATACTGCACCTCCTCCAGCGCTATCACCGGGAGCCAGAAGTCATGCTCCGATGAGAAAAACGTCAGGACATTCGAATCGGGTGGCCTCTTGGTCAGCTCGGAGATGACGTTGGTGTCGAGCAGATAGCTGCTCATGCTTCTGATTCATCCCGCTCATCGGAGAAAGGAGGTTCTCGTTCAGGTGGCGGTGGTGGAATCTCCAGATTGACGCGGGGAAAGTTCTCCACGAGCCATTGGCCGAGGGGCTTGCGAGGGCGTGCGCGCTCCTGCCACAGGCGTTCCGGCACGACGATGAAGGCGTGCTTGACGCCGATGCGCTGCGGGCCTTCCTCCTCTGCGAGACGGAGGATCTCGGACAGCCGCGCTTTGGTGTCGGCGATGGTCCACGTGCGGGTGGAATCGGCTTGTGACGGCGGGGTGCGTGTGGTCATGGGTCAGCCTGCCTCTCGTTGAATATAGACTAGTCTATATCATCCAGACCAGACTAGTCTATATCCGCAATGCAAGAATAGCCCTCTGGTTGCACTGCAGAGCAAGGGAAGAGGTTAGGCGGGCGCTTCGAACGTGCCGAAGACGTCGCGCAGCGTCGAGCAGATCTCGCCGAGCGTGGCGTAGGACTCGACGCATTCGAGGATGGGCGGCATGAGGTTGGCCGACGGTGTGCGCGCCGCCTCGCCGAGCCGCTGCAGCGATGCTTCGCTCGCGGCGGAGTCACGCTCGTTGCGGATGCGGGCGAGGCGGTCCAGCTGGCGCTGTGCCGCGTGCGGCGGAATCGTCTGGAGTTCGATGCGCTCGTCTTCCTCCGATGTGAAGGCGTTGACTCCCACGATGACGCGCTCGCCGCTCTCGACGAGTTGGAAGTGGCGGTACGCGGCCTCTTCGATCTCGCCGCGCTGGAAGCCTGCCTCGATCGCCGCGACTGCGCCGCCCATCGCGTCGATGCGCTCGATGTAGGCCGCGGCCTCGCGTTCGATGGTGTTCGTCAGGTGTTCGACGTAGTGCGAGCCGCCGAGCGGGTCTATCGTTTCCGCGACGCCGGACTCGTTCGCGAGCACCTGCTGCGTGCGGAGCGCGAGCGCCGCCGAGTCTTCGGTAGGCAGGCCCAGTGCCTCGTCCTTCGAGTTCACGTGGAGCGACTGCGTGCCGCCGAGCACCGCCGCGAGCGCCTGCACCGTCGTGCGGACGACGTTCACGTCGGGCTGCTGCGCCTGGAGCGTGACGCCGGCGGTCTGCGTGTGGAAGCGGAGCATCCAGGAACGCGGGTCCTTCGCGCCGAAGCGGTGACGCATGATGTGCGCCCACATGCGGCGAGCCGCGCGGAACTTCGCCGCCTCCTCGAACAGATTGTTATGTGACGCGAAGAAGAAGGAAAGGCGGCCGGCGAAGTCATCCACGTTCAGCCCGGCGTCGACCGCGGCCTGCACGTAGGCGATGCCATTCGCCAGCGTGAACGCGAGTTCCTGCGGGGCCGTCGCGCCCGCCTCGCGCATGTGGTAGCCGCTGATGCTGATCGTGTTCCAGCGCGGCACCTCCGCGGCGCAGTAGGCGAACATGTCCGTTGCCAGTCGCAGGGAAGGCACGGGCGGAAAGATGTGCGTGCCGCGCGCGATGTACTCCTTGAGGACGTCGTTCTGCGTCGTGCCGCCGATCTCGGCGAACGGCGCGCCCTGCTTGCGGGCGACGGCGAGGTAGAGCGCGAGCAACATCGGCGCGGTGGCATTGATGGTCATGGATGTCGTCACGTCGCGGAGCGGGATGTCGTCGAAGAGCGCCTCCATGTCAGCGAGGCTGGATATGGGCACGCCGACCTTGCCGATCTCCGCGCGGGCCATATCGTGGTCGGCGTCGTAGCCGGTCTGAGTGGGGAGGTCGAAGGCGACCGAGAGGCCGGTCTGTCCCTGCGAGAGCAGGAAGCGGTAGCGGGCGTTGGAGTCCTCCGGGGTGGAATAGCCCGCGTACTGGCGCATCGTCCAGAGCCGTCCGCGGTACATGGTCGGCTGCACACCGCGCGTGAATGGGTACTCGCCCGGGTAGCCGAGGCGCTCCGCCTCAGTCTGCCCCGAGCCGTCGGGGCCGTAGAGCGGCGCGGGCTCGATGCCGGACTCGGTGGGGAAGGCGGGCTTGCGCTCCGGCACGCGCCGGACGGAGGGCTCGTACGTCTCGCGCTGCCAGCGCTCGTAGGCGTCGTCGGTCATGGGGTTAGTGTACAAGGTGCAGGGAAGAGGGATGGTGTTAGGATAGCGCGACATCGTAGAAGAGGTGTTAGGCGTGGCGGATTTGCTTGGGGAACTGGTGCGGACCATTGAAACGCTTAGAGAACGGATGGGCAGGTACAACCTCGAACTAAGCAAGAACGAGTTCCGCACTCGGGTAGTACTAATAGACCCGATGTTGAAGGCGCTGGGCTGGGACGCAACTGACCCATCGCTGGTAACAGTGGAGTATGAGGTGCCCCCAGGCCGTGCCGACTATGGGCTTAGGAGGGGTCTGGACAACCCGCCAGTCGTTCTAATCGAGGCGAAAAAACTCAACGAGCCATTGGATCCCCACGTAGGACAGCTGCTGAATTACGCCTTGGTAAGGGGAGTTCGCTATGGTTGCCTTACCGACGGGAACATTTGGGAAGTCTACGATGTATTCCAGCAAGTCCCGTTGGAGGAGAGGAAGATACTCCGGGTTACCATTGCCGACGCCGAACCTGGAAAAGTAGCGTTAGCCATGCTTGGCCTGTGGCAACGCAGCTTGGAGGACGGCAGCTATGAGTATGCAGCCGAGCCGTTGATTGAAACCGAGACTCACGTTGCACCTGACCCAGTTCCTTACATTGAAGTGGCACCGGAGCCTCGGCCAATGCCTGTACAGAGTGTTGCGCAGGCTTCTGCTCCGAGCGGGGGAGCGTGGACTCCTCTGACTGGGGATTTTGAAACCACCAATAGACCTGCGCCCGCTGTGATACGGCTTCCCAGTGGTGAAGAGCGAGATATCAGGAGTTGGCGTGGTATCGTAATCGAGTCCGTAAGATGGCTGCACAAAGAAGGCGTGCTCACGCATGAGGAATGCCAGTTCAGAAGCGGGCATAAACGTTATCTCTATAACACAGACGGAATACATCCGAATGGTGGAGCGTTCCATACTCCGATACCGGTAGGTGACACAGGCATCATTGTGGAGGGTAACATCAGCTCCACCTTAAGTGTCCGGAGCGTTCGACGTCTGCTGGAGCATCTTGGCAAAGACCCATCGCAGGTGTATCTGAACCTGCCTTAGTGCTCTCGTATGCGCCCCATGCGCTAGAATCGCGGCGGGATGGCCAACGAACGCATCGTCTCTGGAGCAGCGCGCGAGGAAGACCGGGGTTCGGAGGGCGGACTGCGCCCACGCCGCCTCGCCGAGTACATCGGCCAGGAGCGCGTGAAGGAGACGCTCATCATCTCCATGGACGCCGCCCTGCAGCGCGGTGAGCCGCTCGACCACGTACTGCTCTACGGCCCGCCCGGCCTCGGCAAGACGACGCTCGCCTCCATCATCGCCGCTGAGATGGGCGCGAACCTGCGCACGACGGCGGGACCGGCAATCGAGCGCCCCGGCGACATGGCATCGCTCCTCACCCAGCTCAAGGCCGGCGATGTGCTGTTCATCGACGAGATTCACCGGCTGAGCAAGATCGTGGAGGAGATCCTCTACCCCGCGATGGAGGACTACTCGCTCTCATGGGTGATGGGGAAGGGACTGCAGGCGCAGAGCATCAACCTGAAGGTGGAGCCGTTCACGCTCGTCGGTGCAACGACGCGTTACTCGATGCTGAGTGCGCCGCTGCGCGACCGGTTCGGCTCGGTGTACCGCCTCGATTTCTACGACGAGGCCGCGATGCAGGCCATCGTTCGGCGCTCCACGCGCATATTTGACTTGGAGACAGACGAGGGCGGCGTGGAAGAGATCGCCAAGCGCGCGCGGGGGACGCCCCGCGTGGCGAACCGGCTGCTGCGCCGGGTGCGCGACTTCGCGCAGGTGCGCGCCGACGGCCGTGTCACGCGCGACGTTGCATCGCAGGCACTCGGGCTGATGGAGGTGGACGCGATCGGCCTCGACGAGGTGGACCATCGCCTCGTGCGGATGATCGCGGAGAAGTACGGCGGTGGCCCGGTGGGGCTGGACACACTCGCGGCATCAACAGGCGAGGAAGCCGACACCATCATGGACGTGTACGAGCCGTACCTGATGCAGCTGGGCTTCCTGAATCGCACGCCACGCGGACGGATGCTTACGCGCGCGGCCTATGAGCACCTGGGCCTCACGCCCCCGTCCCGTTTAGCGGTCGGTCAGCCCCAGTTGTGGGACAGTACGGGGCAGTGAACATGTGCAGGAGGGAGACGCGATGCTGACCGCGCAGGATAACGAACTGCTGACACGCGTAGGGCCCGGCACACCCGGCGGTGAGCTGATGCGCCGCTACTGGCATCCCATCCTGGCGACCCAGCGGTTGGACGAGAATCCGGTCCGCAAGGTGAAGATTCTCGGCGAGGAGCTTGCGCTCTACCGCGACCGCTCCGGAACGCTGGGTCTCTTGGGGCTGCGCTGTCCCCACCGGCTGATGAGCCTGGAGTACGGGATCCCGGAGGAGCATGGGCTGCGTTGCGGCTACCACGGGTGGATGTTCGACGAGGAAGGCCGATGCATCGAGACGCCACTGGAGCCCCCGGACAGCACGTTCAGGGAGAAGGTGGAAGCGCTGCATTACCCTGTGCAGGAGATGGGCGGGCTCGTCTGGGCGTACCTCGGCCCTACACCCGCGCCGCTGCTTCCGCGCTGGGACCTCTTCGTGCGCCCGGGCGGCTTCCGTCAGATCGTCGCTCACCACCTGCCGTGCAACTGGCTGCAGGTGATGGAGAACCGTGGCGACCTCGGACACGCGACCTACCTGCACGGACGGCTCGCGCAGTATGCGCTCGAACGCCAGGGCAGGCTCACCGACGATAGCCGCGCGCGCTACAACGCAACGATGCGCCAGCAGCAGGACAGGTTGGACCGGGGCGTCTACACGAAGTACCAGCCCGTTTGGAACCAGTTCGGGTTCTCGAAAGGCAACCTGGAATCGGACAAGAGCGAGGACTCTCCGTCATGGAACATAGGCGCGAACTCTTTCCTCTTCCCCTACACCCTCACGTTCGCGCCGTACCAACCGGGGACCATACGCAAGTCGTACCAGATCGGCGTGCCGCTGGACGACACGAGCACCTGGCACTTCCAGTACTTCTACTACGACTTCCCACCCGGCGTGGACGTGCCGGAGCAGGACGGCGTGCCCTTCGCCGAGGTGCCGCTGGACTACGAGAGCGGTGAGCCGATACTGGACAACGTGCTCTCCCAGGACATGATCGCGTGGTGGTCGCAGGGCGAGATAGCGGACAGGACGCAGGAGCACCTCGGCGTCTCGGATGCGTGTGTCATCGCGTACCGGAACCTGCTGAAGGAGCAGATAAAGGTTGTACAGGACGGGGGCGAGCCGATGAACGTCTTCCGCGACCCGTCCACGATCGAGCGCCCTGAGAGGGTTCTTGAGCAGGACAGCGAGACGGCGGCCAAGGTGCTTGCCAGCAGGGGGGCACGAGGGACGATCTACTACCGCGCCAACTTCCACAAGGTATCCAAGGGCGGCTGGCTCTATATCGACGACGACGTAGACCGGTACTGCCCGGACCGTGACACCATCGTGCAGCTCTACCGGGAGACAGAGGAGCTCCAAGCGCGGCAGGCGCAAGGGGCCTGACGACCGACGCCGTGGACTCGACAGCCCCGTGAATCCCCACCGCCCTAACGCGTTGCCCGCCGTGCTGCTGTGCATGGCGCTCGCGCTGGCGAATCTCTCCTGCGCGGCCGACCCCACGCAGACGCCCACTTCCGTTCCTACGGCGACACCTACCGCGACTCCTACTCTGACGCCAACCCCGACGCCAACGCCCATCCCAACTTCGATTCCAACTTCTGCTCCGACACCTATATCCACGCCGACACCTACCCCGGCGCCTACATCGACACCAACGTCGACGCCTACCCCCGTGCCAACCGCAACGCCGTCCGGCTACCCGCAGGCGGAGGTGACGGTCGAAGGGTTCACTTTCGGGGTGGACGTGGCGGACACGTATGAGCGGCGCGGGCTGGGGCTTGGCGGACGCGATAGGCTGGCGCGGGAGCGCGGCATGTGGTTCGACATGGGCGGCACGGGGAATGCGACGTTCTGGATGCGGGGCATGCGCTTCCCGATAGACATCGTGTGGATATCGGACGACCTTGTCGTGACCGGCGTGGCGGAGAGGTTGCCGTTCCCCGAGCCGGGGACGCCGGACTCGTCGCTGCCGCGCTACTCCTCCGGCGTTCCTATCCGGTACGTGCTGGAGATTAACGCCGGGCTAGCCGAGGAGCTTGGCATCGGGGAAGGGTCGGCCGTCATCTTCGTCCCGCAGCCATGAATCGGCGCGATGAAGTATCCTCGCCCGGCTGAGGAGGTTCTCATGATTTACGAGATGCGCACCTACTATTCGATGCCGGGCAAGCTGCGCGCGGTCGTGCAGCGGTTCGCGGATGTGACCCACGAACTATTCCTGAAATACGGGTTCCGCCCAGTGGGGTACTGGACGGAGTCGGTGGGCGACAACACGAAGTTCCACTACATGCTGGCATGGGAGGACGACGCGGAGCGCCGCGCGAAGTGGGCCGAGTTCCGCGAGGACCCGGAGCGCATCCGTGCGTTCGCGGAGTCGGAGAAGGATGGCCTTATCGTCGAAAGGATCGAGAACTCGATCTGGGAGGCAACGTCGTTCTCCCCGCAGCCATAGTTCCAGCGTCTGATTCGTGCGAGGACACGGAGCGTTACAATATGGAACTGCACTGGCCCGGTGCCCCGTGGTGCAGTGGTAGCACAGCAGACTTTGGATCTGTTGACCCTGGTTCGAATCCAGGCGGGGCAGCCAGACCGGAGCCTGCTGGTAGCAAGGAAGGGATGATTTGAAAGACGGTCCAACAGGAACGGGCGACACCTGCGTCCAGTTCGTGTTCTTCAAGGTGGATGGGTCGTGGCGGCGGCAGCCCGCCGAAGCCAGGACTCGCCACAAGGAAGAGTTCGTGACGACCCTTCGGGCGACGCAAGCCGAAGTACCGGCCCATGCGTACAGCACGCTTGGACTGCGCGCTGACACCGACTTCATGCTGTGGCGGACGTCCACAGGACTCGAGTGCCTCGAAGAGACGCTTGGAGCGCTGCTGTCGACTGAGTTGGGCGGATTCCTGGAGGTCAGCCATTCGTACTTCGGTCTGCTTCGACGGTCAACCTACAGGCAGGCGCGCACAGACCAGGACCACGCGGAGCAGTCGCAGGAGAAGGGCAAGTACTTCGTGCTCTACCCCTTCACCAAGACCATCGATTGGTACCTCATCTCCCGCGAGGCGAGGCAGGGGATGATGAACGAGCACATCCGGGTGGGGCGCACGCACCCTGACATCAGCCAGATACTGCTCTACTCGACCGGGCTGGGCGATCAGGAGTTCATCGTGGGTTACGAGACCGACTCGCTCGCCGAGTTCCAGGACCTCGTCATCGAGCTCCGCTCCACTGAGGCGAGGCGTCACACCCTGCGCGACACTCCCATCTTCACGTGCGTGAAGAGAGACCCTGAAGGTATCCTGAACATGCTCGGATAGCCGGGCGAATCTTCGATGAACACCCCTGCGATACAGATCGAGCGCGAACCTGCGCTGCTGAAGGCCGCCCGGATGGAGAAGGCGGGAGGCACGCCTCAGTGGTTCATGCGGCAGGCAGGCAGGATACTGCCCGAATACCGGAAGGTGCGCGGGAAGCACAGCCTGCTGGACATCTGCCGTAACCCGGAACTCGCTGCCGCCGTAACGATGCAACCCGTCGAGCGCTTCGACGTGGACGCCGCCATCATCTTTGCCGACATCGTCACACCGCTGGTGGGAATCGGTATCGACGTGCAACTGGTCGAGAAGGTCGGGCCAGTCATCGACCCGCCGATCCGCTCCGAGAGCGACCTCGAACGCCTGCGGCCACTCGACCCCGAACAGGACGTGCCGTACATGTTGGAGGCGCTCAGACTCGTGAGGAACGAGTTGCCGGAGGCGAAGGCGCTCATCGGTTTCGCCGGCGCTCCGTTTACGCTCGCCACCTACCTCATCGAGGGCGGACCGTCCCGCAACTACGCCACGACCAAGGCGATGATGTACGGCCAGCCGGACCTGTGGCACGGCCTGATGAGCAGGCTGAGCGACATGATCGTCGCGTACCTGCGCGCCCAGGCGGGCGCAGGGGCGCAGATGCTGCAGTTGTTCGACAGCTGGGTTGGCTGGCTGAGCCCACAGGACTATCGCCGGTACGTCTTCCCGTACACCCGTGAGATCATCAGCGCCGTCAAGGCAACCGGCGTTCCTGCCATCCATTTTGCGACTGGCTCCGGCGGTCTCAACGAAGTCATCAGGGACAGTGGAGCCGATGTGATCGGCCTGGACTGGCGCGTTCCGCTGGACGAGGCGTGGGCTTCGCTGGGGGATGTTGCCGTGCAGGGGAATCTCGATCCCGCCGTCCTGCTCGGGCCGCCCGACGTGGTGCGCGAGCAGACCCTCGACGTACTGAAACGCGCCGGAGGACGCTCCGGCCACATCTTCAACCTGGGCCACGGCTTCCTGCCCCAGACCCCGATCGACAACATCATGCACATGATCGATTGCGTTCGGGAATGGGACGCCTCGCATGCCGCCTGACCATGACACCCCCGACGAGAATCGCCTGTCGGTAGTCATCGTGGGTGGCGGCATCACCGGCCTCGCCACCGCGTGGTACCTCGAAAAGGCATGCCGGGAGAGCGGGACCGATCTCTCTGCTGTCCTGGTTGAGCGTGAGGGAGTCCTCGGCGGCAAGATCAGCACGCTGAACGAGGACGGCTTCATCGTGGAGGGCGGACCGGACGGATTCCTCACGAGGAAGCCGTGGGCGCTCGAACTGGCGAACGAACTCGGCATCGGGGATGGCGTCGTCTACATGCAGGCGACCGGCGCGTTGCTTCGCCGCAACGGGAAGTTGCACCGCATCCCTCCGGGCCTGATGGGGCCTGCGCCTGCCAGCCGGAAGGACGTATGGAGTGCGTCGTTCCTGTCGTGGCGTGGCAAGCTGCGCGCCAGCATCGAGCCGCTGGTGCGCAGGCGGAGGGCCAAAGGGCGTGAGTCGCTGGGCGGGTTTCTGCGGAGGCGCTTGGGCGCAGAGTTCACCGACACACTGCTGGAGCCGCTCACCGCCGGGATATACGGGAGCGATTCCTACGAAATGAGCCTGGATGCGCTCTTCCCGATGCTGGAAGAGTGGGAGCAGCGCTACGGCAGCATTGTCCGCGGAATGAGCGAGGCGAGAAGGGCGGCGCGCGGTACCGAACAGCCCCCGAGCGCGTTCTTCTCGCTCAAAGGCGGAACCCAGCGGCTAGTGCAGGCGATAGCGGACAATCTCGGAAGAACGGAGGTCGTCAGCGGACGTGCAGCGATCGCGGTCGACCGCATCGGAGATGCGGCCCCTCGGTACCGCGTAACGCTGGACGACGAGAGTTCGTTCGAGGCGGACGCGGTAGTGCTCGCGACGCCTGCTCAAGGGGCGGGGAGCCTCGTCGGGTCGTTCGCACCAAGGCTGACCGGGCTGCTGGAGCGGATGCGGAGCGCGCCAGCGGTCAGCGTGTACCTGGCGTTCCGTCGCGAGGATGTGGCCCACGCGCTGGACGGCTCCGGCTTCCTGTCGCCGCGCTCCGAGGCGGGTCCGGTTGCGGGTTGCACGTGGATGTCGTCGAAGTGGCCGGGCCGAAGTCCGCAGGACTACGTACTGCTGCGCGCATTCATGCGGACCGAGGATGATGCCTCCGCCGGTGAGAGGGATGCCGAACTGGTCGAGGCTGCAACCGAGGCACTGCGTCCGCTCCTCGGCATAGGCGGCCCGCCGGAACGAACCTGGGTGCATCGATGGGCGGACGGGCTGCCGCAGTACAAGATTGACCATACCGAATGGCTGGAAATCGTTGACCGAGAGCTCGATGCGCATCCCGGTCTCTTCCTGTGCGGTGCGTCCTACCGTGGGGTCGGCGTCCCCGACTGCATCCGGCAAGGGCGCGGTGCCGCGGAGCGCGTCCATGCGTTCGCGCGTCGAGGCGCAGCGCAGACCACGAGCGTCTAGCGCGAGGACGGAGAGAAGGAGTGTCAGGGTTGAAAGGCGTTCTGCTGATGGCGTATGGGACGCCGGAGCACCTGAGCGACGTTGAGCCATACTACCGCGACATACTCGGTGGGCGGGAACCCAGCCCGGAAGCGGTGACCACGCTCGTGGAGCGGTACCGCGCGGTGGGCGGCAGGACGCCGTTGCTGGAGATTACCCGGAGTGTCGCGGACCTGTTGGAGCGGCGCCTGAACCGCGATGCCAGAGACGCCTCATGGCGCGTGTACGTCGGCATGAAGCACTGGCACCCGTACATCGCGGAGAGTGTCGAGCGGATCCTGGCCGACGAGGTAGACGAACTCGTTGCGCTGCCACTGGCGCCGCACTACTCCAGGATGAGCATCGCTGGATACCGTGAGGCCGTGGCGTGCAGCATGGCGCAAGCGTCGTCGCCTCCGCCGATGCAGTTCGTCGAGAGCTGGCATGCGAATCCCCTGTTCGTGGCGCTCGTCGCGCGGCGCATCACGGACGCGATTGCCTGGTTCGACGCTGGCCCTTCGGACGTGGAAGTGCTGTTTTCTGCGCACAGCCTGCCCGCGCGGATAATCGATGAGGGTGACCCATACCCACAGGAGTTGACGGATAGCGCCATGGCGGTAGCAGCGGCTGCGGGACTTACATCCTGGCGCTTCGCCTACCAGAGCGCCGCGAAGACCGGCACGCCGTGGCTGGGGCCGGACATCCTAGAGAGCATCGAGCAGGTCGCGCGCGAGGGCGGGAAGAACGTGCTGGTCGTTCCGTTCGGCTTCGTCTGTGACCACTTGGAGATACTGTTCGACATCGACATCGCCGCGACGCAGGCGGCAAATCGCGTCGGTGTGCGGCTGGCACGCATCGAAATGCCGAACGACTCGCCGGACTTCGTCGAGGCGCTGTTCGACCTCGTCACCACCGGCACAGGCGCGCGGGTCGTCGGTTTGAGCGGCTGACCCGCGTTAGAACCGGTAGAAACTCCGCGGGTTATGCGAGAGGATCTTCTCCTTGAGCTGCGGCTCTACGTCCTCGCGCGCATTGAGTTCATCTACGATGGAGTAGTTCGCCGAAGGGTCGGTGTGGCCCCAGTCAGAGCCGATGAGGAGCTGGTCCTCCGGGATGCACTGCGCGAGGTAGGAGATGTCCTCGTCCGCCTCGCACGCCACGAACAGCCGGTAGTCCTTCAGCACTCCGCCTTCCCAACGGTCGCTGCCGTCGCGCACGCGATGCTTCAGGTAGTGCAGCAGGTACGGCACCCAGGACGCGCTCGTCTCGACGAATCCGATGCGCAGATCCGGGAACCGCTCCGGCACGCGGTGGGAGACGAGGTCATGGAAACCGATGAGGGGCAGCAGGCGCTGCTGGGGGAACGACTGCACGATCGTCGTGTCGAACGCTTCGGTGATCGCGGGGTTGCCCGCGCCGGTGTGGATGCAGATAGGCAGGCCGAGCCGCTGCGCCTCGTCGTAAACCGGGAAGAAGTAGGGGTCGCAGAGCGAGCGGCTGCCTTCCATGCCGCGGAAGAGGACGCCGACCGCGCCGTTCGCGACGCCGTAGTGCATCTCCTCGATGGCCCGGTCGATGGACTGAAGAGGCGGAACGAGTATCCAGCGCAGGCGGTCGTTGGACCTGGACCAGACGTCGGCCATGAAGCGGTTGTAGGCGCGACATAGCCCGAGCTCCAGTTGCGGGTCGCCGGTGAGATAGACGATGAAGAGCGTGGGGTAGATGACCTGCACGTCCACGCCCATCTCATCAGCTGCATACAGCCGGTAGGACAGGTCCTGCAGCGACTTGCCGCCCCAGAACTTGCCGGCAAGGACTTCGGCATCCGCAGGCGGCGCCTGGGCGTTGTGCCCTCCCGGTCCGGCGGGCTGTGGGATCAGCCGCCGCCCGATGACCCACCGGTTGCGCGGGACCCCCGAGGACGGCTCCATGGTGCCGACGAGCACCGGTTTCAGGTGTGCCAGGTCCTCGTCGAAGAACTCCCAGACCGCCTCGGACTCGACCACGTGGGTATCGGCGTCAATCACGGTTGCCATCACGCACCCCGCTCACTTGTTCAGGTTTGCTGCGTACGCGCGCAACTATAGCCGAGAACCGCATGAGAGGTATTTCGCGGTCGGCGCACGACCGATGAGGGGCCTCAGAACGGGATGATAGCCGCGCCGGTCGCTATCTCGGCCATCAGCGCCACGCCGAACAAGAGGCTCGCGGCGCCTGCTACGCCAGCGATCGCCTGCTGCCACTGCCTTGCGCGCGTCGTGAGTGCGAACGGCACACCCAGGGCGATGGTGATGAGAGCCATGGAAGCGATGGTCCCGACGCCGAACACCACCAAGTAGCCCAGTCCCACCCAGAACACTTCTATCTGCGGCAGGAGCACCAGCATCACTGCCGCGCTCCCGGCGAGACCGTGCACGATGCCGACCCCAAACGACTTGAGGCGGAACTGTGGACGGAGGATCTCGTGGAGTCCGTTCCCGTTGCCGGGTTCGCTGCCCTCGTGGTGCGTCGCATGAACGTGCACGTGAGCATGGCCTTCGTGCTGGTGCGAATGCGCGTGCAACGTGCCCCGGCGGAGGTTGTAAAAGACCTGGGCTCCGAGGAAGACCAGCATGATTCCTACGCCGAACTCCAGCACGGGCGCGACGTCCTCGTAGCGGTCGAGCAGGGCCTCCTTCACCAGCAGGATGACGATGCCGAGGATGAGCAGCGGAGTCGTGTGTCCGAGCCCCCACGATGCGCCGACCCATAGCCCGCGCCATACGTTGCCATGCTCCGTCGCGAAGGTCGCGACGGCCACGACGTGGTCGGCGTCGGTGGCGTGCTTCAGTCCCAGCAGCATCCCGATGGCCAGGATGGCCCATATGCCGGAAGTGGCTTCTATCACTGCTGGCTTCCCATTCCGGCGCCGCGGTCAAGCGCAGGTGACATAGAGTGTTCGTGGTGTTGGGTCTGGGCGTGCGTGTGGCCGCTGTGCGAGTGCTCCTCATCCTGCCGGCAATCCTGGCAGAGCCCGCTCATCGTGAGGTGCTCCAGGTGCAGTTCGAAACCGGTGTCGCGCAGAAGAGCCTCACGCAGTTCGTCGAGGTGTGTCGTTGAGGCATGTATGGCCCTGTCGCAGTGTTCGCACACCATATGGCCGTGCCGCTTGCCCGGAGCAGAGTACTCGTAATGGTTCACACCGCCGATGGAGACTTCGTTCAACAGGTGCAGGCGGCTGAGCAGTCCTGCGGTGCGGTAGACGGTCGCGAGGTCCATCTGGGGATGCTTCTCGCGCACCCTCGCCGCGACCTGGTCGACGGCGACGTGCCCACCCATCTCGCGGATGGCGTCCAGCACGGCGACACGCTGGATGGTGACGCGGTGCCCTGTGGCACGTAGCGATTGGGCGGTATCGTTCGGGTTTTGCATCGAATAGCTCTTGCGAAGATTCGCAGGAAGATTATCACTTATTAGACGGCCAATCAAAACTGCCTAACTTCAACAGCGAAATCGCTCCCAACGCTTGGCATTGACAGTACCCGCCTGTTATCGTTCGCTCCGTGTCTGCGAGCCCACTCGCAGCGCGGGAGGAAAGACATGCGTTTGACGCGACTCTTCGCCCTTACACTGGCGCTGCTCATGGCGGCGCTCCTGGCTGTCGCCTGTGGAGGCGACGAAGAGCCTGATCCCACAGCTACACCTACACCTGTGCCTGCGGTTACGCCTACGCCGACGGCCATGGACGCCATGGAACCGGAGGAACCAGCGGCCACACCGACGCCGCTCCCACCGGGTGTCACCCCGCCGCCACCCACTCCAACCCCGACGTCACCCCCACCCCCGACGGCGACGCCCATCCCCGGCTTCGACCCGGAGGAGCATTTCAAGAATAAGCGCATCTCCATCAACGTCGGCTTCTCGCCGGGCGGCGGCTACGACACGTTCGGACGAGTGGTGGCGAAGTTCCTGCCCAGGCACCTGCCCGGTAACCCGCGCATCCTCGTCAGGAATCTGACCGGCGGCGGGGGAGAGCGGATATTCCGGCCGACGCTGGTCGACATCGAGCCTGAGGGTTATGCCGCTGCCGTCGTGCACCCGCGCTTCTTCAAGCGCGAACTGGTTGGCATAGACGTGCCCGACTTTGACATGAATGAAATCAGAATCATCGGCACGGCCTCAGCAGTATCGACGGTGAGCGCGCAGTTCGCCTTCCGAGACTTGGGCACGACGTGGGATGAGGCCGTGGCGAATGCCGGCGGCGAACTCAAGGTTGGCGCAACCGAGCCGGGCGACAGCGGAGGACTTGCCACGACGTTCATCGAGCTGGTCGGCGGCCCCATCAAGAACATCTACGGCTACCCCGGCTCCTCCGACATCGCCGCGGCGTTCGACCGGCGTGAGATCGACATCACCACCAGAGGATCTGAGGCCACGGCGAAGAGCCTCTTCCCCGAGTGGGTAGAGCAGCAGCAGATCGTGCCGCTCTTCTACTGGGGCGCTGACCCGTCTACCGACCAGGCGTTTACGAACTACGTTGTGAACGATCTCGGGGCCGAGCTACCGCCGCACGTGTTCGACATCATCGACCTGACGGAGGAGCAGAAGACGCTGTTCAGCGTCACCGAGACGATCAACGACAAGATGTCACGGCTGTTCATCATGCACCCGGACACGCCGGACCACATCTACCAGGTCTGGGTGGACGCATTCCGCGCTACGGCGCATGACCCCGAGTTCCTGGAAGCGATGTCCCTCCTCAACCGTGAGGTTGGTTATGCAGGACCTGACGAGATCGTGCAGGTGCTGCAGGAGGGCCTGATCGCGCTGGAGGACCCGGTGCTCCGTGAGGGCTTCATCACACTCGCAGGCGGTGTGGACTAGCCCGACGGCGGAAGTCACGGCTGACACGAAGGAGCCCTCCCGATTTCGGGAGGGCTCCTCGCTATAGGCCTGCGTTAGCGGGGGGCTACGCCAGCGACGCCTCGACGCTGAGCTCGACGTTGCCAGCCATCGCGGTTGAGATGGGACAGCCGTTCTTGGCGTCCTCTGCGGCCTGTTGGAAGTCGGCCTCGCTCATGTCAGGCACTTCGCCTACGACTTTGAGCGCGCTGGACGCGACCTTCGCGCCGCCCTCGAACAGCTCGAACGTGACCGTGGCGTCCGCTTCCAGCCGGGTCGCGACCTTGCGGTCGGCTCCGAGGCGGGCGGAGAGCGCCATGCAGAAGCAACTCGCGTGGGCTGCGGCGACCAGCTCCTCGGGGCTGGTGCTGGGGCCTGCGGCCTCGTCGCTGCGCGCCTTCCATGAGACGGGAAGCTCGTTGTACGCGCCGGACGACGACGCGGTGACCGTGCCGGTGCCGGAGAACAGGTCGCCGCTCCAAACGGCGTGCGCAGATCGGGTGATTGCCATAACTCCTCCTTGGGGGTATTCCGAAGATAAGGCCGCTCGTCGAGCGGCCCACATCAATTATCGGCGGGAGGATACCGATGGGTCAACGCGCTGCTGTCCGATTCACCCTCACCGAGGGCTGAAGCGCGTTGCCCACTACTTCTACGGAGAGGGAACGAGGCCCTTGGAGTCAGGCCTTGAGCGCTTCCAGGTGCTCCTTGCGGAGCTTGGCGACCTTCGGCGCGATGATGACCTGGCAGTAGCCCGCCCACGGATTGTTGCGGAAGTACTGCTGGTGGTAGTCCTCGGCGTCGTAGAAGACGTCGAGCGGCTGCAACTCGGTGACGATGGGGTCGCGCCAGACGCGGCGCTCCGTGAAGTCGGCGATGATCTCTTCTGCGATCCGGCGCTGCTCGTCATCGTGGTAGTAGATGGCGGAGCGGTACTGCGTGCCGGTGTCCGGCCCCTGGCGGTTGAGCGTCGTCGGGTCGTGCATCGTGAAGAAGAGTTCGACCAGCTGGCGGTACGAGACGATGTCCGGGTCGTAGGTGAGCTGTACGGCCTCGGCGTGGCCGGTGTTGCCGGAGCAGACCGCGTAGTAGGTAGGGTCAACGGTCGTGCCGCCGGTGTAGCCGTTGACGACCTTCTCGACGCCGCGCACCTGTTCGTACACGGCCTCCAGGCACCAGAAGCAGCCTCCGGCCAGCGTGGCCATCTCGGTCGTCATACCGGGAACCTCCTACTTACCGTTGCTTCTGGCGCATTACTGCCATCAGGTACACAGAGCCTCCGCCACCGTAGCCTTCCAGCGCCGCCAGCTCGTAGCCGTTCGCGTCCATCTGGTTCAGCCACTCGGCGAGCTTCGGCGCCTTGTCGCGCTCTATCTCGTAGGTGACGTACTCGTCGCCTACCGCACCGCCCTGACCCTTCGGGGGGTTGTCCTGTTTCGTCAGGGCGCGGTAGTCCACCTGTTTGCTCCTGGATTCCCGCTTTCGCGGGAATGACGGGTGAGGTGCGGGAATGTCGAGGGCTGCTGTGAACGACGGGACTGCTACGCGGGCACCGGCGCGCGGCTGCGGAGCGTGCGGCCCGGGTATGCTCCGGTGTGCTCGCCATCCTCCAGCAGCACCTCTCCGTTAACTATAGTGTAGTCCACGCCGTTCGCCTTCTGGCGCAGGCGCATCAGCCCACCGGGGAGGTCGTTCACCTCGTCCGGCTCTTCCGCGCCGACGGTGTCCGGGTCGAACACCACTACGTCGGCGGCGAATCCGGGGCGCAGCAGGCCGCGGTCGTGCAGTCCGAAGAGCGAAGCCTGCATGAAGCTGAGCTTCCGCACCGCTTCCTCCAGCGAGAGCGCGCCCTCCTCGCGTACCCACTTGCCGAGGACGACCGTGCTGTAGCCGTAACCTGCCTCGAAAACGACGTGCGCGCCTGCGTCCGAGAGGCCGATGACGGTGTAGGGGCTGGCGATGAGCTGACCCATCACGCCGCCGTCCGCGCCGGCCTGGCTGTTCTGCATGCCGGTCCCGAGGTCCTCGTCCAGCACGAGGTCGAGGAAACCGTCGATGACATCCTTGCCCTGGGCTTCGGCCATCTCCGCGATGCTCATGCCCTTGTATGCGCTGTTGCGCTCCTTGAGCGTGCGGGTGATGAATATTCGCTCCCACGTGACGGGCAGCGCGCCGGATGGCAGGCCCTTGCCGTCCACGGCCTCAGCGCGGAGTTTGTCGCGCACCGCAGGGTCGCGGAAGGCGGCGGCCTTCTCCTCGACAGAACCGAGCATCACGTCGCGCCAGGTGGGCATCCGGTCGAATATCTGGGCGTTGCGCATGGTGAAGCGCTGCGCCTGGGGGCGCGGGTTGATGACGGGGTACACCTGCTTCCCTTCGGCGATGCCGCGCTCGACGATGTCGAGGTGGCGCTTCCACCGGTCAGGCTCGCTGGGGTGGTGGACGATCTGGTTGTAGACGACGGGGCGCTGCGCGTACTCGCCGAGTTTCGTGGCGAAGCCGTCGCGTATCTCCAGCGGGTACGCCGCGCCGCACTGCACGACGCCAGCGCCCACATCGCGGAGCGCAGTGGCGAGCTCGTACAACTCCTCGACGGGAGGCACGATGCCGGGGATGGGGCGTCCGAGCAGGTCCATGTGGCCGCTGTTGCGGTTGAACGAGAGACCGAGTGCGCCCTGCCGGATGGAATCGCGGATGAGTTGCTTCATCTCTTCCATCTCGGCGGGTGTGGCCTCGGCGCGCTGGAACGACTCGTCGCCCATGACCCAGCGGCGAATCGCGGAGTGGCCTACGAGCGAGCCCGCGTTGACGCCAAGGCGCTGGTCGAGGAAGTCGAGGTAGCCGCCGAACGTTGTCCACTCCCACGGGATGCCTTCCTGGAGGCTCTCCATGGGGATCGCCTCGACGCGTGAGAGCATCATCGCGAGGGCGTCGTGGTCCTCCGGCTTCACCGGTGCGAGCGTCAGTGAGCAGTTGCCGAAGATGACGCTCGTGACGCCGTGCTGCGGAGAGAAGGTGCAGAGCGGGTCCCACGTGGCCTGCGCGTCGAAGTGGCAGTGGTTGTCGATGAACCCGGGCGCGACGACGCGTCCTTCGGCGTCGATGGTGCGCTGCGCCGGACCGGAGAGGCGGCCCACGTCGGCGACGCGTCCGTCCACGATGCCGACGTCGGCGATGAACGAGGGCATGCCCGATCCGTCAGCGACTCTTCCGTTCTTGATCAGCAGGTCGTACATGGCGCGCTCCCAGCCGTTCGTTTCCTGCGAGGCTACCCCGATACGAGTCGCAGGGCAAGGGCAGGGCAAGCGCCAGCAGTCACTCCCTGCCTTGCGTTCTCAGCAAGTGGCTCCATCCGGCCCCATTTGGCCCCATTCACTCGTGAGACCGAGGGCTGCGCGGGGCCGGTTTGAGGCTGAAACGGGGCCGATTCGGGGCCGGATGAGCGAGGTTTGGGGCCATTTGGAGCCACCCCTTGAGCGGCCAGCCTGGGGCTTGCCGCAGGCGCCCGTTCCTTGCAGAACCATCGTAGAGACTCAGCGGCATCCGGGTAAGGGGCAGGTGTCACGACACCGGGGAGTCAGTGGCGATGAACCACCCCCCTGCGTATCATGCGGCCTATGTTGTCAGCGGCTGAGAACGAACGGCTCACGCGGGTAGGGCCGGGCACGCCGATGGGCGCACTGATGCGCCGTTACTGGCAGCCCATCGCCGTCACCTCCGAGTTGAACGCCAGGCCCACGAAGCCCGTGCGCATCCTCGGCGAGGACCTCGTCCTCTACCGCGACCGCTCCGGCGAGTACGGGCTGATCGACCGGTACTGCGCCCATCGCCGCGTCGACCTCTCCTACGGCATACCGGAGCAGCATGGCCTGCGGTGCATGTACCACGGCTGGATGTTCGACGCGGACGGGCAGTGCATCGAGCAGCCGTTCGAGGAGACCGTCCACCCGGACGGCAGGTTCAAGGAGAAGGTGCGCGTCGCAGCCTATCCGGTGCAGGAGCTGGGCGGGTTGCTGTGGGCGTACATGGGGCCCGCTCCCGTGCCGTTGCTGCCGCGTTGGGATCTGCTGGTGTGGGACAACGTGCTGCGTGACATCGGCGTCGTGGTGCTGCCGTGCAACTGGCTCCAGTGCGTGGAGAACGCGGTCGACCCCGTCCATACCGAATGGCTGCACGTCAACCTGACGAGCGCGGTCCTGGAGCGCGAGGGTTCGATAGCCGACCGCAACGAGATGCCGCGGCGCCCGCACCGGAAGATCGGGTTGGACCGATACGAGAACGGCGTCATCAAGAGACGTGTCGTCGAGGGCACGACCGAGCAGGACCGCGAGTGGACGGTCGGCCACCCCATCATCTTTCCAACGTGGGTGAGCATCATCAACGGCTTCCAGATGCGCGTGCCAGTGGACGACACCCACACGTTGAACTTCTTCTACCACGTCTACGTGCCGCCGGAGGGCGTCGAACTGGAGCCGCAGGAGGAGATACCCGGCTACGACGTTCCTTATGTGGGCGAGGACGGGCGTTACCTGCAGAACTTCGTGGTCGCGCAGGATTCGTCGGCCTGGGTTACGCAGGGGCCGATAGCGGACCGGACGAGAGAGAAGCTTGGGCAGTCGGACGTCGGCGTCATCATGTACCGCAAGCTCCTGGAGGAGCAGATACGGCTCGTGGAGGACGGCGTCGACCCGATGAACACGTTCCGCGACCCTGCGGAGAACGAGACTCTTTACTCGTTCGATGAGTACCGGGCGCCGGGAGCGCGCCCCGAGAAGGGTCTGCTGCAACTCGGGGGCGCGTTCATGGCTGTACCCATGTCCGGCGAGCGCCAGCCGGAAACGGGCAGGCACGTACCCAGCCTCACGGGCAGGTACAGCCCCATCGCCTTCACGGCGGAGGAGACCTTCGCAGAGGCGAAGCGCCGGGCTATTCCGTCCGCGTAGACGCTCCATGTACCCCGGCGTATCATGCGCCCGACGTACGGAACAGGGGGCGCCATCATGCTGTCAACGGCTGAGAACGAACGGCTCACGCGCGTAGGACCGGGCACGCCGATGGGCGAGTTGATGCGGCGCTACTGGCAGCCCGTCGCGGTCACGTCGGAACTGAACAAGAGACCCACTACGCCTGTTCGTATCCTGGGGGAGGACCTCGTCCTCTACCGCGACCGCTCCGGCGAGTATGGACTGCTCGACCGCTTCTGCCCCCACCGACGTGTCGACCTCTCCTACGGCATACCGGAGGAGCACGGCCTGCGCTGCATGTATCACGGCTGGATGATGGACGAGACCGGCCAGTGCATCGAGCAGCCGTTCGAGGAGACCGTACACCCTGACGGCAGGTTCAAGGAGAAGGTGCGCGTCACCGCCTACCCCGTGGAGGTACTAGGCGGACTGCTCTGGGCGTACATGGGCCCTGCGCCCGCGCCGCTGTTGCCGCGATGGGACCTGCTCGCATGGGACAACGTGTTGCGCGACATTGGGACCACCGTTCTGCCCTGCAACTGGCTGCAGTGCATGGAGAACTCGATGGACCCCGTCCACACGGAATGGCTGCACGTCTACCAGACGAGTGCCGTGCTCGAGCGCGAGGGCACGATAGCGGACCGCAGCGAGATCGCCCGGCGCACGCATCAGAAGATCGGGTTCGACCGCTACGCGAACGGTCTCGTGAAGAAGCGCGTGGTCGAGGGGACGACTGAGGACGACCCGGAGTGGACGATCGGCCATCCCATCATCTTCCCGAACTGGCTCGGCGGCACCACCGGATTCCAGATGCGCGTGCCGATAGACGATACGACCACGTGGCACATCCTCTACAACGTCTACGTGCCGCCGGAGGGCGTCGAGCTGGAGCCACAGGAAGAGATTCCGGGCTACGACGTGCCTTATGTCGACGAGGAAGGCCGCGCTGCCGTGAACTTCGTCATCGGGCAGGACACGATGGCGTGGTGGACGCAGGGGCCCATCGCGAAGCGCCACCTGGAGAAGCTGGGGCAGTCGGACATCGGCATCATCATGTACCGCAAGCTGCTGGAAGAGCAGATGCGGCTGGTTGAGGACGGCATCGACCCGATGAATACGTTCCGCGACCCCGCGGAGAACGAGATCATCTTCACCTTCGATGAGCACCGCGCGCCCGGCGAGCGCAGGCTGAAGGGACGCCGTCAGATAGGCGGAGCGTTCCAGGCCCTGCCCATGTCCGGCGAGAAGGACCCGGACACGGGCAAGCTCGTTCGCAGCCCCACCGGCAAGTACGGGCCCATCGCGCGCACGGCAGAGGAGATCTTCGCGCGGGCTGCGGGCCGTTAGCGAGGTTGCTCCGCTTTCGGGACGCTCGCTACACTGTACGCATGACCACCGTTCGCAGGACCTACATAGCACGGAGCCACAGCGCCCTCATGCCTGTTGAGAATACATGCACGCCCCTGGGAAGCGCTTCATAGGAGTGTAGGGATTTTCTGAGGGAATAACCTAAGAGAACAATCTCTTAACCCATCCTATGAATTCCGTGCTAGTCTTGACGTTAGTATTCAGATATTCTGCTGCGATAGCTGCACCCAAGTGGCGCGGCCTCTTTCTCGTGGCAAGCCAAGCATGAATCTCCGCCCTTAGAGTTTTCCTTTCCGCTAAGCGACCCTTGTCATTGGCCTCTGAGACTTCCTTTAGAATGCAGCTGATATAGGACTTCGCAAGTCGGCGCGCTGGGTTGTCGGTTGGAATCATCGAATCGATGAATTCCTCTAATTCACCTGGGGATTGATTGTCAGGCATCATCCAAATACCGATACGAGGAAAATGGCCTATGCCGTCGGGCCTACCTTTGATTATTGTCCCCTTGCGCGCTATATTTTTCCGTATGACTATGCCATTAAGTTCCCTAATCTTGTCTCTAATGTCTACCCAGCGATTCATTTGTCCGTCACTATTGCGCTTGCAGTCAGCATCAAATACAATGCCGATTTTCTGTCGCTGAGACTTCCTGATTTGATTGTTGATATCAGCGAGCAAGTTATTGAACCCTTTCTTGTCTAAGATCCAGAAGTTCGGTTCTTGGTTTTCGATGCGTTGGTAGAGGTTAAGCACGACATGCAAATCATCTTCCCCTTCAACTAGGAGTATATTTTCAGATTCTTCTGTCTGCTGACTGGTTACCATTGCTAGCGCATTTCCGTCCCATGTTCAGATGCAACAACCAAATCTTCCTTAGGATAGTCAACGATGAAATGACCGCTGGCGTCCTTATCCAGCCGGAGGTAAACACTACTAATATCTGGATGTTCAGAAGCTGCGAGTGCAAACCCATCTATACAGTCTGCACTATGCGTAGTCGCCAGAACCTGCACGTTGTTTGCTTCTGCTTCCTGAAGCACCATACTCCAGAAGTCATGCTGAACTGAATAGTGCAGGCCATTCTCTGCCTCATCGATCAACAGAAAACCGCCCCTACTATTGATTAAACCCAAAGCAATTCCGTATAGCCGTATTGCCCCATCCCCCAGACTCTTCAGGGGGACACGGTGGTTGAAGTACTGGAGGCTTGCCTTCGCCCTACGACCACCTATAGCCCCACCAACTCTCCACGGAGATGGCCTATTCGACCTGTCTTCTCCAATCATGACTACGTCCTCTATATCCCTACCGAATATTATCTTGAGTGACTCTACCGCGAGGCCTTCTTCCTTAAGATCTGCGGCGTCATCCCATAGCTCTGCTATCATTCGGTTTGTTATGATATCTGGGCCTAGGGAGACGCACTTAATCTCAGGAACGGCCTCGGTGCTTTGGGATAGTCGGCGTATTGCCCGTGGGATATAATAGCTATTGGAACTCCTAGAACCACTTAGTGAGATGATCCATGGAGCTATTCTTTCGTTTCGCCGAAACTTAAGCCGAATGACTTGGAAAGGAGCTTCAGCCGAGAAGTCATTGGGCAATTCGTCAATCTCATCTTCTCGCAAGACAGTCGATTCAATGAGTACCCGGTCTGCAGGATTTGCAGGCCCAATTGAGCTGTGGGACTCCTGAGAAATATTGCGCCCATAGAACAGTGTGGGCCAATCAAGATTGGTTGCATTGTCCCCGTCTTCATCAATGGCTAGTGAAAACTCTTCCCGTTTCCTTAACAGGTCAAAGAGAGGAGATGTGCTACCTTGACCAGCGTATATCCGAACAGCCTCCAGAATCGTCGTCTTGCCTACGCTGTTCCTGCCAGCGATTAGCGTAACACGCCCCAAGCGGGGAATAGCGAGCGACTCAATCCCACGAAAGCCGTCTATCGTGAGGTCAGGCAGGTGAAGCGTGTTCTTCTTGTCAGCCATGAGTTCGCCTATCCCTTGGAAGGATGTGCCAATGATAGCAAGTACCAGCTGTCCGTGGTATCACCCTGGCGTTATAGTTATCACCTACGCCGGATAGACCGCCTTGCTCGGTATCTGCGGCCAGGCGGCGGGAGCGCCGGCCTTTTCGAGACGCTCCTCGATGGGGAGCGACTCGTCCCAGTCGTAGGCGATGAACCGGCGGCCGTTGACGCCGTCAGCGGCGTCGGAGGCGAGCCAGACCACCGGCACGCGCATGACGTCCGGCTGGATGAGCTTCGCCCGGTCGAAGGGCGAGTCAGGCGGGAGGAGGTTCGTGTTCACCGGCCCGCCGGGAACGAGGACGTTCGCGGTGACGCCGGTACCCTCGAGTTCGGTCGCCATCGTTGCGACGAGCGCCTCGTGTCCGGCCTTGGACGGGCCGTAGGGCGACATGTTGATGCGGATCATGGTGTCCAGGCTGGTGGTGACGCCGATGATGCGGCCCCAGCCCTGCTCCAGCATGTGGCCGACCGCTGCGCGCGCCATATGGAACGGGCCGCTGAAGTTGACCGCGATGACGCGGGCCCACGCCTCCGGCGTCACATCCCACCACGGCTCCATGAGCGTGTTGCTCATGCCGACGTTGCGCTGGTTCGTGCCGGCGTTGTTGACCAGCACGTGCAGCCCGCCGAAGTGGTCCAGCGCCGACTGCACGACGCGCTGCGCGTCGGCGTAGCTGGTCACGTCTGCCACTACGCTCAGGATCTGCTCGTCGCTGCTGGCTTCGCGGGCATCGCTTGCACTTGCCTCAAGCGTTGCGCCGTCGATGTCCATCATCACGACGTTCGCACCTGCGGATGCGAGTGAGATGGACATCTCGCGACCCATGCCTATGGGCGAACCCGCGCCCGTTACGATGATCGTCTTGCCGTTCAGCACTCCGTCTGCCATGTCGTTCTCCTTGTTCTGTCGTCCTTGGATTCACCCTCCCCAGAAGGAGGTGGTGCGTGAGGGTCATGCCCCGTGGAGCATGTTGTACACCCGCTCCGCTGTGAGCGGGAGCGAATGCACCGGTATGCCGATAGCGTCGTGCACCGCGTTCGCGATGGCGGAGGCGGTCGGCACGTTGGCGGACTCGGCTATCGCGCCTGCGTTGAACGGCCCCGGCCCCTCGCCGCTCGGGATGAGCACGGTCTCGAACGCGGGTATGTCGGCGATGTTCGGTATCTTGTAATCGGCGAGGTTGAGCGCCACAGGGCGTCCGTCCTCGATGATGTGCTCCTCCACTGTGGCCATACCCAAACCCTGTATCGCACCACCGAGTATCTGGCCGCGGTGTCCCTCCGGGTTGATGATGGTGCCCACATCGTGCGCGCTCACGAGCCTGCGCACGGTGACGTTGCCGGTCTCGGGGTCTACCGCGACTTCGGCGGCCTGTGCTGTGAACTCGGTGGTGGGCGGGTCCGGGAAGAGCGGCACCTTCTTGTAGGTGTTCACCGATACGTCGCCGCCGCTGGCGCGGCAGAGTTCGGCGGCGGCCTCTGCGAACGGGGCGTGGCCCGCGGCCTCGCGCAACTGTGCGCGCAGGGTGTTGATTGACTCCTGCACCGTTACTCCGAGCGCAAACGTCGTGCGGCTGCCGGAGACGCCGAAGTCGAACGTCAACTCGTCGGTAGGGGCGGGGAGCACATTGATGGTCTCCGGTTCGATGCCCAACTCTTCCGCGATGACCTGCTGCATCGCCGTATACGCGCCCTGGCCGGGGTCGGCGATGGGCACGTAGAGCGTCAGCGAAGCGTCCGGGTGCAGCACGAGGCGGCAGCTGGAGTCGCCGCCGATGGGGCCGCGCTCGTACAGGGAGACGCCGCGTCCGACGAAGGGAGCCCTGGGCGCGTTCCAGCCTATCGCCTCGACGGCGGCGTCGAGCGCCTCGACCGCCTTGATCGCGCCCCACTGCTCGCCGTTCGGGGACGTGTCGCCGGGGCGAAGCAGGTTCCGCCTCCGGAACTCGGCGGCGTCCATCCCCAGCTCTCCCGCGACGATGTTCAACTGCGATTCGACCGCGAAGTTGACCTGCGGCCCGCCGGGTGAGCGCATGTGACCGGAGGGGAGCGTGTTCGTGTAGACGATGTGGCTCGTCACGTCGAGCGCTGTGAACCTGTAGCAACTGCCGGCCTGCTCCAGTCCGTGCAGGTTGACGTTGGGGGCGGGCTTGAACGCACCGTAGGCGCCGCTGTCGAAGTACGCTTCCACCTGCATGCCGGTGACATGACCATCATTCGTGACGCCTGTGCGTACCGTGATGGTGCCGGGGTGACGGGTGTTCGCCGCGAGCAACTCCTCCTGGTACGACATCACGATCTTCACGGGGTGGCCCGTCGCCTGGGAGAGGAGGTAGGCGACGGGCGTGTCCATGGGCGAACCCTTGCCGCCGAAGTCGCCGCCCACGGGCATCGGATGCACCCGGATGGTTGGGACGTCCACGCCCATCGCGGCGGCCAACTGGCCCCGCAGCATATGCGGGCTCTTGTTGGACGCCCACACGTCCGCCGTGCCGTCCGGGTGGACGGAGACGGCGCAGGCGTGCGTCTCCATGTAGACGTGGTGCTCCTTCTGCGTGACGAACGTGTTCTCGAACACACGGTGCGAGCCCGCAAGCTCGGCCTCGATGTCGCCGTGCGTCCAGTGTCCGTAGGAGCAGAGGTTGGGCAGGTCGGGGCGCTCCGGGTGCACGAACGCGCCCGCGTACTGCGTGGGGTCGTCGTGGACGGTCGGCGCGTCCGGCGCGAGCGCTTCGGGAACGTCGAACACGGCGGGCAGTTCCTCGTACTCGACCTCGATGAGCGTGAGCGCCTCGTTCGCGGCATCAGCCGAGTCCGCCGCGACTGCGGCGACGCGCTCGCCGATGAAACGCACCTTGTCGACGGCGAGGACGGGAAGGTCGCGCATGATGCGTCCTATCCAGTGGGGGTGCTGCGCGCCGGTGAGGACGGCGTGTACGCCTGGTACGCGCTCGGCTGCCGCGGTGTCGATGCGGATGATGCGTGCGTGTGGGTGCGGACTGCGGAGCACCTTGCCCCACAGGCAGCCTTCGGGAGCAAGGTCGGCGGCGTAGCGGAGGCGCCCGCTCGTCTTGTCGGGGCCCTCGATGCGGGGGGTGCGTTTGCCGACTACGCGCATCGTCATGCCGCGTCTCCTTCGCCTACCGGACGCATCGAGCGCCCGTGCCGTCCGTGGCGGGCGGAGCGTATCACGCGGGAGGCGTCGGGAGAAGGCGGCGAAGGGGACAGTGGGGCTTACCATACCTCCTTACCCTGAGGAGGGCCCCAATCCTGTTCAGCGTACGGGTTTGTCCGACGTTACACCGGCCAGGAGTTCCGCAAGGTTTCGTAAGGCGTCCCGTACGCCCTTGTCATCGTCGGACGGTTCTATCTCGGTTCCCATAAGGTAATGATCCTGTTCATGCTTGACGCATCTCCAGTCTACAGCTGCGTCCCGATGATGACGGTGACGACACCGCCGACGGCGAAGAAGGTGCCCAGGACGAGCGGCAGCGTGATGCGCTCCAGCCGTTGCAGGAAGAAGTGGGCCAGCACCAGTGCTACGACCGGGTTGAGCGCGAACACCGGTGAGACCACTACCACCGGCGCTTTGCTCAGCGCCAGGTAAAGGAACGCCACGCCGGAGGACATGAACAGGCCGCCCAGCGCCACGGACAGGAGCGCCCGCCGCGGCGCGTCCCGCAGCATGACGGGTATCGATTTCGAGGAGAACAGTCCCATGACGATGAAGCCGACGAGCATCGTGTACGTCGCGGTGACGAGCGGGACGGTGAAGTCGGTGACGGCGATACGCCCGAGTACCGTGATAGTGCCGTATGAACAGGCTGCTCCGAACGCCGCGAGGTAACCGAAGAGGCGTGGCCGACGTTTGAGGAGCCCCAGCCGTTTGCCATCCGGGGACGGCGCGGGAGCTGCCGGGCGCGTAGCGCCGCCGCCACGCGCCTTCACCTCGCCGTAGACCGCGACGATGACGCCCGTGACGGTCAGCAGCGTTCCTCCTGCTATCGCCCAGTTGAGGCGCTCACCGAGGAAGACGACGCCCTCGAATGCGGAGATGATGGGAGCCATCGCGAGGACAGGGTTCGCCCTGAGGATCCCGAGGTTCTTGATGCTGACGAAGTTCAGGAAGCGGCCGGCGGGGAAGTTGATGATGCCGATCATCGCGAGCCAGGCGAACGTACCGAGCGTGACGCCGAAGAGCGCGTCCGGATAGAGCACTGTCGTCAGGCTTGCGATGAGCACCCAGCCGACGATGAGCGATACGAAGTTGCCCGCGCCTGCGGGGATGTGTACGAGCCCGACGCGCGCGAGCAGCATGCCGGTGCCGAAACAGAGCGGCACCAGGAGCGCTATCAGTGCGCCGGTGAGTTCAGGCGACATGCGCCACTGGACCACCGGGTTGGGTGTCGGTGAGGGTGCTCATACCTGCGTCCCGATGATAACGACGATGACTCCCCCGACGGCGAAGGAGGTCCCGAGGACGAGCGGAAACGTGATGCGCTCCAGCCGCTGCAGGAATATGTGCGCCAGCACGAGCGAGACGACCGCTGTGAGCGAGAACACCGGCGAGACCACTATCACCGGGGCCTTGCTCAACGCCAGGTAGAGGAACGAGACGCCCGTGGACATCGCTGCGCCCCCAAGCGCGACCAGGACCAGCGAGCGGCGGGGAGCGTTCCGCAACATCCCCGGTATCGACCCCGCGGAGAACAGCCCCATGACGATGAAGCCGACGAGCATCGTGTAGGTCGCGGAGACGAGTGGGATGGCGAAGTCGGTCACTGCGACGCGGCCCAATGCAGGGACCGTCCCGTAGGCACATGCAGCCCCCGCCGCCGCAATGTACCCGAACACGCGCGGGTGGCGTTCGATGAGCCCGGGACGTTTCGCCCCGGGGGCCGGTGCGGGCGCCGCCGGCTGAGGGACGCGCCCGCCGCGGGCGGATACTTCTCCGTAAACGACGATGATGAGGCCCATGACCGCCAGCAGCGTCCCCGTGGCTATGGCCCAGTTGAGTTGTTCGTCGAGGAAGAAGACCCCCTCGAATGCTGAGACGATTGGCGCCATCGCAAGGATGGGGTTGGCCCTGAGGATGCCGAGGTGCTTGATGCTGACGAAGTTCAGGAACCGTCCGCCGGGGAAGTTGACGACGCCGATCATCGCGAGCCAGCCGAACGTTCCCAGGGTGATGCCGAAGAGGGCGTCCGGGTAGAGCACCGCGGTGATGCTTGCGATGAGCACCCAGCCTGTCACGAGTGACAGGAAGTTGCCTGCGCCCGCGGGGACATGCACGAGGCCGGCGCGCGCCAGCACGGTGCCGGTGCCGAAGCAGAGGGGTACGAGGAGCGCTATCAGCCCGCCGGTGAGCTCAGGCGACATGCGTCGCTAAGTAACCAGGTTCGGTAGCCAGGTGGCGATCTGGGGGAAGGCTATGACCAGGCCTACCGCGATGGCGTCCAGGATCACGAACGGGATGCTCGCGCGGTACAGGTCGGACATGGACGCCTGCGGAACGACGCCCTTGAGTGCGAACAGCATCATGCCGAACGGCGGAGTGATCGCGCCGATGGAGATGTTCATGAGGAACAGCACCCAGAACCAGACCGGGTCTATGCCCAGCGGCTCCAGGATGGGCACCAGCACCGGGATGGCCACCAGCATGATGGAGAGCTGGTCGATGAAGAAGCCGAGGATGAGCACCGCCAACTGCACGATGATGACGAGCATGACGGCGGAGAGGCCGAGGTCGACGATGAACGCGAGGAACTCGCGCGTCGCGCCGGTGAATGCCAGCAGCTGGCCGAGCGCCACCGCGCCGGTGATGATGAGGAAGATCATGCCGCCGATGTAGAGCGTGCCGTAGAGCGAGTCCTTGACCACCTTGAAGGTGAGCCGCCGGTAGAGCGCCGCGACGATGAAGGCGCCTATCGCGCCCGTAGCTGCAGCCTCGCTCGGCGTCGTGACGCCGAAGAGGATGAAGCCCATGACCATAATCACGATGATGCCGAGCGGGCTCATCTGCGCGAGGCCCAGGAAGCGGTAACGCCAGGTGATGACCTCGCCGGTGTAGGGCGGCGCGAGGCTCGGGTTCATCCGTACGCGGAGCCAGATGTAGACGGCGTAGACGGCAACCATCAGCAGGCCGGGCATGAAACCGGCGATGAGCAGCCGCGCGATGGAGACCTCCGCCAGGCTGCCGACCAGCACCGCGAGCGCGCTGGGCGGGATGATGGCGGCGAGCAGTCCCGACGACATGATGGTGCCGAGCGCGAGGCGGCGGTCGTACCCACGCTTCTCCATCTCAGGGTGGAGGGTCGTGCCGAGGAGGGCGGTGTCCGCCATGCCCGCGCCGCTGAGGGTCGCGAGGAGCGTTCCCGCGCCGAGCGAGGTGAACAGCAGGCGCGCGCGCACCTTGCCTATCCATCTATCCATCACGTCGATCGTTAATCCGATGACGCGGGACTGGAACAGCACCTCGCCGAGCAGGAAGAACATCGGTATAGCGAGCAGATTGAACGTCGCCACCGATCTATAGACGCTTCCGGCCAGCAGCTCGAGGCCCTTGAGTCCGTCCACGACGAGGAGAAGTCCGGCGATGTTCAGCACGGCGAAGGCCATGGCCACCGGCATCCCCGTCGACATGAGCGCAAGCAGGAGCGCGAAGAAGATGATGAGGGTCAGCCACCAGGAGAATTCGTAGCCGAAGAATTCCATGAGCCGGCGCTAGATGCCTGCCTCCTCGACCGTTTCTCTGAAGCGGCGCAGGCGCACGGCATTGATGCCCATGCGGAGGAACTGCAGGCCGAGCAGGATGAACCCGTAGGGGATGACCCACGTGACCAATGCGCGGTGGACCTCGATGCCGGAGAGGAGGATGGAGCCGGACTGGAACTCCTCCAACGTCTTCTCGAACGACTTCCAGGCCATGATGCCGCAGACGCCCGAGGAGATGAACGAACCGACGATGTAGAACCAGAGCTTCGCCGTGTTGCCCAGCCGTTCGGTGATGGCGGTCATGCGCACGTGGCCTTCACGCCGGAGAACGATGGGCGCGGCAAGGAAGGTGAGATACAGCAGGCTGTATTCCGTCGTGGGCAGCGCCCACTTCAGCGGCGATTCGAAGACGTAGCGTCCCAGCACGTTTGCGCCGATGGTCAGCGCCACATAGAGCACGATGAGCGCACCCGCAAATGCGGAGATGTCGATGACCCAGTCGAATATCTGGGTGACCAGTGGGTTCCTGGAGCGGGCCGCCCGCTGCTGCTCTGTGATGTCCAGGAACGTCTCCACCAGGCGCGCAAGGGGATGCTTCGACCCTTCCGGTTTGTCTTGCTGGGTGTCAGTCGCTTCTGCCATCGTCCGTTCGCCTGTTACCTCCCACCCGCCGGAGTGGGATAGGGTGAACCGCTGCGGGCCGGGGCCCCCCCCCGGAGGCCCGGCCGCCCTCCCCATCCGGTCTCCTCCCGGACGCCCGGCCCGCATACACGATCCGTTCTACTGCCGGTCAGGCAGCACGATGTCGTTCACGCAGCGGATGGCGTCGGCCAGGGGCTGACCGAGCACCGGGTCCGGCGCGATGATGAAGTCTTCGATGATCTTGTTGTAGTGGTCGTTGGTGAAGGTTGCCGTCATCTCGTCCGACCACTCGATCTTCTCGATGCCTTGTTCCTCGAGTACCGCGACTTCCTCCCGCTCAACCTCGTCGATGAACTCGGTGTAGAACTTCGAGGCAGTCTTGGTCGCGGCGCGCACGGCCTCCTGCTGGCGAGGAGACATCGCGTCCCATGATTCCTGGTTGAACATGATGCCGATGCCGCCGCCGCCCGCGAGCGAGTCGGGGTACTGGTACTTGACGACCTCGTTCCACTTACCGGCCAGCGCGCCAGCGCCGCCCCAGTAGAGACCCTGGATGACGCCCTTCTCGAGCGCGGGGTAGATCTCGGAGAACTGCAGCGGGGCGGTCGTTGCGCCGTACGCGTGCAGGAACGGCTGGTAGATGGTTGCCGCTCGCAGGTGCACACCATCCAGGTCGCTGATCTCACGGATCGGGTCTACCGTCCACAGCCGGGCGCCCCAGCCACCGGCGATAGAGCCGACGTACTGGATGCCGAGCGGCTCATAGATGGCTTCCAGAGCATCGTACATGCCGCACTCCACGCGCGGCGTGTGGTTGTCCGCGACGCGGGTGTAGTTGGCCGCGACGTTCTCGCCGAGGCCGAGCTTGGTGTGGTCGGTGTGGTAGGCGCCCACGGTCGCGATAGCGTCGTACACGCCGTCGCGTGTCGGAGCGAACTGCTCCAGGGAGTGGGTGACCTCGGGGCCGCCAACGCGGTTGATCGTGACCGAGCCGTTGGAGATCCGGTTGACCTCTTCGATGAAGAAGGCCGTGGACCTGGCAACGTCCAGCACGGTCGGGAACGCGTCGATCAGGTCGATCGTGACGGGGTCGTCCACGACTTCGCGGTCAGGCAGCACGATGTCGTTCACGCAGCGGATGGCGTCGGCCAAGGGCTGACCGAGCACCGGGTCCGGCGCGATGATGAAGTCTTCGATGATCTTGTCGTAGTGGTCGTTGGTCCAGCGATTCTTGAGGTCGTCAGGCCACGGGATGCTCTCGATGCCTTGTTCCGCGAGTACCGCGACTTCCTCCCGCTCAACACCATCGATGAACTCGGTGTAGAACTCGGAGGCCTTCGCGATCGCGTCCCTGACTGCCTGCTGCTGGTTCTCGGACATCGCGTCCCATGATTCCTGGTTGAACATGATGCCGACGCCACCGCCGCCCGCAAGCGAGTCGGGGTACTGGTACTTGACGACCTCGTTCCACTTGCCGGCCAGCGCGCCAGCGCCGCCCCAGTAGAGACCCTGAATGACGCCCTTCTCGAGCGCGGGGTAGATCTCGGAGAACTGCAGCGGGGCCGTCGTTGCACCGTAGTCGTGCAGGAACGGCTGGTAGATGGTTGCCGCCCGCAGGTGCACGCCGTCAAGGTCGGACACGTCACGGACCGGGTCTATCGTCCACAGCCGGGCGCCCCAGCCACCGGCGATGGAGCCGACGTACTGGATGCCGAGCGGCGCGTAGATGTCTTCCAGCGCGGTGTAGAGGCCACAGTCCACGCGCGGGGTGTAGTTGTCCCCGATGCGGGTGTAGTTGGCCGCGACGTTCTCACCGAGGCCGAGCTTGGTGTGGTCGGTGTGGTAGGCGCCCACGGTCGCGATGGCGTCATACACGCCGTCGCGCGTCGGAGCGAACTGCTCCAGCGAGTGGGTGACCTCGGGGCCACCAACGCGGTTGATGGTGACGGAGCCCCCGGAGATCTCGGTGACCTGTTCGATGAAGAAGGCCGTGGCCCGGGCAACGTCGAGCACTTCGGGGAACGCGTCGATCAGGTCGATCGTGACCGGCTCGTCCTCCTCTTCCATCATCGCCGCTGTCGGCGTCGGCTCGGCGGCTGCCGGGACCGGTGTAGCCGTCGGTTCCGGTTCGTCGTCGCCGCATGCGCTCGCAAAGATGCCGAGAGCGGCGATCAGTGCTATTGCAAATAGGTACCTGCTGACTCTCATGGTTCCTCCCTAACCCTGATAAAGGGACGTTTTGTTCTGGTGTGCCCCCGGCCGGCTTACGCCGCCGCGGAGCTGAGTCCGTAGAAGTCCAGCGAGTTCTTCCAGAGGATTGCTTCCTTCTCCTCCGGAGAGAGCTCTTCGATCTCGATCAACTCCTCTATCTCGTGCCGGATGCTGCCGAGGTTGACCTCGTGCGGGAAGTCGGACGAGAAGATGAATGCTTCCGGCCCGGCGACGTGCACGGCGTAGGCGAGCGCGGGCTCGTCGCCCTCGACGCCGACGCGTATCCGCCCCTGGCGGCAGAGGCTGACGAGGTATTCGCGCACGTTCATGCCCTCCGGCAGTTGCAGGAGTTCGCTGCGCGGGTCGAACGGGGTGAACGCTTCGTAGGAGCCGTTGAACCGCTCCAGCGCCATCAGGAACCAGCCAACCCCGCCCTCCAGGAAACCGACCTTGAGGCTGGGGAAGCGCTCGAACACGCCGTTGAAGAGCATGCCCGCGAGACCGATCATGATGCCGACGGGGTGGCCGATGGCGTGCGTGGCCGCGAACACGTTCATCGTGTTCATGCCCAGATCATGGTGCGCGCCGCCGTGCACCGCCAGCGGAACACCGAGGCGCTCTGCCTCCGCGTATACCGGCCAGTAGGTCTTGGCTCCAAGGTGCGTCATCAGCCCGGTGGAGGGGAGCATCGCTCCGCACATGCCGAGGTCAACCACGGCCCGGCGCAACTCCTCGACCGCGGCGTCCGGCTCCTGCATGGGGATGAGCGCCACCGGGTGCAGGCGGCTGTCCTTATAGGAATACGTGTCGGTGACCCAGTCGTTGTACGCCTGGCATGCCTGAATGGCGAAGTCCAGGTCGATGATCTTGCCGTAGGAGAGGCCGGAGGTCGGGTAGAGCACGGCGGACTCGACGCCGGCCCTGTCCATGAACTCGCCCCAGCCCTCGACACCCGGGTCCTTGAAGACGCCGTTGCTGATGCCGAACGAGTCCTCCGGGTTGCGCACGACGCTGTGGTGGAGGTGGTCCAGCTGGGGGAAGATGCTGAACAGTTTGGCGATGTTGGCATCCGCCAGCGGCTTCCTCAGGTGCTTCCTCAGCCCTTCTCCGTCTTCGAAGATGTGGCCGTCGCCGTCGATCACGATCTCGAGGTTTGCCATCACTTTCCTCCAACGCGTGCGCCGTTCGTGAAACCTGGGTACAAGCGGGCGAATCATACTTGGAAACGCCGAGGTTGTGTCAAGGAAAACGCCGGATTGATGGGGAATCTCGGCGGGAAGGGTGAGTATTGTCATGTTGAGCGAAGCGCAGCGGAGTCGAAACATCTCTCGGAGACGATCCGCTCATGGTGAGCTTGTCGAACCACGGGACGGCCTGTGGGATGAGGGGAGTGCAGAGGGGGCATCCCCTCTGCCACGGGCTTCAGCCCGCGGCGTGGGGGTGTCCCCAAGCCTGTCCTGAGCCTGCCGAAGGGCGGTCGGGCGGGGGGTGGGGGTGTCCCCAAAGGCCTGTCCGGGGCCTGCCGAGGGGCGTTGGGGCGGGTGGGTGGGAAGAACCGCGCTGGGCTAAAGGCAGTTGCGCAAAGGTCTCTCTAAGGAGAGGGCAATGCTCTAGCACCCAGCATCCTCTCGGGTAACGTTCCCGGAGAACGCCGCTCCGCTCGGAACACTCGCCGTGTGACATCCGCCCCTTCTGTCGCCACTGTGTCACCAGTTAACCTTAACGAATGACAAACATCCATCTCACCCCCCAACAGCGCACCTACCTCGACGCCATCGGACGAGCCCTCCGATGCGGTGACCCGGATTGCGGGTGCACGCCCGTCCCAACCGACCGCTTCCACTGCCCCGTCCACCCCAGCCCCTACGTCCCGACGCTCCGCGTCACCCACGACCCGGACGTCGGTTTCCTCTCCTTCTCCTGCACCTCCGGCTGTCCCTCGGCTGATATCGAAGAAGCCCTTGCCCGGCGCGGGCTGCCGACGGAGACCGCGCTCCACGCCGCCGCCGGCGCCGTCGAAGGCGGGCTCACCTCATATGAGTTCCTCATCCCTCAGCCTGCCGACTGGCTCTGGCCCAACCGCATCCCCATGGGCGAACTCACCCTCGTCGCCGGCTACCCTGCCTCCGGCAAGACCGCCGTCGCGCTCGACGTCGCCACCCGCGTCTCCCTCGGCGCGGACACGCCCGACCAGCCCGGCGTCCCCTTCGTCCGCGCCCCCGTCGTCATTGCCGCGCCCCTCAAGAACCCCCGCGCGTCGCTCCTCCCCCGCCTCAAGACCCTCGGCGCGGACCTCAGCCTCGTCTTCCACGCAGACGTCCTCTCTCCGGTCCACCTCGCCGACTTCTCGGAGGACGACCACGTCGACAGCCTCGAAGACCACACTCAGGAAGTCCGCGAGCACGCCCGCTACAGCGAGCCTCCCACCATGATCGACCCCTACGCGCCTCCGCCCCCGCCGCCCAGACCCCAGGTACCCGTGCGAGGCCCCTCGCTCCCCGTCGTCATGAACCGCCTTGCCAACCTCATCACCCGTGGGAGCGCCGCCCTCCTCGTCGTCGACCAGATCGAGCACCTCGCCCTCGTTCACAACGCCAGGGTTCCCCACGTCGCGGGGCTGCTGAACGCCCTCGCGGCGCGCACCGGCGCAGCCGTCCTCGCCCTCATGCACAACCCCGCCCACTCCCTCGCCGCCGCTGCCCGGCACATGCAGTCCCGCCTCGGCATGGCTGGCACCGTCTACACCATCGCCCTCGTCGGCGAGGATCGCTCTCGCTTCCTCGTTCCCCTCAGCCCGCCCATGCACGACACCCTCCCGCCCATCCCCTTCAATTTCCACGACGCCCCGCCTATCGCATGGCGTGAGCCCATCTCCCATGAACGCCTCCTCGCCATCGACGCCGCGAAGACCCCCGGACCCCAACTCCCGGACGTGACCGCCCACGTCTGCCGTTTCCTCGCCGAAATCCTCTCGGAAGGACCCCGACCCGCCGCCGAAGTCACACGCCGCGCCGCCCAACTCGGCATCTCCGAGCGTCGTCTCCGCCGGGCCCGCGCCCTGTGCAATGTCGCCACAACCCGCGTCTACCCCAGGAACGACTCTAGAGGTTCTGGCTACTGGCTCTGGTCCCTTCCGCAACACAACACGCGATTCAGCGCGCATCTTGACGCCTTACCCCCGGAACAAGGCCGTGGCCTGCTCGATATAGATGACAAGGCGTCATCTACCCCCTCTGCTTACGAGTGGGGACCTCATCAAGAACGTCAGGAAGAACGGAACGTGAACGTCGCCCCCGCGCGTTGGTGGTAGCATGCCGCCAAGAGGAACAGGGGAGGAGGGAACCATGACCAGCACACAGGTCAGGCTATTGGACTCGGACGGTCACCTGATCGAGTCGAACAGCGAACTTGGGGCGTACGTGGACGACTCCATCAAGGCGGTCGCTACGGGGCAGGTGCCCGCGCAGGACGGCCCGTTCCCGACGCTGGACGGCATCCACAACTTCTTTAAGGGACAAGGGGGGCGGTTCGGCGGGCAGCGGACGATGGCCAGCGAGGAACGCACCGGCTCTGGCGAGGACTGGACGCACTTCCTCGACAAGACCGGTATCGAGCAGACCGTCATCTTTCCCACGCGCGGCCTCGCCGTCGGCTTCATCCAGACGCCGGAGTACGCGGACCGTCTCTGCCGCGCCTACAACGACTACGTGTACGACCGCTATCACAAGGTGGACGCTCGCATACATCCTGTCGGGCTGATACCGATGCAGAGCCCCAGCCTCGCGGTTGCGGAGCTGCGCCGCATCGTGCGCGACCTCGGCATGCCGGGCGCGATGCTGCCGACGACCGGCCTGCCGCTGCACCTGGCTCACGAGTACTACTGGCCTGTCTACGAGGAAGCGGCCAACCTCGGCTGCGTTCTCGCGCTGCACGGGGGGTCGAACCGCGGGATCGGGCTCGACACGTTCACCGACTTCGTGGGCTCGCACGTCCTGCATCACCCGGTGCCGCTCATGTACTCGCTCGTGGCGCTGGTCTACCACGGCGTGTTCGACCGCTACCCCGGCCTCAAGCTCGCGTTCCTGGAAGGCGGGCCGGGCTGGCTCGTGCCGGTGCTCGACCGCGCGATACGCGACGACGAGTTCTTCGGCAAGGTGGCGAAGCGTCCCTTCGACGAGTACATCACGAGCGGGAACGTGCTCATCGGGTGCGAGGGGAACGACGTGAGCCTGCCGTACGTGGCGTCGCGCATCGGCATCGAGCCGTTCGCGTACTCGTCCGACTACCCGCACGAGGTCGACCTCACCGCGGCGATGCACGAGATCGAGGAGACGCTGGAGGACGAGACGCTCACCGACGAACAGAAGCACGCGGTGCTCTTCGAGAACACCCGCCGCTTCTACGGCTTCTAGAGACAGCACCGCACAACAGGAGGAGAGAACATGGTCAGCAAACCGAAGCTCCGGCTCAGTTTCATGTCGTCGAGCAGCGACCGCGTCGCCCCGTTGATCGACGGGCGCATCCAGCCCGAGGGGATCGAGCTCATCCATACGTTCGGGGGGATGTCCGAGGGCGCGTGGCGGCACCTGAACTTCCACGAGTTCGAGTTCCACGAGCTGTCCATCTCGTCGTACCTCATCTCGAAGGAGCAGGGAGCCGACTGGATCGCGATACCTGTCTTCCCGCACCGCAGCTTCATGCACATGGGGCTGCACTACAACACGGACTCCGGCATCGAGAAGCCGTCCGACGTGGTCGGCAAGCGCATCGGGGTCGGGGAGTACCAGCAGACGGCGGCGCTGTGGATGCGCGGCATCATGGACCACGACCACGGCGTGTCGCAGTACAAGGTGCACTGGTACATGGAGCGGACGGAAGAGATGAGCCACGGCGGCGCGACCGGTTTCGAGCCTCCGGAGGGCATCTCTTTCCAGCGCGTCCCACCGGACAAGAGCCTTGCGTCGATGCTGCTGGCCAACGAGTTGGACATCGCGTCGGTCAACCCGGCTGCTCTCAACGAGCCGGGAGGGCAGGGGCCGAACCTCGTCGACCGCTCGTGGCGCATCCAGGGCCAGGGTGACCTGAGCAAGATCAAGCCGATGTTCCCGGACCGCATCGCGGAGGGGTCGCGATTCTTCACGGAGCACGGGTTCATCCCCGCCAACCACACCTACGTGATCCGGGGCGACGTCTACCGCGAGTACCCCTGGGTGGCGCTGAACCTGTACAACGCGTTCGTCCAGGCGAAGGACCTGTCGGTGCGGACGCTGTCCGCGCGGATGCCGACGGACCTCGTCTTCGGCAACGACTACATGCGGCAGACGCGGGCGGTTTTCGGGAACGACCCGTACCCCTATGGGGTGAAGGCGAACGAGGCGATGCTCAATACGCTCATCGACTACTCGCACGAGCAGGGGCTGACGAAGAATCGGGCCAATATCGAGGAGTTGTTCGCGCCTATCACGCTGGGGCTGTAGGGGGTCTGGGCAGGCGAGCGTTTCCCGAGAGGATGTTGCGCGCTGAAGCACGGACTCCGCCTGCGCAGGAACGACCGGGCCCCACTCCACCCCTCCCCCCAACGCGTGACCTGCCCGGTCACCCTGGATTCCCGCCGGTGCGGGAATGACGAAGTGTGGCAGGGGTGTGGGCTACTCGCTCCCCGGTGGGCCTGACGGCGTCCCTTCCACCTCGCGCCGACGCCGTACGCGTGTCTCGGGCCCGAACGCTGCCATCGCGAGCCCTGCTATCACGAGGAAGCCTGCGACCGCGATGAACGCCGTCCCGAACCCCCAGAGTTCGGCGATCGCGCCTGCGGTCAGCGGACCTACGGCGGAGCCGAAGCTCTGGAATGCCGACCAGACCCCGAGGAAGGCGCCGCGCTTGTCCTCCGGAGCGAGGTCCATGGCGAAGGCCTGGGTCGAACCCATCGTCATCGCCTGCGCCAGGCCGAACACGACTATCGCCGCCAGCGCGCCGTTGAAGTCTCCGGCGAACGAGAGCAGGACGGACGCTCCCGCGGCGAACAGCAGTCCCGGCACGAGTGACGTCTTACGTCCGAAACGGTCCACCAGCATGCCGTTCGGGAAGGAGCAGAGCAGGGTGATCAGACTCGCGACGCCGATGAGCAGGCCGATCTGGCTCTCGTCCAACCCCGCAACTTCCTTTCCGGCCACGGGGAACATCACCTGCACGATGCCCTGACCGATGAGCGCCGCGGCGATGGTCGTGAGGCCCAGTGCGATGAAGGCCCGGCTCAGGACGATGGGGAGCAGGTCGGCGCGCAGGCCGGTGCGCTCCGCTGCAGGACGGCGCTCGCGGGTAGGGCGGGTCTCGCCGATAAGGTAGAGCGTGATGAACATCACCAGGATCTTGGAGACGCCGTTCACCACGAACACTTCCTGCAGGCCCCAGGTCGCGGCGATGACGCCGCCGAGCACCGGCCCGATGATCTGGCCGAGGCGGAGCGACGAGTTCCGCATCGCGACGGCGCGTCCCCGGTTCTCCGGCGTGCTCATGTCCGCGATGACGACCTGCGAGGTGGTCTGCCACATGGACACGCCGGTGTTGCCGATGAGCTCGATAACGAAGAACGCCGCGTAGTTGTCGATGTAGAGCACGGCGAACGACGCGGCTCCCCGCAGGGCGGCCCCCACTACTGCCAGCGGCTTTCGCCCCCTGCGGGCCGCCCGGAAGGCGGGGGGGGGGGCGGGGGGGGGGGGCGGCGGGGCCAGCGCAGGCGCGGTGAGCGGCGCGGAGATGATGCGCGACGCGCCAAGCGCAGCGATGAGCAGCGTGACGAGGAATATCGAGTCAGCGAGTTCGTACGCGAACAGCGGCCGGCCCAGAGTCTGCGCCCCACTTCCCGTTCCCCAGATGAGGTACGTCGCGAACAGCGGCAGACCCTGCCTGCTGAACATGCTGGAACCGGGCCCAGCCTGCATGCTCCGTCTCATACGCCTATGCTCCGACCTCGCACCGGAGTCTACTCCCTATCTCTTACCGCTAATGGTGCGTATTCCTTGACGCTCTCAGAGCACGCTCCTACACTTACTCGCGCCGCCGCACCGCCTCAGAGCGGACGCGCGCGCCTCGGAGTTTCCTTGACACAACCGCAACGCGAAGGCTTCACCGGCTCTGACCGCTCGTTCATGGGCGAGGAGGAGCTGCATCTCACCAGCGTCGGCGTGGACATCGGCTCGTCCACGTCGCATCTCGTCTTCTCCGCGCTCGAACTGGAGCGCCGCAACACCCGCTACGTCATCGTCAAGCGGACCATCATCCGCGAGTCGGACATCCTCCTGACGCCTTACGTGGACGACGGCGCGACGATAGACGCTGCCGCGCTCGGCGCGTTCATCGACGCGCAGTACCGCGCCACGGGACTCCGCCGCGAGCAGATCGACACCGGGGCGCTGATCCTGACCGGCGTGGCGGTCCGGCGGCACAACGCCCGCGCCATCGCGGAGCTCTTCGCGCAGGAGGCCGGGAAGTTCGTCGCGGTCAGCGCGGGCGACGGTCTCGAGGCGGCGATGGCCGCTCACGGCTCCGGCGCGGTCGCTGAGTCCGAGAAGACGCACGGCGTCGTGATGAACATCGACATCGGCGGGGGCACCAGCAAGGTCGCCGTCTGCCAGGGCGGCAAGACGCTCGAGGTGACTGCTCTCGACGCGGGCGCACGCCTGCTCGCATTCGACGAGGAAGACCGTATCGTCCGCATCGAAGAGGCGGGGCGCTTCTATGCCAGCGAGGCCGGCGTCAGCGTCGAGCTCGGCGCGACGCTCTCCGAGGACGAGAAGCAGGCCATCGCAGGGAAGATGGTGGACCGCCTCATGGAGGTCGTCCTGCGCAATGGCGTCTCCGACGAGACGAAGGGCCTGCTGCGCCTGCCGGAGTTGTCGTACGAGGGCGCGGTCGGCACTGTCATCTTCTCCGGCGGGGTCTCCGAGTTCGTCTACGGCTACGACAAGAAGAGCTACGGCGACCTTGGCCCGCTCCTCGCCCGCACGATGCGGCAGCGCGTCGGCGAACTGGGCGCGATGCTCATGGCGCCCACGGCGGGCATCCGCGCGACGGTTGTCGGCGCGTCGCAATACACCGTTCAGGTGAGCGGCAGCACCATCTTCATCTCGCCCATCGAGTCCGTGCCGATCCGCAACATCCCCGTGATGACGCCCGAGTTCGACCTCACCGGAGACGATATCGACTCAGACGCCGTTGCCAACGCGGTGCGCGCCGGACTCACGCGGCTCGACCTGCATGACGCCGATACGGCGGGCGCCATCCGCTTCCCCACGGGGGGGGCGGCCCCGATCCGGCGGTCCCCCGCGGCTTCCGGTGGGGCGGGTCGGCCACGTTCCAGCGGCTGGACTCATTCACGCGCGGCGCGGCATCCGCCATGAGCGCGCTGCTGGACAAGGGCAACCCCCTCGTCCTCGTGAGCGACGGCGACATCGGCGGGCTGCTTGGGCTGCACCTCCGCGAGGAGGTTGGCCTGTCCAACCCTCTGATCTCCATCGACGGCATAGAACTGCGCGAGTTCGACTACATCGACATCGGCGCGCTCATTCCGTCGTCCGGCGCTGCGCCGGTCGTCATCAAGTCGCTCGTCTTCCCGGGACAGCAGGACGGCGTTTAACAGAGGAGGACCCATGGAGTACCGGCGGCTGGGCGGCACGGACATGGACGTATCGGTCATCGGCGCGGGCGGCTATCCGTTCGGCCCGCCGCTGCTCGGCCAGGACGAGACGACCGCCGTCGTCCATCGCGCCATCGAGTGCGGCATCAACTTCTTCGACACGTCGGACGTCTACGGCGGGGGGCAGAGCGAGGACTTCCTCGGCAACGCCCTCGTTGGCAAGCGCGACGCCATCTACCTCTCGACCAAGTTCAACCTGCGCGACCTCGGCGACCAGACGCCGCGCGACCGCATCTTCGCCCGCTGCGAGGAGGCGTTGCGCAAGCTGCACACGGACCACATCGACCTGTTCCAGGTGCACTACTCGACGCCCGAGGTGCCGCACGAGGAGCTGCTCGGCCCGCTGGACGACCTCGTCCGGCAGGGCAAGGTGCGTTACATCGGCAACTGCAACACCGCGTCGTGGCGCTGGCTGGAGGAGATAGAGACCTCCCGCGCCAACGGCATGGCCGAGTTCCAGTCCACGCAGAACCACTACAGTCTCCTCTACCGTCACGCCGAGGTTGAGCTCATCCCGTTCTGCCGTGCGTACGGCAGGTCGCTCCTCGCGTACTTCCCGCTCGGCGGCGGCTGGCTCACCGGCACGTATCGCCCGGGCGAACCACCGCCGGAGGGGAGCCGCGCCGCGAAGGTGCCAACGGGCATCGTGACGCGCCTCCGCTCCGAGCGCGTCGACCGCCTCGTTCCGATGCTCGAATCGTTCGCCGGAGAGCGCGGGCACACCGTGACCGAGCTTGCGCTCGCTTGGGTCATCGCCCACCCGGAGGTCGTGCTGGCCCTCACCGGCTTCGACCGCCCGGAGCACGTCGAGGCGAACGTAAAGGGCGCAGACTGGAAGCTCACTGCCGAGGACATGGACGAGCTCGACGCCCTCACGTCCTGGTGGGAGGGGCGCAACGCCATCATCGACAGCGCCACTCCGCCCCCGCGTCCGGACGTTTCGCGATGAACGACTGGTACCTGATCCGCCACGGCGAGACCACGTGGAACGCGGAGCGGCGCGTGCAGGGACACACGGACGTTCCTCTGCACGACGGCGGTCGTGAGCAGGCCCTGCGTACTGGCCAGCGTCTCGCAGACATCCGGTTCGGCGCCGTCTATTCGAGCGACCTCATCCGTGCCCGCGAGACGGCGGAGATCATCGTCGCCGCCAGCAACACCGGGCCGTACGAGATCGTCTTCGACGAGCGCCTCCGCGAGGTGTCCTTCGGGGAGCTGGAAGGCAAGACGTGGACGGAGATGGACGAGGGGATAAGGGCGGTGCAGAACGAGCGGAACCTCGATTTCGCGCCGCCGGGCGGCGAGTCCTACCGCGAAATGCTGGACCGGCTGGGCGAATTCGCGGAGATGCTGAAGGAGCGCCACCCCAACGAGGACGTGCTCGTTGTCGGCCACGGCGCGGCCTTCCGTGCGCTCGCCGTACGGATGCTCGACCTCCCGGACGAGACGTTCTGGTCGCTCAGCGGACTGCGCTCCGCGAGCATCTCGCGCGTCCGCAGGCGGGACGACGGCCGCACCGCGTTGTTCGCGTGGAGCGACGCCGGCCACCTGGAGAGCCTCCTCCCCGCGGTAAGCGCTCGCTGAGCCGAGCGTTCGTCTACAGTCTTTCGACCGCAGCCATGACGCGCCGGGCCAGCCGGAGCATCCCCTGTGGCGGGATCGCTCCGCGCCCACCGTGGCGGACCTCATCAAGGCTGTACGTATACTGGTTCCGGCTTCGACGGAGGCGGTGCAGGTCGTTGCCGGCGGCGAATTCCCATCTTCGAAGGGCCACTGCCAGGGCTTGATGGTCGCCAGCCCCGGAGGAAGGGTCGAACAGTCCCCGGTGTCGCAGGCGCTCGCGGCAGAACAGGAAAGCCGCGTAATAGGCACGGTCACACCCGGCGCGTACCGCTTCCGGCGATGCTCCGCTCACCAGCGACTCCGCGAACGTCAGTATGTCGCGCGGCGCGGTTGCAGGAGTCGTCATGCGGGTTCGACGTCGAAGAACAAGGTGTTCATCAGCCGCTCACGGACGGCTCCGTTCATGCGGCCGATGCACGCTTCGAGCACGCTGTAGCACCCTTCGAGCACCCGCTCGGACTCCTCGGGGTCTGCGTCAAGGATGAAAACGAGTTCGACAGTCCGTGCACCGTGGTCTTCCGGGTCCGTCTCCACGCGTATCCGCGTTCCGGCGACCGGCCACTCTTTGCGTCGCGCCTCCGCGTCGACGGCCTTGATAACCGTATCAAGCGCGCGGACGCAGCCTGCACCCAGCAGTTGAGCCGCATCGGCCGGGAGAGCGAGGTCACGCCGGGCTATAACACTTGTGCGGTTCGCGGGCAATGTACGATCCTCCAGCTGGTTCGCCTACACATCATATCCCGCGCTGCCTGTCTGCGGAACGGACTGATGGCGCAACCCCCGTGCTGGTATACTCTCTCCCGCACACCTCACTCAGTAGCGAGCAAACCATGCCCCGCATCAAGAAAGCGAAGAAAGAGAAACCCGCCGAGACGACCGAGCAGTTCGTCGCGCGGGTCAGCAAGAAGGACGAGACGCGCAACGGCAAGCGCGTCCGCTTCGGGTTCACCAAGCGCGTCCGCTGATCTCCATCACCGACCGTGACTCTCTCGCCCCCGCTCCTTAGAGCGGAGGGTTGAGTTCGACGCCCAGCGCCTGCTCGACCCATGCCGCGGCGCGCAGCAGTTGGGCTTCGCGGAACGGGCCGCACGCCAGTTGCGCGCCGAGCGGAAGGCCGTCGCTGGCCAGCCCGATGGGCACCGAGATGCTGGGGAACCCCGTGTAGCTCCATGGACTCTGGAAGCGCGTGTCGCCGGTCTGCGTGCGGTCGCGGGGAGGAGGGCCGGAGGCGGTCGGCATGATGAGGGCGTCCACCTGTTCCATCGCGCTCGCCGCCATGCATTGCACCTCACGACGGTAGTCCGACGCCGCGACGTAGTCCCGCGCGGTGTGCGAGAAACCGTTCTCGATGTAGACGGTAATCTTCGGGCCGTAGAGCTCCTCGTTGCCGGTGTAGAGCGGGGTGTGCCAGACGGCCATCTCCGATTCCTGCATGATGCGGTGCGAGGCGTAGGCACGCGCGAAGTCGACGCCGGGGTCGACCTCCTCCACGATGGCGCCCGCTTTCGCGAGTTCCTGTGCCGTCTCCTCCATCAGGAGGCGCGTCTCGGCGTCGGACTCGTTCGCGAACCAGCCCCGCACGAGGCCGAGGCGCGGCGCGGGCAGGTCGCCGCTTACGGCTGCGAGGTAATCGTCGGCCGGAACGTCTGCGCAGTACGGGTCGTCCGGGTCGTGCTGCGCGAGGACGCTCAGCAGCAGCGCGACGTCCTCGACGCTTCGCACGAGCACGCCGACGTGGTCGAACGAGGTGGCCATCGGCACGACGCCGAGGCGCGGGATGCGTCCGAACGTCGGCTTGAAGCCCACGACGCCGTTGTATGCGGCGGGGCGCAGCACGGAGCCGACGGTCTGCGAGCCAAACGCCCACGGCACCATGCGCGCCGCGACCGCGACGCCGGAGCCGGTGCTGGAGCCGCCGGGTGTGTGCTCGGCGTTCCAGGGGTTGAAGCAGGGCGCAGGATCGCCATCGGCGAATTCGGTCGTGTGCAGCTTGCCCAGCAGCACCGCGCCCGCGTTGCGCGCGAGCGCGATGGGCGCGGCGTCTGCGTCGGGAACGCGCTCGGCCCATATCTTCGAGCCTGCCGCCGTGCGGATGCCTGCCGTGTCGAAGATGTCCTTCGCGCCGTAGGGGACGCCCGCGAGCGGGCCGCGCGAGCCGTCAGATGCGGCGTCGGCGGCGCGGGCGGCAGCGAGCGCCTGCTCCGGCAGGAGCGTCGCCCACGCCTGCAGTCGGGGCTCCAGCGCTTCGATGCGGGCGAGCAGCGACTCAGTCAGTTCGACGGATGAGAGCCGCCCTGCCGCGATCTCGGCGGCGGCCTGCGTGAGGGTCAGTTCGTAGGGTTCAGCCACGGCGTGCCTCTGTGTTCTGGGATTGCGCTTGGCGCGAGCGTACAGGGTAGGAGAGGCGGCGTTACCGGCGCAATGGCCGGGCGTCGGTGAAGCAGCGTCAGGGAGGGAGATCCTCGCCTGTGGGTAGGGCGTGGCTGATCCGGCGCTAGCGCCGGGCGTGTGCAGTGCGCTTGGCGTTCAGTGCCGGGCCGAGCAGGCGGCTGGCGTGTTCAATGGTGAACCCCACCACGTTTCCATCGCTGTCGAAATCGATGATGACGTCTTCGGCAACTTCTTCTGCTTCGGTGGCAGGGCGGCTCGCAAGGTCAACCGACAGTGTGTCCGTATCCTCGAAGTATCTCACTACCGGTTTCATGGCCTGCCCCACTCTCTTACGCAGGGGCGAGGCCGGGGACTTCGTCGTCGAACTCGTTGGTGGGGGCGTAGTCCCGCTTCGCGCCCGACGCCGCGAGGCGCGCGTGCAGCTCGTGCTGCTGTGCGTACAGCCCGCCGAGCGCGACCAGTTCGTCGTGGTTGCCCAGCTCAACGATGCGCCCCTTTTCCATCACCACGATCTTGTCCGCGTTGCGGATGGTGGAGAGCCGGTGCGCGATGACGATGGCCGTCCGCCCGTGCAGCATCCTGCCTATCGCCTGCTGGATCAGCTGCTCCGTTTGCGTGTCGACGCTCGCCGTCGCTTCGTCGAGCACGATGATACGCGGGTCCGCGACGAGCGCGCGGGCGAAGCTGACGAGCTGTCGCTGGCCGAGGCTCATGTTGCCGCCGCGCTCCTCCATCATCGTCTCGTATCCGTCCCGCAGGCTCGCGATGTGGTCGTGCAGGCCCACGGCTTTCGCGGCCTCGTACACCGTCTCGTCGCTCGCCTCGGGGTGGTTGTAGCGGATGTTGTCCATGATGGTGCCGGAGAACTGGAACGGCTCCTGCAGCACGATGCCCATCTGCTTCGCGAGCGACTCGCGCGTCACGTCGCGCACGTCGTGGCCGTCGATCGTGATGCGCCCGCCGACCACGTCGAAGAAGCGGGAGACGAGCGCGGCCATCGTCGTCTTGCCTGCGCCCGTGCGTCCCACGAACGCGATGGTCTCGCCGGGCTGCACGTCCAGGTCCACGTCGTTCAACACGAACTTGCCTGGCTCGTACGCGAACGACACGTTCTCGTAGCGGATCGCGCCCTGGATCTGCGGCATCGGCCTGGCATCGGGTGCGTCGACCAGGTCCGGCTCGGTGTCCAGCAGGTCGAAGATGCGCGCTCCGGAAGCCATCGCGCGCTGCAGTTGCGTGAACTGCATCGTCAGGCTTCGGATCGGGTCGTAGAAGCGTTGAATGTAGAGGGTGAACTGCACGAGCTGACCGGCGCCCAGCGTTCCGCCGAGCACGAGCCTCCCGCCGAAGATGATGGTCGCGGCGAGGCTGAACGACATGAACATCTCGACCACCGGCATGAGCGAAGAGGCGAGCCGCTGGGCGCGCAGGTTCGTCTGGAGGTGGCGGTCGTTGAGCCCGTCGAACGCCGTCATGTTCGTCTTCTGGCGGTTCATACTCTGCACGACGCGCACGCCGTCCAGGTTCTCGGCGAGCGATGCGTTCACCTGCGAGATGGCGACGCGGACGCGCAGGAACGCCGGGCGTGCGTGCCTCTGCCACACCCAGATGATGACCATCAGCACGGGCAGGCTGGCGAACGAAAGGAGGGACAGTTGCCAGTCCCGGACGAGCATGAATGCGATGATGCCGCTGAGGCTCAGCAGGTCGCCGATGCTCAACACGACGATGTCCAGGAACTCCTGCAACTGGTAGACGTCGTTCTGGGCGCGCGACATCACGGAGCCGACCTTGTGCCGGTTGTGGAACGACATCGGCAGGTCCTGCAGGTGTTTGAAGAGGTCGTTTCGCAGGTCGTAGATGACGCGCTGGCTTACGCGCGCCAACAGCACCTGGTGCGTGTAGTTCGCGGCGTAGTGCACCACCAGCACGACACCGAACCAGATGGCGAGCGTGTTGAGCCCCGAGACGTCGCCGTTCTCGATGTAGCGGTCTATCCCTATGGCGATGATGAGCGGTATCGCGACCGTCGCGCCGGTGTAGACGACCACGGCCAGCATGGCGAGGAATACCGGAAACTTGTACGGGCGTACGTACTTGAGCATGCGCAGGATGACACGCTGGTCGTACAGTTTCGTGCCGTCTTCGTCGATGTCGCCCTGCTGGCCGCGGGTCATCCAGTTGCCGCCGCCCGTGTTCATCATCATGGCGTGGCTCTCCTCTGCGCGGGCGAACCCATGCGCACAGCGGCGACGCCGTTCAGGCTGGTGGCGTACTGCAACTCCGTTACGTGCGTGAACAGCCCGCCCGACTCGATCAACTCGTCAGGCGACCCCATCTCGCCGATCTCACCGTTCTGCATCACGATGACGAGTCCGGCGTGCTGGATGGACGAGAGCCGGTGCGCGATGATGAACGTCGTCCGGTCCTTCACCACCTCCGCCATCGCGTCCTGGATACCCGACTCCGTGCCGGCGTCGACGCTCGACGTCGAGTCGTCGAGTACGAGTATCGGCGGGTCGAGCGCCAGCGTCCGCGCGATGGAGAGCCGCTGCCGCTGGCCGCCGGAGAGCGAGACGCCCCGCTCGCCGATGACCGTCTCGTAGCCTTCCGGCAGCGCCATGATCTCATCGTGGATCTGGGCGGTCCTGGCGGCGGTGATGATGTCGTCCATCGTCGCGTCCTCGCGGCCGTAGGCGATGTTCTCCGCCACCGTCGCGCTGAAGAGGAAGACGTCCTGCTGCACGATGCCGATGGCCGACCGGAGCGAGGCGAGTTGGCACTCGCGGATGTCCTTGCCGTCTATGGTGACGCGCCCGCTGTCCGGGTCGTAGAAGCGCGCGAGCAGGCTCATCAGTGTCGTCTTGCCGGAACCCGGTGCGCCCATGAGCGCAGTTACCTGCCCCGGCTCCGCCTCGAACGAGACGTTCCGCACGGCTTCCCGGTTGGTGTAGCTGAAGGAGACGTTCTCGAACCGCACGTGGCCGCGCACGTTCCCGATGGGGGCTGCCTCCGGCAGGTCCCGCACCGGCGAGTCGGCGTCGAGCACCGCGAACACGCGCTCGCCGGCGGACGCCGCCCGGGCGAACGTGTTGACGAGGAAGCCGAGCATGCGGATGGGCTGCACGAGCAGGCTGATGTAGAGGAAGAACTCCGTCAGTTCGCCCGGCGTCATGCGCCCTTCGATGACGGCCCTCCCGCCGAACCAGAGGATGACGCCGGAAGCACTCCAGAAGACGATCTGCATGAGCGAGGTGTTGAAGGACTGGGCCTTCTGCACTTCGAACGTGCGGTTGAACACCTCGTCGTTCTGTGCCCGGAACTTGCGCTTTTCGTGGTCCTCCGCGCCGAATGCCTTGACGACGCGCTGGCCGGAGAGGTTCTCCTGCAGCACGGTGGTGAGCTTGCCCATCTCTATCTGTGTCTGGAGCCACATGTGGCGCATCCGCCTGCTCGCCCAGATGGCGCGCGCGGCGATGATGGGAGCGAAGGAGAGGCTGATGAGCGCGAGCGGCACGTCCGTCAGCATCATCATCGTCGCGGAGCCTGCGGTGAACAGGACGATCTGCCCAGCGCGGATGAGCCCCATGCTCACGAACATCCGCGTCATCTCCACGTCCACCGTGGACTTGGACATGAGGTTGCCGGTGTGCTCGCGGTCGTGGAACGCGAAACTCAGATGCTGCAGCTTGTCGTACAGCATGTTGCGGATGCGGTAGGCGACACGTTGGGAAACGGCCTCCGCCATATAGAGGTTTCCGTAGTTGAAGACGCTCCGTGCGGCGATGACGCCGATCACCAACAGGCCCAACCGTACGAGGTCGCTGCTGTCTCCCTGCCCGTCGGCGCCGACCGCGGCGTCGACCGCTGTGCCCACCAGCCGGGGCACCGAGAGGAAGAGCACGGATGCGGTGATGAGCGAAACCCAGGCTATGATGAGCCGCCCCTTCTCGAGGGCGGCGAGTTTCGTTATGCGCCAGAGGATTCTTCGCATCGAGGGTTCAGGGGCGGGTAGCGAGGGTACGAATCCTGCCTAGTATACGCCACCTTTAAGGACTCGTTAAGGCGGTGAGACTGCTGCTTTGCAGTAGGAGTGATGGCTACAGAGACGGGGCGTCCTGGATCCCCCGTTCCATGAGCTGGTGCTAGAATCGGAGGCGTTCCCTGCAGGTGGTTCTGACGACGTGCGCCGAGAAGCAGTGCTCCCCTACTCATTGCGCCCTATGGACTGGGACGACCTCGACCAGGTCGGGGCGATGGAGCGCGAAGCGTTTCCCACGCTCTGGCCTCCCACCAACTACCGCCGCGAGATGCGGAACCGCACCGCGGAGTACCTCGTCTGCGTGCGGGACGGGGAGTACCTCACCGTCAAGCGCAACCAGGGCGCGCTCCGCCGCCTCTTCCGCCGCAACAAGCCCGAGCCGCCGGGGGGGCGGGTGGTCCTCTGCCGGCGCAACAAGCCGGAGCCGCCGGAGCGGCGGCGGTTCCTCGCCGGGTTCCTCGGCGTGTGGCACATGGCGGGCGAGGCGCACATCGTCTCGATAGCGGTGAGGGAGGATTATCGTCGGCGGGGACTCGGCGAGTTGCTGGTCATCGGCGCGATCGAGATGGGGATGGCGCGCGGCGCGCAGGTCGTGACGCTGGAGGCGCGCGTCTCCAACGAGCCCGCGATAGCGCTCTATGCCAAGTACGGCTTCCACGAGGCGGGTATCCGGCGCCGCTACTACGCCGACAACCACGAGGACGCCGTCATCATGACCACGGACGCTCTCGACTCCCCGGAGTACCGCGCCCTCTTCGACCGCCTCCGCCATGCCTTCGACGAGCGTTACGGCGAAGCCGTCCGCGAGTACATCCAGTGAGGGCTTCAGGCTCACCACGAACGGTTCGACCGCGCTACAATCCTGACCCATGCTTCGCTTGATCTTCGTTCGCCATGGCCGCACCTCGTGGAACGTGCAAGGCCGCGTGCAGGGCGGCGGCGGACTGGACGAGGTGGGCAGGGCTCAGGTCGCCGCGCTGACCGAACGCCTCGCCGCCGAGCCCATCACCGCCGTCTACGCCTCGCCCGCGTGGCGCGCCCGCCAGACCGCCCAACCGCTTGCCGATACGCTCGGTCTGCCCGTACGCCGACGCCAACTGCTGCGCGACCTCGACTACGGACGGTACGCGGGCGCGTTCGTCGCCGACGTGATGCGGGACGATCCTGACCTGCTGCACCGATGGCGCACCGAGCCGCAGAACGTCACGTTCGACGGCGGGGAGAACCTCGCCGCGCTGCGGGGGCGCATCGAGCGTTTCATCCGGGACATGGCGGCGGCGCACCCGGAGGGGACGGTCGTCGCCGCGACGCACGACTCGCCGGTCCGGATGGCGGTCGCCATCGCGCACGGCCTGCCGGACTCGTCCCACCGCGATGAATGGATCAAGACGACGTACGCCTCGCTGACGGCGCTGGAGGTGGGGGACGGGGCCGTGCGGCTGGCGTCCCACAACGACGTGGCGCACCTGGCGAGCATCGAATGACGACCGCACCGCGCAGGGCCCGCCGCAAGGTGCTGCGTCCGCGCAGCGTGCGCGGCGTCAAACCGTACACACCGGACGAGGTCTACGACCTGCTGGAGGACTACTACGGCGTACCGAGTCGACGCCAGCGGCTCGACGGCATGTCCGAACTCGTGTGGACGATCCTGTCGCAGCACACGTCCGACCTGAACGCGGAGCGCGCGTTCGCCGCGCTCTCCGACCGCTACGAGTCGTGGGAGGACGTGCTGAACGCGCCGGAGGCAGACCTGGCGGACACGATCCGCAGCGGCGGGCTCGCCAACCAGAAGGCGCCGCGCATCCAGCAGGTGCTCAGCTCCGTTCGCGAGCGCACGGGCGGGTTCGACATCTCGTTCCTCGAGCGCATGCCGCTGGAGGAGGCGAAGGCATGGCTGCGCGCCATGCCGGGCGTTGGACCGAAGACGGCAGGCGTCGTGCTGTCGTTCTCGATGGGGCAGCCCGCGATGGCGGTGGATACCCACATCTACCGCGTCTCGAAGCGGCTCGCGCTCATCGGGCCGAAGGTGACGGCGGACGAGGCGCACGATGTGCTGGAGCAGGCCATCGCGCCTGAGCGAGTGCTGAACATGCACGTCTATCTCATCACGCACGGGCGCCGGGTCTGCAAGGCGCAGCGTCCGCTCTGCCACGCCTGCCCGTTGAGCGAGCAGTGCCCTGAGCGTCCGCGCCATCTCCGCGAGGATGATCCGCGCGTCCCGACCGCCACGCTCAGCCACAAGCCGCTGTGAGCGAGCCCCGCCCCATCTCGCCGCTCGAACGCGCTTCGGTGGAGCGCCTGCTGACGGCGTTGTGTGAGGAGCACGACATATCGCCGCAACCGGCGCTGGAGTGGTCCCGCCGATTACGGCGCGTGCTCGGCAAGGCGTACCACGAACGGCGACTCATCCGGCTCTCCGCGTGGCTCGACCACGAGCAGGCGCAGGCGACGCTGCGGCACGAGCTGGCGCACGTTGCGGTGGGAAGGGGACGGCGTCCGCACGGCGAGCGCTGGAAGGCGTGGGCGGTGAAACTGGGCGCGGACCCGCGCGCAACAGCGCATCGTGGCCCCGCGCTCGCGCCGGAGCCTGCGGCGGAGCGTCGCTGCTCCGGTTTGGAGTGCCCCGGCTGCGGCTTGCGCATCGTCCGTTTCCGCGTGCTACGGGGCCTCTACTGCCGGGCGTGTGGCCCGAGGCGTGGGATGCTTTCGCGGGCGACGCGCGGACCGTATGCAGAGGTCGCCGCGTGGGCGAAGGGGGATGGGTGAGGGGAGGCTGATCGAAGGCGCCTCAGTGGAGTTACCGGGGCGTACGCCATATCCCGCGCCCATTCTCCTGAGCCTCGGCCTGGGCTGCGACGATGCCCTCCAGCTCACCGAACTGGAGAAGTGCATAGGCGTAGCCTTGCCGCACCATCTCGACGTTAATCAAACGTGAGGCATCTTTCGTCTGGAGCACGACGACTCTTCGCCCGTACTTGTCCACGTCCCTTCCTTCTACGTACAGGTTGCTGCCGAACATGGCAATAAGGTCTATCAGAGCCGCGCGTGACACGTCGTCGCGTTCTGGTGCGTCGATGCCGTACAACCTGAACTCGAACTCCCCGTCCGCATCCGCGGCGATGCCCGAGTCTCCATCGAACGCAGTGAAGACACGCACCTGTTGCAGGCCGGGGGCCGCAGTGAGAGGTTCGGTAGCAGGCGCGCAGGCCGAGATAAGCAGTGTGAGCAGGATGATGAGCAGGGCAGGGGTTTGCATCATGCGTGAGCCTATTACCACCCATGCATGTTCGTACTACACGTTAGTGCGCATATTCCCCGAAACTTGCGCGCGATGGGCTTGGCAAGCGGGGATTCGACCCCTAATATGGCGCGTGCGGCGATAGGCCGCAGAAAGGGGGTGATCCGTAGTGCATACATCATTACCTAGCACTGCTGCGTCACCCGCTGCTCGCCGCTAGGGACCGAACCGGTCGATGTCGGTCGGCCCGCGGTGTCCCGTGGGACCTCAGTGGTGGGTCCTTGCGGGAGGCGCGGCAGGGTGCACCTCGTGGAGGCTCCGCTCCGGCGGTGCTGACATGGGGAAAGGACGGGCGCCTCGGCTCCTTCATGGAGCCGGGGCGCTTCGTTTAAGGCGAGTATGACATGCGGATACGGTCCCACGAACGCACTGCTGGTAGAATCAGCCCTTGTAGACGGGCGGGCTGTTTCCAACCATGAACGGGCGGAGGATGGCATGTCGGTGAAGATAGGTCTTTCCGGGGCCTCAGTGATGGCGCGTGAGGGGCGCGAGACGTTCCTGCGCTACATCGACGCCGCCGAGGAGCTGGACTGGGACTCCATCTGGTTCTCGGACCGCATCGTCGGCCCGGCGTGGAGGATGGACCCCATCGCGGGCATGGCCATCGTCACCGGACGTTCGGAGAAGCTGAAGTTCGGCACCGGCGTGCTGCTGATGTCTATGCGCAGCCCGGTCACCGCGGCGCGCGAGCTCGCCACGATAGACCTGCTCTCCAACGGACGCCTCGTGCTAGGCGTCGGTGTCGGACAGGAGTCGCCCGCGGAGTACGAGGCGATGGGCGTCCGCAAGCGCGACCGCGGCAAGCGGCTCGACGAGGCCATCCACATCATGCGCCGTTTGTGGACGGAGGAGCGCGTCACCTACGAGAGCGAATTCATCAAACTGACGGACGCAACGATAGGCGTGCGGCCGAAGCAGGCGAACCTGCCGATTTGGATGGGCAGCCGCTCTGAGGCCGGGCTTCGCCGCACGGGCAGGCTGGGCGACGGCTGGCTGCCAACGCAGATCACGCCTGAGGAGGTCGCGGCAGGCATCGCGCGCATCCAGGAGTACGCTGCGGAGGTGGGACGCGAGGTAGAGCACGACCATTTCGGCCTGCAGATCAACAGCTACCTCGTGGAGAGCGGCACCGTGCCGGAGCACATCAAGGAGCGCTATCTGCTGCGGCGCCGTTCCGACGTGTCGCCGGAGCAACTGAACCTGCTCGGCACGCCGGACCAGATCATGGCACGGCTGCGCGAGTACATCGACGCGGGCGCGTCCAAGTTCGTGTTCAACCCCGCCTGCGGTGCTGACGAGATGCTGGAGCAGATGCGGCTGCAGGCTGAGGCCATCGTGCAGCCGTTCCACAAGAAGCTCGTTCCGCTGGGGGCGTAGGCTTCTCCTCTATAATGGACTGCGAGAATAGTTGCTTGCCTTGGAAGGGCACCCACAAGGGGCGCCCCTACAGGGAGGGAATGACGAGACAGGGTGAAGGTATATGAAGATAGGCATCATCAATGTGACGGGGTATGCGGGCATCGAGCTTGCGCGCATCCTGTACCGCCATCCTGAGGCGGAGGTCGTCAGCGTCACGGGGCGCAGCCAGGCCGGCGAGGAGCTGGGCGACGCGCTGCCGCACCTGTCGCGCATGGACATCACCATCGAGCCGGAGATCACGCGCAGCGTGGACGTCGTGTTCTCGGCGCTGCCGCAGGTTGCCTCTGCTGAGGCGTGCGTCCCGTTCGCGCGGGACGGCGTGAAGGTCGTCGACATCTCTGCCGACTTCCGTCTGCACGACCCCGACGAGTACGCGCGCTGGTACGGCGCAGAGCACCCCGCACCCGACCTGCTGGAGACGTCCGTCTACGGCCTCACGGAGCTGGACAGGGACGGCATCTCCTCGGCGCAACTCGTCGCGAATCCAGGCTGCTACCCCACTGCCGCGTTGCTGGCGCTCGCGCCGGTGGTCGAGAAAGGCCTCATCGGCGAGCAGATTGTGGTCGATTGCAAATCCGGCGTGTCTGGCGCGGGCCGCGGCTTGAGCATGACGACGCACTTCTCTGAGGTCAACGAGAACGTGTTCGCGTATTCGGTGGGCGGGCACAGGCACCTGCCGGAGATCACGCAGGAGTTGCGCCGTATCAAGGACGGCTACGCACCGAAGGTGCTCTTCCAGCCGCACCTCATCCCGATGACGCGCGGCATCCTCGACACCATCTACGCCGACTTCGTGGACGGCGTGTTCGGCTCGGTGGAGGAAGCATCTGCCTCGGTGACGGAGCTCTATCGCGAGTACTACCGCGACGAGCCGTTCGTGAAAGTGACCGACAAGGCGCCCCAGACGAAGCAGACCTGGGGCAACAACGACTGCCTGGTTTATCCTACGGTGGACAGGCATACGGGAAAGCTCGTCGTCTTCTCCGCGCTGGACAATCTCGTCAAGGGCGCGGCGGGACAGGCGGTGCAGAACATGAACCTCATGTTCGGGCTGCCGGAGGCGACGGGACTGGAACAACTGGCCATCTACCCGTAGAGCGTCTGCCACAGGCGCGCCGCACGCGTGCCCCTATAGTCTAGCGGCCTAGGACGCCACCCTTTCAAGGTGGAGATCGCGGGTTCGAATCCCGCTGGGGGCACCAGAACTCTCCTGTTTTACGAGTAAATCAAAGGCGTAAGCATGCTTGTTGTCACTTGCGTTGTCACTTGTTGCCTAAGACTCTGATCCTCGGTGATGCCCAGAATGCTACATGCCAGCAAGCAATTCATGGAGTCTGTCAGACTAACGCCGGTGCGCGTTGTACGATGGTGGGGTTGGGGCCAGACTGCCCTTCAGGACTATCCACGGAGGAGGTGCGCGCAATGCAATTGCTAAGAGTGAAAGACGTAGAACGGGAGTTGGGGATAAGCCGAACGACGATATGGCGGCTGGTCAAAGCGGGTGCGTTTCCTCCCCCACTTCGCATCACCCCCAAGGCGATCGCCTGGAGGCGGGCTGATATCGAGGCATGGCAGGAGGAACTGGCGGAGAAGGCGGCCTGAGCATAGTAGCCGGCATCTCTACTCCTCAGCCAATGAGGGTCGTGCCGTCCTAGTACAGGATCATGTGGGTGGGAACTAGGCGCTGAGAGGTTGGGTCTACCGCCAAGGCTAGGCCCTCGAGGGTGTAGGCCCCGAGCAGGGGAGGCGCTTCGTCCTCTCCGAAGACCACGATCGTCACTTCGCATATCAACCCGCCGGCCGTCAGCCAGCAGGAACCGGCGTTTCCCCATGGGCTCAACTCCGAGGTCCCGAAGCAAACCGGCAGGCAATGTGGTGTAAGCGGCTCCGGTGTCAACCGTAGCTTCAATATCCTGAACCTGTTGACCGTCCATGCTGGATATCCGCACCGGCCACTTGAAAGTCCCCATGCAGCGGGCCCTCCAATCGCAACTGCACCCCATCTTACTCGTTTTGCAGTGCCCCTCAAAGAAGCTGACCCCTTGGCGGAGACCAGTCTGACTCGTCACGCGGCATGGTCCTTCTGGGGCCTGCCGCCGCGCCGCGCTGTGGCAGCGTCGAGTTGGTCCTTCAAGGTCGGCACTGCCGTTGCGGGAGGGCAGACATCCTCGCCCAGCAGGAGTTGCACGCCGCCCGGCACGCGAGCCGCCAGCTTGAAGAGGGAGAATAGCGCATCCCCGCAGGGCGCCGTGCCGTCGCGCCAGCGCTGCACCTGCCGGGGATCGGCGTCCACGCACATCGCGACCCCCTCCCACGTGAGCCCCGCCTCCTCCTTGAAGCGCTTCAAGCGGTCGGGGAAGTCGTCCGGCAGAAAGCCGGAGCCGAGGAAGAGGTGCGAGGGCGGCGACCTACGGTTCACGCGCCGCCTCCAGGACGAAGAGGTCGTCGAATGCGGCGGCCAGCGCCTGCTGCAGGCGTCGCCGCGTCTCCGGGCCGGGTCTGCGCTTCCCGGTAATCAGTTGGGAGAGATAGCCCGACGAGATACCCGCCAGGCGCGCCAGCTCGTTCTGGGTCATGTTCAGCCGGTTGAGTCGCTCCCAGACCGCGCGGGGCTCGAGTCTCGCGGTGAGCAGACGGCGCCTACCCGACATGCCCGCCATCCTTCCCGATCGGCCTGCGGCGCGAGTGCGCGTGGGCGCCGGGCGCGCGGTTCCCTGACGCTTGTTCCTCCGCAGGCAAACCCAGGTGGGCGCACGAGATGATGCGGGCCGGTATCCGCAGCCCGTTCAACCGCGGTTCGTCCTGCTCACTGGTCAGTCTCCGCTTCTTCTGCCGCATGTCTCCGCTCCATTTGGTACGGTCTGGGTCTCGCGCGCCGATGGCGCGCTGGCGAAGGGAGCGTCCCTCCTGATGAGAACATACGTTCTGTTTCGTGAGTGTAGCAATGGTGCCGGCGCGGACACAACGGCCCCGGTGACACATTGAGGCGAACAGCCGGTGATCGCTTGCTCGGATGAAGCAACTTCACCGGAACCGCCGGTGGGGGGAGCGCACCACTGAATTGCTCCTGAGACATGAACGGCTTACTCCCTGGGAATGGGAGGTCGGCTTTGATCTCCACTCGGCCCCTCCCCCTCCGGCATACGGAAGCCGACGCGGGGCTCGGTGAAGACGTAGGTGGGGTCACGTGGGTCGTCGCCCAGCTTGCGGCGGAGCTTGCTGACCATGGTGTGCATGGGCCGCACATTGGCGTTGCCCCGCTCCCTCCAGACCCGTTCCAGCAGGCGCTCGTAGGTCAACACCCGTCCCGCGTGGGCCGATAGCTCCGCCAGCATGCCGTACTCCGTCGGGGTCAGCTGCACCCGGCGGCCGGCCAGGGTCACCCTGCGCTGGACGTAGTCGATGGTCAGGCCGCCCAACACGTAGGGTCCCGACGGCTCGGCGGTCACACGCCTGCGCAGGGCCGCCCTGATCCTTGCCGCAAGCTCCGTCGGCGAGAAGGGTTTGACCACGTAATCGGCGGCCCCCGTGTCGAAGGCCCTGGCGACGAGCTCCTCCCGCCCATAGACAGACAGGAAGATGACCGGCACGTCCGCCACGTCGAGGATGTCCTTCATCAACTCGATGCCGTCCGTGCCCGGAAGCATCAGGTCCAGCAGCACGAGCTCCGGCCTCTCGTCCGCCACGAGGCGGAGCGCCTCCTGCGGGTCCCCGGTCACCATCGGGTCGTAGCCCGACCTGGCGAGGGTGTCGCGGACGTAGCGGAGATCGTTGGGGTCGTCGTCCACCGCCAGGATGCGCAGCCGCTCCTCCTCCGCATTCTGCTCGCGCCGCGTCGATATGGACGAAATGGTGGTCGCCGCTGTTTCCTCGACCGATGGCAGCGTGAAGGTGAAGCACGCCCCCGTTCCCGGCCCGTCGCTCTCGGCCCAGATGCGGCCCCCGTGCGCCTCCACTATGCCCTTGCAGATGGCGAGGCCAAGCCCCGTGTCCCCTCCCTGCTCCTCGGACTGCGCCCCGGAGAACTTGCGGAACAGATCGGGCAGGCTCTCGGCGGGGATACCCCGGCCCTCGTCGGCCACCGAGAACGCGACATGAACGCCGTCCCGCACCGCTCTCACCCTGATGACGGACGATTCCGGGGAGTGCCGGGCCGCGTTGGACAGCAGGTTGCCGAGGACCTGCACGATGCGCCGCCTGTCCGCCATCACCAGGGGCAGGCCAGGCTCGACGTCGATGGCGAGGTTGCGCTTGCCCCCTGAGTTGGTGAAGCCGTTCCTCGCCCTGTCAACCAGCACGGCCACCTCCGCGGGTTCGGGGTTGACCGGCAGCGTGCCCGTCTCGATGCGCGCCACGTCCAGCAGGTCGGCGACGAGGGCGTTCATGTGCTCGGCCTGGTCGCCGATGATGCGGACGAACTGCCGGACCACCGCGGGGTCGAGGTCCGTCCCCGCGTCCATGATGGTGGAGGCCGAGCCCTTGATGGAGGTCAGGGGAGTCCTCAGCTCGTGGCTCACCATCGCCAGGAACTCCGCTCTCAGCCGCTCCAGCTCCTGCACGTCGGCCATGTCCTGCAGGGTGACGACCACCGACTCGACCTCGCCCTCGTCGGAGTGGGTGGGAGTCGCGTTGAGCAGGACGGTGACGGAACGTCCATCGGGGACCCGCATGACGATCTCCTCTGCCCGCACCGTTTCCCCCTTGCTCATGAGCTCGGCCATCGGGAACTCCCGCAGGGAGACCTCCCTCCCGTCTGCGCGCTTGCAGATCATTATTTCCAGCAGATCCTCCGGCGACTGGCCGGGATCACGCAGGCTGTCGAAGATCCTCCGGACCTCCCGGTTGAAGGAAACGGGCGCTCCCGTCACGGCGTCGAAGACCGCAACACCCACGGGGGAGGTGTCTATCAGCGTCTCCAGGTCGGCCCTAGCCCGCCGTTCCTCCCGGTGTCTGCGGGCGTTGGCGATGGCCATCGCCGCCTGGGACGCGAAGAGCACCAGCGTCTCCTCGTCCTCCCGGGTGAACTCGCGGTCGCCCGTGTCATGGGCCAGATAGATCGTGCCGACCCCGGCCCCCTGGTGGCGGATAGGCGCCACCAGCAGGGACTTCACCGGCACCGAGGGCAGGAACCTGGGCATGTCCAGCCCTCCCAGGTGGCTGTCCACGTCCGAGACCCGCAGGGGCTCCTCGAGCCCGCTGAGATACTCGAAGAATCCCAGTCCCTCCGGCATGTCCCACAGACCCTGGCGCTCCTCGCCGGTCAGACCGGAGACGATGAAGTCGGGCGTCTGTCCGGCTTCGCCAAGGACGGTGATAGCCCCGTATCGGGAAGCGGTCAGGGCCCGTGCGCCGTCCACCACCTCCTGGAGCACCGTGTCGAAGTCGAGGCTCTCGTTGATGCGGAGGCTGGCCCCGCTCAGGCGCGAGAGGCGCTCTTCCAGTTCCTGAATCCGTCGGTGTAGCTCATCCGGTCGGTCCAACTCGTCACCTCGATGGGACTCGGCTTTGGCGGGTCGATTATGCCATCTTCGGCGGCTGGTAACAATAAGTTACCGAAAATCACTGAAATGGTGGACGAACGGAAATACGCATGATGGTAAAATCACTAGACAGTATGCCCGGAAAATGGGAGGCGCCAACTTGGCAATCGTACAGAGAAACACGGACCGGCAGCCGGCGGCGCACCTCCATGCCTGGCGCGCCGGTAATGGCGCAAT
>MPMJ01000070.1 GCA_002238425.1 SAR202 cluster bacterium bin16 | reverse complement strand
CCGAGGATGCCGAAGAGCCAGTCCGCCTCGGCGTCGGTGAGCGGTGTCTGGACGGGAGGAGGCGTCGGTGTCGGCTGCGGGGGTGGCGTGAACGGCCGGTAGGGGGCGTCCGCGCCGATGGTGAGCGCCAGCGTGACGGTCTCCTCCCTGCTGCCGTACGCGCTCCCGCGGGGGTTCACCGTGCCCAGGATGAACTCGGGATGCTTGATCAGGACCGACGGCACGACGGTGATGAACTCGCCGGGGACGGTGAGCCGGGCGGAGACCTCGTGGGATGAGGAGGTGCCGTCCTTGTTCTGCACGGTGACCGTCTCGCGAACGGTCTTGCTGGTGCCGGGCCGCCACACCTCGACCGGCACCAGGCGGGTCTCCTCCCGCTCAGGGATGAGGGTGAGCGTCACCAGTGGCGGGGCGTTGGCCCGCAGGTTCGCTTCCAGCGTCGCCTCGACGCTCAGCTCGTGCAGACCCTCGCCCGCCCGAACGGGCAGCCGGAAGGCCGCGCTGCCGGGCGGGTCGAGGTGGACGGTGGCGCTCGCATCGCCGGAGGAGAGCGTGGCGGAGCCGTAGACGTCCGTCACGCGGGTCTTCATGACCATGGGTCCGGCGATGTGTTCCTCCCCTTGGACCAGGACGAGGTCGATGGGATGTTCGATGTTGGAGAGGCACTCCCCTGCCTGCAGCATCCCGGTGAGCGAGCCGGGACTCCAGCGGACCTGTGTGACGCGGACGTCGCAGAGCTCTCCCTCCACGACAGGCAGGGGGTGCGGCAACTGGTCGCCCTTCAGGCTCACGGCGCCCGCCTGCCCGGACCCGTCCACCCAGGCGAACGTGAATGAGGGGGCATCGCCGGAGAGCGGGAGCGTGTAGAAGACGGACTGTCCCGCGCGGACGCTTGCCGCTCCCCAGAAGCGCAGCTCCCTGCCCTCCGGTCCGCCGAACGCCTGCACACTGAGGTCGACGTCCGTGGCGGCCCGGAGCGTGACCGTGGCCTTGTCCTCGAAGACCGCGAGACTCTCGACGTAGAGCCGCCGTCCGGGGACGGGCTCGGGTGGATCGAAGTCGATCTCGTTGCGCCAGCGCTCCGGGCTCGTCTGGGGGTAGGGGGTGCCCGGCCCCGGCTCCGGTTCCACGGTCGGGGCCGGGGTGGGCGTCGGGGCCGGTGTGCCGGATGCGGCCACCGCGGTCAGGGTGAGCAGCGCCGCTGCGGCGAGCAGTGCGGTGCGGCGCATCGCCGCATGACCGCCGTTGCCGTTGCCCCTGTCACGGGGCTTGCGGCGGTTGCGCAACCAGCGCAGCGGCCTGCGGCCGTTCCGCCGCTCGCGCCCCTTCCCGGGCTTCCGGCGCAGCCTGCGCAGACGGTGCCGCGTCTTCTCCGTCATCTGCTGGATCAGGCCGGGGTTGTCGTTCGATGGGGCGGGCGGCTGGCTGCGGATGAGCTCGGCGGGTGTTCCCGCATAGCACCGGCCCCCGAGCCGGTACTGGAGCAGGTCGGCGGCGACCAGCGGCAGCCGCCGGCCGCCGATGCGCCCCACGACGGCGGCGGTCCCGACGAGCGCGAGGACTACCGCGAGCCCGATGCGCACCTCCGGCCACGGGATGGGCGCGTAGCGGTGGAGGCCGTAGGCGAGCGCGCCGACCGCGATCAGCCCGACGACCTGCGGGAAGGTGAGCCAGCCGAGGACACGGTCCTCGGCCTGGACGTGGGTGGGAACTTCGTGTGCTTGCATCTCGGTCTTCTCCTTTGTGCTGGTCCGGCCTATCCGCCGGGAATGGGCGTGGGCGTAGCCGGATCGGGGACGTTGGGGGTGACGGCGGGGTTGACGACCGCGCTCATCACGAGGTCGACGACGCCGTAGGCCACCAGGATCAGGACGATGCCCATGACGGCGGTCACCATCGCGGCCTTTCCGCGCTCCATCTGGTGCGGCGCGCCGCTGGCCGTCAGGTACAGGTACGCCCCGTAGACGAAGTAGCCCGCACCTATCGCGCCCGCGAACCCGATCAGGATCCCGACGAGGTTCGATATCGTTTGCGTGAGGTTTTCCATAGCTGCTGTTCTCCTGTTGTCGTGTTGCCGGACGGGAATGCCCGGCCTCGTTCGTTCCTCTGCTGGTTCCGTCCGCTCGCTCGTCCTACTGGCACATGGCGTTCCTCCCATCGGTGCGCGGGATGGCGCGGGGCGTGTGTGCGCCCGCGTGGTGTCGTCGCTACTCGTTACTCGCTGCTGCTCCGTGGGGTCGCCGTGCCGCCCGCGTTCGAGGGCGTTCCCGCATCTGCTGCCGAGCGCGCGGAGCCCATGCCCCCTGCGGATGCGGCCGATGCAGCACCCGCGCTCCCGGCGGCGGAGAACCCGGCGGCGGAGCCTCCTCCCATCGCGCCGGAGGCCGCGCCCCCGATGCCGCCCGCAACACCCGCCACGCCGCCTGCCACTGCCGCACCTGCGGCGATGCCGCCCGGCCCTCCGGCCGCGCCCGCGAGCATCGGGCCGATCGACCGCGCGGCGCGCATCGCCGTGCCGGGCAGCGACATGCCGAAATAGAGGGTGTGGAGCCACGCGTCGAACGTGCCCGCGTTGCCGAGCAGGGAGGGCACCCGCGTGGCGAGGTAGATGAACGCCGCCGAGAGGATGAGCTTCCAGACGAGGTCCTGGGCCGGCTCGAACGTCCCGATGGCCGCGAACTCGTTCAGCATCGTGAAGCCCATCGACAGCGCGATGAGCTGGACCGCCTGCTGGAAGACCGCGGTCATGAACAGGCGCAGCCAGTGCCGCCCCCACCCCGCCGTGTGCGGCAGTATCCACAGGCCCAGCGCGATGGGCGCGAGCGCCAGCAGCAGGTCGATCAACGCGATCCGCAGCAGCATCTGCACGAGCACGTAGAGGACGAAGAAGCCGTAGACCAGGTAGAGGAGGCTGATCAGCAGGGCCATCCCCACGCTCCCGGCCTGCACCACCGTGAGCAGCGTGTCGACCGAGGCCCGGAGCAGGTCTCCCGCAGTGAAGCCGAGCGATGCGGCCACGTACCCGGAGATGGCGTCGGCCGTGTCGATGACGAGGGCGCACCACCAGAGCGACGACGCGGCGGCGACCAGCCCCAGCACGAGCCGGGGGACCAGCTCCCGCCCGCCCGCCCCCGCGCCGCCCGCGGGGGCGGGGGGGGAGCCCGGCCCCGGCGGGAGCGGGGGGCCCAGCTCGCGCCAGCCCGCCTGCGGCCTGCCGAGGTGCTCGGAGACTATGAGGGTGAGGCCGATCCAGCCGATGACGACGACGAGCGCGCCGGACGTGACGGCCCAGACGGCCGTCCACGCCTGGACGACGATGGGGTGCATGTAGGTGAGCGCAGCGGGGGTGCCGGTGAGGACGTCGTTCATGGGAGCTATCCCCCACCGCAGGCGTCGGCGCCGGAGATCTGTTCGACGAAGCCGCAGAGCGCGCCATGGACGGCCTCGACGATCCAGCCCGCGAACGCACGCGCCCACCGCCCCGGATCGAGTGCTGCGAGCACGCGGTCCCACAGGCTCGTGGGCTGGTAGATCGGGATGACGACGTTGAACGTGTGGGCATCGCCGCCGTCCATGGCGACGATGACGAGGAGGAACGCCTCTTCGCGGGAGAGCTCCGGCTGCTGGGGCACGACGGGGTACGACCATGAGTACTCCCAGCCGTCGGGGATGGCGTTGCCAGCGGCCTGGACGCGGAACATGGAGGTGAGCCAGTCGCCGGTCTCAGGGTGGCGGATGCCGTAGTGGATGGCGGAGACCCGGGGGGGCGACAACGGAGGGCGGAGACCTGGCGGTCGACCACGGGCCGGGCGACGAAGCCGCCGTCCCTCTTGCGCTCGACGAAGTCCCTGTCGTGGTTGACGAGGCTGAGTCCGCCGCCGTCCTGGGCCTGCGCGGTAAGCGATGCGGTTGCCGCGGCCAGCGCCGTCAGCAGCAGTGCCGCAGTCAGCGTGATGAGTCGTCGCGTCCTATCGAACGTGGCACTGGCGGCGGGTTGCGGTTTCACTGCGAAGTCCTCCTCGTTGCGTGGTGGGCGTGGTGCCCGGCATCCAGTCTGAGGAGGGCGGCAGGCGCTTCGGAAGGTCATATAACGGGGGGCGCGCGCGCCCCCCGTTATGGCGCATGGCGATCCGCGGGCTTCCCGTGGTGTTATGGACGTGTACAGGAGATAGAGGTCTGTCGTTGAGGAAGGACGGGGTCGTGGGCAAGGCCACGGTCGGAAGGAACGCCCCTACAGGACGACGGCGGGCAGCACTTCGCGTGTGGGGTTCAATGCACGGTCGACTGCAAGGCCCACGAGTGGAAACAGCAAGTTTGCAGAGGCCCGGATCGACGGGTCTGTGCAAGGCCTACGAGTGAAATGAGCAAGTTTGCATGGGAGGGAAGCGATGGAACAGGGGAGCGCGGAGGCGGATGCAGCCCGCTACGTCGAGGACGTGCACGGCCTGAGGCTGACGGCGCTGCTCGAAGGGCTGGTGCGTGAGCACGACGTGAAGTGGGCGGCGGAGCAGCTCGGCGTGGACGTCAGGACGCTGACCACATGCCTGCGGCGGCGGAGGCTGACGGACCACGTGCGGGCAGCGCTGAACCTGCGGCTGGCGCAGGAGAGGAACACGGCGTTGCGGGAGGAGACGGCGACGCAGGTGCTGGAGCTGGCACAGCAGGTCGGCGACCTGGCGGAGCGCATGACTGCGCTCGGCGAGGAAGTGGGAGGTCTTCGCTCGTCCGTAGCCCAGGAGGTCGGAGCGCTGCGAGAGGAGCAGGCCGGGGCCGTTCACGGGCTGGAACGGCGGCTGGCGCGGGTCGAGGCGTCTCAGGCTCAGGCCGGCGCAGGGAGCGCGGCAGCAGGCAGCGGGACGGGAGCCCAGGGAACGCAGCGGCAGCCGAAGCGGAGGACGGTGTACCGTCAGGCGCACCCGAAGGTGGTGACGGCGGAGCCCGAGCACGGGGAGGAAGAGGTGTACGGGGATGCCGAGCCGCTGGTCATCGCGTGGCGCGAGGCGCGGGCCACTGACCGCACGGCAAGGGGCATGCTGGACAGGGCGGTGGCCACGGAGCGGTTGATATCGCTGGAGATCGCGCTCATGGAGGGACACGGCCTGACGCTGGCACCCGAGCGGGACCCGTTCGACGGTCTCAAGATGTACGGCGAGCTGAAGTGGCGGAGGCTGGCGTTGTCCAATGCGCGCCGGGAGCGGAGGAGAGCGCTTCGGCGGCGGTGGCTGCGCCGCGCGCTCACCCTGGGGCTGTGGTGGGAGTAGGCGCTGAGGCTCACTGTTGGCCCATGGGGGGAAGCGACCCCGGCGGTGAGGGCGGGAAACCGTTGTCGGCGGCGTGCGGCTGCGGCAATACTGAAGGTGTTGTTCGGCTTGCCAGCGTTCGCACCAGAGAATGCTGGAGGGTTTCGTTGAGTCCCTGCCCTTGACCGGAGTGATCGAGCACCGCTCTCCGAAGGTCGGAACGAGGGATGGACCGCTACTCCGGCAGCGGGAAGCATCAGCAGGGTCTGAGTGAACTCCCCTGGGGTGCTTCGAGGGCCGGGAACATCAGGGCCGGGCATTCTGACAAGCCTCGCCTCTCACACCGCCGGAACGCATCGAGATGCTTCGGCGACTGCCTCGCGTGCGCGGCGTGGACCGCTGCCGACGCTGAGGCTTCTTTCCACGCACCCGTCTGCTGCAGATACCACAGGCTGATGGTGACGTTGGCGCGGCGGCTGGCTTCCCCACCGCAGGGTCCCGGTAGCCCGCAAGCGTCCTGACGCCCGGCTTGGCTCACCAGGGTGGTGATGGAGTGCCGATCCCTGTGTCCCCTGGAACGGCACCCCACCACCGACCGGTAGGATAACTGTCACGGCCTCTCCGCGTTTCTCGCGGTGCGGATGGAGCTATGCTAGATTGCTCGGTGCGCCGGGAGCCCAGGTCCTCCCTCGGTGACCCGGCGCGTACCTGACGACGGCGCTGGCAGCGGCATTGCCACGCGCCGTCGTCGCGTGTCCAAGAGAAGGCGTGGGCCTCGGCCACGCCGCCACTCCATCTTCCCATCGCTGACCGCAACCGGTTCCCCACCGAAGGGTTCCGGTCGGTTCCGCATGTCTCCCGCCACGGCCGCTCCGCGTTCGAACCGCGGACCAGGCCGGGCACCCATCCCACAACGTTTCGTCTCCGCGTCGGCACCCACACCAGGGGAGACGTCTGTCCGTTTCACAACGCCATCGAGCACGCCCGCCGCCGCGGACGCGGCGTAGGGCAACACATCGTGAAGGAGGTGCGCAAGCACTGACCGGGACACGGTGATGCCGCCCGCGCGTGCGTCGGCGGCCACCACATGAGGGTTCCCACCGAGGTCATCGCGGGAACCGAGAAAGGAAACGGTAGGGATAGCGAGAGGCCGGGGAGGTACTAGCTCCCCGGCCTCTCTGCTCCTGCGCGACAGAGGCGAGAAGGCCCGGCGCAACAGGAGGTACGACCCATGCTAGCAGGACACGACGACCGGCACACCGTCCCCGTCTGGGGACAGCTGCGCGTGCTGAACGAGGACGCTTACCAGCGTTACGTCGCTCGCAAGTTCGCGCCCGGAAGCCCCGCCGGACCCGGGGCCGGACCCGCACGCTGGCGGCTGAACACCGCAGCGTTCTTCGAGCTCTGCGGCGCCCACGGCCTCAACCAGGTCGACGTCGCGGACGCCACCGCCAGCAGCCGCGGCATGCTCTCGAAGCTCATCTGCGGGCACCGCAGGGCGGGCGACCGCTTCGCGCGCAAGCTCTGCGACTTCTTCCAGGCATCGCTGCTCGACCTGTTCGAGGAGGTGCCGGCATGAGACAGGGGCCATACGTCCCATTCACACCCGAGGACAAGCAGCCGCTCCACCACCCGACGCGGCTGGTGGTGGAGCTCGGCTGGCACCCGACCCGGCGCGCCTGGGTCTGGAACTACGCCAGCCGCGCGTCGTCGACCGAAGAGAATCGCATGCTCCGCGAGGAGCGGGCTCCCTACGGACCCAGCGAGCGCACGCTGCGCAGGCGGCGGGCGCGCACGGGCGTGCTCCTGCGCAGGCTCGGCTACCTGCGGGACGACCCCGCCTTCGAGGGGCTCGAAGTGGGCTCCAGGGCGTGGGTGAGCAGGGCGGAGCGGCTCCTCAGGGAGCACGGGTCGTGATCGTCTACGCATCGCTCGGCCTCGTCGTCCAACACGACGGCGAGGCCGACGACGAACGGTGCCTGTGCGGCGCACCCCACGGTCACCCGACCGCCCGGTGGGCGTGCACCGCCCGCTCGAGCGTGACGGCGCGCATCATCGCTCAGAGGAGAGCCTCACGGCCGGAACCGCCCATGTCGCCATGGCGCGCATGGCGGGACCGGCAGGAGGACGCAGACCGCACCCGCTCCCCACAGGGAGAGGCCGCACCGGCGAGCGTCCAACTGCGCTTCGCGCTCGGCGCTTCGCCGGGCTGACGCAGTCACGCAGCCATTCCCAACGTGCGGGAGGACTCCGGAGCGGAGCCCTCCCGCACACACATCAAGGAGACTGACCCATGACCGAACAGAGCATGACCGAACAGGTGATCGCGGCGGCCTCAGCGGGCCAGCCCATCATCGACCGAATGCGCGGCAGCATCGCCAACCTCCCCGGCCTGCAGACGCGGCAGAGCACCGTCAAGGAGACCATTCCGCTGGTGAACCGCGTGACGACGTTCGTCGTCGAGACGTGCCGCACCGACGACGGCTACCACGGCTTCCTCGAAGCCTTCACGCCCGAGGGTATGGTGCGCCTCTACATCCCGCCGCGCGTCATGGCCCGCATCTACGCCCAGCACGCCGGCATGGTCAAGAAGGCCAAGAGCGACCGGGCGAAGACCGCTGCCGAGACCCGGCGCGGCAAGGGCATCGTCCCCTTCCA
>MPMJ01000069.1 GCA_002238425.1 SAR202 cluster bacterium bin16 | reverse complement strand
AATCAATCCTCCTGTGTCACGCGGTATGGCTGCGGCAGAGCCCCCGGGGTTTTCGTTCCGGTTGTTCGTTGTTCGGTCATTTGTCCGATGCACAGCCCTTCACGAACTTCGAGAGCCGCGGGCGCTGCGGAAGGACGAGAAGCTCCATATGCACCCGGTGGGCCAGTGTAGACACTCGCGAATAAGGTGTGGGTAAGGTCGGTCTCCAGTTCGATAAGGAAGCGGTAAGTTTTCGGCCCAATCTGCTGGAATCGGCCCCAAACAGGCTCCTTTCGGGCGACTGGATGGGTGGACGGGGCCGCTCTCGGGGACGATGACCCTGGCCGAACCCGTGGTGATATGGTTTCCGGCGAGAGGGCGGCTGCATGACGTATCTGCCCGCAACGGAGGTGACACCCATGCCCACGTTCAGCACGCTCCCTATCGGTGAGGCCCGAGCGAGGAGCGCGACCGGCAAGCGCGCGGCGCTGCTGCAGGAGTACGTCGGCTACATCGAGCGCGTCGCGCCTGGCGAGGCGGGCAAGCTCGAGGCCGGAGAGGGCGAGACGACGCAGGCGATCCGGCGCAGGCTGAACGCGGCGGCTGCGGCACTGGGGAAGAACCTTGAGTTCCGGCGCACGGCGGACGCCGTCTACTTCTGGTCGTCGGAGGGTCGGCGTCGCGGCAGGCCGCGCAAGAACCCGGTCGGCTAATTCTCACCCGCTGCCTAACGGTGAGAGCGCCCGCTCCAGCCCCTGGCGCACCACGCCGAAGCTCTGGCCGTTGTCCAGGGTGATCGTCGCGTCGAACCGCCCGCGCCGGTGGAGCTCCACCCGGGAACGGCGCGAGCGGTACCCCGGCGAGAGCGCCAGTGCCAGTCGGTAGACGCTGGCGACCGCGTCCATCCGTCGCAGCAGCAGCGTGTGCCACTGCTGCGAGACCGGGTATGCGCGCACGAACTCGGACGGCGCCGCGAAGCCGAGGGCATCGGACGCCTCCTCGATGCCCTCGGCCGTCAGGAACCACCTCCCGCTCGTCGGCAGGTGGACGGTCCCGTGGTTGACCCGCGCGGCGATGCCGTCGGCGAGCAGGCCGCTCAGCGCGCGGTGCACCGTCGCGTACGCCTCGCCGAGGATGACCGCAAGCTCCAGCGTGTCGGCGAACGGCATCGACGCCAGGGCGTCGAGCAGTTGTCGTTCGGTGAGTCTCATGGGACGAGCGTAGCAACGGAGGAGCCGTCCGCGCACCCACCGGATGTCACGGGGATCCCAGTGGGCTGTCCAGCGGCGATGATGCCCTTGGGCGTGGGGAAGTAGCGGCGCTGCGCTTGCGGACCGAGAGCGTTCGTCCGGTGAGCGACGAGGCCGACATGCCCGCGTTCGAGGAAGCGCCAGATGGTCTGTCGTGAGAGGCGGAGGTCCGCTGCGGCCCTGGCCTGGCCGTGGCGGCTGATGTAGGCACCGACGGAGCCCCGGATGAGGTTGGTGGGGCTATGGTTGGCGCTGCGGGCTCTTCTGCTGCTGGTGCGTGCTGGCATGCGTCATCCTCCCGTTCCAGAATGGGTCTGATCTTCGATTGTGAACGGGAATCGCTTGCTGGGTAAGGGCTTGCAGGACCTTGTGGAGGAGGCGGGTCTGTGGTAGGCGCATCGGGCTCAAGGGTCAAAGTGCCTCCAGCCCGCAGACTGATTCAGGAGAGTCGAGGTACACGTGTTCAGTCCGCAGCGAAGGCGGCCTCGGTATACTTCTGAGGCCAGCCACGGAGGTGTAGGGATGGAGGACATCAGATGCCGAAGGTGGATGCGTCCACGATACCGACTGAGAAGGCCTGCCTAGCCGATATGACGCGGGAGCAGTGGACGGAGGCAGGGCTCAAGACCACCTGTTCGGAGATTAGGATCCTCTACCGCTGTAACCGTTGCCTGATAGTCTTCCCCAGTGGGCGAAGACGCAGCGGCGAACGCGTCTGCGTGCTGTGCAGGGAGGGGGCGCCTGCATCCAAGCGAGAGTATGCAGAGCAGTACCTCGCCGAGTTCATTAGGCGGCACTCCACAGAGTAGTCTTGATCTGCGGCTGAACTGTAGAACGTCGGCGATGCTGGACACGGCGCACTCCTGCGGAGACTCGGCGACCTGCGGATGGGCTGGAGGTCGGCTCCAGTGCGTGGGTGAGCAGGGCGGGAATCATGGCGCGGCCCCGGTGGGCAACGTGGCGGATGCCGCCGTCGGACAGCGTGTAGCGAACACAGCCTCGGCGTCCGTGATGCTCGATCAGGCCCAGGCGTCCACGAGGGAGCGCAGCGGCGAGGTGCTCCCCTTGGCGGCCTGCATCCTAGTCCTCAATCGGGAAGAGTGAGCCGACACTTGCCGTTCGTAGTTGCTGCTGCTGGCTTTGGTGGCCTTGTCCACCGTCCTGGCGAGTTGCAGCGCCACCACGTCAACGAACCCCTCTGCGACAACGGGGACACCGGCCATGGTCGTCAAGCAAGACGGCCCGCGAAAGGAAGCGCCCCGGGTGACCACCGATCAAACTGATCGAGGAACGCAACGAGAACGCCAAGCGGGATAGAATCGCGATATGACGAGTGCGGGGACCACCAGATGGCTTCCTTTGCTGGGTATTGTCCTTGTCTTGGCATTGCCGACACTCCTCATGGCCTGCGAGTCCGACCGGGCCGCGTCCCCAGACAGGAGTGCGTTGATCGCCCTCTACAATCTCACCTCCGGCCCAGAATGGCGTCACGATACAAACTGGCTGCGTGGAGTACCCCTGAACCAGTGGCACGGCGTCTCCACAGACGACAATGGCCGAGTCACAACGCTGTCCCTCACTTACAACGGGTTGAGCGGGGGAGTGCCTCCGGAGTTGAGCAGTCTCACCAACCTGAGAACGCTGGAACTCGACTTCAACCAGTTGAGCGGGGAGATACCGCCTGAGCTGGGCCGCCTTGCCAACCTGGAAACGCTGTCCCTCACTTACAACGGGTTGAGCGGGGTGGTGCCTCCGGAGTTGAGCAGTCTCACCAACCTGAGAACGCTGGCGCTCGAACACAACCGGCTGAGCGGGGGGATACCGCCGGAGCTGAGCGGTCTCGCCAACCTGAGAACACTGTCCCTCGGTGTCAACGAGTTGGGCGGACGGATACCGCCGGAACTGGGCGGTCTCGCCGACCTCGAAACGCTCTCCCTCAGTGGGAACCAACTTCGCGGAGGGATACCGCCGGAGTTAGGCAGTCTCGCCAACCTCGAAACGCTGGTGCTCGGTGGCGACCAGTTTATGGGAGAGATACCGCCTGAGCTGGGCAGTCTCGCCAACCTCAAAACGCTGGTGCTAGAGGGCAACGAGTTGGGCGGGGAGATACCGCCTGAGCTGGGCAACCTCGCCAGCCTCGAAACGCTGTTCCTCGGTAGCGACCAGTTGAGGGGAGGGATACCGCCGGAGCTGGGCCGCCTCGCCAACCTGAAGGTGCTAAGGCTGAACCAGAACCGGTTGGGCGGGGAGATACCGCCTGAGCTGGGCAACCTCGCCAACCTCGAAACACTGTGGCTAGAGGGCAACGAGTTGAGCGGGGAGATACCGCCGGAGTTGGGCCACCTCCACCGGCTGGGTTCTCTGTACCTTACGGGTAACCAGTTGGGCGGGGAGATACCGCCTGAGCTGGGCAACCTCGCCAGCCTGACACAACTGCGCCTCAGTGACAACGAGTTGAACGGGGAGATACCGCCGGAGTTGGGCCACCTCGCCAACCTGGATACGCTGTACCTCAGCAAGAACCGATTGAGCGGGGAGATACCGCCGGAGTTGGGCAGTCTCGCCAACCTGCTGTATCTGTCGCTCGACGAAAACGAGCTGAGCGGAGAGATACCTCTGGAGTTGGGCCGCCTCGCCAACCTGAAGGCGCTACAGCTGAACCAGAACCGGTTGAGCGGATGCGTGTCGAGCAGTTTGCAGGGCCAATTGAACGATTACTCCGATCTAGGAGACCTGCCTTTCTGCTAAGGCCCGGGCAATCAGCGACCGGATAGCACTCCAGCACGTCCGGCCCCGTCCACGCCCAGATCCCAGGCGAGCCGCAGTACGCGCGAACTAACTCGGACGGCGTCGCGAAGCCGAGGGCATCGGACGCCTCCTCGATGCCATCGGCCGTTAGGAACCACCTCCCGCTCGTCGGCAGGTGGACGGTCCCGTGGTTGACCCGCCCGGCGATGCCGTCGGCGAGCAGGCCGGTCAGCGCGCGGTGCACCGTTGCGTACGCCTCGCCGAGGCTGACCGCGAGTTCCAGCGTGTCGGCGAACGGCATCTGGGCAAGGGCATCGAGCATCTGTCGTTCGGTGAGTCTCATGGGACGAGCGTAGCAACCGAGGAACCATCCGCGCACCCACCATATGTCACAAGGGCCCCGATGAGCTGTCGAGCAGCGATGATGTCTTGGGTGTGAGGCAAACGGCAGCCGCGTACGGATCAGTGTGCCCACGTGGTGCTGACGGAGCCGACGAGGTCGCGCTCAGTGAGGCGCGATCCATCTCACCCCGGGTTGAGGTGCAGTTGCAGTCAATCCTGAACAGGGCACAGTCCATGCTAGAATGACCGCTGAGGCACGGAAATGCACTTCACCAAACTCCAGGGCGCGGGCAACGACTACATCTACGTCGACGGCCTGAACGAGCAGCGTAACTGGTCGGAGATAGCACGGCGCATATCCGACCGCCACTTCGGCGTGGGCGCTGACGGCCTCATCGTCGTCGCGTCGTCGGAGCGCGCGCCCGTACGGATGCGGATGTACAACGTGGACGGCTCCGTAGGCGAGATGTGCGGCAACGGCATCCGCTGCTTCGCCAAGTTCGTGCTGGAGCGCGGCATGTTGCCCGCCAACGGCAGCACGCTAGACGTGGAGACGGACGCGGGTGTGCTGAACATCGCCCCTCACTGGAACGGCGACCGCGTCGTCGGCGCGCGCGTCAACATGGGCGAACCCATTCTCCGCGCCGCGGACGTGCCGGTCGACGTTTCGAAGATGGGCCCCAGCGACTACTCCGCGCTGGACGTCGGCCTCGTCGAGTCGCTCGGCCTGCGCCCCGATGAACTCGCGTTCGACGCTCCGGTCGAGGTGAACGGCGCTATGTTCGCGCTCACCGCAGTCTCGATGGGCAACCCGCACGTCACGGCATTCATCGACGAACCGGTGACCGACGTCGAACTCGACAGGCTCGGCCCACGCATGGAACACCACGAGGCGTACCCGCGCCGCATCAACTTCCACCTCGTCAATGTCGTCGCGCGGGACCACCTCATCTCGCGAACGTGGGAGCGCGGCTCCGGGCTGACGCTCGCCTGCGGGACGGGCGTAAGCTCCATCGTCGTCGCGGCGCGCCTCCACGGCCTCGTGGACGACGAGGTGCGCGTCGAGGTGCCCGGCGGCGAGCTCACCATCACCTGGCCGGGCCACGGTCCCGTCTTCATGGACGGCGACGCCGTCGAGGTCTTCTCCGGTGAGATTCCTGATTGAGGGCGCATAGTGCATGTAACGATTCATATTCGCGTTGATGGCCTAAGCGACCCACAAACTTTGGCCTGTCTGAAGGATGCGTTCACAGATGCGGTTCCGATTGAGCAGGCTAGCGAAGATAGCAGTGTTCTGAACACTGGTCAGAAATCAGCCTCTACAATCAAGTACGCCTGTCGTCCGACTAATGAGTCCATAGCACTGTTCTCGATGCCAGGCGGAGGGAGGATTGAGTGTGTTCTGGAGTTTGCCTATTCCTCGAACGAAACGCTGCCTGCTCTGACGGAGGACACTGTGAAGATTATTGAGCGGCAGGTAGAGCGTAGTGCGGGCAAGTTTCACTTCTTGAAGGCCCGACTCGAAGACATCAGTTCCCTGGGTACGGCGGTCGAGGGCACACCCGTGCCCTGGACGAACCGCGTTCGCACGCACGTTGCGCAGCGCGACCTGTTGAATAAGATACTGGTGGTTGCAGCGCTGGCGGGACTTGGTTCGTTCATGTCCGATCTGAGAACAGGCGCGGTGTTTGCAGGGATCGGTGTAGCTGTGTCCGTGGCAGTGTCGCTTGCTCAAGCAACTTGGGAGCCGCCCAAGATCGAATGGAGGATCAGATGAACCTGCAGAAGGGCCTAGTGCATGAACGAACCGTGACTCAAATCTTGGCTAAGTATTTCACGGCGGGCGGTTTTCCAGTGGCCAAAGAGGAGCGCCTGCCTGGGGGAGGGCGAGCCGACCTCCTCGTCTACCTGCCGCACGGCCGCATCCTGCTCTTCGAGGTCAAGACGGGTGCGAAGAACGATTACTTGGACATGCTCACCACGTTCGCGCGAATTGAAGGGTACAAAGATCAGGTCAAGTCCGCGCACCCGGATTCAGAAGTGACAGAAGCTGTAGTGACGAACATGATTGTCGGCGAGAATCTAGCCGACTTCTTTGAGAAATCTGGAGTGCATATCATCCAGATACAAAACGAGAACGACAACTTTGGCATAAAGCTGGCCCCTCTACTGGCAGCATAGGCTTACTCGCCCGGAGGCCCATCATCCAAGAAGCGAGAGTGACCGGCGAACACGAGTATCATTTCGCCTGAAGCACATGGAGGAACCGTTCCCGGAGACCAGATGCATCGGGGAGCAAGGGCTCCTCGACATCAGCCCCTTCCGCCACCAGCCGCCTAAGTTCGTCCTCCGTCCCGAAGTCCCCGTAGAGCATGTCCACATCTGGAGATGCACACTCGATGACCACACCAGTCGAAATTGAACAGACCGGCCAAGGTATCGGCTCCCCGATGTCTATCTCTGCCATAGCAGCGTGGGCAGCCCACATCATTGCTTGGGCAACTGTAATCTTGCTCGTCTTCGTTCCGACCTACCAAGGCGTGTCCTCTGAATCGACACTCCCCGGGGAGCCAGGAGAGCTTGTCCGGACAACCTCTACCCTGATCGAGGTGAACGGCCTGCGGGTGGTCCCACTGCTGATGGTTCCCATCCTCGTGAGTGGTTTCGTCGTCTGGGTTGTTCAGTGCACCGACGCCCGGAAGAAACGGAGGAAGGCACTGCTCTGGCTACCCACCATCCTCTTCCTGGGATTCTGTCTGCTTTCATTCCTCTCTGTCGGGTTGCTCTACCTGCCTACAGGCCTTGCGCTTCTAGTCGCCTCGGCCACAGCTCCATCTGGCAGGCAACACAGAGGTGGACGGTCCCGTGGTTGACCCGCGCGGCGATGCCGTCGGCGAGCAGCCCGGTCAGGGCGCGGTGCACCGTCGCGTACGCCTCGCCGAGAATGACCGCAAGTTCCAGCGTGTCGGCGAACGGCATCCGGGCGAGCGCAGCGAGCAGTTGTTGTTTGGTGAGTCTCATGGGACCAGCGTAGCAATGGAGGAAACGTCCGCGCACCCAGTAGATGTCACAAGGATTCCGGTGGGCTGCCCAGCAGCAATGATGCCTTTGGGCGTGGGGGAAATGGCCACTGAGCGTGCGAACCGAGGGCGCTCATGGGTGTGCGGCGCAGTCGGCATCGCCACGTCCACGTGGTTCAGTGCCTCTCTCCACGGCCGCTCTGCATTCCAACCGCGTTGCGGATCACTCTCAGCCCTCAGCCGGATTGTCGACGCGTTGCTCCCTAGGGTCTGCGGCGGGCAGTGACGCCTCCCGCCGGAGGTAGGCGCGCACGGCGAGCCTCGCGAGGATGCGCAGCCCCTGCTCGAGCAGTTCCTGCGCCTCGGCATCTGACGCGGGGCTGGCGCCAACCCCGACGATCTCCATGTCAGAGATGTCCCTGGCGCGCCTGCATCTTCTGTTCTGTCTCTCGGCGTCTCTCATTTCCTCAGCTGCGGCGGCGGTTAGGCGGGCCGGGCCCGTCCTTCCTGCGCTCGAAGTCGCTTGTCGGTGGTCTGCGGGAGTGTGGCCGCAGCGCTCACCGAAGAGTGTGGACAACCCGGGACTCCTGCGTAACTGCCCATAAGACCTTCCAAGTTTGCGGTGTCCTACGGGGAGGAGTCCTACGGGAGGGTGTCCTAAAGGCCGCGGTCCGAACGGCCCTGTGAACGCTGTCCCTGGGGTGTACAGGAGATTGTTAGTGACGGGTTGAAAATGACCCAGTAGTGACGGAATGGAATTGACCCACCCCTGAGCAAGAGCATCCTCCCTGCAGACTGACGGGGAGGAGAACGTTGCTGAAAGGTGGGACGATGAAAGACC
>MPMJ01000015.1 GCA_002238425.1 SAR202 cluster bacterium bin16 | reverse complement strand
ATGCCCGCAACCCCAGGGCGAAGCGGGAGTGGTCATCGAGGACCGTCAGCGGGTGACACCGGCCTGCGCTGGTGGGGAAGTGCCCCTTGAAGTCCATCTGCCAGAGGTCGTTGGGATGCGGATGCTCAAACCGTTGCCAGTCACGCTGGGGCCGTTTCCCACCCACGGTGCAGCCGTTCCTGCGCAGGATGGCCGTGATGGTGCCGGGGCTGGGAACTGGGTTGTAGCTGCGCAACAAGACCTCGCGTAGTGTGCGGCCTCCCCAAGCGGGGTGTTCCTCACGGAGATCCACTACAGCCTGTTCCAAGGCGGCTGGTGTGCGGTTCGGGGAGTTGTGGGGGCGGCGGGAGCGTTCCAGAAGGCCGGCGTCTCCCTCACGTGCGTGGCGCTCCAGCAGTTGATAGGCCGTGGGCGGTGAGATTCCGTAGCGCCGACAGAGCTCCCGGATGTTCGCTCCCGGTGTGCGAGCGAGTGTGACAAACTCATGCTTCAGGGACATCGCTGTGGCCTCCTTCCAGGGAATGGCGCACCTCCTGTTGCCTCACTGGCAGACAGGAGGTGTAAACCATGTCCCCGAACAGGTGTAAAGGATGTCCCCGGTCCATACACTGCACAGATGGGATGATTCTTGCCGTTCCCGCACGCGACAGTCAACGCGCTTATAGCGCGCAAGAGTGCTCGCACGGGGTCGCGAGAACCTGTAACCTCTCGCAAGCAAGGAGGGTCAGTGACGCTCACGTTCGAGATTGGCGACGAGTCCCGCCCGAAGGGACATGCGTTGCTCTACTTCGGTAACCCGCAAGCCGGGCTGCTCGCGACGTACGTCGTCCTCCTGCCGGTGAAGATGGACATGAGCAAGTACCTCCCCCCCATGCTCGCGGCGCAGTTGGGCGGACTCGCGAGCGAGATGATTGGCGACGGGGGCGGCAGTTTCGCCGCGCCGCCCATCCCTGAAGAAGTGGAGTCGATAGAGCCGCTGCGCCATCTGGCGGAGCTGCGCGGCGACGACTTCGTCTGGGGAGGAGACATGGTACTGGGCGATCTGCAGTCGGCGATGCGCCAGGCCACGGAAGCCGTGCACGAGTACGAGACGCTCTATCAGCGCTACCTCGATGCCAACCCTCAGCCCGCGCTATCCGCCCCGGAACGCTCGCTGCCCAGCGACACGGGAGACCCGAGCGGCAGCGTGCAACAGGTGGTCTATGGACTGATGAGCGACCGCGACCGCCTCGCGGAGCTGTCGAAGCTGGTGGGGACGATGCGGTTCGCGCTCGAGTCGCAGGACGATGGCCTCGTGGAAGAGACCAACGTCTCGCTCCAGGCGATGGGACAGGCCCTGCCCGAGCGCTTCTGGGCCGAACGCGTACGCCGAGCGGCGCGTGATTCCTCCGATGCGGGAGCACGGCTCGCACAGCTGTACGTGGAGCGCTGCTACAAACTGCTGGAGGAGGACTTCACCGCGGTGCAGGCGCTCGAGGAGCAGATAGCCGCTCTCGCGGAGGACGCCCCACCCCAGGGAGACCTCCGCAGCTGAACCGCTGCAGCCCGTTACTCCGCGTAGGTCATCGACGCCCAGGTAGGCCCGGTCTTGACGTCTATCTGCACCGGCACGCTCATCTCCAGCGCGTTCGGCATCACGTCCTGCAACATCGCGACCAGGTCCTCTTCCTCCTCCACGGGCAACTCGAACAACAACTCGTCGTGCACCTGCAGCAGCATCCTGCTGCGGAAGCCGTCCTCTTCCAGGCGACGCTGGATGGCAACCATCGCCTCGTTGATGACGTCGGCGGACGTGCCCTGCACCGGCATGTTGAGGGCGATGCGTTCGCCCGCCTGGCGCACGGGATAGTGCGGAGAGCGCAACTCCGGGATGTAGCGCCGACGTCCCAGGAGCGTCTCCGCGTAGCCGTCCACCTTCGCCCGCTCGACGGTCTCGTCGAGGAATGATTTGACCGTCGGGTACGTGCCGAAGTACGACTCGATGAACGCAGCGCCTTCCTCGCGGGTGAGTTCGGTCTGCTGCGATATGCCGAAAGCGCTGAGCCCATAGGCGACGCCGAAGTTCATCACCTTGGCGAGACGACGCATGTCCCGGTTCACCTCGCCGAGCGGCACGCCGTAGATGAGCGACGCGGTAGAGGAGTGGATGTCCTCTCCGCGCTCAAACGCAGCCATGAGCGCCGGGTCCTGTGAGAGGTGCGCGAGCACGCGCAGGTCTATCTGCGAGTAGTCCGCGCTCAGCAACGTCCACTCGGGGCGTCGCTCGGCGATGAACGCTTCCCGAACGCGCAGGCCGAGCGATGTGCGGATGGGGATGTTCTGCAGGTTGGGGTCAGCGCTGGCGAGCCTGCCCGTGGCGGAGCCGGCCTGGTTGTAGGTGGTGTGGATACGGCCCGTGCGCGGGTTCACCTGCTGCGGAAGCGTGTCCACGTAGGTGGACTTGAGTTTCGTCAGCTCCCGGTACCGCAGGACGTGGCCGATGACGGGATGATGGTCGCGCAGGTTCTCCAGGATGGAGGCGTCGGTCGAGTAGCCTGTCTGCGTCCGGCGGCCCGACGGCAGTTTGAGTTCCTTGAAGAGCAGGTCCCCGAGTTGGGACGGTGAATTGATGTTGAACTCGTGCCCCACGGCTTCGTAGGCGTCGCGCTCCTCTACCTCTATCTCGCCCGCGATCTCCTCGTTCAGTTCGGCGAGCACGCTCTCGTCTATGGCGATGCCGTACGTCTGCATCCGCGCGAGCACGGGCACGAGCGGCATCGCATGCTTATCGTGGTATGCCGTGAGACCGTCGCGCGCCATGTCCTCGCCGAGCGCGCGCTGCAGTTGCAGCGTCACCGCGGCAGCGGTCGCGGCGTATCCCGCGGCGTCCGCCACGGGTACGGCATCGAACGTGATCTGCTTGCGTCCCGTGCCGGTCAGGTCGGTCAGCGCCTGCAGTTCGACGTTGAGCCGGTTGAAAGCGAGCGGTTTGAGCGACAGCGCCTTCTCGCCAGTGAGATGCGCCGCGAGCATCGTGTCGAACGCGACGCTCACGGCGGTCGGCGATAGCCCGTAATTGGAGAGCAGCGTCAGCGTGAAATTGAGGTTGTGGCCGGAGGCGGGTTTGCTCGTGAGCACCGGCAGCAGCGCGGGCAGCGCCTCTTCCGTAGAGAGCTGTGTCCCCTCTGCATGACCTACGGGCACGTAGAAGCCTTCGCTCTCGTCCACGGCGAACGCCAGCCCAACGAGCTCAGCGTCCATCGCCCGCGGAACGGCCGAGTGCGCCTCGACGACGAGCGTATCCGCGCCGCGCAACCGTTCCACGAGCGCATCGAGCGCGGCAGGCGTGTCGACGACGGTCACGCGCACGTCCGCCTCGAACATCGATTGCGGTTCGACGGCAGCATCGCTTGCTGCGGGCTGCTGTTCGCCAGGGAGCGACGGGATACGCGCCACGAGGCTGCTGAACTCCAGCTCCTGGAATACGTTCAGCACCTCGTCGCGGGAGAAACCGCCGAACGCGGAGGCGTCGAAGGCGAACTCCGTCGGCGCTGCAGTCTCGATGGTCACGAGTTGCTTGCTCTTGAGCAATTGCTCGGCGTGCTCGCGCGCGAGACCCTGGATGCGGGGCGGCGTCACTTCGTCCACGCGCTCGACGAGCGACTCGGCGCTCCCAAACTCGCTGATGAGTTTCACCGCCGTCTTCTGGCCGATGCCTGGAACGCCGGGGATGTTGTCGGACGTATCGCCGGTGAGCGCCTTCACGTCGCGCTGCTGGACGGGTTCGAGTCCGCCGTAGCGCTCACGCACGGCGTCCTCGTCATAGATACGCGTGTCTCCGAAACCAGTGGTGAGCAGGACACGGACGTGCGGCGAGACGAGTTGCAGCGTGTCGGTGTCGCCGGTGGCGATCAGCGTATCTACGCCGTGCTCCGTACTCCACGCCGCGACGGTGCCGAGCACGTCGTCGGCCTCGTAACCGGGCGATTCGAGGACCGGGACGCGAAAGGCGTTCATCACCTGCTTCACACGCTCGACGTTCTGCGTGAGTTCGGGTGGGATGGGAGGACGGGTCGCCTTGTAGTCCGCGTACATCTCATCGCGGAAAGTACGCTCCGGCGTATCGAACGCGATGGCGACGTGCGTGGGCCTGTGGTCAGCAAGGGTCTTGAAGAACGTGGTGGTGAAGGAGTAGACGCCCCGCACGTCCTCGCCGGTCGCGCGGATGGTGAGCGGTTGCGCCTGCCGGAGCGCGAACCACGCGCGGAAGACCATCGCGTGGCCGTCCATGAGGAGCAGCAGGGGCCTTTCTCTTTGCGCAGGGGACGCGGCTTCCGGTGCGGGCTCGCCGAACAGGGAGGGGGCGTCTGCCGAGGGAGGCCTGCGGGCCATGGTCATGCGCCTCGCAGCGGTTTGAAGAAGCTGTGCAGGAAGTTGCGCTGATGAGCCCAACGGTGCGCACGCCGCACTGCCTCGTCGGAGAGCACGCCAGCGGCCGTGGTGACCTTAATCGCCTTGTAGCCCTTCGCAGGCAGCAGCGGAGCGTCGTCTGAGACAGTGACGGCGTAGCCCTGCTCACGAAGCCAGTCACGCAACGCCTCGTAACCCTTCGCCTTGCGGTTGGGGGTAACGTAGACGTAGAAGTCCTTGGAACCGGCGACTTCGTGGAAGTGCTCATCGGCGATCTCAGTGCCCTTGCCGGAGCCTTCCCGCAGCTTCGCGCGGTTCATGCCCTGCCTGTAGACCATGCGCCGATTCTAGCAGGGTGCACGGTGCAACACCGCTACGGATGGCCTGGCCACGGCAGGTGTCCGCCACTCCCTGGCCCCTTCACACAGCGAACCGAGCGGCAACGATTGACAGCACCCCTATAGGACAGGTAGCGTTACGCAGGCTGTGAAGAATTGCACAGTCCACGAGTCGCCATTCGCATGGCGCGACGGCAGATGCAGGGAGGTTCTCGTATGGTGAAGATGAGCAGCAAGTTTGCAGCGATCGGGGCAGTCAGCCTCTTGCTGGCCGTTATCCTCGCCGCCTGCGGCGGCGAAGACCCGACGGCCACCCCGCGCCCGGCTGCGACGCCGACGCCAACTGCGGCGATGATGGCGGACGAGCCTACGCCGACGCCCGAGGCGATGATGGAAGAGGCGACACCGACACCGGACGCCGGCGGCGACACCGGCCCTGCCCCGACCCCCACGCCGGTCCCGCGCCCCACGCCTACACCGTTGCCGGTCGACCCCGGCTTTGACGCTGAGGCGTACTTCTCCGGCAAGACCATCAGCATGATGGTCGGCTTCAACCCTGGCGGCGGCACCGACGCCCAGGCCCGGTTCATGTCCCGCGCATGGTCAGAGTTCATCCCCGGCAACCCGCGCATCGTCGTCAGGAACCTCACGCCGAACGTTGTGCAGAGGAACTTCGTCTGGAATGCGAAGCCGGACGGCCTGACGATCTCTGTTGAGGCAACAGCCGGTATCTTCGACCAGATAACGCCGCAGGCCCAGTACGACATGCGCGAGGTCTCCATGGTCGGCGTGACCTCCGGCAAGGACCAGTTCTGGATGATCCGCGGCAACCTGCCCTACGGCTGTATCGACACCGCTTTCAATGCCACCAGCCCGGTGCTGACCATCGGCACCGCCGCCCCGACACCCGCCGACCTTGGCTCGACCGTGTCCATCCCATGGCTGGCGAACCACTTCAACATACCGCTGGAGATCCGGAACGTGGCCGCCGCCGGTTCTGCTGAGCAGTACATCATGCTGGAGCGCGGCGATGTGAACAGCTGGACATCCTCCACTGTGTGGAACCAGTTGCCCATCACGAGACCCGGCTGGATCGCGGACGGCTTCCTTCGCCCGTTCGTGGACCTCTCGTTCCCCGGCTACGAGTTGGGGCCGAATGCAGAGGGCCCGTACGACTGTCCCAAGGCTGAGAGCTTCTTCACTTCAGACGAGATGCTCCAGGAGTGGATCGCCATCACCGGGCCGCGCACCTACGCCTCCAAGAACATCATCGGCCCGCCAGGCATCCCCGCCGGTCCGCTGCAGGCGCTGCGCGACGCGCTCACCACAGCGATGAACGATGCGGAGTTCGCCGAGAGCATGACGAAGTTCACGGGCATCCCGAACAACTTCACACCCGGGGATGTCGCCCAACAGGAGTTGTACGACACAACCCAGCAATTCCTGGACAACCTGGACATCATCGGAGCGGCCCAGGAAACGGCGTTCGAGAAGTACGTCAGGTAGAGCGTAAACCGAAGTCGCACCTGACAGAGAGCCACCCCGCTGCATGCGGGGTGGCTCTCTCGTAATCCCCCTTTGACAAGGCACCATGAGACAGGTAGCGTTACGCACTGCCTGCGAGCGCGTTCCCCAGGCTTTGTTTGCGTCGCCACGTATGCAGAACGACAGGGGAGGTTTCGGATGCTGAAGATGCTCAGGAAGATCGGAGCGCTCGGCGCTACTGCCCTCGCTCTCTCCACGCTCCTCATCGCCTGCGGGGGCGAAGACCCTACGCCAACACCACGCCCCGCTGCGACGCCTACGCCAACGGCGGCGATGATGGCGGCAGAGCCGACGCCTACACCCGAAGCGATGATGGAAGAGGAGGCCACACCGACGCCGGACACCAGCGGCTCCACTGGGCCCGCCCCTACCCCGACGCCAGTTCCACGCCCCACGCCGACCCCGCTACCCGTCGACCCCGGCTTCGACGCTGAGGCGTACTTCAAAGGCAAGACGATCAGCATGATGGTCGGTTACAACCCTGGCGGCGGAACCGACGCCCAAGCCCGTTTTATGTCCCGCGCCTGGCCGGAGTACATCCCCGGCAACCCGCGCATCGTTGTCAGGAACCTGACCCCCAACGTCGTGCAGCGGAATTTCGTCTGGAACTCCAAACCGGACGGTCTGACCCTTGGACTCGAAGCCTCCTCGGGCATCTTCGCCCAGTTCACTCCGACGGCTGAGTTCGACCTGCGCGAGATAACGATGATTGGCATCACCTCCGGTAAGGAGGGGCTGTGGGTCATACGGGGCACAATGCCGTACGATTGCATCGACTCCGCCTTCGACTCGCAGGGACCCGCGTTGACGGTCGGTACCAGCGCGCCGACGCCTGCCGACCTCGCCTCGTACGTTGCCGTGGGCTGGCTGGCGGACAGGCTGAACGTGCCGCTGGAGATCCGGAACGTTTCCGCCGCGGGCTCCGCCGAGCAGTACGTCATGATCGAGCGCGGCGACGTGAACTCTTGGGTGTCCGGCACGATCTGGGACCAGTACCCGCGGACACGTCCCGGTTGGACGGGCAGTGGCTTCATCCGCCCGTTCGCGGATCTGTCATTCCCCGGCTTTGACCTCGGCCACAACGGCGAGGCCGACTTCCACTGTCCGAACGTCGCGGACGAGTATTTCGAGGGTGAAGAACTCGACCTCTGGGTTGCGCTGCGCGGTCCGCAGGTCTACGCATCCAAGAACATCATCGGTCCGGCCGGCATCCCGAACGAAGTAACCGCAGTACTCCGCACGGCGCTCGCCGATGCCATGGCGAACGAGGAGTTCGCCAACACGATGCAAGATTTCACAGGCATCAAGAACGCATTCACGCACGGTGACGTGGCCGCACAGGAGTTGACCGCTACGGTGAACTCCTACATCAACAGACAGGCCCAGATCGACGAGATTACGCAGGCCGTATTCGACAAGTACGTGCGCTAAGTCGGACCCTACAGAATCGCCTGAAGAGAGGCCTGCCGGGTAGTGGCAGGCCTCTCTTGTGTTTCATGGACCGGCTTAGCGCTGAAACGCACGCCCCCGATTGACAACACTCCCACCCGCCCGATAGGGTTCTACATCGGCCTGCGGGATATCCTGGAGGCTCATTACATGTAGTCGTTCGCAGACGATATGGAGGTTTCGGATGGTGAAGATGTCTCAGAAGATCGGAGTCATCGGGGCTCTCGGCCTGATGCTCTCCCTTGTGCTCGCTGCCTGCGGCGGCGAAGAGCCGACGGCAACCCCTCGTCCGGCTGCGACACCTACTCCCACAGCGATGATGGAAGCGGAGCCCACTCCGACGGCGATGATGGAAGACGAGGCAACGCCTACCCCATTGCCGGAAGGCGTTACAGCAGTGCCCGCAACCCCCACCCCGACCGCGCGCCCCACGGCAACCCCGTTGCCGGTTGACCCCGGTTTCGACGCCGAGGCGTACTTCAAGGGCAAGACCATCAGCTTGATGGTCGGATTCAACCCCGGCGGCGGCACCGACGCACAGGCGCGGTTCATGTCCCGCGCATGGCCGAAGTTCATCCCCGGCGAGCCCCGCATCGTCGTCAGGAACCTGACGCCGGTAGTGGTCGAGCGCAACTTCGTCTGGAACGCGAAGCCGGACGGTCTGACGCTCGCCATCGAGGCAACGCCAGGCGTTGCGGACACGTTCACACCACAGGCGCAGTTCGACGTCCGTGAGTCAACCATGATCGGCGTTACCTCCGGCGGAGAGGGAGCCTGGGTCATCCGGGGCACGTTGCCCTACGACTGCATGGACACTGCCTTTGACTCGCCTGGGCCTGCACTGACCGTTGGTATCAGTGCTCCCACACCCGCCGACCTCAGTTCGAACGTCTCCATCGGCTGGCTCGCCCTCAAGTACAACATCCCATTGGAGATCCGGAACGTCTCTGCTGCGGGCTCCGCCGAGCAGTACGTCATGATCGAGCGGGGTGACGTGAACTCCTGGGTTACCGGCACGATCTGGGACCAGTACCCCATCACGCGTCCGGGATGGACCAGAGACGGATTCCTCCGCCCGTTCGCCGACCTGTCGGTTCCGGGCTTTGACTTGGGGCACAACGGCGAGGCTGACTTCCACTGCCCGAACGTTGCCGACACGTACTTGGAAGGCGAGGACTTGGAACTGTGGCTCGCGATGCGGCCCCGGTCTGTCATCGCCAAGAACATCGTCGGCCCGCCGGGAATGGGTCCCGAGGTAACGCAGACTCTGCGCGACGCACTCGCGGCGGCGATGGCGGACGAGGAGTTCGCTGCCTCCATGCAGGGCTTCACCGGCATCCAGAACCTGTTCACTGACGGGGCTACGGCCCAGCAGATCGTCATCGACATGGTGAACGGTTTCGAGGCCAACCGCGGCACGATCGACGACCTCCTCGAGGAAGTACACGAGAAGTTCGTCCGATAGGATGATCACGAGGGCGGCCTGATGGTTGTCAGGCCGCCCTTCCTGTGCATAGAATCCGCCCGCCCCATTAGAGCCGGATACGGCCCTCAAGGGGCGGGCGTTTGCGTTCCAGGAGCGCAGGCGGTACACAGCGCTACGGCGCGCAGGGAGGCGACCCTTGGGCGAACTGTACGGCGAACTCGGGCAAGCGCTGGGTTACCTGGCCGATCCACTCTACTGGATAGCTGTGGTAGTGGCGGTATTCGTCGCTGGGCTCACCGGCATGGTGCCGGGTGCATCCGGCGTCATCATCATGGCGCTGTCCATCCCATTCATCGTCGAATTCTTCAGAGGCGACCAGGCGGCGATCGGTCTCGTCATGCTCGCTTCCATGACCGGCGTGAACAACACGCTGGACTCCATCCCGGCCGTCCTCTTCGGCCAGCCCTCCGCTGCCACCCAGGTGACGTTCCTCGAAGGCCATCAGTTGGCGCGCCAGGGCCGCGCAGCCCATACGCTGGGCGCCGTCTATGCCGTCTCTGCGATGGGCGGCCTCGTCGGCGCGATCGTCCTGGCGATTCTGATACCGGTGGTGAAACCGGTCATCCTGCTGTTCGGCTTCCCTGAGATTGCGGCGGTGGCGTTCTTCGGCATCGCAATGGTCTCCGCGCTGAGCGCGGGGGCCATGGTGAAGGGGCTCGCCGCAGGTGCGCTCGGAATAATGTTCGGCACGGTGGGCATCAACGCCATCACCGGCGACGTACGGTTCGTGTTCGACCAGCCCAACCTCTGGGAAGGGTTGCCCATCATCGTGGTAACACTGGGCTTCTTCGCGCTGCCGGAGATGATTGACCTCGCCATCGCGCGGCGGCCAGTCGCACCGCCTGGCTCTATCGTCAACACCCGCGAGGTATGGCGCGGAGCAAGGCACGGCTTCACACGCGGGCCGATGGTGATTCGCCAGTCCGTGTTCGGCGTCGTGCTCGGCGCCATTCCGGGCGTTGGCGCCGCGGTCATCGACTGGCTGTCCTACGCCTTCGGCATCTTCTGGACCAAGGACAAGAGCCAGTTCGGCAAGGGTTCGCTGGACGGCGTGCTCTTCGCCGAATCAGCACAGAACTCGAAGGAGGCGGGACAAGCGCTCCCGACGCTTGCGCTGGGCGTTCCCGGCGGCCTCGCCTGGGCGCTGGTGCTGGTCGCGATGATCGCGCTGGACTTCACGCCCGGTCCACGACTCCTCGGCGATCAGGCAGACGTGACCATCCTGTTCGTCATAACCCTCGCCATCGGCAACTTCATCGTCACGATGATCGGCATCGTCGCTACAGGTCAGCTGGCGAAGCTCACCCGGATCCCCTACCCCCTCATCGGCGGCGTGTTCATCCCCATCTCCATCCTCGCCGCGGTCATCAACTGGACGACCTGGCTTGCTCTTCCGGTGATGGCAGTCTTCATGGGCATCGGCATCATGATGAAGCTGTTCCAGTGGCCAAGGCCGCCACTCCTGCTCGGTATCATCCTTGGGCCCATCATCGAGGAGAACTTCCTCTCCGCGCTCAACGTGGTGGACCCGGTGTCGATCGGCGGTCATGACAGCGATGTGCTCGGCGTGCTGCTGCGACCGCTCACTATCGCGCTCATCCTGATCGCGCTGGCCACCGCCTACTTCTTCTCCCGCGCCGCGGGAAGCCAGACGCTTTCCTCCGCAGCGGCGCAGCCGCCTGCAGGTGGATCGGGCACCGGTGAGCAAGAGCGTCCCGGCTTCTTGAGGCGACTGGTTGAGGTCCGGAACTTCCCCATCTTCCTGCTCGTTGCAGGGAGCATAGCGTTCTGGTGGGGCAGCCTCGGCTTCCAGGCTACCGAGTCGTGGTTCCTCACCCGACTCATGGTCGTCTTGATCATCGTGTTGTCACTGGTGCAGCTGATGTTCCACCTTAGAGAGCGCGGCCACCGGCACACGGAGATCATGGACCTCGGCATGCACAGCCTTGTTCTGCCGGGCGCCAAGCAGGCAGCACTGCTCATCGCCGGCGGGTTCGTCATGTTCGCACTGCTGACGGGCACCATCGGCCTGCGGTGGAGCGTGATGGCGCTGGCGGGCTACCTGCCGTTCACCCTGCTTGGCCAAGCGAGCTTCCCCTTGCCCAAGGCGGTCGGCGCCGGCATCATCGTGGGCGCGCTTTCGGCGATCGGCGCGGCGCTCATCGGTACTGCGGACACCGGTCAGATCATCGCCACCGGCGTTGTTGTGGCGCTTACCGTGGCATACGTCCTCTCGATCGGAGCGCAGGGTGTCGGCGGCATGCCCGCCATCCCAGGTGTCATGGGCGTCGTCGCGCTGACGTTCTCGCTTGTTGTCACCATCCTCTTCACGGCCGGTTGGCCGGACAATCCACTGGGCTGGGCGATCAGGCTCCTGCCAGGCGTCGCTCCGATGCTGCTCCTCTTCGCGCGCCCTGTCCGGGAATTCCAGCCTCCTGCGGCCCTTGAATGGCTCTTCTCCTGGCGCATACTCGCGGCCGTCATCACGATGTGCTTCGTCTTCCTGTTCGAGTTCGTGATGGCAGACAACGTCCTGTTCGTCATCTGGCCGCAGCCCGCGCTCCTCGAGTGGATCGGACGGGAGATCTTCGGCAGCGGTATGTAAGCAGAGGAATGTGATTGGCAACCGGCGGGTGCCCCCCGCCGGTTGCCACGCCTGCCCCGCTCTGCTACCTTGCTCTCGTGGCTCGACGACGCGGTTCCCCCGCATATTCCAGACGTTCCTCCGGCAGGCCCAGAACGGGCGGAAGGCAGCGAGGGCAGCAGTCCCCGAAGTTCCGGGCGGCGCTCTGCGCCACCTGCCTCGTCGACCAGTTCTACCCGGAGGTTGGCGTCGCTGCTGTCAAGGTGCTGCGCCGCCTCGGTGTAGACGTCTCATTCCCTGAAGACCAGACCTGCTGCGGCCAGATCGCCTTCAACGGTGGCTTCCGCTCCCACGCTGCCGACGTCGCGAAGCACTTCCTGGACGTGTTCGAGAACGAGGAGCAGGTCGTCGTGCCATCTGGCTCGTGCGCCAGCATGATCAAGGTCTATTACCGCGAACTGTTCGAGGACGATCCCGAAACACTGGAGCGCGCCCAGGCCGTCGGCGAGAAGACGCGCGAGCTCTCGGACTACATCGTCAACGTCGTTGGCACGTCGGATGTGGGAGCAGCGTCAGAGGGACTCGTGACGTACCACGACGCCTGTCACCTGCTGCGCGAGCTGCGCATCAAGGAAGCGCCCCGGGACCTCATCGGGAACGTACGGGGCGTCGAACTGCAGGAGATGGAGAACCCGGACGCCTGCTGCGGTTTCGGCGGCCTCTTCTCCGTGAAGTTTCCCGAGATATCGACCGCCATCCTCGACGAGAAGTTGAAGACCATCGCCGAGTCGGGCGCGGGCGCCGTTGTCGCGAACGACTGCGGCTGCCTGATGCACATCCGCGGGGCGATGGAGCGGCGCGGCATGAACGTCCGCGCCATGCACATCGCCGAACTGCTGGCTGAGGACGGAACTGATGGCTGAGGTCAAGAGCGCAGAGTTCAAGAAGGCGTCCGGCAAGGCGCTGCGTGACGAGAAGCTCCAGCACTCACTGGAGCACGTCATGGAGCACTTCGTCGGCGCGCGCGCCAACGTCATCGAGGACGACTTCGGCGACGAGAGCTGGGAGGCGATGCGCACCCGCGCCGCCGGCATCAAGCAGTCCACGCTGGAGCACCTCGACTACTACCTCGACATGGTCGACAAGAGCGTCCGCCGGAACGGGGGCCACGTCTACTTCGCGGACGACGCGGCGCAGGCGAACGCCATCGTGCTCGACATCGCGAAGCGCAACGGCGTGAAGACCGTCATCAAGAGCAAGTCCATGGTCTCCGAGGAGATGGGCATCAACCACGTCCTCGAGGGCGAGGGCATCGAACCGGTGGAGACGGACCTCGGCGAGTACATCATCCAGCTGGCGGGCGAGACGCCGTTCCACATCATCGCTCCGGCGATGCACAAGACGCGACAAGAAGTGTCCACGCTCTTTCAGGAGTGGCTGAAGACCGCGCCGACGCAGGACATCAAGCGCCTTTGTGTGTACGCGCGCGATGCATTGCGCGAGAAGTTCGCCGTAGCGGACATGGGCATCAGCGGCGCGAACTTCGTCGTGGCCGAGACCGGCACGGTCTGCCTCGTTACGAACGAGGGGAACGGTCGCATGACGACCTCGGCGCCCCGTATCCACGTCGTCCTCGCGGGCATGGAGAAGATCGTCCCTGCCATCGAGGACCTTGCGCTCTTCCTGCGCCTGCTGCCGCGCTCCGCCACCGGACAGCGCATCACGAGCTACAACACCTTCGCGAGTGGCCCGCGCGCGCCGAGCGACGAGGACGGCCCCGAGGAGTTCCACCTCATCCTCGTGGACAACGGCCGCCTCAACCTGCTGCGCGACGAGGTGATGCGGGAGGCGCTGCGCTGCATCCGCTGCGGTGCTTGCCTGAACCACTGCCCCGTCTACCGCAAGATAGGCGGACACGCCTACGGCTGGGTCTACTCCGGTCCCATCGGCGCGATCGTAACCCCGCCCATGACCAACATGAAGGTCGCACGCGACCTGCCTTACGCTTCGACGCTCTGCGGCACGTGCAAGGACGTGTGCCCTGTCAAGATAGACATCCCCCGCCTGCTGCTGCACCTGCGCTACAAGGTGGCTGAAGGCGCCATCGGCGAACGGAGCACGACATGGATGGAGCGGCTCTTCGTAGGCCAGTGGCACGGCGCGATGCGGAGCCGCAGGGCGCTGGAGGGCAAGGCGAACCTCGGCAGGCTGCTCACACGCCCGTTCGCGCGCGGCGGTAAGGTGCGCAAACTGCCGTTCACTCCGATGGTGAGCGGCTGGACAGCGAGCCGCGACTTCCCCGCGCCTGCGCCCAGGTCGTTCGCCCGGCTGTGGCGAGAGGAGCTCGCACACGACAACGGGACGGAACTGAGGTAGGCCGTGTCCCCAACGCCGGAAGAACACCCGAACAAGACCGCTTTCCTGCTGCGCGTCCGCTCGGCGCTGGGGCGCACCGAGCCCATCGTCCACATGCCGGACCACCCATCGCTCAAATCGAACGCTATGCGCCAGCAGGAGAAGGTGCGTACCATCGTTGCAAGGAACGAGGCGCGCAGGAGCTCTACGCTGGACCGTCTCGCCCGGACCGCCGCCGCGGCTTCATGGAACGTCCGCAGGGCGGGCGACGCGGAGGAAGCCGCAGGCATCATTGCCGAGATCGCCCAGCAGTCAGGCGTGAAGAGTCTCGTCCGCTCGGCTGAGGACGTATTCAAGCGAGTGAACATAGACACGCCGCTCCGCTCTGTCGGTGTCTCCCCCGCGATCCTCGCATCCGGAAGATCGCGAACCCGGGGTGCCTTGCGCGATATGGCGTTCCGCGCCGACATGGGCGTGACTGGCGTCTCCTACGCCATCGCCGAGACAGCCAGTTGCGCAGTCACACCACGCAGGGGCGTGGCGCGCCTCGCCTCGCTCGCGCCGCCCAGACTCGTCCTGCTCATCGAGCCGGAGCAGGTGCTCGAAACGCTGGACGACTTTTTCGCCATCACGCGGCTGAACCGCATGCAGGCGCGCGGGCGGACCGCCAACTACTTCAACTTCATCTCCGGGCCGTCCCGCACGGCTGACATAGAACAGACGCTCACCATCGGCGTCCACGGCCCCGGAGAAGTGCACATGGTCATCCTGGGCTGACCAGCGACGACCGGAGGAGGCGACCGATGCGCCTGGAAGGCAAGGTCATCATCGTTACCGGCGCGGCGCGCCATCTGGGGCAGGCCTACGCCGTACGGCTGGCTAAGGAAGGCGCGAAGCTCACCGTCGCTGACGTGCTCGACTGCTCGGAGACGGCTCGCCTCTGCGAGGCCGAGGGAGCCGAGGTGCTCCCGCTCAACGTGGACGTTTCCAGCGAGGAAGAGACGATGGCCCTGGCGCGCCAGACCGTCGAGCGCTTTGGACGCATCGACGGTCTGCTCAACAACGCCGGCCTCATGCGGAACATCACCGGCCCCTCGCTCATGGACGTCGACCCGGACTGGTGGGACAAAGTCTTCTCGGTGAACGCACGTGGGACGTTCCTCTGCGTGCGCGCCGTCTTCCCGTACATGCGCGATCAGGGCGGCGGAAAGATCGTTAACGTCGGCTCCACCACGATGCTCCGCACGTCCAACAACGTGCGCGACAGCAACCCGCACTACGTCGCCTCCAAGGGCGCGGTGATGGCATTCACCCGCGCCATCTGCCGCGAGCTCGGCGAGCACAACATCAACGTCAACACGCTCGCGCCCGGCGGCACAGACCAGGACCCTTCGCTCACCGGCAACGAGGCAACCGAGGAAGCGTCGCGGGCGTTCGGACGCCGCGGCGTTCCGAACGATCTCGCGGGCACCGTCGCCTTCCTCTTCTCCGACGACGCGGACTTCATCACCGGGCAACTCATCGCGGTCAACGGCGGTAAGGAAGTGTCGTAAAGGTTACCCCTGCCCGAAGTGCGGCATGACGTGCTCGGCGAAGAGTGAGAGTTGCTCCTTGAAATCTTCCGCGGGCATGCCTTCCGGCCAGCGGAACATCACCTGGTCCAGGCCGGGGAACTCCGCCTCGTAGGCCTTGATCTCACGGATGACCAACTCCGGCGGGCCGCACAGCCACGCGCGCTGTCGCACGCCCTCCTCTATCGTGGGCACTCTGGCAGGTGCGCCGGGCGTGCCCCACGGACGTCCGTCTTCATCCACGTAGCGCACGAACCCGAACGGCGCGAACCACTTGTACGCCTCGTCGTGGTACGGGCGCACCTTCTCGACCGCCTCCTCGGGCGTCGGCGCGATGGACATCGCGACACCGAGGCAGAGGTCCTCGCCGAGCTCCAGCTGCCGGCCAGCCTTCGCGGCCTCTTCCTGGTACGTGTGGAATATCTGCCGCGCCAGCCGGTCGCCGTTCTGCGTGATCATCCCTTTGATGCCGTTGCGCGCCATGTAGGGGATGGACCTCCCGCTGGCTATCGCCTGCCATATCTCCACCGGCTGGTGGATTGGACGGGGCACCAGCGTCACCTCCGTCGGTTCGTAGCCGCGGAATTTCGTTGGCGCGGGGATGGTGTAGTGCTTGCCGTGGTGGCTGAAGGAGTCCTGGTGGAACGCCTTCATCATGATTTCCATCTGCTCCTCAAACAACTCGCGGTTGGCGTCCTGATCGAGCAGGGGGGCGCCCATCGTCTCGACCTCGCGCGTCTGGTAGCCGCGCCCCACGCCGAAGATCACGCGCCCGTCGGTCATGATGTCGGCCATCGCATAGTCCTCGGCGAGGCGGATGGGATGCCAGACGGGGCTCACGTTGAACGCGCAGCCGAGCTTCAGGCGCTCAGTGCGCGCCGCCAGGTATGTCCCCCACAGGATGAGGTTCGGGACGACCTCGTAGCCCTCGCGCTGGAAGTGGTGCTCCGCGCCCCAGAGTGTGTCGAACCCGAGCTTGTCCATGTGCTGCGCCACGTCAAGCGACATCTTGTACGCCTTCACGATCTGTTCATTGGAGAGATGCCGCTCGTCCGGCGGCGTGCCGTCCAGCCCCACGTTGTCCAGTTCCGTGAAGCCGACGTAGAGGACGGAGAACTTCGTAATCATCAGCACCTACCTCGTGCGGGATAGCGCGGAGGATAGCAGAGGTGCGCAGGATTCTGGGCTACAGGCTCACCTCGCGCGGGGGGACGCGCTTCCGCTCACGCTCTATGACGGCGATGGTTTCCTGCGCGGCGTCCTCCAGCCCCCCGGTCTCGTTGACGATGACGGCGTCGAACCACGCGGCGTCGCGCATCTCCTGGCGGGACGTCTCGACGCGCAGGGCCGTCTCCTCCGCCGATTCCGTATCGCGGCTGCGCAGGCGGCGTTCGAGTTCCTCCAGCGACGGCGGCGCGACGAAGATCAGCAGCGCGTCCGGCGCGAGCGCGCGGATCGAGGCCGCGCCCTGCACGTCCGTCCGCACGATGGCGTCGCGCCCTTCGGCAAGCGCCTCGCGCACCGGCGCCTTCGGCACGCCGTAGAGGTTGCCGTACACCTCCGCGTGCTCCAGCAGTTCGCCGCGCTCCAGCAGTTCGAGGAACTCCTCACGGGTGTGGAAGAGGTGGTGCACGCCGTGCTCCTCGCCGGGGCGCACCGCCCGGGTCGTCGCGGTGATGGCCCAGAACACCTCCGGGCGCTGTTCTCGAACGAGGGCGAGCATCGCATCCTTGCCGACACCGGACGGACCGGAGACGACGACGAGGAGCGGATGCGGCTCGGCGGTGCTCACCGTGTACGGCGCCTCACGGCTATGCGCCCTCCCCCAGCGAGCCGAGGTCGTCCCAGAACGTCGGGTAGGAGACCGACGCCGTCTGCGCCGCGCTTATCGTCGTTTCGCCGGAAGCGACCACCCCTGCTACTCCCATCGTCATCGCGATGCGATGGTCGGCGTACGTCCGGTGTGTCGTGCCGTGCAGGGCGCGACCGCCCGTGATGCGCAGGCCGTCGTCCAACTCTTCGACCTGTGCGCCGGACCGGGACAGTTCGACGCGGGAGGCCATGAGCCTGTCGCTCTCCTTGATGCGCAGTTCGGAAGCGTCGCGGATGACAGTCGTACCCTCGGCGAAGCAGGCGGCGAGCGCAAGCACCGGCACCTCGTCCACGAGGCGCGGGATGAGGTCCCCTCCTATGTCCGCTGCGCGGAGGCTGCTCGAGCGGGCCACGAGGTCGGCGACAGCCTCCCCGCCCTCGGTGCGCTCGTTCTCGACGCTCACGTCCGCGCCCATCATCGCCAGCGCGTCGAGGATGCCGGTGCGCGTGGGGTTCACGCCCACGTTGCGCACGCGCACTTCCGCGTCAGGGTGGCAGACCCCCGCGACGAGCCAGTACGCCGCCGAACTGATATCGGCGGGCACGGTCACGTCCATGGCGGTGAGCCGTCCGGGACGCACGCTCACCGTCAACCCGTCCTCGATCACCTCGACCCCCATCGAACGGAACATCAACTCCGTGTGGTCGCGGGAGACGGCGGGCTGCTCCAACGTCGTCTCGCCCTCGGCGAACAGTCCCGCGAGGAGGAGGGCGCTCTTCACCTGCGCCGATGCGACGGGCATGCGGTACTCGATGCCGTGCAGGCTGCCGCCGCGGAACGTCAGCGGCGCGAGCCTGCCCCCGTCCCGTCCGTCGACGGCCGCGCCCTCCCCCGTCCGCGCTCCCCCCGCGTACGCTCCGCGGCGGGACCCTGCCCCCGTCCCGTCCGTCCACGTCCGCACCCATCAGGCGCAGCGGGTCCACAATGCGGGCCATCGGCCGGGAGCGTATCGAGCGGTCGCCCGTCATCACGGACATGAACGGCTGGCCTGCGAGTACGCCTGCCATCAGGCGCGTCGTCGTGCCGCTGTTGCCCGTGTTGAGGATGTCCGAAGGCTCGGCGAGGATGCCGCCGCGCACCGTGAACGCGCCGTCGTCGTGACGCTCGATCTGCGTGCCGAGACCGCGCAGCACGCGGAGCGTGGAGGCCAGGTCCGCGCCGGTGCCGTAGTTCTCGACGCGCGCCTCGCCGTCGGCGATGGCGTTGAAGATGGCCGCGCGGTGGGAGATCGATTTGTCGCCCGGCGGGGTCACGTCGCCGCGCAAGCGTCTGGGCCGCCGCACTGTCATCTGCATGGGGGACTCGCTCCTGCGCCGGAAGGTGCGGCTATTCTAGCAGCGCCGGTGGCAACGGTGACCGGCTCGCTACTCGATGCCATCCGGCAGCGTGAACCTGCCCGTGCTGTCCGCCTCGATCGGAAGCACGCTGACGACGGCTGCGCGGTCTATCGGCCCGTAGACGTGCGGGAACGTCTCGCCGACGGCTTCCTCTTCCCTGACCTCGGACGTGAGCCGCGCCGGGTCTACGACCAGCAGCACGAGCGCCCGGTGGCCTGCGAAGTGCCTGCCGAGCACGCCTTGCAACTGCGCGGGACGGCAGTTGTGGATGAACCCCTCGGTGGCGAGAGATTCAGCCTCGTAGAGCGGGGTGTCTGCGCCGCGCCGCCACGCCTCCGGTGTCGTCACGTGCAGGATATGCTCTTGCGCTATCATCTCCGGCAGTCTCCGCTCCGAGGTTCCGTCATGGCGCTTACCACACCGAACGACCGTACGCTGCTCAACGTCATCGCCGCGTACGAGCGTGAACTCATGGGCCCGAAACTTACCACGAATGAACTCACCCGCATCGCCGAGACCATGAAGCGGATGATGATGGACGAAATCCAATCGGCCAAGTCCGCGCACTGAGTGCGGCGAGCGGGACGCTACCTGCCAGCGTCCGGCAGGAACTCCTCCCACGGGAGGATCCGGAGGACTTCGACGACGGTGCTGTTGAGGAAGCGGTACGTGATCCAGTAGTCACGGGAGACCAGTCCTACTGTGCCGCGCGGATAGGGAGCGCCGAGCAAGGCTTTGGTAACACCGTCTGGGTGAGGGTCCCGCATCATCTGCTCGATAGCGGCCTGCATACGTTCCTGCCCGGAAGCATCCTGGGCGTCGAAGGCCTGTCTGGCGATCGGAGAGAGAATCGCGTCAACGGGGCTTGCGTTCTCGGAGGACATCCTCCCAGCGCACCCCCAGTCCCTGGTCTAGCTCGCGAGCCCCTTTCAACGTACCTTCCAGGAGCACTTTGGAGTTCATCGCCTGGTCGTACAGCTCCTCGGTCATCTCCAGGAAGATGCCTTCCGTCTTCGGCCTTCCTGAGACCGGAGTCTTCTTTCGAGAAGCCATCTCCCTCGCTCCTTCCGCCGGGGCAGCCTGCCGCAGGCACAGCACAACTATATCATCGCATGGCAGCCACCGCCTGCCGTTGCTGCAGCCGCCTTCACCCCCTATCCTGTCGCGGCTCCGGAACACGCCGGGGCGAACCCCAGGAGGTGTCTCAGGTGCAGAAGTATCTTGTGCTGTATCTCGCTCCGGCGGCAGCTATGCAGGCGATGATGGACTCCAAGCCGGAGGATATGCAGGCCGTCATGGACGCGTGGAAGGCGTGGTCCGACCGGTGTGGCGACGCTCTGGTCGAGATGTCCCCGCTGAGCCCGGGCGGGAGGATCACCGCGTCGGGAAGCTCCTCGAACGAGATGGGAGTGGTGACCTATTCCGTCCTCCAGGCAGAGGACATGGCCGCCGCGCAGGCGCTGCTCGCGGACCATCCGCACCTCGGCATTGCCGGCTGCGGGATAGAGGTCTACGGGACGATGTCGCTGCCCTGGCAGTAGCGTCGCCCCTCAGACGCCCCTGAGCGCATCCGCGACGGCATAGACGGGGCGGAAGACGTACCCCAGCGGGTTGATGTCTGTCGCAAACGTCAGCGCGATGAGCACGATGAGCACGATCGGCCCGAATCGCTGCAACTGCACGACGGCCGGACGCCAACTCCGCGGCGCGATGCCCTGGATGATGCCGCCGCCGTCCAGCGGTGGGAGCGGCAGCAGGTTGAACACGGCCAGTAGCAGGTTCAGCGCGACCCCGTACCACGCGATGATGCTCGCCCACGCCATCGGTGACAGCGATTGCAACTCGTCCCGCGTGATGCTGCCGTCGAGCACGCCCAGGCGGAACAGCAGCGCGAACGCGACCGCAAGCGCGACGTTCGCCATCGGGCCTGCGGCCGAGACCATCGCCATGCCCGTCCTGCCGGTACGCAGGCGGGACGGGTTCACCGGCACCGGCTTGCCCCAGCCGAACCCCACGATGAGCAACATGACCGTGCCTGCCGGGTCGAGGTGCCGCTTCGGGTTGAGCGTCACCCGCCCCAGCCTTGCCGCCGTGTCGTCTCCGAGCCGCAACGCGGTGACGGCGTGCGACGCCTCGTGGAACGTGATGGCGATGAGCAGCGAGGCCGCGATGGCGACGAACCATACGAGCGCTCGGAACGGATCGTCGAAGAGGCCGTTGATTCCCGCCAGCAGCATCGCGCGCCTCGCCCTACCCCGCCGATCCAGACGTCACTAAGAACATTGTACGGGTGAGTGAGGTCACTAAGCCGGGACTAGTCGTCGTCCCAGTCGTCATCGTCGTCGGGCGGAGGCTGAGGGGCCGAGCGGGCCGCTCCGAACGAGGGCTGCGGCACGGTCGCGCCGGAGCGCTCGCCGTCGCGTTGGCGGGGCGACTTGCGCGGCAGTTCGCGCAGCATCGCGAGCGTCTCGCGGAAGGTGTCGGCGGTCTGTCCTGCCGCGTCCACGACGAGGGCGGATGCTCCGGCGTCGCGCAGCTGCTCGGCGTCGGCCTTCGCGGGCAGAGCGCCCAAGTGCACGAGGAGCCGTTTCGACGTCGCGCCGCGCACGCGGGCCAGCCGCATGAGCTGCGCCACCGTGAGCGGCGTGTCCAGTGAGACGAGGAAGGCGTCCACCGGCAGTTGGTCGATCGTGCGCAGCAGGCTGTCCGGCAGTTCCGGCTGCACCTGCATGACGAGCGTGCGACCCTCGCCGGAAAGCGCCCCCGCGGGCGTCGCATCGGAGGAGAACACCTGGAAGTCCGCGCCTCCGGCCTCCTCGGCCTGCCCTTCGTCCGTCCACACGCCGAAGAGGGTGTCCCCAAGCGCCTTGACCGAACCGTTCAGCGCCGTCTTCTTCGCGCTCCCGGCGCCGGCGATGAGCGCGCCGTCTATCTCCGACGCGGTCACGACCCCCGCCTGTGCGGCGTCGCCCGCCTCGACAGCGCCCAGCAGCAGCAGCGGCGCGATGGACTCACGCTTCGCGGCGCCGCCGAACCCCAGCGGTTGACCTGCGCCCTTCTCGGCGCGTTCGAGTTTGTCTGTGAGTTTGCCCATGGAATTCCTCGTCCCTGCCTCCTCCCCGGAAGCGGGATTCTACCAGCGACCCCCCGCCTGTGCTACCCTCATTCCATGGTCAGCAGCCCGCCATCCCGCGCTCCCTCCATGCCGCTGGTGAAGCGACTCGTTGCCGGAGGGGCGGGATCGCGCCGCCGCGCGGCTGAGTTGATCTTCTCCGGCGCGGTCTCCGTGAACGGCCAGCCCGCGACGAACCTGAACCACCCCGTGAAAACGTCCGACGCCGTCTCCATCAACGGCCGGCCGCTCGCGCAGGCGGAGAAGCGTGTCGTCTACCTGGTGCTCAACAAGCCACGCGGCTACCTCTGTACGGTGAGCGACTCGCGCGGACGCCCCACCGTGCTCGACCTCGTGCCGAGTGCGCTGCGCGTCGCCGGGCTCGTGCCGGTCGGACGGCTCGACGCCGACAGCACCGGCCTGCTGCTGCTGTCGAACGACGGCGCGTTCGTGGAGCGCGTTACGCATCCGCGCTACGGCGTCGTGAAAGAGTACGACGTCCTGCTGGACAGGCCGATCTCCCCGCGCGACCAGGCGCGTCTGCTGAGCGGCGTCGAGATCGAAGGCGGCCTCGCACGGGCGCTGTCGGTCTCGCCGTTCGGGGCCCCTCAGGGCGAGAGGCCTCAGAGCAAGCGGCCCGACAGGCGGCCCGCTTCGCGCCGGACGCCATCGCGCCAGTCCTCTCTCGCTTCGGTGGGAGGCATCCAGGCGGCGCTCCGGCCTCCCCCGTTCGCCGCAAGCGTCGAGCCGCGTTACAGCCTGGAGCTGGCGGAGGGCAAGAAGCGCGAGGTGCGGCTGATGATGCGCGCGGTCGGACGTCGCGTGCTCCGGCTGACGCGCGTGCGCGTCGGCGGGCTGCGGCTCGGCAGGCTGCCCTCCGGCAGTGTCCGTGAACTCTCTGCGCAGGAAGCGCGAAAGGCGTCGCATGGCTGACTCTGGCAGGCTCGTCTGGATCGACATGGAGATGACCGGGCTGGACCCGGACCGGCACGTCACGCTGGAGATAGCGACGCTCATCACCGACGCGGACCTGGAGGTGGTGGCCGAAGGGCCGGTCATCGCCGTCAGACGCAGCGACGACGAGATGGCCCGCATCGACGACTGGAGCCTCCGCACGCACACGGAATCGGGCCTGCTGGCTCGGGTGCAGGAGTCGACCGTCGGCGTGGAGGAGGCGGAGCGGCTCACGCTGGACTTCGTGCGGCAGTGGGTGAAGGAGAAGAAGGCGCCGCTCTGCGGCAACTCCGTGCACCAGGACAGGCTCTTCCTGCGCGCCGAGATGCCGGCGCTGGAGGCGTACCTGAACTACCGCATCGTGGACGTGAGCACCATCAAGGAGCTCGTGAAGCGCTGGTACCCGGACCTGCCGCCCCACCGCAAGCGCCGCGCCCACCTCGCCCTCGACGACATCCGCGAGAGCATCGAGGAACTGCGCTACTACCGCGAACACATCTTCGTGGAGTAGGCCGCGACCAAGAGTTCCCGTGAAAACGGGAACCCAGCGTGCCGCGCCGGCGGCGGGTGACGGTGCCCGGTGTGGGGCATCCCTTGTGGGTGCCCTTGCCCCCGCGTCATCCCCGCGCCCCCACCCGCCATTCCTGTGAAAAGGCACCACGCCGACGCATCTTGGAACAGCCCTCATTGAGATTATATCCGTGTGCGATATAGTTGGCTTGAACCTTCCTAAGGAGTGATTGAGAGTGACCACTCCCGATTCTTCGCATCGCCTGCCCCTGCCGGTCGCGCAGTTGCACATCATGCTCGCTTTGGCCGACGGACAGAAGCACGGCTACGCAATCATGGGCCGCGTTGAGGTCTTGACCGAGGGATCAGTCACAATGGGCCCGGGGACGTTGTACGGAGCCATTAAGAGAATGATGAAAGCGGGACTTGTCGAAGAGGCCGACGAACGACCAGACCCGGAGCTGGATGACGCCCGTCGCCGCTACTACAGACTCACAGGCTTGGGTGCTCGCGCTCTGGACGCCGAGGTCGCACGGATGGAGCGGCTTGCCCGCATCGCCCGGACTGGATGGTCGGCCCTTGGACAGACACTGCCTGGGGGAGGCGTCTGAGATGCTCTCAGAGCGGATCTACCGCGCACTGCTCTTGGCCTACCCGAAGGAACACAGACGTGAGTTCGGGGAACCGATGGTCCAGCTTTTTCGTGACCGGATGAGTCGCGACGGCGGCGGAGTGGGAACTCTGGTGGTCTGGACGCAATGTGCTGTCGACCTGGTCCGCTCAGCGGCCAGAGAGCGTATGGAAACAGCGAGGACTGGGGCGGTCCGCAGGAACGCACTCAAGGTGCTGCTCTTGCGTGACTATACGGCGAGGACGGCGCGCACACGGAAGCAAGTGGCTGTGTCCCTGCTGCTCCCGTGCATCTCCGTCCTGCTGTTCGCCGCACTGGCAAGCATAACCTCCATGATCTTCCCGGTTTCCGACAGGTTCGGTGACGCAGTATTCAGGTCCGGGTTGTACATATTTGGAGGAATGGCAACCCTGAACCTCGTGCTTCACGGACTCGTGTTCAGGCTGAGAGCAGGGTACGATCTGAAGAATGCCCTTCGAGCCATTGCCATCTATTTGCCTATCTGTATTTTCGTCATCACGGTTTGGCTGCATTTGATGCCGGCCTTGCTTGACACCGAAACGCCCCTGTTCGCCGTCACCTGGTTCGAAATCGCACTGGCGTCCTGGTTCGGAGCGCTTATGTGCGTATTGTCCGTGTCGACGCACCGGGTTGGCTTTGTTCCGGAGCCGGCGCCTGGGGTGATTGCTCATCCCCTCTACCGGAAGACGGAGAGAACGATATCTCTGGGCTCGCTGTTCGGCATTTCGCTTCTGATGCTCTCGGCACTGTAGGTATTGAGCCGCTGCCCCTGATCCCCTCTCCTCTTGGGAGAGGGTGCCGTCCCGGCGGCGGGTGAGGATGCCCAGTGTAGGGGCATCCCTTGTGGGTGCCCTTGTCCCCCGCTCCCATCCCTTTCCCCCCCCATCCTCCCCGCCCGTTGAATATGTGACACGCGCCCGTTGCGTGGTCAACGCACCCCTCCCTACCATGTCCCCATGACTACACAACCCGCTCCCGTGCCCGAAGGCTACGCCACCCCCGACATGCTCCCGCCGCAGGACGGCGCCTACGTCGAGCGCCTCAAGACCGCCCTCCGCTGCGGCGTCCCCGGCTGCTCGTGCGAAAACCCCGGCAGGTTCCACTGCCCCTCCCACGACAACCCCGACGTCCCCACCCTCAGCGTCACCTGGAACCCGAAACACGGCGTCTCGTTCGAGTGCACCCGCTGCCCCTTCGCAAAGGTGCTGGACGCCCTCGCCAGGCGCGGTCTCATGCCCCGAACGCACCTCTACTCCTCCTCCGGCGCTCAGGAAGCCGGACTCCAACCCCTCAACCTCCTCATCCAGCAACCGACCGACTGGCTCTGGCCAAACCGCATCCCCCTCGGCAAGCTCACCCTCATCGCCGGGTACCCCTCCTCCGGCAAGACCTCCATCGCGCTCGATATCGCCGCCCGCGCCTCGCGCGGCGCGGCAGCCCCCGACCAGCCGGACGCCCTCTTCCCTTACGCCCCCGTCGTCCTCGCCCTCCTCAACGGCAACCCGAAGTCCGACGTCCTCCCCGTCCTCCGCCTCTTCGGAGCGGAACTCGGACGCATCTACCTCGCAGACCTCCTCTCCCCCACCCACCCGATCGACTACTACCCCGACGACCCGCCCAACGACGACGACGAGGACGACCCCCGCTACGACGATGATGACCGGGACGACGAGGACGAGGAGGAGTACCTGTTCGACAACGACGGCAATGAGATACGCGTTCCACGCCGCCGTCCGGTCGGCGTCAGGGTTCCGCCCCCGCTTCCCTGGAAGCCGCCGTCGGACCCTGCGACGGACTTCACCGCCCCGTGGCCTGGCCTCAACAAGGTGATGAGGCGGCTCGCCAGCCTCATTGAGGCCGGAAGCGCCGCCCTGTTGATCGTCGACCAGGTCGAGGACCTCGCTTCCATGCACCGCGCTCAACCGGCGACCGTCCTGGGAATGCTCAAGGCCCTCGCCGCGCGCTCCGGCGCAGCCGTCGTCGCCCTCACCCACAACCCCGCGCCCAACTACCCCCGCGCCGTCGCCGCCATGCAGCGCAGGCTCGCTCAGGCATCCGTCGTCTTCACCACCGCCGTCGTGGAACCCGGCGGCCGCCGCTTCCTCATACCCCTCCGCCCCGCCATGAGCGACGACGCCCCCGCCATCCCCTACGTCCTTCCGTCCACCGACGCCGTCGCCGTCGCCTGGCGCAAACCCGTCTTCCCTGCGCACATCAACGCCCTCGCCGACCCCAACCGTGATCAAGGAGCGAGGACACGCGCCGCCCGGTCCCTCCTCATGCGCGCCCTCGCAGACGGCCCTCGACCCGCCGCTCAGGTCGAGCGCGAAGCCGCCATGCTTGGCATATCCAGGTCCACCCTCGTCCGCGCCCGCGTGCTCTGCAACGTCAAGGCTTTCCGCGTCAGCACGCCGGGAGTCCCGAGCGGTCCGGGCGCGTGGTACTGGTCGATCCCGGACACCCACGCCGAACACGACGCCGAACACGACGCGCCGCCGAACTTGTAAACGCATGAGATTGTTGTTGCCTCAGGCGCAGGAAGCAGGCCACGGCCATGAAAATGTCTGTCAAAACCGGAACAAGAATGTCAGAACGGACTCCCCCGCCACTCGTAGAACGGGGGAACAAGGATCTCATCGCAGTGCCGGCTGACATTCTTGTTCAGCCGGCGGAGAAGAGGTGCGCGTCAGCCGCTGACTTTCTTCGTCAGGTTGCGCCCGAATTCCTGCATGATGCCGTCCGTCTTGCGCTTGATGATGCCCTGGCCGAACTCGCCGAGCTTGCCCATGATGTTGGCGTCCGAGCGCACAACGAGGTTGCTGCCGCCGTCGCCCGCATCCTCCACCGCCATGTCGATCTTCACCCGGACGTTGCCCGGCACCTTGCGGTCCGCGCCTTCGCCGGTCATCGAGACGCGCCTCGCGGCGTCGTCCCGAGAGTCCACCCACAGCTTGCCGACGAGCCCCAGCGCGACCGGGCCGACGCGCACCTTGACCGTGCCCGTGTACGTCCCGTCCGTCTCCGCCACGTCCGCCGCGCCGGGGATGCACATGCCGACGGCGGGGATGTCAGTCACGAACGCCCAGAGCGCGTCGGGCGGCGTGTTGACCTTGTACGTGAAATTGAATTCCATGCAGCGCCTTTCAGGGAGAGAGTCGCCCCAACGCAACGGCGGGGCCTCTCCCATGATAGCGCATGGTGGGCGACACGCAGGGGGGCAAACACCCTGCTCACTGTAAGCGGGCTATCCCCGAGAGATCCCTCGACTCCGCTGCACTCCGCTCGGAATGACACCGCCACACGGAAGTACCCTCACCGCGCGCTGAAGCGCATTCCCCTCTCCCGACATCGGGAGAGGGGAGCAGGCCGGGGGCTCGTGGTAGGCTGGCCTCCCATGCGCGCTCCCAGGTTCCCGAACAGGCTGCTCCCCATTGCCGCCCTTCTGCTCCTTGCGCTCACCGCACTCGCGGGAGTTGCGCATGCTCCGAACGCCGCGCTCCCCGCGTTGGAGCTGGAGCGGCTCTTCCCTGCGCTCACGTTCGAGCGGCCCGTGCTGCTCACGCACGCGGGCGACGGCTCAGGGCAGGTGTACGTCGTGGAGCAGCATGGCGTCATCCACCGGATAGACCCCGCGACGCCGGAGCGGACTGACGTGTTCCTCGACATCAGCCCGCGCGTGAGCAGGCGAGGCAACGAGGAAGGTCTGCTGGGGCTGGCATTCGACCCCGGCTTCACGGAGAACGGACGCTTCTACGTCTACTACAGCGCTGCGTCACCGCGACGGTCGGTGCTGTCGCGGTTCGAGACCGGCAGCGGCGGGCTTGGCGACCCCGCTTCCGAGTCCGTCCTGCTCGAAGTGCCGCAGCCGTTCTCCAACCACAACGGCGGCATGATCGAGTTCGGGCCGGACGGCATGCTCTACGTCGCGCTGGGCGACGGCGGGTCGGCGGGCGACCCGCAGCGGCACGGGCAGGACCTCGGGACGCTGCTCGGAACCATCCTCCGCATCGACGTAACGTCAGGGGCCGGGGCTCCGTACGCCATACCCGCCGACAACCCGTTCGTGGGCCGGAGCGGCGCTCGCGGCGAGATATGGGCGTACGGCCTGCGCAACGCGTGGCGGTTCTCGTTCGACCGCGAGACCGGTGACCTGTGGGCGGGCGACGTCGGCCAGAATGCCTTGGAGGAGGTCGATGTCGTCCGGCGGGGCGGCAACTACGGCTGGAACGTGATGGAAGGCTCGCGCTGCTTCCGCTCCGCGTCGTGCAACGCGGACGACTTCGAACCGCCGGCAGCCGAGTATGGCCGGGAGATGGGCTGCTCCATCACGGGCGGCTACGTCTACCGCGGGCAGCGCCTGCCCGACCTGCGGGGCGTCTACCTGTACGCGGACTTCTGCTCAGGGCGCATCTGGGGACTGCGCCACGACGGCGAGCGCGTCACGGAGCAGGCGCAACTGGCCCGCGCCGACTTCCAGATACCGTCGTTCGGCGAGGACGAGGCAGGCGAGGTCTACGTGCTGGGCTTCGACGGCGGCATCTACACGTTCGCCGGGCCGCCGGGCACAGAGCCGCAGCCAACGCCGACGCATACGCCGGTCGGCGAGGAGGCGTCGCCCCTCGCGCCAACGGCTGCATCAACGGCTGTTCCAGCCGCCCCCGGCACAGCCGCTCCCACTCCCCTGCCCACCCCCACGAGCGCGCCCGCTGCGAATCCAACACCGACGCCGCAGCCCGCCGGCGGGACGCACATGCCCTTGATGTCGGACGGGGCCGGACGGGGATTGATCGCGCAAGCGGTCACGGCCGCCTTGCTCGTCGCTGTGTTCGTCTCGATCTGGCGGCGGTACCGGAGGAGGAGGAGATAAGGCTGCGAGCTTCCTGCCTGCCCAGGAACGACGGGGCTCAGCCCTCCGCGCCCCGCTTGAACATCTCAACGACCTCGTCCGCCGTGCGGACGCGCGTGAAGATGGGGAAGATGCGCTCCATGAACATCTCGAGGTTGTCGTCCGGGCCGGAGCAGGCGTCGCTGACGACGACGATGTTGAAGTCCAGGTCCCGCGCGGAGTAGGCCGTGCTCGCGACGCCGATGTGGATCGCGCCGCCGAACAGGACGATGGTGTCGATGCCCCGCGTGCGCAGGCTCAGCTGCAGGTGCGTCTGGTGGAACGAACTCCACCGGTGCTTGGCGATCAGGTAGTCGTCCGGCGTCGGGGTCAGTTCGTCGATCACCTCGGACGTCCAGCTGCCGTGGTGGACGTTGCGGAACGCGGCCGTGAAGCCCTGTTCCGGGTCCGGCCAGGGTTCCAGCGCGTAGTTGGTGTCGGAGTAGATGAGCGCCGAGTCCATCCCATCCGCGCGGTGGTCCGCCTTCGGGTAGAATGACGGCACGCCGAGCGCCGACGCCACCTCGCGCACCTTCACGCAGTTGGCCACGATGGGCTCCATCCTGCGCTGGTTCTCCTCGCTGGAGCCCCGGAAATAGACGTTGAGCATGTCGAAGAACACGAGTCCCGTCTTCTTCGGGTCGAGGGCGTCGTATGCCATCTTCATTCTCCTCGGACAAGCGTAGGGGACGCGCCGTAGCCTATGGTCGGCCCGTTGCCGCGTCAAATGCGCCTTCAGCCGTGCGGCGCCCTGCGTGCCCTACCCTGCGAGCAGCTCGGCGGAAGCGAGGTCGGATATGGCGGCGTCGAAGCGCTCCAGCGAGTTGCGCAGGTACAGCGCGGCGCGCTCGCCGGAGTAGTCGCAGTAGCCGCCTATGACTATCCAGAACACGACGACTTCCAGCATGGAGATCCGGTAGTCGCGCAGGCACTCCTCGAACGAGTAACCGCTCACGCCGTTGTCCACCAGCGCTGCATGGTACGTGTGGAGAAGCCCCTTCTCGACGTCCCTCCGCTCCTGCGGCGCGTAGGTGTCGCTGACGAAGGTGGCGACGTCGTTGACGCCCCGGCCTCGTACGCAGAACTCCCAATCGAATACGACCGGCCAGCGCGCTCCGGCGTCGGAGGGGAAGAAGCAGTTGTCGAGGCGGAGGTCTCCGTGAACGATCGTCCTGGGAGGCTTCGCGAGCATGGCCTTTATCTTCGGGATCTCCGTGATCAAGCGATCGCCGAGCGAGCGCAATCCTTCGGGCATCACGTCCCGGGCCGTGCCCAGGAAGGACTGCCAGGCGTCCGTGTATATCTCCTGGTAGGCCCTCGATTCAGCATCCCGCGACGGCATCCAGTCCAGTTCGTCCAGGCGCGGGTTGTTCCACCAGGAGGCATGGAACGCGGCCAACTGCTCCATGACGTGCTCAGCGTCAGCCCGGGAGCAACCAGCCACGCTGTCGCCCTGGCGAGTGTCGCTCAGGTCCTCGAGCAGCAGGACCGTGTGCCCGGCAGCCGGGTCCGTCCCGCAGAAGTAGCTGCGAGGAGTCTGCAGACGGCTCCCGCCCGCGACCTCCTTGTAGAACCGGGCCTCGCGCAGGTTCGGCTGCAATTTGTCGAAGACTGTCCTGATAAGCGGGTCGGTGGAGGGCAACTTCACCATGATGGTGCGCGGCGCGTCCGGGTGCTCGGAGTCGTACTCGAGGTGCAGGCGGAACAGCTGGTTCATGAACCCCGTCTCATCGGCCACAGGCTCGGCCGAGTACGCGGTCACGTGAGCGCCGCCGCCCGCTCCGGACCTTTCGAGGGCCTCTGACAGCCAGAGCGGGGTGATCTCCTGCAGGCTTCCTGGGATGCTCGAACCGGTCATGCCGCCTTACGCGCGTAGAGGACGCAGTGGTCCATCGGCTTGGGATCTGTGAAGTACATGACTCCTCCCAGCTTCGCGCCTTCCTCCGGGATCAGCTCCAGGCCCATGCCGGTCAGCAGGGCGAGCACCTCGTCCGGGTCGTAGAGCTGGAATGTCCTGTCCGATCCGTAGTCCTTGTCGTAGACCGTCGCCACTCCCCCTCCGACCTTGAACATGAGCTGGAGAACGCCGCCGCTCTTCAGGAGCCGGGCGAACTCCGGCAACGTCACTCCAAACGCGACGTCCGGGGCGATGTGCTGTATGACGGCGTTGCACAGGATGAAGTCGAATGACGCATCCGGATGGCGGAGCGGCTCGCGCACGTCGGCGGGCTCGCCCAGGTCGGCCCCCTCCCCTCGGCCAGCGAAATCCGGATGCAGCCTGCGCGCTTCCGCGATGTTCTCCTCGATGGCGTCCACGCCGTAGATGTCGTACCCCTTCTGCCAGTAGAAGAAGACGTCGCGGGCGCCCGCGCCGCAGCCGGCGTCCAGTCCGCGGGCCCCGGCGGGGACGAGCTCCTGCAGGCGGTCCATCAGGTCGGTGTCGCTCGTGAGCCCCGGGTGTGAAACGTTGGTGTAGACCGACTGGATGAAGTTGTGGCTCACCTCAGCGTAACGCTGTGCGTGACGCGCGTAGAAGGACGCGGAGTAATCAGCATTCGCAGTCATCGTTGAGCACCACCTGGTCAACCGTGGACGACAGGTTACCCCATCTCTTCCGCGGATACGGTAGGCTGCGCCGAGCGCAGGGAGGGCGCGAGTCCTCGCGCAAGCATCGGAGGGAGGCTGCCATGAGAACGACCACACGCCTGCGAGAGCTGCTCGCGTCGCCGGGCATCGTCCCTGCGCCCGGCGCATACGACTGCCTCAGCGCCGCCGTCATCGAGCGCGCCGGGTTCCCGGTCGTCTACATGACCGGCGCGGGCACGTCCATATCCCGCACCGGCTACCCGGACATCGGACTCACGACGATGAGCGAGATGGTCGCGAACGCGGCTGCCATCGCACGCACGGTCAGCGTGCCCGTCATCGCCGACGCGGACACCGGCTATGGCGACGTGCTGCAGGTGCAGCGCACGATTCGCGAGTACGAGCGGGCGGGCGTCGCGGGCATCCACATCGAGGACCAGGAGTCGCCGAAGCGCTGCGGCCACCTCGACGACAAGCGCGTCGTTCCGCAGGAGGAGATGGTGCGCAAACTCCATGCAGCGCTCGACGCCCGCGAGGACGACGACTTCACGATCATCGCGCGCTGCGACGCGCTCGCCGTCACCGGCTGGGACGACGCGCTGCGGCGCTGCGAAGCGTACGTCGAGGCGGGCGCGGACGTGCTCTTCCTCGAGGCCATCCAGACGCGGGAGCAGGCGTTGGACGTGACCGGCCGGTTCGACGTGCCCGTGCTGTACAACTTCGTCGAGACGGGGAAGTCTCCGCTGCTGCCCGTCGCCGAGTTGGAGGAGCTGGGGTTCAAGCTCGTGATATTCCCCATCAGCGCGATGCTCGCCGCGCTGAGGACGATGGCCGATCTCATGCGCGAGCTGCGCGACACCGGCACGACGGCACACCTGGTCGCCGACCGCATGGTCAGCATCCAGGAGTGTTTCGACACGGTTGGCCTCACCGACATGCTCGCGCTGGACGCCGAGTACGCTGCTCCAGCCAAGTGAGCGTCGGGTGAACCGGGTGGGCCAAGGCGTGAGGCGTCACGCAGGAGTCAGACGCTTGCCTTTGGGTTCCGGTATCGGGTCGCCGAACTCACGTGCGGTATCCAGCCACAGGTCCATGGCCTGATTGATCTGCTCTAGAGCCGCTTCCTGCGTGCCGCCGTGAGCCATGCATCCGGGGAGTTCCGGCGCTTCAGCTACAAAGACGCCGTCTTCCTTGCTCCAGTAGATGACGACCTCGTACTTGTGCATGTCAGCCCTCCCCTCCGAGGCGTCCACCATCTTCCAAGGCTGCGGTGTATACCGCTATCGCCTCCCTGATATTGGCGATGGCGGCGTCCCTGGTTTCTCCCTGGCTGACACAGCCCGGCAGGCTGGGGCATTCAACAACCCAGAATCCGTCCTCACCCGGATGGAGAACCACTTGCCGCATCGCTTCACCCTTGCATGCTCTTCCGTACCCTCTTCAGAGAATAGCACTCCGCGTCTCCTGCCCATCCGCACGCTCTGCCGTTCGTGGTGCCGGGCAGAACGCTACCCTCTCTATCTGATGTCTCGCCGCTGGAACAGCACGAATGAGAGGCCGATGAGCATCACCGACAGTGCGATCAGCACGACGGCGTTCCCCCAGTCCATCCCGGTGGTGAGCGGGTCGCTGCCCAGGTAGTAGTGGAATGGCGACAACCACTCAATTGCCGATATCGCACCCGTGATGTTTGCCAGGGAGGTCAGCAGGTGGAAGGCGAGCGCGGCCCCTGCCGCGCCGAAGACCGCGACTCCCGTGCGTCCGGTACCCGCGCTGAGCGCCAGCGCGAGGGCGCCGAATACCAGACCCACGAGCACCTGGAGCGCCGAGGTCGCGGCTATGTTGCCTATAGACATCCCGAGGCTGCCGAGCACCGATCCGAGGGCCACTCCGGCAAACGTCGCGATGCCGACGGCGACACCGAACAGCACCATCGTTACGGCCTTCTCCATCACGACCCGGGACCGTGGTATCGGGTTGGACAGCAGCAGCGCCATGGTCCGGCGCGACTCCTCGCCGGCGAGAGCTCCGGCGCCCATAACGGCTGTGACGAGGATGACCGACAGGGGGGCCATCAAGCCGAACGTTTCCAACGTGTACCAACCCTCCGGCGTACCCAGGTCTCCGCCTCCGAAGAGCGCGATCAGCTCCTCGGGGAAGCTGTCGAACGCAGCCAGTGTCTCCTCGGGCAACGACGCGTACATCGGGCCCAACATGACGCCCATGACCAGGAACATCGCGCCCGACGTGACGAGAAGCAGGGTCTGGTAGTCCGAGATGGTCTTAACCCATATCGACGAGACCCTGGCCGAACCGGCAAGGCGTCCGATCACCTTGTTGAGGTACGGGTTCCCTCTGACCCTGTCCAGCAGCGAGGTGCCAACGGACTGGCTCCTCAGGTCACGCCGGTTGAAGCCGACCACCGCCACGACCAGGAGAACTACCGATGCGACAAGGAGCATTGCCAGGTGTCCCCATGCGATGCCGTTGTAGACCGGCTCGCTGCCGTCGAAGTAGTACCAGGGGAACGCCTTGCGCAGCCCCTCCAGCCCCTGGACAAGGGGCAGGAGGCCCACCGCAAAGAAGGACAGGACAAGGATGCCCGACGTCGCGCCCGTCGCCGTGTCCCGGTTGCCAGTCGCAGCGCCGATGGTTAGGGCAAGCATCCCGTAGAAGACGGCGTTGACGTACAGGTGGAGCGCCAGGGCTTCCACGTTCAAGCCGCCGATCTCAACACTCATCAAGGCGGCGATCGGGTGGACCGTGATCCAGATGGCGGCGACGGCGAGGCCCGTGAGCAGGACGAGGGCCAGGGCCTTGGACAGCAGGACGTGCGTGCGGCTCCTCGGGTTCGCGAGCAGAACGTTCATCGTGCCGTTCCGCTCCTCGCCCGCGATCGCCGCGCTGCCCATGACGAGCGCCATAACGGCCACCACCACGGCGCCGAACGACCCGAAGATGTAGCCGATAGCCAGCCCCCCTACGTCAACGTTCTCCCGGATGCCGAGCAACGAACGGAACGCCTCGGGCATCTCGTTGTAGAGGGTGAGGTCGATGTCCCGGTAGGCCGCCATCCCGAACAACAGCAGCAGCGTAAGGCTGGCCGCCGAGATCGCCCACCCCAGCCAGCGGTCGCGCGCCACCTTGAGCGATATGCTGGACAGCGTCATCACCGGGCCTCCTCATCGGTGTGGTAGTACGTGAGGAATATCTCCTCGAGGTCAGTCTCGCTCGTCCTGATGTCCTCCACGGCGTACCGGTCCGTTGCGGCCTTGAGGAGGTCGCCCATATCGCCGTCGAAGGACATCTCGACGTTGGCGCCGCTAGTGACAACGTTGCGCACACCGGCCACGGCCTCGAAGACCGAGGCGTCCGCCTCCGAGTCGAGCACGAACTCCACCCGGCGCATCGCCTTCGACCTCAGCTCCGCAACCGACTCCACCGTGATGAGGTAGCCGTCCCGGATGATCCCGACGCGGTCTGCGACGCGCTGGACCTCTGAAAGCGTGTGGCTGGACAGGAAGACGGTGCACCCCTGTGCGGTCACCTCGCGCACCATGTTCTGAAACTCCCGTTGGACCAGCGGATCGAGTCCGGATGTCGGCTCGTCCATGATCAGCAGGTCCGGCCGGTTCATGAAGGCCTGGATGATCCCGACCTTCTGACGGTTGCCGGTCGACAGGTCACCGACCTTCCGGGAAAGGTCGGAGGCCAGTCGTTCGGCCAGTTCGTCGACATGGGACCAGTCGACGCCGCCACGCATGTTCGCGAAGTACGTCAGCGTATCCCGGCCTGTGAGGTTCGGGTACAGGGCGAGGTCTCCGGGGATGTACCCGATATGCCTTCGGATTTCCACGGCATCCCGGTGCGTGTCCAGGCCCAGGATGGTCGCAGTCCCGGCCGTGGGCCTGATCTCATCCAGCAGCGTCCTGATCGTCGTGGTCTTTCCCGCCCCGTTCGGCCCGAGGAATCCGAAGACCTCGCCCTCCCTGACGTCCAGGTCCACGTCCTCCATGCCACGGTTCTGGCCGTAGTACTTCGTCAACCCAATCGTGTGGATCGCGGCCCTTGTCGCACCCTCGGCCGTCGTTGCCATGTGGTTGCCTCCTGCAGGTCACCGGTTCTGTCGACCAGATGCACCGTGATTATCATCGCCAAGGGGATGGATTGACAGGCATACCCAGCCTCCTGCTCCCTTTGCAGCATGCCGAGACTGGCGCGCCCGCCCAACCCACGAACCGCTATACTGCGCCCGACCCTGACGTGACGCAGAGGAGGCTCGGCGCATGGCTCCCTACAAACGCATCTCAGGTGACTCTCACCTGGAAGTGGCGAACGAGCGGTGGACGCACCGCATCGACCCCGAGTACCGCGAACGCGCACCGCGAACGGTGAAACTCGAGACCGGCGCGGACGCAACACAACTGGAAGACCTGCCCCACACACAGAACCCGATGGACCTCTACGGCGGCAAGGGGCGCGACATCTGGTATCCCGGCGGACAGACCTACGAGTCCACGCCCGGCACCGGCTCACCCCAGCAGCGCGTGCAGGAGCAGCACAAGGACGGTCTGGACGCCGAGATCCTCTACCCTGCCGTCGTCTGCGGCCCGCGGCTCTGGATGCAGGTGAAGGACGACGGCCTCCACCGGGCGCTCTTCCGGGGCTGGAACACCTGGCTCGGCGAAGAGTACTGCTCGGAGGCGCCGGACCGGCTCCTCGGCATCGGCGCGATCCCCGCCACGGGCATCGACGACGCCGTCGCTGAGTTGGAGCACTGCAAGTCCGTGGGGCTGACCGGCGTGCAACTGATGACTTTTCCCAACGGCGGCGGCAAGCCCCTGCCGGAGGACGACCGCTTCTGGGCCACGTCGATCGACCTGCAGATGCCAGTCTCCATCCACGTCGAACTCGACCGGAGCGGCAAGCGCGGCGGCAAGATGCTCGACTACCCCGCCGAGGACGACCGCGTGACCACGGAGCTCGCGTTCCAGGTGCAGCGGTTCGCCGCGCGGGGCGGCGGCACGAATGCCGTGCAACTGCTGCTCTCCGGCCTGTTCGACCGCTTCCCCGACCTGCGCGTCTGCCTCGCCGAGACCTCCATCGGCTGGGTGCCGTTCTTCCTGGAGATCGCGGACGTGCGCTACAACCGCCACATCCACTGGGCGCAAACGATGCACGGCTTCACTCCCCTGAAGGCGATGCCGAGTGAACTGCTCAACGAGTACTTCTACTGGGGCTTCCAGCAGGACCGCTCCGGCGTCGACCTGCGCCACCACATGAACGTCAACCGCCTCATCTGGGCAGCGGACTTCCCGCACCAGGAGTCGGACTGGCCGAACTCGGACATGGTGATGGAGCACAACTTCACAGGCGTTCCAGAAGACGAGGTCTACAAGATGATCGTCCAGAACGCCGTGGACTTCTTCCACTTGCCCGAGCGGAACTGAGGCGCGCCCCCACTGCACTGGCGCCTCACCGGCAGGCCACACAGCCGGGGAGCGGTAGTGGAAACCACCACACCTGAGCATGGAGGTTCCCCATGAGCGAAGCGGACGAACTGCAGAGCGACCTCGTAACGGCGTCCACCATCATCGAGTGGGAGTTCGGGGACATCATCGGGCACGTCGGCGTGCGGCTGCCGAACGACGAGGGCATCGCGGTCAAGATGCTGCGCGCGCCGCAGCTCCCCGGAGCGGAGAACTGGATGATGCAGTTCGACATGGACGGCAACAAGCTCTCCGGTGACGGCACCGTGCCGGGCGAGGCCGCCATCTACACGCGCATCTTCCGCGCCAAGCCTGAGGTCAACGCCATCGTACACGCGCACGCCAACATGTGCATCGTGCTCGGCCTGGCGGGCGTGCCCATCAACGGCGTCCACCTCGCCTCCGCGAAGTTCGGCGAAGGCCTGCCGGTGTACCCCGTGCCCACCTACGTCTCCGACGATGCGGACGGCGACGCCATAGCACGAACGCTCGGAGACGCGCCCGGCCTGACCATCAACGGCCACGGCATCGTCACCGTGGGCAAGAGTATCGACGAGGCGTGCTTCACCGCCGTCCACATGGAGCGCACGGCCAAGATCATCCAGGCCGCGCGGATGCTGGGGTTCGACCATGTCGACGGCGCGTTCCAGGAGGAGATGGCCGGCAACGCCCGCAAGATGAGCGAGCGCCAGGCTTCCATCAACCGCCCCAAGGTCGACCACTCCGACGACTGGCGCTACTACACGAGGAAACTGGCCCGCGGCGAACCGTGGAACCGTGGCTGGACCTAGCCTGATCGCCCCTCGCCCGCGCAGGCGCACGAACCTCTTCTGGCCGTTCGACGCCTATTATGGCTGGGCCATCGCGTGGACGGCCCTCATCGTCTCCTTCGCGTCGTCCGTCTTCTACGGGCCGGTGCTCAGCGTCTGGTTCGAGCCGATCCGCGAGGAGACGGGCTGGGAATCGTGGGAGATCGCGGCGTCGTTCACCATCGGCAGCTTCTCCGGTTCCATCCTCACCGCCGTCATCGGCAGGGTGATGGACCGCTACGGCACGCGCACCATCATGGCGCTCTCCGGCATGGTGCTCGCGGGCTGCATGGTGGGGCTCGCGTTCATGCAGGCGCCGTGGCAGATGTGGCTCTTCTTCGGCACGGGGCGCGCATTTGCTATCGCGGGCGTGCAGATCGGCACGACGGTCGCCATCGCCAACTGGTTCATCCGCAAACGCGGCACGGCGACGTCCTTCGCGGGGTTCGGCCTGCGCGCGGGGCAGGCGCTCGTCCCGCTCGCCGCAGCAGTGATCATCGTGCTGCTCAGTTGGCGTTGGGCCTTCGGCCTGCTCGCTATCTCCGCGATCCTGCTCGTCACTGCACCGGCGCTCGTCTATCTCCGGCGCAGACCGGAGGACTACGGCCTGCTGCCCGACGGCGAACCGCCCTCCGAGCCAACGAACGGCAGCGAGGGAGAGCCACGCGAGACTGAGGCGCAGTGGACGACGTCCCAGGCGCGGAAGACAGCCGCCTTCTGGCTCATCCTGCTCACCACCTCCATCATGTTCTTCGCCCAGACCGCGACGAACCTCCACGCCGCGCCGCACTTCCAGACGCGGGGTGTCTCCTTCGAGAGCTCGGTCGTCATCGTGTTCATATTCGCTGCCATCTCGGCGGTGATGACCGTGCCCTGGGGCTGGGTGATGGACCGCCTCCACGTGCGCTTCGTCATCGCGATAGTCTCGCTCCTCTACTTCGGTTCCATGGTCGTCATCATCAACGCGCACACATTCGCGGGGGCGGTGCTCTTCGGCGTCGTGTTCGGGGTCGCGCAGGGCGGCTGGACCGTGAGCCAGCGCATCATCGTGCCGAACTACTTCGGACGCCGCTCCGTGGGAGGCATACGCGGCCAGATGGGGCTGATGACGGCGTTCATCAACCCTGTGGGGCCGCTCGCAGCCGCCTGGATACGCGACCAGACCGGCAGCTACGAACAGGCCTTCACCATCTTCTCGTTCATGTTCCTCGCCGCCATCGTGATGATGCTCATCGCCAGCCCGCCCGTCCTGCGCGCTGCGCCGGTCCGCCACACCGTACGCACTGCACTCGTACTATGGGCGGTGCTCATCGCCGTGTACGCAGTGGCGCGTCACCTGCTCAGCAAGAACGAGGACGCGTGAGCCGTGCCACGCGTGAGCGCCTCCCGGGCTGGGTGCTAGAATGTTCCCGCGTCTCCTCGGACGAGGGGCGTTCCTCCGAGAGCCACCGTAGCTCAGTGGCAGAGCAGCTGTTTCGTAAACAGCAGGTCAACGGTTCGAATCCGTTCGGTGGCTCCAGCCCCGCTCCCCGCTCATGCCGCGCGTAAAACCGCCCTCCCTCCCGTAACGTATCATCCGGTGCATGGACCCTAACCCCAGCCCCGCCCCCGTACGCGGAGCGCTTCTTGCGGGAGCGCTCTCCGCTGTCGTGGCCGCGCTCGTCTCGCTGCCGCTGCACTCGCCGCACGACGCCCTCCTGAACTCCGCGAGCGTCACCTGGGGCGTGCTGCTGCTCGCGCTGGTGAGCGGCCTCGCCTGGCGGAGGCTGAGCGACGCGCCGAATGCCGTGCCCCGTTTCGCCGCACTCATGGCTGTTGGCTTCTTCATCTGGGTGGGTGTGGCGTTCGCCACCGGGACGATGCTGACGCGCATGGTCGCGTTCAGCGTGCCGCTCGCCGCGATAGCGTTCGGCGGCATCGCCGTGCTCACGCCCCTGTTCGCACGAGTGCCGCTCGCCTCGCGATGGCCGGTCATCGTCGTGGCGCTCGTCGTCGCGGCTGCCGTGGGCATCGGTTTCGCCGGGCAGGGCGACCAGGAGAGCGGACGGCTGGAGCTGCCGCCCCGCGCCGGGTACGACACATATAGAATCGACGCATAGCACTTCAGGAGTTGCCGATGCCCGCTTTCGCCTCTCGATACCCGAAACTCATCCTGCCGCTGGCGCTCGCCGTGCTGCTCGCCCTCTCCGCCTGCACCGACCCCCCCCCCACCCCCCCCCCCCCCCCCCCCCCCCACCCCCCTCCCCGCCCCCCCCCGCCAACGTCGCCGCGGTCACCCCCACACCGGCCCCCACCCCAACCGACGCCGCAGCGGCAGCTCCCACCCCCACGCCTACTCCCGCCGAACACCATCCAGAGCCCACTGAGGAGCAGGCCGAGCCCGCCGAGCGCTCAACCGGGCAGGTCGACGGCATCGTGTTCGTCGTGTCAGAGGGTTCCGAGGCGACCTTCTCCGTTGGCGAGGTGCTCGCCAACGTTTCGATCCCGAACTACGAGGCCGTGATGCGCACCACCGGCCTGAGCGGCGAGGTGCGGCTCGACGGCGAAGCCTCGGTCGTTACGGTGAACCTGCACAGCATGGAGAGCGACGAACCGTTCCGCGACCGCTACGTGCAGAGCCGCATGTTTCCGGGCCAGCCGACCGCGAGCGTAACTTTCGGGAACCTGACCCCTCTGCCCGGCGGTTTCACGAACGGCGACGAGGTAACGACTGAGGTCGTGGGCACGCTCAACATCAACGGCATGGACGTGCCCCTCACGTTCGCCATCACCGCCCGCGACGACGGCGACGAGGTCTTCGTACTCGGGCGCTCGACGTTCACCTGGGACCAGATCGGCGAACCCGTGCCGACCGCCCGCAGCGTCGTGAGCGTCGAGGACGAGGTCCGCGTCGAAGTGCTGCTGGCGCTCACGCCGCAATAGGGCTGACCATCCCTCCCCGCCTTGCGCCGATGGGTGCGGTAGCGCATCATTGCGCCCGCGCGCTACGCAGCAGGAGGGAGTCATGACCGCACCCAAGGTCGTCGTCTTTGCGCCCGGTGATGAGCGGAGCTACCAGCGGTTCGAGGAGGCCGGATGCGACGTCACGCTCGGCAAGGCCTCGTGGGCCGACCCCACCGGCAACACCACCGATGAGATTGCCGCGATGGCCGTCGACGCCGACGCGCTCGTCGGCACGTCCATCAAGGGCGGACGCATAGACCGCGGCGTGATGCTCGCCTCCGAGCAGCTCCGCATCGTCGCCAAGTACACCGTCGGCGTCGACGAGATCGACACCGACGTCGCCACGGAACTCGGCATCATCGTCACGCACGCGCCGACCGAGGCGAACTGGGGCGGGGTCGTCGAGACCACGATGCAGCAGTTGCTCACGCTGCTCAAGAAGTCCCGCCAGCGCGACGCTGCGCTGAAGCAGGGCACGGCCTGGCGGACGCCGGCGCTCACCGCGACCCACCTCGGACGGCGCGAGGACGGTTACCCCGGCCTGACGGTCGGCATCGTGGGACTGGGGCGCATCGGCGGACGGCTCGCCCAGATGCTCGCGCCCTGGCGCGTCCGCATGATCGCCTACGACCCTTACCAGCCCATCGACCGCTTCATCCACGCGAACGTCGAGCGCGTCGACCTCGACACTCTCCTGCAGGAGTCCGACGTCGTGACGCTCCACGTCATCCTCACGGCGGAGACGCACCACATGATCGGCGAGCGGGAACTCGGCATGATGAAGCCGACTGCCATCCTCCTCAACACTTCGCGCGGCCCCGTGATCGACGAGAAGGCGCTCGTCGCCGCTCTGCAGAACGAGACCATCGCGCGCTCCGCCGCCCGAAGAGCGGGCCCCGCCGGGGCTCCGGGGCTGGCGTTGTTCGGGGTCGAGCCGCTTCCGATGGACAGCCCGCTGCGCCAGATGGACGAGCGCGTCCTGCTCTCGCCGCACGTCGCGGCGCACAACCACGGCGCGGGCATCGGCCCCGGCATTGAGTGGGGCACGGAGGACGTGCTGCGCGCCTTGCGCGGCCAGTTGCCGGAGCACGTCTTCAACAAGGAAGTCATCCCCCGCTGGCTCGAGCGCTTCGAAGGCCGCGCCGTTATCTAGGAGAGCGCCGTCCAAGGAGGGCACATGGCAACAGGCAATTGGACTCGGACTGAGTTGCTTGTGGCCTTTGCTTTATACCATCGGCTGCCATGCAGCCGGTTCAGAGAAGCCGACCCTGACATCGTCCGGTACGCGCAAGCGATAGGCCGTTCACGGGCGTCCCTGAAAATGAAGCTCTGGAACATCGCAAGCCTGGATTCAACGATGTCTCCCGGCCGTAGAAGTCTCAACCGAGCATCCTCGGCTGACCGATCAATGTGGGACGAAATGCAGAGCGACTGGGAGAAGTTTGCTATCGCTTCGGAGGAGGCGGTTATTGCTATCTCCACCAGAGCACAGCTGATTCCGAGCGCACCTGATGAAGAACAATCTGACCGCGAAGGTGAAGACCGTCCTGTAGAGGCCCAGGCTCGGGTTGGGCAACAGTTCTTCCGCAATTCCGTGATGAGCGCCTACAACGAGCAATGCTGTATCACAGGGCTATCGTTACCGGCCCTACTCGTAGCGAGCCACATCGTTCCTTGGCGCGTAGACGAGCAGAACAGATTGAATCCGAAGAATGGACTCTTGCTATCCACGCTGCATGACAAAGCGTTCGACGCGGGTCTCTTGACTCTGGACGATGAATTGGTCGTCCGCGTCTCGCGTAAGCACAGACCCGACAACGACGAGTTCTTCGCGTCGGCCATTGGCCACTACGACGGGCAACCCATACTCCGCCCGGAGAAATTCGAGCCTGACAAGCAGTTTCTCCGCTACCATAGAGAGCACATCTTCAAAGGTTAATGTGATGCTCATCGCTGATCTCATCATGGAAATGCAGGAAAGACCCGTCAAACCTCTGACGGTTTTTGTAGACCAGCAGGCCAGACTCCCGTTGATAGGAAAATGCCATGGCCTTCCTGCACGTGGCGCAGCCTACGAATACGAAGCCGGTTTCCTCATATTTCGAGCGGATGTTCCTTCAATAGACTTGGAAATGAACGACGAATTGACCATCTATGCACGCATTGCTTACCCAATGCCTGTTATGGGACTGCGGACACTAGATCTGGCTTCTAAAATCACAGACGGAGGCGGATGCTACTGTGGAACTTGTATAGAAGGTCGTCTTGAACTAGCACTAGATTCTATCCGGCCCTGAATTGGAGTGAAAACAGTGTGTGACAGGAGCTAATGCGCGTGCCGTGTGCACGCGAGTATACTCCCCCCATCACAACCCCTTGGGAGGGAAGCGCATGACCACCAACGGGCGCATCAGCAAGGCCGAGTGGGGCTCCGACGTCATCGTCGAGACACTGCGCGGCCTCGGCATCGAGTACGTCGCCATGAACCCCGGCGCAAGCTTCCGGGGCGTCCACGACTCGCTCGTCAACTACCTCGGAAACGAGCGCCCCGAGCTCATCCTCTGCCCTCACGAGGAGATTGCCGTCGCCGTCGCGCACGGCTACGGCAAGGCCGCGGGCAAGCCGATGGCGGCCTACGTCCACAACGTCGTCGGCCTGCTGCACGCGACTATGGCCATCTTCAACGCGTCCGCGAACCGCTCCGCCGTCCTCGTGCTCGGCGGCACCGGCCCCATGGCCGCCGACGAGCGCCGACCGTGGATCGAGTGGATACACACCGCCAACGTCCAGGGCAACGCCGTCCGCGACTACGTGAAGTGGGACGACCAGCCCGCCAGCGTCGGCGCGTCGGTCGAATCGCTCATCCGCGCCTACCACATCGCCACCAGCCAGCCGGAGGGGCCGGTCTACGTCAATTTCGACGTTTCGACGCAGGAGGAGCAGCTCACCGAGCCGTTCGAGATGCCGGACTTCGACTCCTTCCCGGCGCCGACGCGCTTCCAGGCCGACCCTGACGCGCTCGAGCAGGCCGCAAGCCTGCTCGTGGACGCGCAGCGCCCTGTCGTCCTCGCCGATTTCCTCGGACGCTCGGAGGAGGCGGCCAACGGCCTCGTGCGGCTTGCAGAGCTGCTCTCCCTGCCCGTCGTTTCCGGTGGCGACCTCTACAACTTCCCGTCGCGCCACCCGCTGAACGTCACGACGGCCAAGCGGCAACTGCTGCAGGAGGCCGACGTCGTGCTCACGCTCGACGTGTACGACCTCCAGCAGGCGCTCACCGGGCAGGACTACCGCGCCCGCCAGTTGCAGCACCTGCTGCCGCCCGGCGCGAAGCTCATCGACGTGTCGCTCCGCCAGCTCGCCATCCGCAGCTGGACGGCGGACTACGGCGGACTCTACCCAACCTCGCTCTCCGTGCAGGCCGACACCGCGCTCGCCATCCCCGCGCTCGCCGACCTCGTCGAGCGCCGCCTCAACGACGGCCCCGACCGTTCGAGCGAGTTGCGCGAGCGCCACGGGCGGGTCGCCGCGCTGCATGACGGAGCGCAGAAGCAGGCAGCGGACGTCGTGGCCAACCGCTCCGGCGAGTCACCCATCGCCCTGCCCTACCTCGCATCGGAGATGTGGGAGGTCGTCAAGGACACGGACTGGGTGCTCGGCAACGGCAACCTGCGCGGCTGGACGGAGCGCCTCTGGGACTACAACGCCCCGCACCAGGTCATCGAGTCGCGCGGCGGCGGCGGGCTCGGCATGGGCTTCGGCCACGCCCTCGGCGTCGCGCTGGCGAACCGCGACAAGGGGCGGCTCACCATCAACATCCAATCGGACGGCGACTTCCTCTTCACGCCCGCCGCGGTCTGGACGGCCGTCCACCACCGCATCCCGATGCTCGTCGTTATGTACAACAACCGCACCTACGGCAACGACCTCGGCCACCAGGGCCTCATGGCGGAGGTGCGGGGCAGGCCCATCGAGCGCAGGACCATCGGCATCGACATCGACGACCCCTACGTGGACTTCGCGGGCATGGCGCGCTCGTTCGGCGCGTGGGCCGAGGGCCCCGTCGACAACCCCGCCGACCTGCGCGGCGCCCTCGAACGCGCCAAGCGTGAGGTCGTCGAGAACGGCCGCCTCGCCCTCGTGGACGTCGTCACCGAAGTTGGCGAGCGGTAGGACGTGTAGGGGCATCCCTCGTGGGTGCCCGATGCAAGAGGAGCACCCCATGACAGACCTGAAATACATGCGGTTCGGCGAACAGCCCCCGATCTCGCGGGGGAACGGCGCGATGACCTACCCGCTCGTCGGCGGCGCTGACGGCACCAACGCCTTCACCGCCGGCATCAGCCACTTCCCTCCCGGACTGAACGTGCCCGGCGGAGTCACCCACTGCTTCCGCAACACCGGCGACGTGCCGATGAAGATCATGTGGGTCTACGCCTCCACGAGCGTCACCCGCACGTTCGCCGACACCGGGCAGACCGTCGAACACCTCTCCGGCGAGGACCTCATCGGGCGGTAGGCTGTCCCGTGTCATGTTGAGCGGGGCCTACACACCTCTCGGGTAAGGACAGCCCTCGTCCTTACCTGCCGATCCCGTCGAGCACCCTGTCCGCGACGCCGGTGGCGACCCAGTCCTTCCACTCGTCCGAGTTGCGCAGCCACGTGAACGCAGCCTCGCGGTACTCGCTCTCCTGCAGCACGAAGAAGCGGAACCGCCCCTTGTACCCGAGCAACTCGTTCAGCTCCTCCCGGTCCAGCGTCCATTCCTTGAAGAACTCGACCACGTCCGGCGAGAACTCTTCCACGTCCTTCCGCACGGCGATGAGCGACGACGAGTCCGGGTATTCGCATGCCTGGTTGATTTCCGACGCTGCGACGGTCGATGTCAGCCGCTCCCAGCAGCCCTCGCCGAACGAAGGCTCCCTCAGTTGCTCGAAGCCTCCCAGTTCCTCGAGGGTCGTGGCCAGCGCCGACGGCCACCAGTAGTAGAACAGGATGTTCTCCTGGTTCTCGAACGCCGAGAGTATCTGGTTGTACAGCGCTTCCGGAGTGCGGGGGTCGACCAGCTCGACGAACTCGTCCAGACCGTACCCGTGCACCTGCTTCTCGTTGATGCGCGCGCACTCCCACTCGGTGACGCAGGTGATGAGCCGGGCCTTGCCGCCGTCGGGTCCGGCAAAGAGCTGCTGATGCTGCGACTCCTGCAGGCCCTGCACCCTGAACAGGGCGGGGTTCGCGTTCGCGGTGTACTGCGGGATGAGGAACGCGCTCTGGGATACGACCCCCGCGAAACTGTCCCCCAGGGTCAGGATGGTGTCTACGTCGAAAACGTCGTCCCAGACCGACTGGAAGGCCGGGAGCCGCACCTCCATATGGATGTTCGTCAGGCCGTTGCCCAGGTTCTGTATCGCCTGCCTCTCGGTGCCAGACACGGTGAGCGTCCGGTACCCGTAGCCGTACTCCAGGATCGTCCGGGCTATCGCGATCTGGAGCGACGCGGTCTCCGTGCCAGGGTCGGAGAACGTGAGGAGCTGCGCCCCCGCCACAGGGGTTGGCGTCGGCGGGAAGAGCGTCTGCGCGCTGTTGGTGCCCGACCATTCGCCGGGCCCGCCCTGGTTCACGGCACGTACCTGCACGTCGTACGTCGTGCCGGGTGTCAGCAGGTCGAGTTCCACCTGCGTCGCCGTCTGTATGGTGTTCGTCACCTCGGTCCATTCGCCGTCGAGGATGCGCGCGCGGTAGCGGTAGTCGTAGTCGGTGACTGGCTGCGGGCCGGACGGCGCGCTCCACGTCACGAGGGCCTTGTCCGTGCCGTTCTGCTGGACCGTGGGCGCCGCCGGAGCGACGGGTGTGGGGAACGGCGTCGCCGTGGGGGTGGGCGTGGCCGTGGGTGTTGGTGTCACCGTGGGAGTCGCGGTCCCGGTAGCCGTCGGCGTGGGCGTGAACGTCGGAGTATGTGTCGGTGTCGGCGTCGGTGTCAGGGTGGGGGTTGGCGTCAGCGTGGGCGTCGGCGTCAACGTGGGAGTAGGCGTTACCGTTGGCGTCGACGTGGGGGTTGGCGTGAACGTAGGCGTCGCCCTCGCGACGAACACCGGGACCGGCGTCGGTTCCGAGCACGCAGCGACGGTCAGGAGAACGAGCGCCAGCAGGGGGATGGCGCTGAGGAAGGGACGAAACATACGACACGCTACCTTGATCGATGGGACTGTCTCTTTAAGTATACCGGACACCCCTCTGACACCCGCCCCTTCCCCGAACGCGCCCTGGTCTCCTACCCTGTCCGTACGCACACGCGTTCCGAAGGAGGAGCCCCATCCCGGCTACGAGTGGTGTGTTACAGAATGTTGCAGGATGTTCCACCAGCAGTAGCGAAGGCCCCGTCATTCACTCGTGATTTCCACGGTGTCACGAGTGCGTGGGCTGCAACATCCGGGCACATCCACGCTCGGGAACAGAACAGAACGCTGCGTCGAACGGTACGCAGGAGCAACATCACGAAGGCTGGTAGAATCGTTTCTCGATGGCGCTTTCCAAAGAAGACAACGAACTGCTGACACGCGTGGGGCCGGAAACCCCGATGGGCGAACTCTTCCGCCGCTTCTGGACGCCCGTCCTCCTCGCGAACGAACTGCCGGAGCCGGATTCGCCGCCCATACGGGTCAAGCTCTTCGGCGAGTTCTTCGCCGCGTTCCGCGACACCCAGGGCAGGCTCGGCCTGCTGGACGCCCGCTGCCCGCATCGCGGCGCCGACCTCTCGTTCGGCCTCGTGGAGGAAGGCGGCATCCGCTGCGGACGCTGCTACTGGAAGTTCGACGTCGAGGGCAACATCCTCGACATGCCCCTAGAGCCGGCGGACAGCCCTCTCTGGGCCGAGGTGAAAGCGCCCTCGTTCCGCATCGTCGAGTTCGGCGGGCTCCTCTGGGGCTACGTCGGTCCGCAGGACGACGTTCCCGACCTCCCGGAGTTCGAGTGGACGCGCGTCGAGCCGGAGCAGCGCTACCTCTCCCGCTTCCTCGTCGAGTGCAACTACATGCAGGCGATGGAGGGCGGGCTGGACGCCGCCCGTGTCGCCGCGCTCAAGAAGGCGGGCGCGCTCGGCCCGGACGACCCGATGGGCGAGGATGCCGCCCACACGGTGCAGGCGCGCGAGACCGAGTACGGGCTGCTCGTCGGCACCGCGGTCGAGTCCGAAGCGCAGCAGGCGGAGATGTCTGTCGCCCAGTGGCTCATGCCCTTCTACACCACGCTGGCATCCGGCAAGCGCGACATCTACGAGGGCACGGCCTGGGCCCCCATCGACGACGAGAGCACGATGGCATTCGCGGTGACCTACAGCCCGCGCAAGCCGCTCAGCAAGCGCCTGCTCACGGAGATACGCCAGGGCAAGCGCATCCACCCGAAGCTCCAGGAGGGCATGTACCGCCGCGAGCGCAACCGCGAGAACGCCTACGTGCCGGAGGGGAAGGAACGCCCCACCGACTTCGCATCGCGGTTCGAGACCTCGTTCGAGATGGCGCTCGCCTGCCAGGAGAGCATGGGCTCCATCGTCGACCGCTCCCAGGAGATGCTCGGCCCTAACGACGGCGCCGTCGAGGGCGCGCGCCGCATCCTCATGCAGGCCGCCGTCGACCTGATGGAGGGCACCATCCCCGTCATCGTCCACAAGGGCGAAGCCTACCGCGTCCGCGCTTACGCCGCGCAGGTCGCCGATGCCGAGGCCTTCGATGAGGATGAGCAGGTCCTCAGAGGCATCGCCCCCGAAGTCTGATCCGTGGCCGGCTACTCAGGCACGCCCCTCCCGCGCAAGCTCGGCATCAAGCCCGGCGCAACGCTCGCCATCGAGAACGCCCCAACCGGCTTCGACGCCACGCTCGGCGAGCTCCCAGACGGCGTCCGCTACGCTGACGAGGGAGAGGCCGGCATCGATGTCCTCGTCGCCTTCCACCTAAGCCGCGAGACGCTGGAATCGTCATTCCCCGCCCAGGCACACCGCATCGTCCCTAACGGCGGCTACTGGATCGCGTGGCCCAAGCGCTCCTCGGGCGTCCCAACCGACATCACTGAGGACGTCCTTCGCGAGGTGCTCCTCCCGACTGGCCTCGTCGACAACAAGGTCTGTGCGATAGACGAGACTTGGTCGGGCCTGCGGTTCGTCGTCCGCAAGGAACTCCGCGCCACATGGCCACCTGCACATCTCCTCTCCTGAAGGAGAGGAGGGGATTGTGGACTTCTTGCTGGGGAGTGCAGAGGGGCATGCCCCTCTGGCGGGGGCGTGGGGGGGTCCCCCACAACGCACCGGGCGGGTGGGTGGGAAGAACTACCCCTGCCACGCAAGCCAGATCCCCGCGGTGGCGGGGTGGAATGCCCTACCCCGCGATGGGATACAGCTTCCGGACGTTCGTGTTCACCAGCTTGTGGATGGTCTCCACCGGCAGGTGGCCGAGGTTCTCCGCGAGCACCCGTCGCGAGTTGGGCCACGGCGAGTTAGGGTGCGGGTAGTCCGTGGACCACATGCAGTTGTCCTGCCCCCACCAGGAGAGCAACTGCCCGCCCACGTAGTCGTTGAAGAACGTGGCGTAGCAGTTGCGGTAGAAGTACTCGCTCGGCAGCATCGACATCGGCATGGGCCGTGAGTCCTTGAACCGCTTGTAGTAGTAGTCCCACTGCTGCAGCACGAACGGTATCCACCCGATCTCGCTCTCCACGACCACCACCTTCAGCTTGGGGAAGCGTTCGAACACGCCCGTGAAGATGAGGTCGAACAGCGAGTTCGTCACACTCTGCAGCTTGAGGTTCACGGAGCCGCGGTGGGCGAGCAGGTGGTTGCCCTTCCGATCTCCGAAGTTCGTGTGCGCGCTGTAGTCGAAGCCCGTGAGGATGTGCAGGTGCACCGGAACGTCCAACTCCTCCATCGCGGCCCAGAGCTTGTCGTAATGGTCGCCCGTGAACTGCAGGTCCGGGTGCGGCACCTGCCAGACGAGCGCGCCGTACAGCCCGCCCTCGTGCGTCCGGTACAGCTCCGCAACTGCCTTGTCGATGTCGTAGGTCGCGATGCACGGGATGCCGACGAGCCGCTTGGGAGCGATGGAGCAGTACTCCATCAGCCAGTCGTTGTAGATGTTGAAGCACGCCTCCTGCGCCTCCGGGCTCTCCAGGCTGAACAGCCGCAGCCCGAGCGTCGGGTACAGCACTTCGGCGGAGACGCCGTCCGTCTCCATCTCGGTGATGCGTTCCGTCGGGTTGTAGCCGCCGGGGCGCTGGTCGTCCATCTCGGTGCCCGTCTTGGGGCGCGGAGGGAATTCGGGAACGTCGCCCTTCAGGTTGTCGGGCAACTTGCTGTGCCAGAAGTCCGGCTCCTCCATGACGTGGGAGTCGGCAGAGATCAGCACCTCACCGGAGAGGTCGAGCACACCGGCCGGGGCATCCTGTGTCGTAGTCATCGCGAACCTCCTCCAACTGTTTGGACGATGGCCCGAGCGTACGCCCGACGGGGCCGTGCGTCAACGCTCACCGAGCCGTCCACGCGAGGTCCCCGTCATTCCCGCGCAGGCGGGCATCTCGCAGCCCGGTCCCCGGCCTCAGCGGGCCGTCCACGCAAGGTCGATGTTGTACGTCGCGCCGGTGAGCGCGCTGCCTGCGTCGGACGCGAGGAATAGCGCAAGTCCCGCTACCTCCTGGGGCTCGATGAGACGCTTGACCACCGCCTGTGCGAGCACGACCTGGTCCAGGACGTCCTCGACGCTGACCCCTGCCATCCGCGCAAGGTCCGGCAACTGGTTCTCGACGAGCGGCGTTCGCACGAAGGATGGGCAGATAGCGTTCGCAGTGACGCCGAACGCTCCGGCCTCCACAGCCGTGGCCTTGGTCAGCCCCACGATGCCATGCTTCGCCGCGATGTATGCGGACTTGTTCGGGCTCGCGATGAGGCCGTGCACGGACGACATGTTGATGATGCGCCCCCACCCCCGCTCCTTCATCGTGGGCAACAGGTGCTTCGTCAGCTGGAACGGGGCGGTCAGCATGATCTGCAGCATCCGCGACCACTCCTCCTCCGGGAACTCCTCGATGGGCGCGACGTGCTGAACGCCCGCGTTGTTCACGAGGATGTCCGCACCACCGTGCTCGTCCAGCACCTGCTCGGCGAGGCTTCGCGCCTGCTCCGGGTCCGAGAGATCGGCTTGCACGAAGGAACCACCGATGGCTTCCGCGACCTTGCTGCCGGTCTCCGTGATGTTGTTGACGATGACGTGCGCGCCCTCTTCCGCGAAGCATTCGGCGATCGCCTTCCCGATGCCGCTCGCGCCGCCGGTCACAAGCGCAGTCTTGCCTGCGAGAGTTGCCATGTCAGAGATACTCCGTTCCGCTTGTCTGTTGCGCCGAGGTCTGGCCGCGCTATGCGTCCGCGCGGCGCCTCGCGCTCCGCACACGAACGCCAACCGGCAGCGCCATGCCGCCAAGCACCGCGCCAAGGGCGGCGAACACCACCGCCAGCAGCCACCAGTCGCCGTCCATGGGAACGTCCCTGAGCGGCATCGCCGCGAACGCATACAGCGGCGCGATGACGACGATGACGCCGAGAGCCGCACCCGTGAGCTTGGCCGTGGCGTTCACGCCGATCCTGCGGCCAACCGCCATGCCCGAAGCCCACGGGAAGAACATCGTCCCGCACATCCAGAGCAGCGCCGCCCAGTCGCCCAGCCAGTCGCGCAGCGCGCCCAGCGACACGAGCGTCGCGGCTCCAAGCGCCACGATCGCGAGCGACCGCACGGCGAGGGTCGTTGTTCCCATGGTTGGCCAGCCTCCGCGCGCATGGTACCATCCAACTTCCGTGGGAGGCCCATCGCGCCTCGGCCCGCTGACCGGCGTACCGCCGTCGCGGGTGCGATTACTCATTTCCGATTCCGGGGAGCGATGGCAACGCAGACGGCCCACAATTCCACCCAGGCGGTTATCGACAAAGCGCTGGCAGGCGAGAGCCTGACGGCGGACGACGGCTGCCGCCTGATGACGTCGCGCGACCCCGCCCATCCCCCCCGGGGGGGTTAGCGACAAGGCGCGGGCGGGCGAGAGCGTGGCGGGGGACGACGGCTGCCGCCTGAGGCCGTCGCGCGCCCCCGCCGGCCTCACCGCGCTCATGGCGGCCGCCTGCGAGTTGAACGACCGCGCCCGCCCCCACCGGCGCATCACCTACTCCCGCAAGGTCTTCCTACCGCTCACGAACCTCTGCCGCGACCGCTGCGGCTACTGCACGTTCGTGAAGGGCCCCCGCCAGCGCGGCGCGCACACGATGACGCCCGACGAGGTGCTCGCCGTCGCCCGACGCGGAGCGGAGCTCGGCTGCAAGGAAGCCCTGCTCAGCCTCGGCGACCACCCGGAAGAGCGCCACCCCGAGATGCTCGAAACGCTTCGCGACCTCGGCTTCGACTCGACGCCCGAGTACACCTCCGCGATGAGCAGGCTCGTGCTGGAGGAGACCGGCCTGCTGCCCCACACTAACTGCGGCACGCTCGACCGTGACGAGATGGCGGCGATAGCTCCCTGGAACGCGAGCATGGGCATCATGCTGGAGAGCGCCAGCCTTCGCCTGCACGAGCCAGGCGGCCCGCACCACGGCACGGTGACGAAGCGCCCGGAGCAGCGCATCGCCACGCTGGAGACGGCAGCCGACCTCGGCGTCGCGATGACGACCGGCATCCTCATCGGCATCGGCGAGACGCCCGAGGAGCGCGTCGACGCCCTGCTCGCGATACGCGACGTGCAGGAGCGCTGCGGCAACGTCCAGGAGGTCATCATCCAGAACTTCCGCGCCAAGGCGGCAACCCGGATGCGTGGCGCGCCCGAGCCGTCGTCGCTGGACATGCTGCGCACGCTCGCCGTCGCCCGCCTCCTGCTCGGCCCTGACATGAACATCCAGGCCCCGCCCAACCTGCAGGCCGACGGCTACGAGACATACCTGCTCTGCGGCATCAACGACTGGGGAGGCGTCTCCCCGCTGACGAAGGACTTCATCAACCCCGAGGCGGCATGGCCCGACACCGACCGCCTGCACGACCTCACGCGTGAGGCGGGCTACGAGTTGCGGGAGCGCACCGCGCTCTACCCGTCCCACGTCCTCGACGGCGCATGGACGCGTTCACCGCAGATCGCATCGCGCCTCGCAGAGTTGACCGACAACGAAGGCTATGTGAAACCCGAACTGGAACGTTGGAGTTGCGAACAGTGAGCACATCGAACGGACAGACCGAGCACGGCTGGGGAGGGCTGGAGACGCTGTTGAGCGGCGTACCGGCGGACATCGCCGCCATCCTTGCGAAACCGCTGGAAGGACGCGAGGTCTCGGTTGAGGAAGGCACGCGCCTCTTCGAGGCCGAGGGCGCAGCGCTCCTCGCGCTGATGGCCACGGCGGACGAACTGCGGCGGCAGGTCAATGGCGACCGCGTCACCTACGTCGTCAACCGTAACATCAACTTCACCAACGTCTGCATCAAGCGGTGCGGCTTCTGCGCCTTCAGCCGAGACTTCCGCCAGGAGGAGGGCTACTTCCTCCCGCTGAACGAGATCATCCGGCGTGCGCAGGAGGCGTCGGACCTCGGTGCGACCGAGGTCTGCATCCAGGCAGGCCTCCCACCGAAGATGGAGGGCTCGCTCTACATCGACCTCACCCGCGAATTGAAGGCGGAACTCCCCCACCTGCACATCCACGGCTTCTCGCCGGAGGAGGTGCTCTACGGCGCGGTCCGCTCGCGCGGGAGCATCGAGGACTACCTGCGCAGCCTCCGCGACGCCGGCGTCGGCTCGCTTCCCGGCACGTCGGCGGAGATCCTCGACCAGCCCGTGCGCGACAAGATCGCGCCGGGCCGAATCACCGTCGACCAGTGGACGGAGGTCATCACCACCGCGCACCGGCTCGGCATCCCCACCACGTCCACCATCATGTTCGGCCACATCGAAACGAACGCACACCGCGCCGCGCATCTCGCCTACCTTCGCGACATCCAGAAGGCGACGGGCGGCTTCACCGAGTTCGTCCCCCTGAGCTTCGTCCACGAGGAAGCGCCGATGTTCGTGCGCCAACTCTCTGACGAGATGCGCCCCGGCGCGACCGGCGCCGAGGTCGTGCGGATGCACGCCATCGCCCGCATCATGCTCCACGGGTGGATAGACAACATCCAGTGCTCGTGGGTGAAGGAGGGGCCGAAGCTCGCTCAACTGCTGCTGACAGCGGGCTGCAACGACGTGGGAGGCACCCTCATCAATGAGAGCATCTCCACCGCCGCCGGCGCGTCCTTCGGCCAGCTCGTCCCGCCCTCCGAACTGCGGCGCTGGATACGCGACGCAGGCCGACTCCCCGTCGAGCGCACGACGCTGTACGAGACGCACCGCGTCCACGAGGTCGAGCCCGAGGAGCCGGAGCCGCTGGACGTCGCAGCCGCCCATCCGGAGCGGTTTGGCTCCTACCGCGAGCTCATCAAACTCGAAGCCTTCCGCTACGAGGGGCAGCGCGCGCCCAGCCTGCAGGGGCCTACCCTGCCCGAGGTACTCGCCCGGTCATCCTGAGTAGAGCGCGAACCCTTCCCGCTCGAAGTCATCATCGAAGAACAACCCGTGCGTCAGCCCGTAGCTGCGCATGATGATGAAACTCGCGCAGTCAACAAGGCTGAGCCCCCGCCGGTTGCGCGCCGCGAGCAGGGCCACCGCTTCGGCATGGTCGCTCGCGTCTATCCAGTGCAGCGTGAAGTGGGCGAGGCCATGCAGGAAGGCGAGGGCCGCTTCCGTTCCCAGCCGGCGCCGCATCAGGTCGGCGGCTTCGGAGACAACGTACGAATGGACCAGGAGCGCCTCGTCGTTATCATTCGCGGCCTGGAAGAGCGAGACCGCAGCGGCATGGCGCGGGTCGTCTGCATCGACGAGCGCGTAGATCGCCGACGTGTCTACGAAGATCACGATCGATTCAGCCCGTGCCGCCGGCTGAACTCGTCCGCCTTCCCCTGCATCTCCGCATACATCGCGTCCGCCAGGGCTTCGTCGTGCCGCTCGGAGACCGGTGCGTAATCGGACTGGTCGCTCCTCCCGATCCCGATGAATCCGAAATCGGCAAGCGTCCGTTTTCGCCGCGGTGCTTCGGCCAGGTACTGTCCGACTGCCTCCCGCACGACTGCCGCCACGGAGACGCGGCGCTCATGCGCTCTCCGCCGCAACTGCTCATAGCTCTTTTCGTCCAGTTGGACCTGCGTGCGCTTCATAGTATGCATGATGTCATGCTTACAATCTCTCTGCAAACACCCGTCTTTACCCCTCGTACCGCTACAATGGCCCAGCCATGCCGGGAGTCCTTGCCATATCGGGCGGCGTGGGCGGCGCGAAGCTCGCCTTCGGCCTGTCGCGCCTGCTCGGCCCGGACGAACTGACCATCGCCGTCAACACCGGCGACGACGAGACGTTCCACGGCCTGCACGTCTCGCCCGACGTCGACACCGTCGTCTACGCGCTCGCCGGACTCACGAACCCCGAGACCGGCTGGGGCGTCGCCGCCGATTCGTTCCGTGCGCTGGAGACGCTCGGCAGGCTCGGCGGCGAGACCTGGTTCCGTCTCGGCGACCTCGACCTCGCCATGCACCTGCGCCGCACGGAACTGCTCGCGGCGGGGTGCACGCTGACCGAGACGACCCGCGCGATATGCGATGCCCTCGGCGTCCGCCATCCCGTCGTGCCGATGTCGGACGCCCCTGTCCGTACGATCGCGCTCACGGAGCACGGCGAGATGGCGTTCCAGGAGTACTTCGTGCGCCATGCCTGCGAGCCGCGCATCACCGGAGTCCGGTTCGACGGCGCGGACGACGCGGCGCCCTCCCTTGCCCTGAACGAAGCGCTGACGAACGCCGACGCCATCGTCTTCTGCCCCTCCAACCCCCTCGTGAGCATCGAGCCCGTGCTCGCGGTGCAGGGCGTGCGCGACGCCATCGAGCACTTCGCCGGGCCGCGCATCGCCGTCAGCCCCATCGTCGGCGGGCGGGCGCTCAAGGGCCCCGCCGCGAAGATGATGGCGGAGCTCGGCGAGGAGGTGAGCAACGCAGGTGTCGCCCGCCGCTACGCCGGACTGATCGACATGCTCGTGCTCGACGAAGGCGATGCCGCCGAGGTTGCGGCGGTCGAAGCGCTCGGCATCGCAGCCCACGTCGCCCCGACCATCATGACGACCGAGGCCGACAAGACCGCGCTCGCCCGCGAGGTGCTGGCGCTCGTATCCCAGACCGTACATCGACGGAGCGCACGATGACTCCGCAGCGCCGGAATGGCCTTCCCTATACCCGCGTCATCGTCCCCATGAAACCGCTCCCCGAGGCGAAGACACGATTACGGAAGCATCTGCCGCCTGCCATCTGTGACGCTCTGGTGCTATTCATGCTGGAGCGTGTCCTCAATGCAGTCGAACCGCGCAGCCAGAGATGGTGGTCATGTGTTGTAGTCGGCGGGGATGAGACCGTTCGGCGCATCGCAGAGGTATCCGGTTCAGACTGGGTGCCTGAACATGCGTCCGGCCTCAATGAGGCTCTGCGTCTCGCGATGCAGGATGCCTACGCCGACGGCGTGGAGGCAGTTCTCTACCTTCCTGGCGATGTCCCTCTGATCCAGAGTCGGTACGTCTTGGACATCGTTTACGCCGGACGGATGCTGACTCGACCGGTGGGCGTCCCCGCCGCTGACGGAAGAGGGACCAATGCGTTATTCATACCTGCCGGTATGCAGATGGAGTTGCACTTCGGTGAGAACAGCTACGCCAAGCACCGAAAGGCGGCGAAGCGTATCGGAACCCGCATACGCACGCTGAAACTGCCGGGCCTGATGATGGATATCGATACGGAAGCGCAATATCAGTGGCTACGGCTGAACGTCCAAGGCGCCGCGGGTATGATTCTGAACTGGCAGGAGTGGCTGCACATGGGCATAGACGCTCCTCCCCCTGTGGAGTCCGTAATGTTCCCATCCATTCCCGAACAGGAGAGATAGATGGCGAAACCGAAGATAGGTCTGCTCTTGGGAACGAGGGGCATGGTGATGCGCGCGCAGCGCGAGGGCACGCCGTACTCCGCGGACGGCATGCTCACCCTCGCGGAGCGCGCCGAGGCCGCAGGGCTCGACTCGGTCTGGGTTGGCGACAGCCTCGTCTCCAAGCCCCGGCTCGAGCCTGTGAACGCGATGACCGCCATCGCCGCGCGCACGTCCCGCGTCCGCATCGGCACCGCCGTGCTGCTACCCGCGATCCGTCCTCCCGTGCCGCTGGCGCACAGCATCGCCACGGCGGACATCGTCTCCGGCGGACGCATCGTCATCGGCGCAGGCGTCGGCGGCGCGTTCAACGACGACCAGCGGCAGGACTGGATAGCCGCGGGTGTCGCGCCGGAGTCGCGGGCGGGACGTTTCTCCGAGGCCGTCCGGCTGATGAAGCGGCTCTGGACAGAGGACAACATCGACTTCGCCGGGTCGCACTTCGCGTTCGATAACCTGACCCTCGACCCGAAGCCCGTGCAGCCCGGCGGCGTTCCGATGCTGCTGGCGACCCACTACCGCACCGGCTCCGAGGCGCAGGTGCGACGCGCCGCACGCCACGGCGACGGCATCATCGGCATCACCGACTCGCCGGAGCAGTACGCGGAGACCGTCCAGAAGGTGGACGCCGTCCGCGCAGAGGAAGGACGCGCCGATGCGCCGTTCCAGCGCGCCTACTACCTCACGGTCAACCTCGGCGAGGACAAGGAAGCGTCGGAGACCGAAGCCCACGACTTCCTCATCAACTACTACAAGGTCGCTCACTGGGGCAGCTCGTGGGGTCCGTGGGGAACGCCCGGCGAGGTCGCTGCGCGCATCCAGGAGTTCGGCGACGCCGGCGCCGACACCGTCATCGTGCGCTTCGCGTCGTGGGACCAGCCCGGCCAGTGGGAGCGATTCGAGCAGGACGTCTGGCCTGCGTTCGCGTAGTATCCGGCGTCAGGGAGGAGAGAACGATGGCCTGGAACGAACTGACTCCGATGGAAAGCTACGTGATCGAGAAGAAGGGGACCGAGTACCCCTTCTCCGGCGAGTACGACGACTTCTACGAGCCCGGCATGTACGTCTGCCGGCGCTGCGACGCCGAGCTCTACCGCTCCATCGACAAGTTCGACGCACGATGCGGCTGGCCGGCATTCGACAAGGAGGTCGAGGGTGCGGTGAACCGACTGCCGGACCCGGACGGCTTCCGCACTGAGATCGAGTGTGCGTCCTGCGGAGGGCACCTGGGCCACGTCTTCATGGGCGAGGGCTTCACGCCAACCAACGCGCGCCACTGCGTGAACTCGCTCTCGATGCGGTTCGTACCGGCAACGTAATGGCAGCGGAGAGGTCTGATTCCCTCTCCTGAGGGAGAGGGTTAGGGTGAGGGCCCTCCGGGGCGGCCCACCCATGAGGAGCAGAAAGACCTATGAAGATCGACGTTCACTCGCATACCTATTTCCAGGATTTCGCCGATTACCTGGCGACGCGCAACGAGTTTCCCAATGTCGTCATCAGGGACGGCCAGGTCATCACCTCGTGCTCACCGGCGTACAGCATCGTCTCCCCGCCCGGACACCGCGACATCGAGGCCAAGCTCACGGCGATGGAGAACATGGGCGTGGACTTCTCCGTGCTCACCCACGGCATCCCCGGCCCTGAGCTCCTCGGCGGCGCCGAGGCCGACGATTGGGCCATCCGCATCAACGATTTCCTCGCCCGCGTCGTCGAGCAATACCCGGGCAAGTTCACAGCGATGGGAAGCCTGGGGTTCGGCGACCCTGACCGGACCATCGCGGAGGCCGAACGCTGCGTGAACGACCTCGGCTTCAAGGGCTTCCAGCTCTTCTCGAACACGTACGCAAAGCCACTCGACACTCCGGAGTTCATGCCGGTCTACCGCCGCATCGCCAGCCTCGGCGTTCCGCTGAACCTGCACCCCACCTCCCCACTGAACACCGCCACGATAGACGGCACGCTCATGCCCGGCATGGGCTTCATCTACGACACCTCCCTGGCCACCGTGCGCCTCATCCAGTCGGGCATCTTCGACGATGAGCCCGGATTCGAGCTCATCGTGCCGCACATCGGCGGCGTGCTGCCCTACCTGGGAGGACGCATCCGCGCGAACGTCAAAGGCAACCTGAAGCCGGTGAGCGACTACTTCGCACGCATCTACGTCGACACCGTCGCCCACAACGACGACGCCCTCGCGTACTGCTACCGCGTCCTCGGCGCAGACCGGTTGCTGCTCGGCACCGACCACCCGTTCGGCAATGGCCACCACATCGGCATGGTCGACCGCCTCGACTGCACCGACGACGAACGCGAGGCGATCTACCACGGCAACGCCGAACGCCTCCTGCGCCTGTAAGACCCCGCGAACGCGTCCCTGCACTGAGACGCGTAATGGAGAAGAACGCATGACGACCACCCAGAAGAACACACCGATGAGCGGGGGCAGCACGCCCAGCAACGCCGTCTACGGTTCCGACTACATGGTCGAGGTGCTGCGCGCGCTCGGCGTGAAGTACATCGCCCTCAACCCCGGCGCGAGCTACCGCGGCCTGCACGACTCCATCGTCAACTTCGGCTCTGGCGGCCCGGAGATGGTCCTCTGCACCCACGAGGAGATCGCCGTCGCCGTGGCCAACGGCTACTTCCGCGTCACCGGCGAGCCTATCGCCACGGGACTCCACAACGTCGTCGGCCTGCAGCACGCCTCGATGGCCATCTTCAACGCGTGGTGCGACCGCTCCGCCATTATCAACCTCGGCGGCGGCGGGCCGCAGGACGCGAACCAGCGTCGCTCGACCGACTGGGTGCACACCGCGCTCGTGCAGGGCAACGCCGTCCGCGACTACGTGAAGTTCGACGACCAGCCCGCGAGCATCGAGGCGATGCCCGAGTCGCTGCTGCGCGCCATGCGCACCGCGATGACCGACCCGAAGGGGCCGGTGTACATCTGCCTCGACAGCACGATCCAGGAGCAGCGCATGGACGAGGCGCTGCCCGTGCCGGACGTATCGCTCTTCCGCCCCCCTGCCCCGCCCGCCCCGAACCCCGATGCGCTGGCGAAGGCTGTGGACGTGCTCGCCGGAGCGTCGTGGCCGGTGATGGTCGTCGGCGAGGTGGGGCGCAACCCGTCGGCGCTGCCTGCGGTCGTAGAGCTTGCGGACACGCTGGCGTGCGCCGTCGTCGACGCCGAGGGTCGCTTCGGCTTCCCGAACACGCACCCGCTCGACCTCACCAGCGTCCGCGAGCGTGCGCTGGCCGAGGCCGACGTCGTGCTCGCGCTGGACGTGCCGAGCCTCGGCGTGCCGCTGGGGCCGTCGGTGCGTGAGCGCGGAGCACTGCAACTCGCCGTGCCGCAGGGGACGCGGCTCATCCACGTCACGCTGCTTGACCAGGAACGGCAGAACTGGGTGACCGACAACCAGTGGCTGCTGCCGGTGGAGGTGCCCATCGCGGCCGACACCGCGCAGGCGGTCCCGCTGCTGGCGGCCGGGCTGCGGGCGCGGCTCGCCGGGCAACCCGCGGGCGGGGGGCGGGGCGGCGGGGCGGCGGGAGCGGCTCGCGGGCACCGCGGCGGTCGAGGAGCGCCGTGCGCAGGTGACTGCGATGCACGAGGAGGCGCGCGCCGCGGCGGCGAAGTGGGTGAGCGACAACTGGGACGCCGCGCCCATATCGGCAACGCGGCTCTACGGCGAGATCGCGGAGCGGGTGAAGGGCGTCGAGTGGGCGATGGTCAGCTCGCACGGACGGCGGGTGCGCGACGTGCTCGAGATCACGGACCACGCCCACGAGCTGGGCGGTGGACGCGGCGCCGGGGTTGGCTACGGCCTGCCGTCGTCGGTTGGCGCGGCGCTCGCGTACAGGGACACGGGGCGGCTCTGCATCAGCGTCGTCGGCGACGGCGACTTCCTGATGACGTCCAACGCGCTATGGACTGCCGCGCACAGCGGCATCCCGCTGCTCGTCGTTGTGTTCAACAACCGCTCGTACTACAACGACGAGGAGCACCAGGAGCGGATAGCCCGCTGGCGTGACCGCCCTGTCGAGAACAAGGGCATCGGTATCCAGATCACCGACCCCGCGCCGGACTTCGCCACGCTCGCGCGGGCGTTCGACATCGCCGGGTTCGGGCCGGTGTCGGACCCGGACGCGCTCGGCGCGGTGCTGGACGAGGCGATAGCGGTCGTGCGCTCGGGCAAGCCTGCGGTCGTCGACGTGCTGATGCAGCCTCGCTGATCCCTTCCCTCGCGATGAGGGACTGTGAGAGCCGCCCCGCACTTGATGCAGGCGTGAGAGTGAACCGGCGGGGCGAGGTGTGTCTCGGGGGAGTGCAGAGGGTGCTGCCCTCTGCCGGGGGAGTGGGGGTGTCCCCCACCAGCGTTCGGGCGGGAGGGTGGGAAGAACTACGCCGCGCCGAGCCCGGTTGCGCAAGGGTCCTCAGGGAAGATAGGGCGGTCGCTGGGTCGCGCGAAGGCTCGCGCAGCCCGCTAGGCGGGCCGCACCCAGATGCGGGCTGCGACGTCCATGCCGAGGGAGACCTGCTGGCCGTCGCGGCTGACGTCGACGACGCCGCGGTAGTCCGCGACCTCCACGATGACGATGCGCCTGCCGGGGAGCACGTCGCTCTTGACGAGGTAGGAGAGCAGCGGGTAGTCCTCGTCCGGGATGCGGGTCACGACGTAGGTGGGGCCCTTCTTCGCCTCGCTCAGGCGGAACGTGCCGGGCTCGGACGTGCGGAGTGCGGTGTCGTCCGCCTTGTAGATGGGGCGTCCGTACGGGCAGGTGTCCGGGTGGCCGAGCCGCTCCTCGATACGCGCAATCAGGAGGGGCGAGATGCCGTGCTCCAGGCTGTGCGCCTCAGCCTCGGCGAGCTCCAGCGGCACGCCGAGCACGTCGACGAGCAGCCGCTCGGCGAGGCGGTGGCGGCGCACAACCTCGCGGGCGCGGGCGAACCCCGCGGGGGTGAGGTCGATCCGCTTCTCCCGGTTCACTTGGAGCAGCCCGTCCTTCGCCATGCGCTGCACCATGCCGGAGACGGAGGCGAGCGTCGTGCCGACCTCCTCGCCCTCCGGGATGCGGCGCAGGTAGGAGGCGAGCTCGCTCATGTGCGGCTTCAGGCCGTCCTCCTGGAGGATGGCGAGCGAGAGCAGGTAGTTCTCCGCCGTATGGGAGATGCGCGTGGAGCCTATCGGGCGGTTTCGTGTCCGTGTCGTCATGCGGGTATTATCTCACAACGCCCGCGCCGCAACGCCACACCGGCTGCGAGGTCCCCGCCTTCGCGGGAACGACGTGAAGGAGAAAGAAGCTCATGCCCATACTGAATGGCCCGTCCCGCCAACCGTTCGCGGGCGGCGCGCCGGACTCGCTCGGGATACTGCTGCACGGTCTGGGCGCGGACGGGAACGACCTCATCGGGCTCACGATAGCGCTGGGCCGGCGCTTCCCCCACATGGCCTTCCACTCGCCGGACGCGCCCAACCCGTATGTCGAGGCCGGTTTCGGCCTGCGCTGGTTCCCGCTCGAACCGCCGGAGGCTCGCTCGGAAGGGCTGCGAGAGGCGGGACGCATCGTCGAGGCGTACGTCGGCGAACTGCTGGACGAGTACGGGCTGACGCCCGACCGGTGCGTGCTCATCGGTTTCTCGCAGGGATGCATGACCTCGCTGTACACCGCGCCGCGGATGGAGCGGCAGGTGGCGGGCGTTGTCGGGCTCAGCGGGGCGCTGCTCTTTCCGGAGTGGCTGGCCGACGAGGTCCGGCAGAAGCCGCCCATCGTCCTCGTGCATGGCGAACAGGACCCGGTGCTGCCGCCCGAGTCGACGGCGAAGGCGGGGCAGACGCTCGCCGACCTCGGCTTTCCGGTGGAGGCGTACCTCCTGCCGCAGCTCGGCCACAGCATCGACCCTCGAGGGCTGGAGATAGCGGAGAGCTTCATGAAGCGCGTGCTGGGTGAGGCGCCGCCCAGGTCAGGGCCGCTCAGGTCTTGATGGAATACTCGTGGTACTTGCCTTCCTGGCCTGAGCCCCTGCCGAAGTAGTGCCACTGCGGGAAGTTGAAGTCGGATGTGATCGACCGGGGCAGGAGAAGCGCCGTCTTCAGAAAGGCCTTCAGGTCCGGGACGTTGTAGACGTTGGCATCGAACCCCCATGCGTTCAACTGATCCACCAACTCGCCCATCTGCGGCCTGTCCCACTTGACCGACAGCCGATTGATGCCCCAGGAGCGCAGCTCTTCCAGGCACTCCAGCCCCTCCTCCGGCCTGCTCAGCAGGATAGGGATCATGGTATCGACGGGGACCTGGAAGATCGCGGAGGGGTAGGCGTCCTGCAGGACCGCGAACCCCTCCTTCCCCAGGACGTTGGCGTTGGCGTTGAACCAGACCCGGGAATCGTCGAAGCCGGCCGCCCGCAGGGCTGCCAGGCTCTCGTGGACCACCGACCCGCCTTCTTTCAGGTCCAGCTTGATCGACCTGCCGGAGGCTCTCACGGACTCCAGCACGTCTTCCAGCGGCAGCAGGTCTTGCCGCCGGCAGGGATAGGCGCCGTCCAGGGGGTCGTGCCGGAGCACCAGCTGCTCGGACGCCGGGTCCAGTCGCACGTCCACCTCACCCCATGCCACGTTGGACGCCAGGAACTGGCGCAGGTTGCGCGCGTCGTTGATCCCGTGCCACACGAGCTGGACGTGCCGCGGCAGGTCCGTCTCCTGGGCCAGTTGTGTGAGGTCGTACATGTCTCCGCTGACAGAGTGCAGCGGCAGCGCCTTCCGCTGGGACTGGAAGATCGTGTCGGCGTGGAGCAGCATGATCTCGTGGGAGGGGTCCACCTCGGCGATCGCCGCCAGGTTGGCCGGCTCGTTATCCACCGCGGCAAACACCCGGTATCCCGCCCGCTGGAACTGCAGGATCCCATCCGCCTTCACCTGTGGGACGCTCCGATCCCTGGGGGCCGGCCTCATGTACAACAGGTCGCTGGTGAACCGGACCTTGTACTCCCTGCCCAACTCATTCAAACAGTCCAGCGTCCCGGCGCGTATCGCCTCTGTCCTGCCGGTATTCAGCCCCACGAAGGTATCGGGCTGAATCTGGAACCACCGCATGACCTCCATGACTCCGGAGAATGGCCGATGCGCCCGCAGGACCGCATCCGGCGACCAGTACGTGCGCTCATACCACGCCGCGATCCGCTCGCGTTCAGTTGTGGGCAGCCCCAACCGCACCAGGAGACCCCGCACGTTGTCCTCGTGCGTCGTTATGTCCGGTATGCGAAGGTCCCGGAAACAGGACGTCCCGTGGGCCGCATCGTAGGCCTGAAGAACGGTGAGGACCAGGTAGCGGGTGTCCAGTATCGTGCCGTCGATATCGAACAGGATGAGCAGCTTCTCTTCCGGGTACCGGCTGCGCATCACCTCGTAATGCGACGCCAGCCGTTCCATCCAAGTGACCGAATTCATCCAGTTCTCCGATACTTCATACATCGATAATAAGCACGAGATCTTTAACGCCGGGTTCCCGCATCATTAACGACGGCGAAACTCCCGCAGGTCTGGCGAGACGTTGAGCTGCGCGCCGGTGACGGCCTGGACGTCGTCCGGGGTGTAGCCGGGGGCGATCTCGGTGAGCAGGAAGCCTTGCTCCGTGACCTCGAAGAGGCCGAGGTTGGTGGCGACGAGCTTGACGACGCCGACCGCGGTGACGGGCAGCGCGCAGCGCTCGACGAGCCGGGGCTTGCCGTCGCGCGTCGTGTGCTCCAGCGCCAGGAAGACGTTCTTCGCGCCGACGGCGAGGTCCATCGCACCGCCGATGCCGCCGCCCTTCGCGCCCGCTACCTTCCAGTTGGCGAAGTCGCCGTTCGCGGCGACCTCGTACGCGCCGAGGACGGTGACGTCGACGTAGCCGGCGCGGATCAGGGCGAACGAGTCCGCGTGGTCCAGGATGGCCATGCCGGCCATCTCCACGACGTACTGCCCGCCCGCGTTCACGAGGTTCGGGTCCTCCTCGCCGCGCTCGGCGAGCGGGCCATAGTTGACGAGGCCGTTCTCCGACTGGAAGACGACGTGCCGGTCCGGGTGCACGAAGTTGGAGCAGAGCGTCGGAATGCCGATGCCGAGGTTGACCACCCAGCCGTCGAGGAACTCCATCGCGAGGCGGTTGGCCATGGTCTGCCGGTCGAGGGGTTGTCTGGCCCCCTCTCCCGCTGGGAGAGGGTTGGGGTGAGGGTGTTCCGTCATCGCTCGGGCGGCTCCTCCTGGATGCCGTCCGGCGGCACCACGACGATGCGGTCCACGAACAAGCCCGGCGTGTGGACGTGGTCGGGGTCGATGCTCCCCTCCTCGACGACGGGCTCGTCGACCTCGACGATGGTCGTCTTCGCGGCGCGGGCCATGACGGGGCCGAAGTTGCGCTGCGTGCGGTGGTACTGGAGGTTGCCGATGCGGTCGGCGCGGCGGGCGCGGACGAAGGCGTAGTCGGCGGGCAGCGCGGTCTCCAGCACGTACTCCCTGCCGTTGAAGACGCGCGTCTCCTTGCCGTCCGCAATCTCGGTGCCGACGCCGGTGGGCGTGTAGAAGGCGGCGATGCCCGCCCCGGCGGCGCGGATGCGCTCCGCGAGCGTGCCCTGCGGCATCAGCTCCGCTTCGATCTTCCCCGCCTCGTAGAGGTCGGTGAACGGCGACGGCACGGACGGGTGCGGCGAGGCGGTGAACGCGGCGTGGATCTTCGCAACGCGCCCGTCCTTGACGAGGACGCCGCAGTCGATGCGGTCGTCCTGCCAGCGTCCGGGGGTGTTGGAGATGAGCGTGAGCCCCTTCGCGCCCTGCCGGTGGAGCGCGGCGATGAGGTTGCGGGCGGTGCCGGGCCCGGCGAAGCCGGCGAGCATGATGGACGCGCCGTCCGGGATGTCGGCGACGGCCGCGTCGAAGTCGGGGTAGACCTTGTCGCGCATGGGGGCAACGTTAGCGCGAAAGCGCGCGGTGCGCCACACCCTTGCAGTCTTCTCTGCTGTCATTCCCGCGAAAGCGGGGCCAGGGTGGCCGTCTGATCACGCGTGGCCGCGGGAATGGGGAGTGTATCATTTCGAACGGAGCCCCCTCCCAGTTTGCTACAACGCCAAATTCGCGTCCACCTCGATTCCTGCTTCCTTGATTTCCCGCACCAACTGCATTCTCCAAGCCCCTCTGTCGTCGATTGGGGTATACAGCACTCCATCATAGTCGGAGGGTATCTCTACATTGTCTTTCCGCAGGACAAAAGTCCTGTTCCGGCCCAGTTTTCCTAGGAAGAATCCCAACTCAAGGATCACGTTCTGCCTAGCGCGATAGCGTGAACCCTCAGAATCATCGGGGTGCTGACAGAGATCATCAGGGGTGAGCAATACGACGGCGAAGCCTACACTGGCATATTGCTCGAATTTTTCCACTATCGTACGCCCTTGGTTGGGCTGTTCATGGAGAATTACTGGGTCTAAACCTAGCTTCGTTAGAAACCGAGCAACAGTCTCCTTAGTGCCATCATCTTTGCCATGTACCACGAAGACTTTATTTGTGAGAATCAACCCAGCTTCCGAAGTATTGGAGGCTGGAATATCATGGTCTTGCACCCAATACTCCTTGATCTCATCAATCATTGAATCAAGCATCGCAGCTGCGAACCCTAGCCCCTCTTCGTAGGCCCTCTGGTCGATTTGGTCGGGCATGCCAAAGTAGGCGACTTTAGAAGTATATTCGATTCGGTTGAATTCTTCAGTATAATGAGGTTCATCTCGAAAAGTATTGGCTATCGCTATAGAAGTATTCCTGCGCCACCTCTCATACTCAGGTGAGAATCTCGGCAAGTGCAGCAATTCTTCAATTGTATTCCGCATGCTTCGCAGGCGTTCTATTGACTTGTCTTTGGGAGGGTGGGCCACTCACTTCCTCCTGTCAGCCTCCGGCGTTCCCATAACGGTAACCGATTGATTGGCTAGTAGGCGTCGCTAGCTCGTTGATTATATCAAGAGGAAGTTGCCAAGAAGCAATCCTGTGTAGAACCTTCGGGATAGCGTCAAGGCCAAGAGCCATCGCCCATCACGACCCCCCTGTTGCAGGATCAAAACGCGCCCCTCCCTAGGCATCGCATAGGTGTCTGTTGATTTTGTGACACGCGCCCGTTGCACCCCCAACCCACCCCTCCCTACCATGTCCTCATGACTACCCAACCCCCGCCAGCGCCCGTCCGTCGCATCTCGCCCGAAGAACTCTCACCGGAGGAGAGGGAGTACGGCTTCCGGCTCAAGCACGCCCTCAGGTGCGGAGTCTCCGGCTGCTCGTGTGCAGACGGCTACAAGGTCCACTGTCCCTCCCATAACAACGCCGAAGTGCCCACACTTACCATCCGCTACGAGCACGGCTACGGCTTCTCGTTCGAATGCACGCGCTGCCCGAAGCGCCGCATCCTGAACGCCTTGGCGAGGCGCGGCCTCCTGCCGGAATCGCACCTCTTCACCTCGTCCGGCGCGCAGGAGGCAGGGCTCCAGCCATTCAACTTCCTCATTCAGCAACCTCCTGATTGGCTCTGGCCCAACCGCATCCCCCTCGGCAAGCTCACCCTTATCGCCGGGTACCCCTCGTCCGGCAAGACCTCCATCGCCCTGGACATCGCCGCACGCGTCTCACGCGGCGCCCCCGCGCCCGATCAGCCGGACACCCCGTTCCCCGCAGCGCCCGTCGTCCTCGCTCCGCTCAACGGCAACCCCAGGGCCGACATCCTGCCCACCCTCCGCCTGTTCGGCGCGGACCTCGACCGCATCTACCTCGCCGACCTCCTCTCAACCACGCTCCCCATCGACTACTACCCGGACGAACCGCCCGCCGAGGACACGGACGAGCCGGACGATGCCGAGGAGGACGACTGGGACGACGAGGAGCGGCCCGCTCCCCGGCATACTTCTGGCTCGGGACGCCCCCAGCAGCTCTTCACGTTCGAGGAACCAACGGTCGCCGCACCCAGACTGGCGGCGCCATGGCCGAGCCTCAATCACGTCATGGGACGCCTCGCCAACCTCATCGAAGCCGGAAGCGCTGCCTTGCTCATTGTCGACCAGGCGGAGGACTTAGCCTCGATGCACCGCGCCCAGCCTGCCACCATCCTCGGCATGCTCAGGGCCCTCGCTGCTCACACCGGCGCCGCCGTGATTGCACTCACCCACAACCCCGCGCCCGGCTACCCCCGAGCCGTCACCGCCATGCAACGCCGCCTCGCACAGGCCTCCGTCGTCTTCACTACCGCTGTTGTCGAACCCGGGGAACGCCGCTTCCTCATCCCCCTCCGGCCCGCCATGAGCGACGACGCCCCCGCCATCCCCTTCGTCCTTCCCCCATCGGATGCCTTCACCGTCGCCTGGCGCAAACCCGTCTTCCCTGCCCACATGAAGGCGCTGATCGGACCCCGCCCCAACGACGGCGCGAAGACCCGCGCGGCGCAGTCCCTCCTCGTGCGCGCTCTCCAAGATGGCCCGCGTCCCGCCACTGAGATCGAGCGCGAGGCTGCCATGATTGGCATATCCCGTTCCACCCTCGTCCGCGCCCGCGCGCTTTGTAACGTCAGGGCATTCCGCGTCAGCATTCCCGACGGCTCAAACGGCGCGGGAGCATGGTACTGGTCGCTCCCCCAGCGCAACCCTTTGCATCAGGATGAGACACCCGAAACGCCCGATGAAGTTGTAAACGCATGAGATTGTTGGTTCCTTGGTTGTGGGAAGCAGGCCACGGCCTCGGAAACGCCTCTTGAATGGAGACCAAGAATGTCAAAGCAGGCCCGCGCTCCACTCCTGGAAGCCAGACCAAGAATGTCATCACACCCCCCGTTGACACTCTTGGTCGCCCCTTCCGTCGTTCCTGCGGAGGCCCGTGCCTTGGCGCGCAACCTCGCAGCCCCGGGGAGGCGGAGCGGTGCCTGGTGTAGGGGCATCCCTTGTGGGTGCCCTTCGGCCTCCCCTCTCCCGCTGGGAGAGGGGATGGGGGTGAGGGTTACAATGCACCGGCTACGTGGGAGGTGAACGCGTTGGGCAAGCTGGATGGGCAGACGGTGATCGTGACCGGGGCGAGCCGGGGCATCGGGGCGGAGATCGCGCGGGTGCTGGCGGCGGAGGGCGGGCGCGTGGTGTGCGCGGCGCGGACGCTGCGCGAGGGCGACCATCCGCTGGAAGGCTCGCTCGAGCACACGGTCGCGGGCATCCGCGATGCGGGGCATGAGGCGTCGGCGGTCGCGGTGAACATCTCGGAGGCGGAGGAGTGCGAGCGCCTCGTGCAGGAGGCGCGGTCGCTCTACGGGCCGGTCGACGTGCTGGTGAACAACGCGGCGCTCTCCTACTTCCTGCCGGTGACGGACTACGCGGTGAACCGGTGGATGCGTTCGTGGGCGGTGAACGTTCACGCGCCGTTCATCCTGAGCCAACTGGCGTTGCAGGACATGGTCCCGCGCAAGAGCGGGCGCATCGTCAACATCTCGTCGGTCGCGGCGATCGGGCCGGGACACGGGCCGTACGATGGGGAGCACGCGGAGGAGTTCCGGCTGAAGGGCGGCACGGGGTACGGCGCGCAGAAGGCGGCGTTGGAGCGCTTCTCGCAGGGGCTGGCGTCGGAGGTGTACGCGGACGGCGTGGGCGTCGCGGCGGTCGCGCCGTCGCTCATCGTGCCGACGCCGGGCACCGTGTTCCATCACCTCGTGACCGGCTACGACGACCCGCGCGGCGAGCATCCGAACGTGCTCGCGCAGGCCGTGCTGTTGCTGTCGACGGAGCCGCTCGACGCGGTGAGCGGTCGGGTCTGCTACAGCCAGCAGTTGCTTCGGGAGCTCGGATGGATCGAGGGCGGCAGCGGCCCCGGCATCGACGTCGACTGGCCGGTGAGCGGGTTCACACTGCGGTAGCCTCTCACCCGTCATTCCCGCGAAGCGGGAATCCAGACTGATGTAGGGGCATCCCTTGTGGGTGCCCGGCCCGGCCGACGGGGGACATGGGCGCCCACCAGGGACGCCCCTACACCAAACAGGGCTGCGGGGTTGCGCGCTAAAGCGCGGGCCTTCGCAGGAACGACGGAAGGTTAGAGGAGGACAACGATGGCAACCCGGTTCCGTGCAGACCACGTTGGCAGCTTCCTGCGGCCGCCGGAGGTGAAGGAGGCGCGGGAGGCGTTCGAGGGGGGGCGCATCTCCGAGGAGGCGCTGCGGGAGGTGGAGAACGAGCACATCCTGCGCGTGATCGACCTCCAGCGGCAGGCCGGCATCGGCGTCTACACGGACGGCGAGCTGCGGCGCAGCGGCTGGGCGGGCGACTTCGGCGAGGCGGTCGAGGGGTTCATTGTCGGCGACCCGCCCATCCGGATGCCGTTCCAGGGCG
>MPMJ01000068.1 GCA_002238425.1 SAR202 cluster bacterium bin16 | reverse complement strand
GTGAGGGTGAGCACGAGACCGTGAACTTCATCATGTGCAACCCTTCCACCGCCGACGATGTGGACAACGATCCGACCATTCGGCGCTGCGTGGACTTCGCACAGCGCTGGGAGTATCACAGGCTCATCGTCACCAACGTCAACCCGTTCCGCTCGCGGTGGCCGTCGGCCCTGCAGAGCGCGGTCCTCTCGGCCAAGGAGTGGGCCACGAATGACCGATACATCCGCAAGGCCGCCGATGCGTCCGCCCTTGTGGTGGTTGCTTGGGGTTTGAACGCACCCCGCGGCATGGCGGCACGCGCCCTCGGGGTGCTGGATGGTATGCCTCTGTACTGCTTCGGCCTGAACGCCGACCGCAGTCCAAAGCACCCGCTCCGCGTTCCTGGTACGCAGCGTCTGGAACCGTACCGTTCCGCCGACAGATAGTGGGTCTATGTCCAGTCGCACAATGAGGCGATAGACCATTACGGCCGCTGCCGTGTCTTCAGGCGGGACGGGGACGGAAGGATCAGGCTATACCCGAGGACTGGCTCGGAGGTGCATGTGGTTTCGGTTCCTGGAGGATGCCATCGCCTGCACGCTAGCGAAGACGGGGAGAGAACCTGAGTATTGCTTGCACCCAGAATGCGCAGGATCTGCCCTACACCGCTAGTCACCTTGAAGCCTGGACAATATTCGGGGCATGCTCACCCACAGTAGCAAGAACGCGGATAGGGTCCTGCGTTCTATAGTAGGTGTTCCAATACGCGGTTACCTCCATTCTCCACCGCCCCCTGCTCTGAAGAGGGGGCGGTGCCACAAGAACAGAGTCAAGTAGCGCACTAATCCACGGGAATGGGCACTCCTATTGATGAGGTGAACGGATGCTGCGAACCGGGACCCTGATGACAGCCCTGGCCGTCCTAGCTGTGGCCGCGGCATGCGGGGAAAGCCCCACACCCACCCCGCTGCCCACTCCATGGCCCGTGACCGCCTCCGTGCTCTGGGCCGAGGGTGAGGGCAATGCGACCCGGTACGACTACTCTTGGAAGGGCGGGCGTGTGACGGTCTCGGGCACCATCACACGGATCGAGGACTGGATCGTGTACCTGGATGCAGCCGATTACGATCATGATGGAGATGGCAAGGGCGAGGCGGCCCTGAGCGATCTCCCGGCGGGCGTCGTATTGGTCCAGAACGCGGGGGTCGAGTTCACAGCGACCTGCACGGTGGGGGACTATGTGAGGCCGGTCGTCCACCTGCATGACTGTGAACGCTACGAACCGGTCAGGCCGCCCCTGCCAACGGCGACCCCCACACCGTCGTTCGCTCTGCGAGGACAGCCCAGTCCGACTCCGGCGGACACAGTGGTGCCCACGCCGAGAGCCACAGTGAACAGCCAGCCGACCCCGCTGTCGACTGCCACGCTCCCGCATAGTGAATCACGCCCATTGGACCTGTGGGACCTCGAACTCACCTCCGATACCACAGTACGGGAGGTGATCGAGGTGCTCCTTCCATCTGATGCCGAGTGCCTGCGTATGGCCTTCGGCCCGGACGTATTCGACGAGGCCTTCACTTGGCTGGGCCCTTGGCTCGACTGCCTGTCGCCTGCGACAAATGCCGGGATTGGTTTCGCGGTGACTGCGGCGAGGATCAGGCCAACCGGGCTTTCGGCCGATAGCAAGGCATGCCTCCGGGAAGTTTTCGCCGAACACGGGGAACTGTTCGCACCGGGGAACAATGTGTCCGGCCGCTTGACGGAGGCGTACATGCGCGCGGCACTGTGTCTGAGCGATGAGGAGTCGGAAGTGCTCCCGGCGTGGGACGAGTATTTCCCGCCGCCGTCGGTGCTCAGGTGCCTGGCTGCCGAGTTCGGCGGGTTCGAGCAGTTCTTCGAGGCCTACACCAACGAAGGGATGAACTCCGAGAATGACCGGGCGATGTTCGAGGCCTTCCGGACGTGCGAGTTCGACCTCGGCGTTGATGCCGGTCAGGCCGATCCACCTACGCCCGTCTCTCCTCCGCTGCCCACGGCGACCCCTGTGACCGGGTTATTGCGAGGCCGACCACGTCGTTTCCCCTCGGATGGCCAGAAATAGACGGCGGTGTCGGTGCGTCGGAACTCCAGCTGCTTCTCCAGCGCTTCCGCAGCCGCGTTCAGCCTGCGCCGGATCGCCTGCGTCGTCTCACCCTCCCCGGCCTCGAGCTTCCCCGCTTCGCCGGGTGCGACTCGCTCTATGTAGCCGACGTATTCCTGCAGCAACGCCGCGCGCTTGCCTGTTGCGCTCCTCGCGCGGGCCTCACCGATCGGCAGTGTGCTGAACGTGGGCATACCGTCTCCTCCTGATACGAGCGGGCTGTGTCGGACGACCGCCGCTCTGAATGGACACTATAGCACCGAGACTCGCGCCTCCTGACATCGCCGGTGAATCCCCGCACTCGGCATTGCGTCGCGCCCTCCACGGTCACACGCTGAACAGACCGCCGGAGGTAACCGTGAGAAGTAGGAGCGACAAGGACATCTCGGCACGTTCTGGTGCACCGGGTGCTGCTTTTGTTGCGGATGGGGGGGGCAGCCATCGGAGAGCGAAGGCCCAGCATCCCGCTATTCGCCGGCGCAGCGGGAGCTGCTCGAACACGGGCTGCGCATCCTCGCGCGGCTCGCCGTGCGCGCCTACCTTTTGCGGGCGGCCTCAACACCTCCTCCCCAGCAGGAGTGATGTTGATACCCGTCAACCATGTTCACCGTCCCAGTTACTGCATACTCACCGAGTGTTCACGCATTAGAGCGGGCGTCATGCTATAGTGGCCGTGTGACTCGCCCGGACGAGGGAGCCTTCTATGAAATATGCGCCACGGCTTCCGCGCGGTTCGTGCCGCGCTCGTGATTAGATGCGTATCTCCCATCCCAGGTGTCAACAACCTCACCGATACACAAGCGGCCTCATGAAGGGAGCGCAGTGCAATGACTGAACAGACATCCGGATACACGATGGGCTACAGCGAGGACTTCCTGCGGATGCTGCACCGCCGCAGCGCGCAGACTCACGCCGCATACCTGCTTCCGCGCCTGGAACCCGGCATGCGCCTGTTGGACTTCGGCTGCGGCCCGGGCACCATCTCGGTCGGGTTGGCGAAGGCGATAGAGCCGGGCGAACTGCACGGCATCGACCTCGAAGAGTCGCAGGTACTGATGGCCCGGGCTGCCGCCGAGGCGGGGGAACACACCAATGCGACGTTCCACGTTGGCGATGTCACGGCGCTGCCCTTCGAAGACGACTCGTTCGATGTCGCCCACTGTCATGCGGTACTGATGCACATTCCGGACACGCAGGCAGTGCTGGCGGAGGTGAAGCGGGTGCTGAAGCCCGGCGGCATGATCGCCAGCCGCGAGATGATCGGCTCTTCCTCGTTCATGGCGCCCGACCTCGGCAACAGTGATGCATGGGCCACGTTCGCACGGCTCATCGCAGCCAACGGCGGCCATCCTGAGATGGGGAAGGAGTTGAAGGGGGTCTTGTTGGAGGCCGGTTTCACCGGCATTCGAGCGAGCGCTTCGTTCGATTTCTTCGGCACCAGTGAGGACATCGCCTTCTTCCACGCCGTCGCCACTGGCTGGTTCTTCTCGAACGAGGTCATGGGAGCAGCGACGAAGTACGGGCTGGCGACACAGGAGCAATTCGACGCCTGGCGCGTGGCCACGGACCAGTGGCGCGACCACGCGGGGTCCATCGGCGCGGTTGGCTTTGGGGAAGCCATTGCCTCCAAGTCATACTCTCGAACGGAGGATATGGGAACTGGTTGACCGCCGCTCTGCAGCCGGACGGTGCATGGAACGTAACGCTTGCCGAGACAGAACTGTGGGCGAACGTCCGCGAGGAGCCGACGCAGCGAACGAGGAAGACACGATGCGCGCAGAATGGCTGACGGTAGACGAGGCAGGCGCGCCGCTTGGCCTGACGTATGAGCAAGTGGCCGAGTTCGTCGACCGGGTAGAGTTGGAGGCCACGAATTCGCCGTGGCTGCCGAACACGGGCGCATCCGGGACCCTCAAACGTCAGCATCGCCGCCCTCGTCTCTCTGGAGGCCGTCGACGAGGCGGGGCGGCAAGAGCGTGACCTACGGGCACCAGGAACGCAGGAGCAAGGTGGCTTGAGTCGATCTCCCATCTTCCACGACGGATGCGTCGTCGTGACCACCAAAGCAACGGCGTGAATATCAGCGACGTCACCGTCCGTTCGGACGACAACGTGAAGCCGGGCAGGTTTGCCATCGGCGAGAGGCTCGCGTCGCGCAAGAGCGTTCTTCTTGTCGCACTGGCAGCCGGGGTGGCGGTGCTTCTGATGACTTCATGCAGGGGTGTCCCCGTCCCGGCTCCAACCGCCACGCCGACTCCCACTCCTACGGTTACTCCCACTGCTACTCCTACGGCCACGCCCCCCGCCGCCCCAACGCCCACTCCGACCGCCATGCCCCATGCCACCCCCACGGCAGTGACGGGAGCGCTGTCCGTCGATGCGTATGCGCAGGCGTGCCAATCCGATCTGAACGCCATCATTCAGGACGGTCAGGGCTCCGGCACATGGGGCGCATTCGCGAGAGCCGCGGACGAAACCGTCACGCGCCTTGACCAACTGGTCCCGCCGACCGAGCTCAAGGATTTTCACGAGGCCAGGCTGGACGCATTGCGAATCGTTCGGGATGGAGCCCGGGCGCGCGCCGGCGATGATAATGTCCTGCGCACCTTCGGCACGTTCGCCCAGACAGTGGCGACCCTGGGGTTCCTGATCCCATCCTCGGGAACCGCGTATTGGGACTTCGCGAAGGTCCTGCCCGCCCTGACGTACTTGGTCCTCGGCCCCGACGCGTACTACTCTGACGCGGCGGCGGTATGGGCCTTCGAGGCGCTTCCGCACCGGACCCAGGCTGCACTGGAGAACGCAGGCAGGTGTCCCCCATCCTTGTTCGACACTCCCACGACGGCTGACTTCGGCAAGTGGACCATTGCCATCGACGTGGGGGCAACCGTCCACGAAGCTGTCGCATACGACGAGCTCGACGTCTTCCGCTTCACCGCGCAGGAAGGGCAACGCTACCGGATCGACGTGGGGCCCGGTACGCAGAGCAACTTCCATCTGTCCCTGTGGGACTCCGATGGCGGGGAACTGGCCCCAGGACTCCCTACTATACATTCCTCGGACTTGCGCATCCTCTGGGAAGCGCCTAGCACGGGCGACTACTACGCTGTCGTGGGCGTGTGGGACCCGACCGGCAGCTACGCGATCACCGTCTCCCCCGTCGACTATGTTGACGACTACGCCAACTACATCTATGGCGCTGCCGCCATCGACGTGGGGGCAACCATCCGCGGGGCCATCGACTACGGTGGCGATGCCGATGCCCTCCGCTTCACCGCACAGGAGGGACAGATTTATCAGATCGACGCGGAACTCGGTACGCTGAGCGATTCTCATATGGTGCTGTTCCAACATAGCAACCAGGGCCTCGCTTCCGAAGGCATCTACGGCAGTTCTGGAGGTCTCACTGCATCGCGCATCGTCTGGAAGGCGCCGAGCACAGGCGAGTTTTACATCAGGATGGAGGGATACTCAGCGAACTCCACGGGCAGCTACACGCTGGCTGTCTCGATCGCGAATCCCGACGACGACTACGCCGACACCGTCGAGGCCGCCGACGCCATCACAGTGGGGACGCCCGTCCCTGGAGCCATCGACTACGTGGGCGACGTCGACGTCTTCCGCTTGGCCGCACAGCAGGGACAGATCTACCAGGTCGACATAGGGCGCGGTAATCTGGAGATGCTGGATTCCACCGGTGGCATCCTGACTGACAGCCGTGACTTCCAGGACCCCGATGCGTCGCACATCGTCTGGGAAGCACCGAGCACAGGCGACTTCTACATCGCCGTTGACATATGGGGGGGCTCCACCGGCAGCTACACGCTGACCGTCTCGCTCTCCAGCATCGTCGATGACCATGCTGGCTATGTCGAGGCCGCCGACGCCATCACAGTGGGGACGCCCGTCCCCGGAGCCATCGACTACGTGGGCGATGTTGACGTCTTCCGCTTCACCGCACGAGAAGGGCAGGTCTACCAAATCGACGTGGAGGTCGGCACGCTGTCAGACTCGAGCCTGGAACTGCAGGATTCCAGCGGCGGCTTCCTGGCCTCCGACAGCGCCATCGGGGCGTCGCGCATCGTCTGGGAAGCACCCAGTGCGGGCGACTACCACGTCGCTGTGGAAGGGCAGGGCTACACCGGCAGCTACACGCTGACCGTCTCGCCTCCAACCTAGGTGTGCCGTTCCATACTCTCAACTGCCAACGCCGAAGATGCCGCGGCAGCGGACGCGGTCCGACCTTCCCTTGAAGACTGTGGTTACGCCGCGACTGCCCGCCGCCGCAGCGCCTCAACGACGACCCCGCCTGGAAAGTCACGCTCCGGGCACATCAGTACGCCGTCCCGCAGTCCCATCACTTCAGCGACCGTCAGCACTGCGAACAGGTGGGGAGGGTTGGGGTCCTCTTCCCCGTTCTTCCAGCGCCGCAGCCGGTAGGGGCTCACGCCCAGGAGACCGGCAAGCTGTGCGGCGAGTGCAACCGCTGGAAGGGCAATCACCTCCCTAGTCAATGGTTTGTGTAGTCAGGGATAAAGTTCCCCCTACGATGTGAAGAACGTGACGGTCACCACTGCGAGCAGCAGCAGGAGTCCCGCTGCTCCAATCGTGCTGGCGACGTTGACCAGTGTGGAGTGCCCCACGCGTTGTGGGCCGTACCGATTGCTCCCCCGGTGCCCCGGCCACGCGAATCCAGCAGCACATGCCAGGGCATAGGGGATGGGCACAACCCAACATTCCGCAGCGAATACGTTGAGTCCGTCCGGCCCCGCCATCGTCCGGGCAGTAACCAGAAGCACGCCTGTCAGTGCGGCGGGTACCAGGAGCCACCAGCCCGAGAGGTCAACGTCGTGCAACCGCTTCACATGAAGGGGCAACTGGACAATCGCTATCAACGCCCCCGATATCACCAGCACGATGATGCCCGGTTCTATCGAGCCGGAGGCGATGGACACCGCGATAGCGAAGAGATAGGAGATGAACGCAGCAATCGCCGACAGCGCGATGCCCAATGCATACAGGGGGCGTCCCATCCGACCGTGCAGCATCGCCCTGCCTCCCGCACCTGTAGTCCAGAACTGCTGGCGGGTGACCTGCGCTCGAAACGTGAGACCGCCTTCATCGCCATCTCCCTACCACCAGTCGAGGCGTTTCACCGCGCGATAGAGCAGCACCGCCCCGAGGAGCACGCCCACCACTCCCACCACATCAGCGACGGTATCCCCGATACCGCCTACGGACGTGCTCGATATGGTCAGCATCAGTCCGCATCCGCACAGGAGCATCAGCGACAGCACCAGCAGGACCACGGGGTCAACGCCGGTCTGCGTTTCCTGCTGTTCCTCTGGTGGTTGCTTGCTCATCGCCATTCCTCGTTTCTGCGTTTCGGCAAGACCTAGCCGGAGAAGGGCCTTGGTTCCTGTGCGAAGTAGACGAATACGGACAACGGGATGGCGACCACCATCCAGAAGACCGCCCATGCGTAGGGTCTGAGCAGGCTCCAAGGCCGATCGGGGAGCGACCGCACCTGTGGCGTGCTGGACACGCGCAGGAGCGACAGGAGGCTGCAGGGCGCGGCTACGATGCCGATGTACATCCACGCGGGGATTGGTTCCTGCCCCAGCAGCGTCAAGGTGCCACCGACTGCGAAGAAGAAGAAGAGGACGGTCGGCCCCAGCAACCACAGGAGATAGACGGCCCGCGGGTGGAATACCCACGAGCCGGTGCGCTTCCTTTTGAGGTCTCTCATCATGTAGACCCACGGAACGATGAGCAACGCACCGGCAATCATCCCGGACCGCCGCAGTGTGCGGCGGTCCTGCTGCACTCCGGCTGCCGTGGCAGCCCGTTCGTACATCCGGCCCGCGAACGGAGCGAACAGCAGGCTCGCAATGATCCACAGGGGCGACAGGTACATCACCACGAGGGAGAACACCACCATGGCAGCCACCGGTGCTCCCAGCAGGATGACCAGTATCATCTGCGTCCCTCACGAGTCATTGCTTACCTGCCCGTCCCCGCAGTGCCCATCATCCTGTCGTCAGTTGCTGGATGTACAGGTAGCGCGCACCCCCGAGGATAACATCATTCTCAGGCGTGAGCGTGATTCTGACCCCGTCCTTCGCGTTGCCTGCAGGGATGGAGAAGCTGGCGGGGTCGAAACTGACGCTCGGATTGGGGCTGAACCAGACGCGCTTGACCGGCTGCCAGTGGTATTCGGCTATCTCGATGTCGTCGACGCAGCCCTTCTGCAACCGGCCTGTCCCCACGTACCGACGGCTGTCGCTGCTCAGTTCAAAGGTGGCGTCCACCCGGGGGATATCGCACGGCATGTACCTGATGTGCGCCTTCACGTGCTCCTCATCCTCCCGCGTGATGGGCCAGTCCAGGTCGTTCCAGTCTCCCAGTTCACTCACGGTTCTTCACGCGGGAAGTCATCGCACCCTTCCTAACGCAAACTACCGCCCCAAGCCCTCCAAGAACTGGAACAAGGCATACACCCTGAATACCAGTAAGCATGTGGTCC